>CALSMU010000010.1 GCA_943787535.1 uncultured Flavobacteriales bacterium | reverse complement strand
ATGGTTTAGCCAGAAATAATAAATATATGGTTTAGCCCTACGTTGGCAAACATTTAAAAGAGAATCATACCAAACCGTTGGTGATTTTGAAAAATAACAAGTAATTAAAAACAAACCTGATGCAAATTGAAAATTTTAAAATCCTGTTAGAGGGTAATCATCATGAAAACATCAATATTGATGCCCTTTTCGAAGAGTTTAAATTCTTATTTACAAGTGCACACAAGGATTTCAAATTTGATCTTGGAGATACTTGGCTGGATGGTGATTATCTGAACCTTGGTATGGAAGCAAAACTTTCAAACGACAGATATTTAAGATTAACATACGACAATAACGGTTCACCTTGCATAGACGCTTACAAAGGAAACGAGATTGAAATGACTGCAAAGATCAATAAAACTTATGGTGACTTTTTCCCATCATACAACAAACAGGTAGGGCATATAGTTCTTGATTTTCTCAACAACCACTATGGAACTTATCATGAAGGATGGTATAAAGAATAGTAAATGGCAAAAGTAAAATATAATAAAATTTAATCATGGAGCTCAAATGTTCAAGCTCAGCAAAATAACATATTGACATTATGCCATTAGGAGAAATAGAAACACACCCATACTTAAAACAAGGACAAATAAATGGCTCGACAAAATTAATTTTGGGAAGCTTCCCTGTGTACGAATGCACCAATCAAGACAATCAAAGAAAACAACAGAATCGACAAAATGAAGGAACAGTTCGCTTCTTTTATGGTAGTGTAGACAGTGGGCTTTGGGGACTATACCGTGCCAATATTGACAACCAAATCGTATTACCTCCAAATCCTGCGATGATTTTACAAAGTTTAACTCAAAATAAAATTGCAGTTTCTGATACTATTTATTCTTGCGAACGACACGAATTTAGCTCACTTGACGCCAAATTAATACGTAAAAATTATAATAGACAGGGCGTTCAAAAATTAATTAAAAATGGTGTCAGAAAAATAATATGCACTTCAAAAGGTGTAATGAAAGACTTAGAAAAACAAATTATTTTATCTAGAAAAGATCCATTTGGACAGTTTGATCATCTTGCAAGCTACGCTTTTCAAGACCGTTTCGTCTCGGAAATTGGAGGTAATATTAATCAAATTACAACTCCGATTTCAAAAGTATTCTTAATTGAAGATTATCAAGTAACTGCATTAGCAATTCCATCACCAGGTTCACCACAAAGACAGTTGTCTAAATTTGGATTCAACGGATTAGATTGGCGAAATTATGCTGACAACTATTTTACAAAGGCTTTTAATTGGCTTAATGAATGAAAAAAAGTTTCTAAGTTTTTTTGGTGAAATAAAATCTATTTGTATTAAGTTAATTAGATTAATAAAAGAATAAAAACGATTTGCCAACAAAACCTAAACTGAATTAAAACGCAGTTTAGTTTAACCCTTAGCAAACATTAAAAACTTTATGAAATAAACATTTAAAATAAATTATTATGAGTGATATTGCTAAAAACCTTTTTGAAAAAGACCATAAAAGATGGTTTGATGGATATAGTTCTTTGGAAGAACTAAATGACAATATGTATTGTTTTGAAGGAACATTACATGGTTATTTATTAATTCTAAATCCAGACACAGGAGATGAGTTTGATAATCGTCTAAATAGACTTGAAATGGATTATGAGATGTGTTCAGCAGCTATTGAATTTTTAAGTGATTCAATTGGCTTTAATCAGAATGGTGAATCAGTACGAATAGGAATCTTTAATTCTGAAAACCATCAGCCAGATGGTGAAATAAATTCTGATAAAATTAGAGAGATCTTAGGTGATGTATTATATGATTTATATAAATTTCAATAAGCTGTTAATAGATGAAAAAGAAATAATGATATCAACCGGAATTCAAGTTGCGAGTCTAGCAGGAAGCGGAGGTGCAGATTATTACCAACGGAAGGGAGAACAGTATATATATAAAAGTAGTTCTAGCCACTGGATATCATAAAGTAGGGTATGGATTTTCAGGTAAAAAACCTACACTTTTTTTGTTTCATTTGCCAGCTTATCTGAGTATTTACGCCACTGGTAAATGACAACCCCAATTCCTAATATAGCCAATCCTCCAATTACAATTTTAGATAACTCTTGGTTTTTTGCAATAGTTTCTGTTGGCACAAAGCTTCTATAAGCAGCTTGAGAAAAAGCATCAAGTACGATTGTTTCCATGGTTAATTATTTAGTTCTAGAATTATTATTTGTGTTCCTTCGTCTGAAACTCTATATGCAAAATTTAGAAGAACCATATATTCGGTTCCTGTTTTCTTGTCCTTTAACCTAGTTGTAGGAATATTAGGATCAAACCCTTTTCTTGTTAAATCGCTGATCGGAATCCATACTTTCAATTTTCCTTCTTCTTTTATTTTTTGAAGTAATCGATAACACAATTCCATCTTTTCAAAAGTAGGCACAAGCACTTTTCTTCGATTTGATCTAATTTGGTTATTCACCTTCGATTTATGTCGCGTATTTAGGAATTTTCGGTTACTTCTCCCCATAAAGGACGTTTCACATCCACATGCACAAACTTTAAAGTGAAGTCCGTTATCTTCACTCATCATATTTGATTCCATAGCTTAAGTTTTTAGGTTTAGTTTCTTTGATTGTATTAGCTCTAAAATTTCCTTTTTGATATAGTAGACGCGACCACCTTGTTTTATAGGCTTTGGTAATAATCCTAAGCGGCGCCATTTATCCAATGAAACCGTGGAGACCTTAAAAAGGGCCGCAACCTTCTTTCTTGGAATTAATGATTCCGTTAAATCATCTTCTCTGTACCTTTTCTCGATGGTAAAGTGTTTGTCCAATTCATCTTGAACTGTTTTCTTAATTGCCTCTTGTAACTCAACTACTCGCAGCGTTACAATATGTCTTTCGTCTTCTTTCATAACAAATTATTTTATGCTAAGTAATAACGAAAGTTCAAGTAATTCAAGGGCAAAAAAAGGAATGGTGTAAGATTGAGTAGTTAAATAAAGTGTAATTGAGTATTTAACCTTCTTCCTTTTTCCAATGCTCGTATTTTATTTGAGCATTCTTTGGCTGAACCTGATACCTACTAAGCTCTCTTCTACAATTTTTATAAGAAAAAGCGTCTTCTGTCCCATTACTTTTTCTTATTGCAAATTTTTCACTCATCCATATTGCAATCTCTTTTTTATTATAAGGTATCATCCTTTTACCGTAAATAAAATGCATCGCTCTTGTTAAAGATATTTTCTTGAATTGAGGCTCAAGGATAATAACATTATTCGACTCATTTCTATCGAGTAAACTTCTAAGGTTTTTAACACTTCCTTTCTCACAATATTCTCTCAATGCAGAATACAGATAGTCATTAAACGGGCTTTTAATAAAAGTAGATACCTCATCTTCTTCCAATTCATCTTCATCGTTACTGTTATTCGTCCAATTGTCATTCACAACGGTGTAGTAATTATTTTGAATAACATTAATTACCACATTATTTACAGATGATTTTGAAGGTGATCTTTTCTTAACATTTGCACCTCTTATCCAATTAACAATCTCCTTTAGATGATCAATAACATTATAGAACACATTCGATTGAATATTTCCGATAACAAAATGCTTCACTTTATTGATGAACTCAATTGAAAAACCAGATTTTTCAAAATGACAATCTAAAATTAAGGGTATTTCAAAAGAATCTGATATGGTCAAATAATAACCAAGCCAATAATCAAAAGACGGATGTCGGTAGTCAATTACAAAATAGGCTTCGTTATTGTAGCCTAATAGCCCTTTAAGGTGCGCAGCACCGTACTTTACTCTTTCTAGATATTCTTTTCTACTTATCTTCAGTTTTGGACTTAGCTTCTCATACAGAATTATATCCTCCAACCTTGGCAAAATATCATTTAAGTCAACCGCATAAGCTTCTTTTTGATTTGTTCCTCCCATAAATATCAATTTGTATGCATTTTACGTCCATATCCAAAAATCGAATTGATTTGGACAAAGAAGTTATCAACAGGTTAAGTTAACCAATTATTAAGTCCTAAAAAAGTAAAAAAGAAGTGTTAATTTGGAGGTGATAGGGTAATAAAAAAAAGTTTATCTGACCCTATATTCGGCACCTTTCAAAAAAAAAGCCTTGTAAATCAATGATTTACAAGGCTAATGTGCGGTCTGGACGGGACTCGAACCCGCGACCCCCTGCGTGACAGGCAGGTATTCTAACCAACTGAACTACCAGACCAATTTTCAAAGTTTTTCAACTACTAACAACAGTTAGTCTTCCGATAGCTATCGGAAGTGAAATTGTTTCCCCCTCTATTGAAGGGATGACAAAAGTAATAGATTTTTTTTTCCTTGCAAGCACTTATTCAGAATAATTAAATCATTTTTTGTCTTTTAATTAAATACTGCAATAACACTTGCTCAAAACCTTTGTTAACATCTGCTTCAACATAGTCAATACGGTATTGACCGCACTTTAACTTTAGCTCGTTTTGTTGACTGGATTTCAATTTATTAAACGTCTCTTTTACCTGATTTGGATTTAATTTAACCTGTTCTCCTGTTTCCATATCTACAAAAGTGTAAGGCCGATTGTTAAATTCAAAATCTATTTCATGCTTTTTATCCGTCACATCAAATAATACAACCTCGTGCTTATTGTGCTTTAAATGCTTCAATGCATTAAAAACCTCGGTGTGATTATTCGCATTATCCATCATATCACTGAAAATAATAACTAATGATCGTCTATGAACCTGCTCTGCAATTTGATGCAACGCATCTACGACATTAGTATTCTTCCTTTTAGTTTTGTTATAATCATGCAAGTGTTTTTCTAACTCTGTAAATAGAAATTGATGGTGTATCGTGCTCGATTTACAAGGTGTATGCAATAATACTTTCTCATTAAATAGCGAAACGCCTACGGCATCTCTTTGCCTTCTCATTAAATATATTAATGCAGCAGCCGTGTTTACTGAAAACTCCATTTTATTCATTTCTGAATTCTCTGGATAATACATAGAAGAAGAAGTATCAATTACAACCTGACACCTTAAATTGGTTTCTTCCTCGTATCGTTTGATAAATAGTTTCTCAGTGCGAGCATAGAGCTTCCAATCGATATGTCGGGTTGACTCACCTGTATTGTACAAACGATGTTCTGCAAACTCAACAGAAAAACCATGAAACGGACTCTTATGCAAACCTGTAATAAACCCTTCCACAACTTGTTTTGCAAGTATTTCTAGACTTCCAAACTCCCGTGACTTTTGATGATTAATTTGATTCTGCATTATAGGCTACAAGATAGATTTAATTTTTATCCAAAAAAAATCTCGTTACATAATGCAACGAGATTTAGATCTAATTATTTCTTTTTAACTACAAAGCAGCATCCAATTTTTCTGCTAAAGCTTCTTTTGCAACTGCTCCAACAACTTTATCTACTACTTCACCGTTTTTCATCACCAAAATTGTAGGAATGTTTCTTACTCCGTACTTTGCAGCAATTGTTGGATTGTTGTCGACATCAACTTTTCCCACTACCGCTCTGCCTTCATATTCATTGTGCAATGCATCAATATGTGGTCCAACCATTTTACATGGTCCACACCATGCAGCCCAAAAATCAACCAATACTGGTTTGTCTGTGTTTGTTAACTCCTCAAAGTTTGCTTCTGTAAATTCTATTGCCATCTTAATTTATTTTTTTATTATTTATTCTCTTATTATTTTAAAAAGGTAAATTTAATTCTTTCTCCCAAATGTCAAAATCAATACCAAACCCTTTTTTCTGTCATCTTGGCATCCTAACTTTCTGTTTCGCTTCTTTTCGGTTATCGTTTCTTGTTTAACTCGCGATTGCCTTTTCGTTGACTAAAGTAACTTGTTTTGCCTGATTCTTTTTAATTACTTCTGTCATTTTAGACCTATTAAAACTTATACCAACATAACCTCCTATCTTTTTCATATCCTGCATAAATTCATTAGAAACCTCAACTTTTCTTGTTTTAGAGACTAATGTGACTCCTTCATTTTCGGAGTAATCAATCATATCCAAATAGACATTTACTCCTCCTTCATATTTCGTAAATACCTCTTCGACTTCTGCAATACTCTCAGCAGTTATATAGGATGAATCCATTTGAATATATACTTGCTTCAACTCTTTATTTCGAATTTCGGATAATAACTCCATGTAAGAAACCCGGAACTCTTTTTGCTTTCCATCCGGATTCCATTTCTTCGATTTTCGCTGTACAGTTCCTTTAATAAACAGGAAACTACCAGGAACTAAAAAGTGGCGATACTTTAAATATTGCTCTCCAAACAATCGAAATTCCATGGTTCCCTCCATGTCATGCATTTCGAGAACACCATATTTATTCCCTTTTCTACTTTCTAAATTTAAAGCATCGGCTGCAATCGCTGCAAATTTGTATTCTTTTTCCGGTAATTGATTAATATGCTCTGACAAAATCTTCAAATTAACATCGCAAAAATTATCAACTTCCAGTTTAAAATCTTCTAATGGATGTCCTGTAATATAAATACCTACAACCTCTTTTTCTAGATTCAATTTTTGATATGCACTCCATTTTGGAGCTTTTTCCGCAATCGGTTCAGGAATTTCAACTCCTGTTCCATCACCCATATTATCAAATATACTAGTCTGAGCGGAACTTTTATTTTGTTGATAGGCTTGGCCATATTTAAGTGCTTTTTCTATCAATGTACTATCCTTGACATCCTTGGCGAAGTATTGTGCGCGGTGTAAATTGGTAAAACGATCGAATCCACCTCCTTTTGCTAAGCTTTCTAGTACCCGCTTATTGCAATCTTTTAAACTAACTCTTCTCACCATGTCAAATATGGAAACAAATGGACCATCTTTTTTACGATGTTCAATCATGGATTTTACAGGCCCTTCTCCAACTCCTCTCATTCCTCCCATTCCAAAACGCACTTCACCTTTAGGGTTGACAGCAAATTTGTAATAACTCTCATTTACATCAGGGCCCAAAACTTTTAGTCCCATGCGCTGACACTCCTGCATAAAAAACGAGACAGATTTTATGTCATTCATGTTATTACTCAACACAGCAGCCATATATTCAGCTGGATAATGCGCCTTTAAATAGGCTGTTTGGTATGCAATCCAAGCGTAACAAGTAGAGTGTGATTTATTAAATGCATAGGATGCAAATGCTTCCCAATCCGTCCAAACTTTTTCTAATTTCTCTGGATCATGCCCTTTTTCTGCAGCTTGTTTTACAAATTTTGGTTTCATTTTAGCCAGCACCGTAATTTGCTTTTTACCCATTGCTTTCCGCAACACATCCGCTTCACCTTTTGTAAAGTCTGCCAACTTTTGAGAAAGCAACATTACCTGCTCCTGATAAACGGTAATACCATAAGTCTCCTTAAGATATTCTTCCATTCCTTCTAAATCGTACTCAATTTCTTCTTCACCATGTTTACGACGAATAAAAGAAGGTATATATTCTATGGGGCCCGGACGATATAAAGCA
The DNA here is from genome assembly GCA_943787535.1 of uncultured Flavobacteriales bacterium. Lineage (GTDB taxonomy): Bacteria > Bacteroidota > Bacteroidia > Flavobacteriales_D > Parvicellaceae > CALSMU01. Next base: position 198,336 of record CALSMU010000010.1, on the reverse strand, counting down.
TTCATTGCAATCAAATCTGAAAACTCTGTTGGTTTCAAATCTTTTAAGTGCTTCTGCATTCCGACGGATTCATATTGAAATACGCCAACTGTTTCACCTTTTTGAAAAAGTGCGTAAGTCAAATCATCGTCCAACGGAATTTCCTCAATATCAATATCTACATTGTGTCTTGCTTTTACAATTGTCAATGTATCTTTAATCAGTGTTAATGTTTTAAGGCCTAAGAAATCCATTTTAAGCAGTCCAGCATTTTCAACCACAGAGTTATCGAATTGTGTGCTCCACATTTCAGAGTCTTTTGCCAAAGCAACCGGCACATGTTCTCGGATATCACTCGGAGTAATAATTACACCACAGGCATGAATACCTGTATTTCGCATAGAGCCTTCTAATGTTTTGGCTTGACGAAGCACTTCACCTTCCAAACTTGGAGCTTCTAAAATACGCTTCAATTCGTCCGCCATTTTTAGTTGTTCCGAATCCAATTTCTGTGCTAATTTCTCTTCCGGCATGCTGAACAACTTGTTCAATTTTATATCTGGAACCAATTTCGCTACCCTATCTGTATCGGGCAATGGTAAATCCAATACACGACCCGCGTCTCGAATAGAGGACTTGGCCGCCATAGTTCCGTAAGTAATAATTTGAGCAACTTGGCTCGCCCCATATTTATCAATTACATATTGAATTACCCGTCCACGGCCTTCATCATCAAAGTCAATATCAATATCGGGCATCGATATACGCTCAGGGTTTAAGAACCGCTCAAAAAGTAGATTGTATTTAAGCGGGTCTATATTGGTTATCCATGTACAATATGCAACAACTGAACCTGCTGCAGATCCGCGACCTGGACCAACAGCGACATTCATTCTTCTCGCTTCTCGAATAAAATCTTCCACAATTAAAAAATAACCTGGATACCCGGTATTTCGAATTACAGAAAGCTCAAAATCCAACCTTTCTATTATATCTTCAGATAAATCTTCCCCATATCTAATTTTCGCACCTTTATAAGCAATATGACGTAAATAAGCATTCTCACCATTCTTTAAAGTAGCATCCTTTAAATCAGCTGGGTCTCTAAATTCTTCTGGAATATCAAAAGCAGGTAATAAAACATCTCGTGCCAAAACATAACTTTCGCATTTCGCAACTATCTCTGAAACGTTTTCAATCGCTTCTGGGATATCCGCAAACTCTCGTTTCATTTCCTGCTGTGACTTAAAAAAATAATTATCATTCGGCATTCCGCTCCTAAACCCTCGACCTCTGCCAATGGGAGTAGCTTGTTTTTCCCCTGCCTTAACACACATTAAAATATCATGCGGAATTGAGCTTTCTTGCTCTAAGTAAAAATTATTGTTCGCTGCAATGCACTTTACACCATATTTCTTAGCAAACTTTATTAAAGTATCATTAACCAACTTCTCTTCATCTATACCATGTCTATTTAACTCGACGTAAAAATCTTCTCCAAATGTTGTATGCCACCAAACAAAAGATTCTTCTGCTTGCTTGACCCCAACATTTAAAATCATTTGAGGAATTTCCCCATCTACACCTCCCGTTAATACAATTACATCTTCTTTGAATTTTTCAACAACATCTTTATCAATTCTAGGAACATAATAAAAGCCTTCTACATGCCCCGCGGATGACATTCTTGAAATATTGTGATAACCATTTTTATTCTTGGCTAGCATTGGGACTAAGTATCCATTGTCCTTTATACTTTTGTCCTTATGGTCTTTGCAAACATGAAACTCACTACCAACAATTGGTAAAACGATTTGCTTCTTTAAATCTTCAACATCAATTGTAAAAGAATCTATTTCACTATCCGTTAAGGCTCTTTCTGTTTCAATCGTTTCACCGATTTCGTTTTCCGAAGATTCAGTTATTTTACCACTTACTAGTTTTTCTTCAAGTGCTTTAATTTTCCCTTTAATGCCTTTATTATGCTTTGCCCCAGCCGCTACAAAATGAAAAGCAGCCATCATATTCCCTCTATCTGTCATACCAACAGCAGGCATTCTGAATTCGGCAGCTTTGTGAATTAAAGCATCAACTTTGGTCGTTGACTCTAATATGGAAAACTGTGTATGATTATGTAAATGCGAAAAAGTAACATTTTCTAAACGCTTAAGGTTTTCTACTGTATCAACATAAACTTCTCCACCCCCTTCTTCAGCTTCTTTTCTTTTACGAATTTTTTCGCTTTCTGCTTTAAGGTTTAAATGTTTCAACCCAATTTTCTCAAATGAAGAAGTATTTGTCTGCGTAAATTCAGTAAAATATTTTTCATTTTGTTGAAGCTGAATAGAAGTATAGTTTCTTAATCTAATTAACTCCAAAAAGCAACGGGTAGTAGCTTCTACATCGGCAGTTGCATTGTGCGCCTCACCAAATGGTTCATTAAATAGATATTGGTGTAATTCTGTTAAGGTTGGTAATTTAAATTTACCTCCTCTACCACCAGGAATTTGACATAACGCAGCTGTATCTTCTGTACAGGTATCCAAAACGGCGTCTCCTGTAAATCATTTTCAAGCGCTTCACGAACAAACTCACATCCCACTACATTGGTATCGAACTTCAGGTTTTGCCCAACAATAAATTTTGCTCTTCCTAACACTTCGTTGAACTCAATTAGCATATCCTTCAAAGGAATTCCTTGCTCCATTGCTAGGTCCGTAGAGATACCGTGAATTTCCTCTGCTTTATAAGGGATATCATACCCTTCTGGTTGAATCAAGTAATCTTTTGATTCAATTAACTTACCCATACCGTCATGCAATTGCCAAGCAATTTGCACACAACGCGGCCAATTATCAGTATCCGTAATTGGCGCTTTAAAGTCTCTCGGAAGACCAGTTGTTTCGGTATCAAATATTAAATACATATTCCTGTTTGGGTATAAAATTTCGGGAGTCTAAAATTAAGAAATCGTATTGAGTAATTCAATACTTGTTAATAAATAGTTGCTTCGAATTGACACTAAATAAAATAATCGATTTGAAATTTCTTATCGTCAAAAAAGAGGTTGTTTCTGATTTTCAAGCGGGGACCATTAACATTATAAAAAACGCCAATAATATATTTTTTATAAGGTACTTTATAAATGGCTTTTTATTATTTGAAATATGTGTAATTTTAATATTTTTGCCGACCAAATAATAAAGTTATGCCAAAAATAGCAAGTAAAGCTCATTCAATGCCAGCCTCACCTATTCGTAAATTAGTTCCTTATGCGGAGCAAGCGAAAAAGGATGGAAAAAAGGTGCATCATTTAAACATTGGTCAACCAGATATTGAAACACCTCAAGTTGTGCTTGATAAAATGAAAAATCTAGATTTAAAAGTAGTGGAATACAGCCATTCTGCAGGCTTCCAATCTTATAGAGAAGGGCTTTCTGATTATTATAAAAACTTTGGAATAAATTTAAATCCAAACAATGAAATAATGATCACTACGGGAGGTTCGGAAGCTTTAATATTTGCTTTTCAAACGTGCTTGGAACCTGGTGATGAATTAATTGTTCCAGAGCCTTTTTATGCAAACTATAACGGATTTGGTGTAACTGCAGGCGTAAATGTAGTTCCGGTAACTGCAAAAATTGAAGATGGATTTGCGCTTCCTCCAATTAGTGAGTTTGAAAAATTGATTACTCCAAAAACGAAAGGTATTTTGATTTGCAACCCAGGTAATCCTACCGGTTATTTATACAGTAAGAGAAGAATTAGAAACACTGCGAGATATTGTAAAAAAACATGATTTATTTTTATTTGCAGATGAAGTTTATCGAGAATTCTGTTACGATGGTGCTGAGCACTATTCTTGTTTACAATTACAAGGCATCGAAAACAATGTAGTTTTGGTTGATTCTGTTTCTAAAAGGTACAGCATGTGTGGAGCTAGGGTTGGCGCTTTAATTAGTAAAAATGCAGAACTTATGGCAATGGCTCTAAAATTTGGTCAAGCTAGATTAAGCCCTCCTACTTTTGGTCAAATAGCGGGTGAAGCTGCTTTGGCAACTCCGCAAAGCTATTTCGATGATGTTATTGAAGAATACGTTGAACGAAGAGACATAGTTGTTAGATGGTTTGAATAAAATTGAAGGTGTTACTTGCCCTAAACCTAAAGGAGCTTTTTACGCAATTGCAAAATTACCAATTGACAATGCAGATAAATTTTGCCAATGGTTACTTGGAAGAATTTGATTATAACGGACAAACAGTAATGCTTAGCTCCTGCAACTGGTTTTTATGCAACAAAAGGAGCGGGACAGCAAGAGGTTAGAATTGCCTATGTCTTAAACAAAGAAGCTTTGGTAAATGCTGTTGTTTGTTTGGAAGAAGCCTTAAAGATTTATCCGGGAAGAGTATAATAGGTTTTTCTAACATAGTCCTTTTTTATTTTCACCATACTCTCCTTAAAGAAAGGTTAAACTTTAGCAAAATCAATATGATAGTGGTCGTCATGAAGAGCATTAACCATTTTAGACAAACCTTGCACTACGTATATCCCTTTTGCTTTTAGCTTTTTACCTGAGGGAGTTGCATACAATTCATCTTTTAACTCGATTTTAATAATAACCTTCTTAATTTTCCATCCTTTTTCATTAGCCGCTTCATTCAATAATAAAATATGCTGTGCAATTGCTTCAAAATCAATTTCTACAGATTTATCTTCAGAATACTTTCCATTATCATCAAACGAAAGCCAATAGTGTCTAAGACCTATTTCGTCAAGATTATAGTATGGCTTATAGTCTTTTGTTAAAGGCATCATAAAATCGATACTTGTCCCATTCTGATGCGTTTGATGCGGCCATAATTTCCCTCCCATTTGATTAGAGCATTCCATTATTCTATAAAAGCGATTTGATACATTCTCCAAATTTTTGTAAGCTTTTAATGTGAAGGCCAAAACATCCTGATGTAAAAATGCTCTGCCTGAAAAATAACTTGTAGTATCGAAATAAGAATAGTTGCTTCCATAATAAGGAATTAACTTTCCATGCTCCAAACTACCATTAGAAACGCTACCATGCGAAATACTAGATAAGTTATCAATAGTATGATCAGTGTAATATTTACGAATTTTTTCAACGCTATCTTGACCACTTGAACAACAGTTAAAACAAAATACGATAAGAAATAAAGTCACTATTTTCATAAAACAAATAAACGAAAATAAAGATCCAATATTATTAGAAGTGTTATCTAATTAAAGATACATGGCCTGTTTTTTTGTATTCTGTGCCGTCATAGCCTGTTAGCAGAATTTTCCAAACATACACACCATTAGGAGACATAATTCCATTTGCGCGTCCATCCCAAGAATCTCTTTTTCCCACAGAATGATAAATAATTTGTCCCCAACGATTGAAGATACTCATTTCATACTCTTTTACACCAACACCATCGCCAGCGAAGTAATCATTTTTTCCGTCTCCATCGGGTGTAAATGCATTTGGCACAAAAAATATCATTTCAGGTTGAACATAATAGGTGTGATAGACCGTATCCAAACATCCTGCTTGATTTTCTGCAACTAGCATTATTGTTACTGCTCCATCAGTGTAATAAGTCGTAGTTGGATCCACCTCTGTTGAGAACTCACCATTCTCAAACTCCCAATAGTAACTAGTTGCGCCTTCCGATTGATTAATAAAGTTAATCGGTTTCTTTACTATTATGTTATCTGCACCTAAAGTGAATTCTGCAATGGGCCTATCAATATTTACCGAAACATTTTCCACAACTTCATAATGAGCTGCGCAACTATCCGTAATACTTACATAATAAATAGTTGAAGTAGCCGGTGTCACAATAATTTCAGAGGTAGTTTCGCTTGTATTCCAATTATAGTTATAGACTCCCGTCCCATTCGACACAAAAACTCCAATTTCTGCTGAATCTCCAGGACAAATTAATGTCGCACCATAAGGCTGTGCTGAAATAACCGGAAGAACTACTGTTACCAAAACACTATCAAAAACAGTTGCTCCACACATGTCTGTTACAGTCAAATCATACTGGTTAGTTTCCATTATCTGTATAGATATATCTTGTTGAGAACTGCCATTACTCCATGACCAACTATATCCCCCTGCTCCTCCAGTAATTGAAGAAAATAAATCCACAGGTGAATTCGGACACATAACTGAAGTATCATTACTAACCTCTAATAGTAACGGTGGGTTTATAGGTATTACAACTTCTATACTATCATAAACTGATTGGCTACCACATTCATCCGTAACAGTAAAGTAATAAGTTGTCGTAACAAGAGGGCTTACGCTTATATAAGAGGTAGTTGCACCCGTGCTCCATGAATGGTAATAAGCTGGATTACCACCTGAAGGCGTGGCTATTAAATTCAATGAATCTCCATTTGAGCAATCCACAACAACTTGATCCAATAGGTCTAAGGTAAGGGGTGTTTGATCTACAATCCATAATGTAATTGTTTCCGTTTGATTTTGACCACAATCGCCAGAGTAGGTAATTGTAATGGAAAGAGACTCTGTTCCTTCCGCCAATAAATCATAAATAGAAATAATATTTAGAGATTGCGCTGTTTGACCAGCTTGAAAAGTAATTGTGTTGGGTAAAGAAGTGTAATCTACACCATTGGTTGCACTACCTCCATAAGAGAGTGAAAATGTTTGATTAAAGTTTATTGAGTCAGTTCTAATAAATTGTATTTCAGCGGTCCCACAACCTTCCATAATTTGATTTGCAGATAAATTCCCCACCGTTGTAACTTGACTATTCACAGCTATAGGAGATGCACTTGTAAAACTTTGCGCCTCCAAAAACACACCGGAATCATACTGACCATCCCCAGCATCTGCTATCGCTATTTTAATGTGATATACTTCGCCACAAACAACATCTGCTGATGCGGTTAGAACATCTGTAAAACCATCATACTGAACCACTGTATTGTCAGAATTTTGCGGAGCACTATTTCCATCGCCATTATTATTGTAATACTGACCATTGGATATATTGTTTAAATTATCAATCGTAACTGGAGTTGCAGTTCCCGGAATTAAAGCAATATTTGTGTTTGCATAATTTCCTCCATTTGGGTTTTGACCGGTAACAAAAAAACCAAATACATCATTAAACCCTGCGTTGACATATTCCAAATATTCTTCAGAAGCAAATACATAGCGAAAAGAAATGGATGACCCGACCGCTTCAAAGTCAAACTCTAAAATTGCTGCATCCTCTGTCGAAGCGGAGCTTAAACCATCTAACAAAGCATCTCCATTTGCTGAATTATCCATCCCTGCACCCGGATTATCATTTGGTCCAAAAGGACCTTGTTGAGCACCTAAAAAGGTTGTTGAATTCTCAACAGTTCCTGTAGTCATAATAACACCTGAATTAAGACCTATGTTACTGTTAGACCCAATAAAAGATCCTATTGCATTAACATCTCCGTTGTAAGAAATATTAGTAGCCGTAACACCACCACCAAGCAATGTATTTTCCACCAAGAAATTAGCTGAAACATTGCTGTTTGTGGCTAATTGAGCAGTAGCAAAGCCATGCACAATGATTAGAGATAGTATTAACCAATAAAACCTTTTCATGAATTAAAAACTAGCGCGTGTAGTTTCCTTAAGTGTTAATCTTTTGTTAAGGTAATAGGTTACACCAATTTTCGCACCATAATTTTTGTGCATTTTCTGCATGAAGTAATTATCCTTATATATACCCGTTTTTGATTGGGTATAGTTTACCGATGAATACAAATCGAAAGAAGGAGATAGTCTAACCCTTAATGTTGCATTCGCCAAAATTGCAAATTGATGTTTGTTTAAATTTTCACTTTTACGCGACATCATCCCAATGTATTTGTCACTGTAAAAATAAACGGGTACCGGATCATTTACTACACTACCACTTTTAACTTCGACACCAGTTGAATTAATTAGATGACCATATTCAAATCCTCCGTTTAGTTCTAAGGACAAATATTTAAAATCAAATTCATAGCCTAAAGTCAAAGGCACTTTTAAATAGGTATAGGTATTGTATTCATTTTCGATTTCTGCATGCAGTTCATTGTTCAATGGATCAGCATAAAAAACCTGCGCAGTATCTTCACCATAAACAACAGCACTAGAAACAGCTGGTATGACTACACCTCCAGAAGATGATCCTTCCATAAAATAATATTTATAAATGGACTTATAATCTCGTAGCGTACTGAGTTGAATTCCAGAACCTATTTTAAAATTATTCCAATTGTAATTTATGTTCACTCCACCTCTTGACCCCGTTTTTACATAATCATATTCCTTGTAAAAATCCCAATGATAGTCGGACAAGTCATCATCTAGGGCATTGTCAATATCAACTTTATTCAGCATTGAATAGTAAGCATCGATTGTAAAGCCTCTTTTCTTAGGGTCAGACACATAAGCATCTACTGGCTCAATAAGGATGGGACTAGGCAACGAATTATTCAATACTATTTCCGTTTCGATCAAAACTGGTTCTATTGTAGTGAATTTTTGAATAGACTCACCCTCAAATATCTTTGGCTTGATAGAAAAATTATTATCTGCATTAGGTGCGGTAGTTTTCGATTGATTAGAAACCACGATATCACTTTTAGAACTAAGTATTTCTGAAACATCTTTATTAGCAGGTCCTTGAACTATTTTCTGCGCAACATTCACAGCAATTTTATCAGATCTTACTTGCTTCTGATTTGAACTAATCAATTTTTCAGTAGTTGTTTTTGTCAAACTATTGATTTCTTTTCTCTCATTCGCTTTACTACTTTTCGAAGAAGATTCAGTCCTCACATCATCTTCTTTTATACTCCCCTTATTTACATTTTGTTTTGGAGCAATTTCTTTCTGCAAATTATCTTCCAAATTAATTTCATCTTTTATTGAATAATCAGCTGAATTATTGTTTTGGACCACGCTTTTATTAACATTTACTTCCTCCGTAATTAATTCCTTATTTACTTCTGAAAACGAGGATGTTTCACTTTCAGAATAAATGACACCAAGGTAAACACCACTGCTAATGAGAAACAACGCAGCAACCAATTTAACCTTATGAAATAAGAATAAATTGTTGAAGAACATTTTGAAAACAAGCGCTTTCTTCGTGCCCTTAGAGGGAACAACCTCCATTTTTGACATCTGTTCTTTAACTAATTTGTCAAAGTCGTTAACTTCCATTTCCTTAAATTAAAATTTATAAATTATCTTCTACTCCTAATAGTTTCTTCAAATATTTCCTAGCTTTTGATAATTGCGATTTCGATGTGTTTTCAGAAATACCCAATATCTCTGCTATTTCTTTGTGCGTGTAGCCCTCAACAACATATAAGTTAAATACTGTTCTATAGCCAATAGGTAACTTTTGCATTGATTTCATTATGGCTTCCTGCTTTCTTCTGGACACATCAACTTCATCATCAAACAGCGGAACCGGGTCTGCACTTACATGCAAATCATCGACGTCTTCAGTATAATGATGTTTTTTATTGTTTCTATTATGACTTAACGTAGTATTAACAACTATTGTCTTAATCCATGCACTCAAGGAACCTTCGTGCCTTCCTTTGAAATTTTTCACATATTTGAATATACGAATAAAAGCCTCCTGAAGAGCATCTTCAGCTTCCGATACGTTACGGCAATAACGCATGGAAACAGCCAGCATAGAAGCAGAATAGCGATTATATAGCTCTGATTGAGCCCATCGCTTACCCTTCTTACAGCCTTCTATTAATTCCTCTTCGGTAATCATCTTAGATTCTGCAAGGTAGCCATCCAATTCGGAGTTGTCTAAAGATATGTTAATTGATATGCTCAGTTCATTAATTTAGTTAGTAAATAGACACCTTGAATTTTACTCAGTTGCCCATGTATCTAATATTTTTAGATAAAAAAAGAACCTCAAATTTTAAATCTCACAAATACGTTGTATTTTTATACAAACTAATTCATTTTTTCATGAAAAAATTTCTCATTTTCTTTTTCATTGCAAGCGTCTTATCAATTTCTTGTGTTAAGCTTGAAGAGCTTGAAGGAAATAATGTTGAATATGAAGTAACGCAATTTGAACTAGAAGAAAACATTACTTTGATTATTCCAAATAGTGAGTTCTCATGGATTCCCGACCTTATTAATTGTATGACTATTCCCTCAATACCATTAGTAAATGAGGAAGGAATAGTTAATTTCGAGTCGTTCGTGCCTACTCAAAATCCAAATCCATATGCTTATTTAACCTATGATATTCAACCAAAGTCTATCGTAATGGAACTTACGAATATTACGGATTGTGATTTTGGTATGTTGGAAAATGTAGAAATTTATGTAACTGATAGTAGCGTAACAGACGCTAGTCAATTTATCTTACAAGACCCCAACAACACATCTGCACCGCACAACGCCGTTAAGATTGGAGAACTGATGAATGTAAGTGATGGAAGTAACATTATCGAATTAGACGTTAATACAGATGCAGTTTTAGACCAATTTATTCATAATCAATCGTTCAATACATATGCCAATATGAACTTAGACAAGGCTTTTACCGAAGAACAAGCGATAATCAAAACAAAACTGTTGCTCTCGGTAAAGCTAATCAACGAGAATTAAAATCACTTTAAAAGTATTTCTGTAGCCCCATATCCGTACTTCTTATAATCCGCGTCATGGCTCTGAAATTCTGGATAATTATAATGAATTTCCTTTCTGATTTCTGCACGAAGCACTCCTTCGCCTACTCCATGGATAGCAATTAACTTTTTAGAACCCTGTCGAATTGCTACATTTAGTTCTCGATTAAAATTAGCCATTTGAACACTTAAAATTTGAGAATTAGACATTCCACGATGGGAATCAATAAGTTCCTCAATATGTAAATCAATTTCGTGCTCTTCCTTACTAATTTTGTCTAAATGATTGAACTTTTTATAAAACTCATCCAATTTTTTTGATTTTGATTCAGCTTGTACTTTTTCATTTACAGATTCTACATGTTCAATTCCTTCCAATTTATAGTCTTCTTTTGGCGCCGTTGATACCAAATCAGAAATAGAATATGAATAATCAAATCCATCTTGGTTTTCGACTAGAACATTATTAGCTGATAGAATCTCTATGACTTTACCTTCTCCTACTTCATTTAAAAACCGAACTTTATCTCCAACTTTGAATTGCATTTTTCTGTGATATATATTTTTATCTTTATCAAAGATAAATCTATTTTATAATCTATGAAAGAACACGGTCCTTGGAAAACAAAAAACACAAAAACGATTTTAACTTTTTTGCAATAGCTGAAGAATGTCCTTATGCCAAACAGGCACTTCCTTTTTTTCTTGACAAAAAAACGAAGGAAAAAAGTCAAAGCTGTCAAAGAAAAACTACATAAACCTTTCTATTTGTTAAGTGCGGCCGAATGATTTCCTCGAAATTTTCTTCGGAACTTTTCGGTCTTACTAAGCAAATACTTTGATTTAAATAGCCTTTCTTTTAAGGCCATACCTTCCTTAATATAACCTTATGTTTCAAAATATTTAATCCTATTAACATCCTTAACAAGGATAATTCTATTTTTACAACCTATGAAAGAACACGGTCCTTGGAAAACAAAAAATACTAAAACGGCATATGAATCACCTTGGATACGAGTTGACCATAGTGAGGTAATAAACCCGGGGGGTATAGATGGCACTTACAGTACTGTGCACTTTAAGAACCTTGCAATTGGAATAATTGCCCTAGATGAAGACATGAACACCTGGATAGTTGGCCAATATAGATATCCGCTCCATGCATACACTTGGGAGATCCCAGAAGGTGGCGGAGCGCTTAAAGAACCTCCCTTAGAATCTGCAAAAAGGGAACTACTAGAAGAAGTAGGGTTAAAAGCAAAAAAATGGGATTTAATCCAGGAAATGGCTTTGAGTAATTCAGCAACCGATGAATTAGCCTATATATATTTAGCGCGGGATTTAGAACAATTTGAACCAGAACCTGAAGAAGACGAAGAGATTGAAATCAAAAAGCTTCGTTTTGATGAATTCTATAAGATGATACTGGATGGGGAAATACTTGACAGCTTGTCCGTAGCAGCTGGACTAAAATTAAAGTTGATGATTGATAACGGCCAACTAATTTAATCCACCATGATTTTCTTTTTATGAACTAAGCCTTTGGAATCTTTAAAGCTAAGCAAATAAATTCCTTTCGGATATTTACGCAAATTGATTTTTCCGTTTTTTACTTGTATTGTTTCAATAGTCCTACCTGTAAGGGTAAAAAGCGTTACGGACTTAATCGTATCACCTATGTGAATAATATCATTTGTTGGGTTTGGAAAAACTGTAAAAGAATCTTGAATTTCGGAAATTCCTACTTCGCCACAAACTGGATTTCCAACCCCAGCTGCTGTTAATGACAATCCATAATCCAATAACTCATCACAGATATATAAGTTATCTCCTTCGCCATTGGTTAGAACTGCGATTGCTATATTATTTGATTTGTCCAAATATAAGTCTGTTGAAACACCAGATTCTCCTCCATTATGCCCCCAGGCAGTAATGGTTTGCGTTGCTGTAAACAATTCCTCGGTGTACCAATTTAACCCTTGTGTATTTTCAATTCCAGGAATTTGAAGTGTTAACATTTCTGCAATGGAAGCACTATTTAAAATACTACTAGAATTAAAACTTCCGTCTTGTAAATAAGCGATTAAAAAATTAGCTATATCAGTAATATCTGAACGTAATTGACCATTTGGATAATCTGCAAAACCATAATGGGCATAGGGTTGGTAGTTGCCTCCAATAAATTGATGAGGCCTAGCTACTTCATTGGTATCAAAATCTGACATATGCCATCCTGTATGGCTCATACAAAGCGGTTGAAATATATTTTGATTACAGTATTCCGCAAAATCTATTCCCGATACAACTTCAACCAAATATCCGGCTAAAGCTGAAGCCATATTCGAATAACTATAAGTTGTTCCTGGAGCATTTGCTGAAAAATTCTGAGTAGCACTGTAGTCAGAACCCGAAACATCAAAATAACGTTGAATGCATTGCGCTAAAGTTATAGTTGGATCAGGGTAGCCATAATACCCGCTCATAGCAGGACCATCATCAATGGAAGAAGTGTGGGTCATTAAGTGCCTAAAAGTAATTGAATCGGATTCGAAACCCGGTATTCCAACTTCAAATGGTAAATAATTGTTTATATCTTCATCTAAATCAATTGCACCTATTTCTGCTAATTGCATTAACGCTGTGCCTGTGAAAACCTTAGAAATAGAAGCTAAAAGAAAAACGGTGGTATCCTCAACATTTATGGAATTTTCAATATCAGCAAACCCATAAGACTCAACCCAAACAATTTCTCCATCCTTTACAATTAAGGTTGTTACCCCGGGAATATTCTCCAACGTCATCTCACCTTCAATAAATGCATCTAGGGTAGCACTTGGGTTAGGGTTTTGACCGTAAATAGCTAGGGAAAAAGCGTGAAATACAATAAAAATTAACAATGAAAAAAAATCTTTCATAACGTATGCGTATTAAAATACAAATGGTAAACTCTAAAAATCAATTACATTATAAACCATTTATTTTATTAAAGGTTGCCCTTTAATAAAAAACACTTATTCCTTTATAAGGTTCTTTAAATAATTAATCTAACGCAGACAAAAAACCTCCTATTAATTTAAATCAATAGGAGGTTCACATTCTTAGTAAATAGAAATCTAGTTTCCAGTAACTATCACTGTATAAGTTGTAAACAAGAATCCTGCTTTTACAGCATAATCCACTGTAGCCACCTTAGTGATTCCTGCATTTTTTGCAGCGGTTTCCACTCCTAAATTAGCATTACCTAATCCTAAAAATAGCTTTTCTTTCGTTTCTCCTGTTTTTGTAGCTTCGTTTCCTGTAGCTATTCCAGGATAAGTTATTGTGCATGATGTTGCAAAAATTGCAACACAAACTAATATTAATATCTTTTTCATATCTTATGTCTTATTTTGCTGTTACAATTAATTTCTTCTTTGCAAAGAAAATCATATCTTTAGTTTCTTCATCTACTGTTGCTATTGCAGTACTTATACCTCCGTTTACAGCAGCTTCTTTAAGCCCGTAATTTCCGTTTAAATAAATTACACCAAAAAGAACTGTAGATTCTGACACTCCTCTTTTATCTCCTATTTCCGCATTAGAAACAGCTACTGGCATTGTAACAGTACATGATGTCATGATAGTTGCAACAATTCCAGCAAGAATTAATTTGTTAATGTTTTTCATACTAATTTTTTTTATTCTCCGTAGACCTTAGTCTTTGTTATAGGAAAGATGAATACTTTAGTTGTTACCTCAACAGCTCCGATTACTGTTATTTTTCCATTCTCTGCAGCAGTTTTCACAGAAGTATCGCTATCGCCAATAATTTTTGACTTAGCCATCCCTACTTTAGAACCGATAGGCTGCCCTGTCAATTGGTAGCTTTGTGATATGGTACATGATGAGGCTATAATAGCAACACCCGCCATAAATAAGAGTTTTTTCATTTGTTATTTATTTAGTGATTAATATTTAATGATGCAAAATAGCACAATTATTTTATTTACAAAAAAAATATACCTATTCTCTTGAAAATCAAGATAATTTATGCCTATCAACCACTTCCCCATACAAATCATAATGATCTGTGGATATAATTTTGACATCAGAGAAGTCGCCCAATCGGATATATGTATCCGATTTTTTGACAAGCACCTCATTATCAACATCAGGAGAGTCAAATTCAGTGCGACCAATGAAATAGTCACCTTCTACCTTATCAAATAAAACTTTGAAAGTTTGACCTATTTTCTCTTGATTCAATTCATATGAAATACCTGATTGCAACTCCATAATTTGCTCAGCTCTTTCCTGCTTTAACTCCTCAGGAACATCGTCTTCTGAATTATGCGCATGGGTATTTTCTTCATGCGAATAAGGAAACACACCTAATCGGTCGAATTTCATTTCTTCTACCCAATCATACATTTCTTGAAAGTCTTCTTCCGTTTCTCCTGGGTAGCCAGCAATAAGCGTTGTCCGAATAGCTATATTTGGAACTTTCGCTCGAATTTGCTTTACTAATTCAACCGTTTTTTCTTTTGTAATACCTCTTCGCATCGCTTTGAGCATATTTGTAGAACCATGCTGCAGAGGCATATCCAAATAATTACAAACCTTATCGTATTTCGCCATTACATCCAATACATCCATTGGAAAACCTGCTGGGTAAGCATAATGCAATCGAATCCATTCAATGCCTTCTATCGCAACTAATTTCTCTAATAATTCTGAAAGGTTTCGCTTTTTGTATAAATCTAAACCATAATAAGTTAAATCTTGTGCAATAAGCATCAACTCCTTTACCCCTTTGGCAGCTAAAGATTTTGCGTGTTCTACTAATTGCTCAATTGGTGTAGACTTATGCTTACCTCGCATTAATGGTATTGCACAAAATGAACAAGGTCTATCGCAACCTTCTGCAATTTTAAAATAAGCGTAATGCGTTGGTGTTGTTAAAAGTCGTTCGCCAACCAATTCATGTTTATAATCAGCTTTTAAAGTCTTTAATAATTTTGGTAAATCTTTTGTACCAAAGTAAGCGTCTACTTCGGGGATTTCCTTTTCCAAATCGCCTTTGTATCTTTGAGACAGACAACCTGTAACATAAACTTTCTCTACCTGACCTTCTTTTTTAGCTTCAACATATCGAACAATCGTATTGATTGATTCCTCTTTGGCTGTATCGATAAAACCACATGTATTAATAATAACAATTTCAGAATCGTCTTGTTGCGCTTCATGTTCAACTTCAAACTTGTTCGCTTTTAACTGCGCCATCAACAATTCTGAATCGAAGATGTTTTTAGAACAACCTAGTGTAACTACGTTGACTTTATTTTTTTTTAGTGTCTTCGTTTTCATGATCTATTCCATCTCAGACCCCTTGAATAAGGAATCTACAAATTCGTGTTTATTAAAAACTTGTAAATGTTCCATTCCTTCTCCAACACCTATATATCTAACAGGAATTTTAAATTGGTCTGTAATGCCAATCAGAACACCACCTTTTGCTGTTCCATCTAACTTTGTCATTGCTAAAGAAGTTACTTCAGTTGCTGCAGTAAATTGTTTTGCCTGCTCAATAGCATTTTGCCCAGTAGAGCCATCCAAAACCAACATAACATCATGTGGAGCACCTGGAATTATTTTATCCATAACCCGCTTGATTTTGGTTAGCTCATTCATCAAGTTAATTTTATTATGCAAACGTCCTGCAGTATCAATCAACACCACATCAGCTCCTTGTGCTTTAGCACTTTCTAGCGTATCAAAAGCAACAGAAGCGGGATCAGCTCCCATACCCTGCTCTATAATTGGAACATCTACTCGTTTTGCCCAAATTTTTAGTTGATCCACCGCCGCAGCTCTAAAGGTATCCGAAGCTCCGAGAACAACTTTTAAACCTTTCTTTTTTAATTGATAAGCTAATTTGCCTATTGTAGTAGTTTTGCCTACTCCATTGACACCAACAACCATTATTACATATGGATTGTTCTCAATTTTAGGAATTTCAAAATCTTTCGATTCACCAATGTTATTTTCGCTTAATAAATTTGCAATTTCCACCTTAAGAATCCCATTCAGCTCCGAAGTACTTACATATTTGTCGCGAGAAACACGCTCTTCAATTTTCTCAATTATTTTTAAAGTTGTTTCTACGCTAACATCAGATGAAACCAAAATTTCTTCCAAACTATCTAAAACCTCCTCATCAACTTTTGACTTTCCAGCCACAGATGAAGCCAACTTAGAAAAAAAACTTTTTTGTGTTTTTTCAAGACCCTTATCTAAGTCCTCTTTTTTTTCGCGTGTAAAAAAACTTTTCCAACCCATATTTGTTTCTTTAATGATTAACTCGTTCTCCAAAAACGAACAAAAGCTTCTCCCGAATACGGAAGAAGCTTAAATATCATTCAATAACAATAAAGCAATTTAGTCCTTAGCGAACCAATCTTTTACTTTGTTATTGTGTACAATTTCTTCCTTAAATGAATAAGACCCTGTCTTAGGAGACCTTACCATCTTCACAACTTTTGAATGTTGCTTTCCGCCACCTTTCTGCAGTGATGCTACTTGCTTCTTTGCCATCGCTTAATTATTTAATCTCTTTATGAATTGTGTACTTCTTTAAAATTGGATTGAACTTTTTCAACTCAATTCTGTCAGGAGTATTTTTTCTGTTCTTCGTTGTAATATATCTAGATGTTCCAGCCACTCCAGACTGTTTATGCTCAGTGCATTCTAGTATTACCTGTATTCTATTTCCTTTCTTAGCCATTTTGCTCTAATTTTACTCGGGCTGCAAAGATAATTATTATTTTTATTCTAACAACAACTTACCTTAATATTTGTAGCTTTTTACGTATAACTTGATTTCCTTCTGAAATTGACAGAACATACACACCTTGCTGAAGACCTGAAACATCAATGTTTTTAACTGTTCCGGTCATTTGCTGAAACAGCACCATTTTACCTTGGTTATCGTAAATTTGTAATTCATAGTTATCTTCAAAATCCACATTAATAGTAAAATTATCATTTACCGGATTAGGATATACATTTAAATTGTAATTCTTGATTTCTTCTATCCCTATGCAATTGTCAAATGTTATCGTAATCGATGCCGTTGAATTACATGAAGCTGTTGTTACATCAACAGTGTATGTAATAACGCCTGGATTCAAAATGGGACCAACTATTATTGAATCTGTTAACTGACCAGTATTCCATGAATACGTATCAAAAATACCTGGAGAAAGGATCATAGAACTTTGCATACACACAGTTGTATCCGAGCCAATATAACCTGGGGGCTCTACAAAAACAACATCATTACATGAAGCAATAAAACTATTCGTAGTCCATCCAGATGCTAATATTGTATCATAAGCCATAACTGTCATATTTCCATTTGCTCCATAAACATGCATTCCTGTTCCATCAGAGATTCCATCACCATAATCATAATTCACTGAAGTATTATATCCAGTGTAGGATGCGAAATTCGGGTTATACATTTTATTATACAATACAGAATCATCGAAGGAAACAATTGTATCGAACACAATTAAAGTATCAGACCCGCAAATAGAATCTGCTGAAATTGTTAATTCGGAAGAAAATGAATATTCAACAATCGGTTCAAACGGCATATCAAAATCCCATCCTCCTCCAAAAGAAAAAGTTGAGTACCACCCATCAAAACTAGGATCTGACAACCCCCTATAATAAGTCATACATAAATCTTCCCCCGCTCCATCACCAGCAGTATTTCGAACAAGATACATATCGGAGCTAGCAAAATTTTCTACTGTAACAATGTAATCTCCTTCTAAAACATGTCCACTTCCAAAAAGCACCGTATTTTTAATCAGGTCTGAATCTAATGGACTTGTAAAGCCAGTAACCAATGGTACAGCATAAATTACAGAATCAATCTGAACACCTGGCATTCCCGATCCATTGTCTTTAAAAAGCCTACAAACAACAGTGTCGCCAGAAGTACCGGAAAATACCCATGCTCTAAAAGTAAACCCTAAAACCTTTACAGAATCTGGAGCTTCAAATCTTTGTCCAAAACCCGCATACCCATAAGCACCCCCATCATTAATCACATTTACAGATATTGCGGTCCAACTAGAGGTTTTCACCTGATCAACGTATTTCAGTGTATCCAAATAAGTAGTTTGACAACTCGAAACAACTTGAGCAGATGTTGCTATTGATAGCATAATCAATGATAATAAAAGAAAAATGTTTTTCATTTTTATAATTTTATAAAGATAAGACTATAATAGTACTAAAAAAGTTGACTGTACTGTAAAACTATTTATCAAATTAACTTTCTTAATACATTGAATTTCATTCTGTATATTGCTCGTCGAACTAAATGCTGACAAGACACAAGCGAAAATTATTTCACCCATAGCCATAAACAAAAATACCTTGTCACAAAAGTAACAAGGTATTTTATAAATGCAATACAAACTTACATCATTCCATTAGCCTTTGCTTCTTTAAGAACGGCAGAAATACCTTTTTTATTAATAGTCCTTAATGTAGAAGTAGCTATCTTTAATGTAATCCACTTATCCTCTTCTGGAATGAAGAATTTCTTCGTTATAAGATTTGGATAAAACTTTCTTTTTGTTCTTCTTAATGAGTGAGAAACATTGTTTCCTGACATTACCTTCTTTCCTGTTATCTGACAAGCTCTAGCCATGATTCTATATTTTTTATTCTTTAATTGTCTATTTTGGGAGCGCAAATAACTGAAATATATTTCTATTACACAAATAATAACAGTTAAATATACCCCCTTTATTTCTAATGACGAAATTACGGTTAATTTTTTAAGTGACCTGAATGCAGATTCCAGATTTTTCTTATAAAAACATTGGAACTGCTCTACTCTCCTCTTTCTTGTTTAAATACTCTTTCATTGTCATTTTTTCCGTTTCAAAGTAGATGCTGTTGGTAAAGTGCTTTGAAGTAGTAGTTGTATTGATCTTCTTCTTAAACTCATCAGCAGAAACTCTTGCTATAATTCCATCCGGAAGTACCATAATTAACTCTGTATGTGTATCGATTACAGAAACAACGTCCCAATCGAAAGCATTGTATTTAACAACAGTGTTTATTTCTTCCATAACCATCATAACAATCACCTTGTTAAATTCAGCTGAAACGTTGGCTTGAAAATCAAACTCTAACTCTACCGTAGCATAGACATCCAGATCCTTAACACAGTCTATGTTAAAAACACCCATATTGTTTATAGAAAATCGATTTAAAACACTCGATTCTTGTTCTAGTCTTTCCTCCTCTAATTCTAATTTAGCAGCCATTAATTGATAGTTTTCAAACTCTTTTTTATAGGCTGCTTTCGCCAATTTCAATTCTTTTCCTGTTAATAATGGTCTTGCTCTTACCGTTACAGATTGCTTAATCGTTTTACCGCGATAATTCTTTTGAGAATATTTAAAAGTTAAATCGAATAGTTTCTTCTTCCCTTTTACCTCTTCCACTTTTATTTTATCCCAGTTTAAGCGAAATGCCCAATACGGAACTGGTTCCCCTTTTGAAGGGATCAACTTCCACTCTACCCCTTTGTATGGCTTCAAGTGAGGAGCATATTTTGTTCCATTTAAAGTAAACACAACATCCGTTGAGTCTGGATCAGGCGACTCAGGAGTTTTTGGTAAAGGGGATAAGTTTGCAAAAGCCGAATCTCTTCGGTCATTATTAACTGTTTTAAAACTTCCTGTCTCCTTCCACTGCTTATCTCCTTCTAATAAATACAAATTGAAATCTTTATTTGGAACTTCAATAGAAGCCAAATCAACATTTATTGACTTTCCCCTTTTTAGCGAAAGTTCTTTCCCATTTTTGAAAGCTCTGAACTCCATCATCCCTAAAGACTCCATATACTTATTTCGTTCTTCCAACATTTGCATTGGAATGCCTGACATTAAAATGGATTCTGCTGTATGAAACTCTCTAAATTTTAGTTCAACATTTCCCTTCACTGTCTTTCCCTTTTCATCTACGAAAGCGTTTTTAGGAATAGCAACGTGCGTGCCGTTTGGCTGATGCAATTCAAAACCATCTTTATTGTTAAAAGAACTGGTAATAAATGGAATTGACTCTGTAAAAGGTTCTTGAATTCCTTCTTTGTACGCTGATAAATCAAGGTATATCATATATCCTACTACGGTTGTTATTGACAGCACAGAAGCTGCAGCTATTTTGATTATTTTATTTCTCTTGCTATTTTTCATGGCTTTGAATTTTATTGATTTATGGTTAGGTTATTGGCTGCTATTTTCAGATCAAAACAGTAAAGTTTTCCATCTCTGCAATTAACGAGCAAGTCTAGTTTTCCATCCTTGTTAAAATCTTTTATTAATGGCTTAAACTCACTTGTTTCAGGCAGGTGAAGAAATTTCAACCGCTTTCTAGACTTTAAGCCTATAATAGAAATTGCAGCTTTGTAATCAGTGTTATAATCCGTCTGATGCAAAACAACGACACATGTTTCGCCTTCATATTCTAATGTTCTATTTGCTATTAATGGCTCAGTGTTCAGTCGGGTTGAAGAACCACCTCCATAGTTACTGGGATACATTTTATTTAATCCTGTAATAAAATCAACTTTTTCTGTACTTTTATCATACACTGCAACACCATTGCTTAGAGGAATTATTAACCGTTTTGTTAAGTCGAGAGTATTTAGACCTAGATATCCTATGGTCCTATTAAAGGGTCTTTCTTTTACAAAAACCCCATTTCGATTGTAAAACATCAACTTATTAGGTACAGATTGATCAGAATATACCGAAGCTAATTTGATAATTCTAATATCATTTCCAGTACCTACTATAATTGGTGTTTCATGGTAACGTGTTGCAACATTACTACCCTCTTTTTCTTCATGACTCCATAGTTTTACACCTGTTTTACCATCAATAGCAATAGTTTCATTATAATTTGTATAGTAAACTAAATCTGGTACTCCATCTTTATTTAAATCTGCAACACCTGGTTTTCCAAAAAACAACTGACCTGAATTAATATAAGTTGTCTTCACTTGAAAAATGAATCGACTATCTCCAGGTTTCCACCCTCTAAAATCCTTGTGGTAGTAAGTCCAGATTTTTTTTCCTGTTTCTGGATGTATTGAAGTTATTTCTCCCGATTCGGTAGCATATACAATGGTGTTTTGATTTCCATTTTTTATAAGAATGGGACTATGTTCTATATCTCCACTTACAGGTAATCGATAAATAATCTTCCCTGTAATATCCGTACAAATAAATTCATCATTGTCATTCCCTATAAAAAGTCTTTCATTATATTCCAAAACTCCGTTAACGTCCATATCTCCATATTCCTCGTTCAAAAATTGCGTTTCAATTTTACCATTTAAAGGATTTATAACATATACTCCGTTGCCTTCATCTAGATAATAATCTCTGTAGTTTTCTCCGTTTGAGCCAATTATTAGTTTCCCATTTAAATGAGCCACATCTGACCTATAGGTAGTATTGCCAATGTCTGCTATCCAATTAATTGGAAAAGTATTTTCTATAGGAATTGGATTTACTTTTGTGTTTTGAACATTCCCTGCTAGGAATATTGAACTAAGGATACTTATTGCTACTTTCATATTTTATGGTTTTATTGGTTACTATTTTTTAATTAATGTCCAGCACTTTCATATGGTCATTATTTAACTACTCTTCTATATGCTAAAACTCTCTCCTCTGGGTAGGCTTTAATACAAACTTTCCCATCTTGATTTCCTCCGTAACAATAGATCAATCCCTTTTCCTTATCCGCCTCCACAAAAAATGCGACATGGCCTTTCCAGCTTCTCTTACTTTCTCTCCAAAATATTATGATGTCTCCTGTTTTTGGATTTAAAACTTTTTTTCCCTGACTCAACCAAGATCTAGCCGTTAAAGAATGTGGGTATTTGTACCCATTTTGTTTTACACAGTAGTTTACAAATGCCGCGCACCAGTTTGTTTCATCCTTTTTTATATATCCAAAACCCGTTGCTTTAAAGTATTTAATTACTTCTGGGTTATTGGATTTGTCGAAATTTTCAACCCCATACTCTTCCACCGCTGTATGCAACACTTTCCTCTGAGATGGATAAATAGTAACATTCAACTTTTTCTCAAGTAGTTGAATCAATTCGCTCTTCAAAACCTTGCCATCTACTAAAGAAACTAAAAACTCATTTTTTGTTTGAAAAGAAGCAACTTCGTTCGTTTGATTCAAATCAATGTCCAAAGAATTGGAGCGCGATTTAGCTAATCGAGTTTCTATTGCTTTTTGCTTCTTGAGCGCTATATTTTCCAGATATGCTATGTAAACTTCTGAAGTGTCATCAAAAATTACAAGCATCCTATCCAACCTCTTAACGGACCTTTTATTTCTTGTTGAGAGTTCGTTTTTAGAAAACTGTTCTGCTTTTAACTCAATTTCTTTTAAAGCTGCTGAATCTAAATTTAGAAGCTCTTCAATGCGATTGTCCTCTTTTTCGATTGCGATTACCAAAAACTTTAAACTTTTATCCAAGCGATAACTTTTTAGGTTGTGTTTATTTAACTGATAATTACTGAGCGCATAGCAGTAGCTAATTATCGGAGTATGGTTTCTTTTTTCAACTTGTTTCTTAGATAGGTTATACGCTTTGTAATAATCTCCTTTCTTATAGTTAACCAATATCCTCCTTTCTGAAAATGACATTTTTTGACAAAACACGTTTCCAAAAAGCAATACTGAAAAAAGCATTACGAAATACTTTAATCTATTGAAATCAGAAAAAATATTTTTACAAAATAATTGAACCTTCGATTGAAAATAAATAAGCGAATCATGAATGTTTAGGTTCAGTCCAGTAGATATAAAATACTCTAATACTAATTGCTTCATTAAAACGGTGGATGTTTTCATAGCTTTTTTATTTAGAATTATTATTTAGTTAGAGTATGTTTTTCTACATAGGCTTAAAAATTTCTGTAAGAGTGTTTATATAATTGTATAATTCAAGTTTATAAAAAAGGTACAAAACAGCATTTTACAACCACTTTATTAATTCTACGACAGCCTTTTAAATTCAGTTTGGGTTTTCTAAGGAATAAATAATTCGTTAAAAATCTTTCCATAAATGAAGCCATTCTAAAAGAGTTCCACTGTAAGTACAATTAAAAAAGTGACATTGGATTTTAGGCAACTTGTTGTTGTTTAAATACACACTCAAAGACAAATGATAAAACAGCTTATTTATTGGTTCCCAATCGCATTTTGGGCAACATAATAGTAGCCCGTCAAATTCATTTTCATTTTTCATATTCTATATTTAATAAGCGCTAACATATCAATTAATGCAAAATAAAATTGGTGACTGTACCCTTATCAAGTTATGGCATTATACAGAGGTAATTGATTAAGTCACTGCAAGCAACTATTATTTTAAAGTCAAATAAAACCCAGAAAAAATGAAAACACTGCTAACCATACTTACATTGATCCCTTCATATATCATGGGTCAACAAGAGATTATTGAGTCCATAAAATTAGACTCTCTTATTTTTGAAAAAATTAATGAGTACCGAATCAGCAAAGGCGTGGATAGATTTGTAGCCTTCGAAGATTCTTTAATGCGGGAGTTTAGCTATAACCTAACGAGGGAGAATTCAAAAAAAACAATGATAGAGCACTCTAAAGGTAATAACTACACATACTATAATGTTGAATGTATCTATTCCCTTAAAAAATTCGGGACAATAAATTCAACAGAATGGTTTGTAAAACAAATAGAAACTGGAAATTATACGGAAATGGCAGATGAAGTAATAGAAGGATGGATCAATTCATCTTCTCATGAGAATGGTATTTCAAACCCCTATTATCACATTGCAACAGTAACTTCAAGAATTACTTTAAACAAAAGAACTAAAGAGGGGCATCTTGTAGTAAGCTATCATGGACTATCAAAAGATAGAGGAAACTTT
The DNA here is from genome assembly GCA_943787535.1 of uncultured Flavobacteriales bacterium. Lineage (GTDB taxonomy): Bacteria > Bacteroidota > Bacteroidia > Flavobacteriales_D > Parvicellaceae > CALSMU01. The sequence continues at coordinate 173,646 of CALSMU010000010.1, read as the reverse complement.
TCGGTTTATGTGTATAATGTGAAATAGAATTTGACTAAGCAGTGGCAAATAATACAATAAACATATATTTTATATTATGAAGAATTTAATAACAATCGTATTTCTCGCATTATCATTCAATTCATTTTCTCAAGAGGTAGAGATTAAATCAGCTGAATTGGATAAAATGGTATGGGACAAAATAAATGAGCGACTTGTTTCAATCGGTAAAAAACCAATAGTTGAATTTGAACAAGGAGAAATGAAAAGCTTTAGCACTAGAGTTTGTGAGACACTAATTCCAGCAAATGCAGAATTTAGACACAGCCCTAATGATAGCATTTCTAAGTACAGCGGTGGAGAATGCATTTACACAAATACTACAACATCCACTCATGAAAACACCTATATTCAGTATGTAGAAAATAACAACCTTGAGGCTATTGCAAAGGACATAGTAGATGCCTGGGTTAGCTCAGAAAGTCATAGGATAGCTATTTCTAAAGACTGGTACGATTCAACAACGGTTTCAACAATTATAAGGTACAATAAAAAGACAGGTTACTTTAAACTTGCTGCTGCATGGCATGAAGAAGATGACTTATGGGAAAATGCATTTAAAAATTAGACCAGCACTTGTATGATCTATACAAGGTTGCTTCGTTAAATAAACAGTAATCCTTAAAAACAAAACTTATGGAATCAATTGTCTTACTGCTTATTACTTTATAAACTCAAATAAAGAGTTGGAAACATCCTATGTAATATCTTCATCATCAAACACACTTTGCACCATACGAAGCAAGCTCCTTATTTTAGGTTTTCATACGTGCCTTAAATCAAAAAAAGCTTCTGTTGAGAAGCTTTTTTTGATAAGTTTATTTTTATCTTTTCTTTTTACCTTGTTGTTGCTTTTTCTGCATATCCTCTAATCGTTTTTGAAAAGCAGATTGTTTTTTAGGCTTCTTTTTATTTTCTGCCAATTGCAACCTTAATTTATCTTCATCAATCATGTATCGCTTTATTGCCCACATTATTCCCATATTCATTAAGTTACCACATAAATAATAATAACTCAAACCAGCGGAATAACTATTAAAGAAAAATAACATCATTATCGGGAAAAAGTACATGATAATTTTCATGTTTGGCATACCTGGCTGACTTGTGTTCATTTGACTACTATTCATCAGCGTATAGAACAATGTAGAGATGGCCATTAATATTGCAAACAAACTCATGTGATCACCATACAAAGGAATATCAAACCCAAAATCCCATACGGAATCAAATGAAGACAAATCATCTGCCCATAAAAACGACTCGTGACGTAAATAAATACTAGACGGGAAAAATCGGAAAACTGCAAGTAAAATTGGCATTTGGATAATCATTGGCAAACAACCGGCCATAGGGTTTACTCCAGTAGCTTTATAGAGCGCCATAGTTTCCTGTTGCTTTTTCATTGGATCTTTTTTATCCACGTACTTCTCATTGATTTTGTCAATCTCAGGCTTTAACACACGCATCTTTGCAGATGACTTATAATTTTTATAAGTAAGAGGAGTAATGATTATTTTAACAAATAAAGTAACCAATAAAATTATTAATCCCATTCCCAAACCTGTGCCTCTTAACATATCAAACATAGGCTGAATCATTATTTTATTCACCCAACGAAATATTCCCCATCCAAGGTTTATTATACCTTCCATTTCATTACCATAAGAGGCTAGCACATCGTCTTCGTTTGGACCAAAGTAAAAAGTATAATTCGATACTGACTGAGCCGGTAAATTAAGGATGGCTGCATAATTATCTGTATACACATCTCCTTCCAGCACCTTTTTTATCAAATGACCAGACTTAAAGCCATCTTCACTTATTAATACTGAAGAGAAGAACTTATGCTTAAAGGCTACCCAATTCATATTGCCTTCCCAATCTTCAGCTAACAATTCATCATCCACACTTTCCGAAAGATAATCTCTTCCTTCTCCAAAATAACGATACATTACTGTAGTTATCATTCTCTCATCACTTGCTAATTTCTCCGTACAGAAACCATTCATTTGCCAAGAAAGACTAACATCTCCCATAGCTACATCTGCATCTAGACCGACAAAAGCAACTGAATAGCCAACATCGTACTTATTATCCGCTATGGTATATGTGTACTCAACGTACTTATTAGGATCACTTGTTTTTGTTCTGAAAACTAAAGTATTGCTAGTGCTTGTTTGCTTTTCAAAATACAAGTCACTTGTTTCTATTGCAGCATTATTATGAACTAACCTCAAAGACTGCGTTGAAGTTTCTTCCTCAAACAATTGTAAAGGAATGCTATCAGTTCCTCCTGCATTATAATCTTTCCAAGTTTGGTACTCTTTCAGCTTGACGTCAACAATTCTTCCTCCTTTATTCGAAAAACGAACAATTATTTTATCATTTTCTAATGTAGAATACTCATTTTCACCGACAACTCCAGGGGTGAAAATCCCAAAATTCTCTTGTTGAGCGATAGATTCACTTAATTCTTTTTTTATTTGCTCAACCATTTCAAGCGAATCCGTATATGCCTCAAGTGCTTCTGGATTTGCCTTCACCTCTTCAGGAACAGAGTCTAAATCAATTACAGGAAGATTAACCTCCAACTCGGCAGAATCAACTACAACCACATTATTATTCAATCCATCCTCTACTACAGTTTCTGTTTTAGTTTCTTCATCCACTGGCTCCGGCTCTGTAACAAGCGTAAAAGTGAAAAGTATCCCTGCGATTAGCAGTAATCCTATTATTGTATTCTTATCCATTTTTATCGAAAAATTTAGTCGGCAAAGTTATTCATTATTATACTTAACACACGGTTATTCGCATTTTTTTTATGACGAATAAAACCACAAAATATTTTATCTCAAACGTAATTATTTAATAGTACGTTGAAAACTTTGTTAAGAACATGCTCCATCACTTATGCAAACAATAAACATCAACCATTAGATTTGTATGCAATCACATAAGGATTAATATTATGTTAGCGACATTATTTGGAAAGAAGAAACTTACAGAAGACAAAGCGGCGAACATTTTCGTAAATAGCTTAATTCAAGTTGTTGAAAATAGTTTCTCCGACATAGTAGACAGCATTAAGTCAGATGGTGAATTCATAAGAACCCCATGCCTATCAGCTGCAGATAGCGATAAATTTTTAATGATAGTATTAGCTGGAAACCTAAAATACCTTTCAAGACACCTATCTTCTGCCGAAGAGATTATTTTAAAAGCTAAAATTATTGAAAAATTTGGCATTGTATTCGGGTTGTCGTACACAGAAATGAAAGCGATAGTTGACGAATACACTAGTTTCATTCATAGAGTAAATCATCCGTCTAGAAACACTTTATACGGGATGAGCAAAGCCGTTTTCTTTAAATACAAACTAGGTCAATACCAAGATGAATATTTTTCTCAATTAAATGCTCCAAGCCCCATTCTTTTAAAACGAATGGACAATGTTATGGAAAATTTCCTATGGGACTGGGACACGTTTTTTGACAAATACAAATTTAATCTTTCAGACGCATAGAACGAAAAATAGACCGTCTCCAAACATTTTTTATTCGGAGGCCAGTCAGAAAAAATGATGATTTACTTTAAATCAAAATGTTTTATAGCCATTTCTTTGATTTCATTTCCAATAGCTAAAGAAGCTGTTGCCGCTGGGGAAGGTGCATTCAAAACATGAATACTATTTACACCGTATTCTATCCTAAAATCATCTCTTGTATCACCATCTGTTCCTAACAACAAAGCTCGAACACCAGCCCTACCTGGCTTTATGTCTTCCATGGTTAAAGAGGGTATTAACCCTTGGAGGGTTTTAAGGAAAAGTTTTTTTGAAAAAGCCCTTCTATATTCATTGATACCGAAACTCATGTTTTTAAGAAACAACTTCCATGTTCCTCCATATGACAAGGCACTTACAGTATCGCGAAAGCTGAAATCTGTTTTCCCATAACCTTCCCGTTTAAATGTAAAAACAGCATTTGGACCACATTCTATCTCTCCGTTTGTCATACGGGTAAAATGAACTCCTAAAAATGGAAATTCTGGATTGGGAACAGGGTAAATTAGGTTCTTTACCTTATGTTTAGCTTGCTCGGTTAATTCATAATAATCACCTCTAAATCCGACTACTTTTTCTTTAATTTTTACACCATCCTTTTTCGCCAATCGATCTGCTTGCAATCCACCACAAAAAACAAGATTTTTTGCAGCAAAAGTTCCTTTAGTGGTTTTTATTACAGTTTGTCCTTCGTTATGGTCAAAAACCTTTGCTTCAGTGCCTAAAAGCATTTTACTTTTTGGCTGCAGACTTAATGAAACCTCAACCATTTTCTCGGTAGCTTGACGATAATCTATAATACCGGTACAAGGTACCCATATACCAGCAATACCAACAACGTCAGGTTCATAGTTTTTTATTTCTTCTCCAGTAATCTTCTTAATTCCTTCCGTATTATTCGCTATTCCGTTTTCAAAAATTTGATCCATAAAAGGCAAATCTTTTTCACTGGTTGCAACAACAACTTTTCCACAAACATCATGATCAACTCCATGCTCTTTTGCAAACGCCACCAGTTCATGTCGTCCATTAACGCAATATTTAGCTTTGGAAGAACCGGGTTTATAATAGAGGCCAGAGTGTATCACACCCGAATTATTTCCTGTTTGATGATCAGCCAATCCTTTTTCCTTTTCGATTAAAAGAATCTTTAAATCAGGATAGGCTTTTTGAATTTGATAAAAAGTAGCAGCTCCAACAATTCCTCCACCAATTACAGCAATATCGTAAGTCATGTAATAAAATTTTCAGCAAATTTACGCAATAGAATAATTGGTACTATACTTCTTTTGACTTTTCTTCTTTGGGAACAAAAAGTAATAATACTAAACCAATAACAAAAAAAACTGTTAGAGCCATTATAGAATATCGAATATTGAATTCTCCTGTCAAGAAACCAAAACTTACAATACCAATTGTCATCCCGATTTTTTCTAATACATCGTAAAAACTAAAATAGGATGCATGATCTACTGTCTCCGGCAAAAACTTCGAATAGGTAGAGCGTGACAAAGATTGAACACCCCCCATTACAAACCCCACTACACTTGCCAAAATATAGAAATGTAAGGGAATAGTTAAAACATAAGCACTAATACATATACATACCCAAATACATAGCACCGTGACCAATGCATTAACATTCCCCAATTTCTTAGATAAACGAGCAAAAAAGATGGCTCCCGGAATAGCAATTAACTGAATTGCTAAAATACTTGCAATCATAGCTGTTTCCATCCTTGATTGAATAATAGCCGATCTTGCAGCTTTATATTCTGAACCAACTAAGTTCTTTATAGGTGTGAAATCAATTCCAACAGACCAATCAATTGCTTCCAATCCAAAAAACTGAGCCATAGTCATAATCGTTTGCACCGCCATACTGAAAACAAAAAATGAAATCAGATAGCGTTTCAATCTTGTTATTTTTGAAAATTCGCGCCAAACGCTTTGCAACTCCATAAAGCCTTTAGACAATATCTCGCGGTTACTACCCCCCTTTGCTTTGTCATTCGAATTTCCCGGTAATCTTTTGTAGGTTATTTGAGCAAAGCCCACCCACCAAACTCCAACCAATAGAAAACTATATTCTGCATCCCATCCTAAAACCATTATGGTCGCTAAACATATCACCAATAATATCGCTCCACCTAAATATCCTTTCGAAAAACCTTGAGCACTAATTAAATCATGATCCCTAGGCTCGGCTATTTCTGGCAAATAGGCGTTGTAAAAAACCAAACTCCCCCAAAAACCAATATTGGCAGACATGCAAAAAAGCAGTCCTATTTCCACTGAGTAGCTATTCCAAAAAAACAAACCAACACATGAAATGGAGCCTATATAATTGAAAATACGCATGAATTTCTTCTTGCTACCCGAAAAATCGGCTACTCCCGATAATATCGGTGATAAAAAACTAACGATTAATAACGAAAATGCGATTGCGTAAGAATATATCTCGACTCCATTAAATTGCATACCAAAAACTTCTGCCATTCCATCTTCAAGACCATTCAATTTAGCGGTTTTATCAACCCACTTATCATAAAAAAGGGGAAATATAGTTGTCGTAATTACCAATGGATAAACGGAATTAGCCCAATCATACATGACCCAAGCTTTGATTACTTTTTTATCTCCTCTATTGAATGACACTTTTTAGTTTTAATATTATATGAAGATATAACTTTTATTCATAAAAAAACCGTCCAGAAATCTGCACGGTTTAAAATATACATATTTGAATTCTTATTTTACTAACTCAACTTCAACCCTTCTATTCTTAGCTTTATCCAGCCTTGTCACTCCTTTTGAATTTGAAGCTCCTTCATCCACCGATTTAACAATAACTCGACTTTCATCAACACCTTTGCCAACTATATAAGCTTTGACTTTTTCTGCTCTTTTATGTCCTAATCCTTTGATATCATTATTTTCTGGATCAGCTTTTTGCGCATCCAATTCTTCTTGATCCGTCCGACCTGTAAGCTGCAATTTAATTTCTGGGTCTCCATTCATTATAGCTACTAAATTATCTAGATCTTTAATCATCAAGCGTTCAATTTTAACACTTAAAATATCAAAATAAACAGTTGTTAATTTTATTTGCTCCTCCACCGTATAGCCATCCTCACTGATAAAATCTTTATGATAAACCATTGATTCTAAAATTTTGGCTTTCATTTTATTAGAACAATCGCAATCTGCGGGATCCTCAATAATAAAAACTTCAACCTGGTCAATGTAGTAATATGCTTTAGGTATCTGAGTCCCTTGAAAATTTTTTAACTTTTTTAACTTTTCAAATTTAGTATCCTTATTGTTATGGAAATTTCCAATAACTAAAAACTTTTCTTTTCCAGACGCCTTGTAAACTCCGCATACGGGCTCCCAGTTGTAACGAGCATTTATAACCTTATTTCCTGGAAGCAATACAACTTGATTAAACTCTTTCTCTTTTTCGAAAATAATATCCGTTTTTGACTCTTCCTCTAAAGGGTTCTTACCAAGATATGCTCCTAGATTATTTACTGCATATTTAGACAGATCAGATAAACTTACATAGTATTTCACACAATACTCAACATCTTTTGTAAGTGTCCCCAATAAACGTGTTTGAATATAAGTCCGAGGCTCTTTATTATTGTAACTGTAAGCAACTATTCCAGCATATCTATTACCGTCCATTGGAAATTCTTTCCCAAAACTATTGTTTGGCGCTGAACATGGCTGTGCTCTGGTTTTATCAAATAAATCAGCATTTAACCCTGTTGGTGATTCCCAGTTTTCTGCTACGGTAATTTGCTTCAATTTTTTCAACTTTCCTTTACCTGTACTTTCAAAGCTTGGATTTGTTACCAGATTATCATCATCTTGAGCAACTGCGCTAATTGCAAACATTGCAAGCAATCCAAAAAATACCAACTTTTTCATATTTTAGCTTTTATATTCTTTTACCGTATCAACAAAGCACCTTACTTTATCAGGATGCATATCTGGATAAACTCCGTGCCCTAAATTTGCAATATGACGATTTGCTCCAAAACTACTAAGCATTTTACTTGTTTCCAACTTAATTGCATCAAAATCAGAATAAAGCACACATGGGTCCAAATTACCTTGCAAAGTTTTCTCTTTTCCAATCAACTCTCTACTTTTATTGACATCCATGTTCCAATCTAATCCTATTGTATTACAATTGAGCTCCCCCATTTCTTTTCTTGCAAAATATGCCCCCTTGGCAAAAACAGTCACAGGCACTTCATTTATTGCATTGCAAATCATACTAACATATTTCATTCCAAACTCTAAATACTGCTCGTAGCTGAGTATACCAGCCCATGAATCAAAAATTTGAACCATATCAGCCCCAGCTTTAATCTGTGCCTTTAAGTACTTAATTGTTGTTTGCGTAATCTTTTCTAACAACTGATGTGACAGCTGTTTATCCGTATAAAGCATTTTTTTTGCATTACTGAAAGTTTTGGACCCTTGACCTTCAGTCATATAGGAGAATATTGTCCAAGGAGCACCAGCAAACCCAATAAGAGGTACCCGGTTATTTAATTCCTTTTTCGTAACTTTTATCGCTTCCAACACATAATGCAATGTATCATCAACATCTGGAACATTCACTTTTTCCAAATCCGATAAAGTTTGAATTGTTTTTTCAAAATAAGGCCCTTTATTTTCAATCATTTGGTATTCCAATCCCATTGCTTCAGGAACAACTAAAATGTCCGAAAAGATGATTGCGGCATCTACTCCCAATATATCTACTGGCTGAATTGTGACTTCCGCAGCTAATTCTGGTGTTTCTACCAACTCTTTAAACCCACTTAGACTTTGTCTTATTGCCCTGTATTCAGGTAAAATCCTACCGGCTTGTCGCATAATCCAGACAGGCGTTCTTTCAACTTTCTCACCTCTTGCCGCTCTTAAAATCAAGTCATTTTCATATTCCATAGGAAGCAAAGGTAAAAATCATGTTTTACTTGATAACTATTAGTTTGTTATAATTATGAAAAAAATATTTACCTTATTAAGGACACATGACCGGTATATTCTCTAAACTCCCCTGTAATACCATCTACTGTCTTAACAATCCAAACATAAACACCTAATTCAGCAGGCCCAGATTTATAGGTTCCATCCCATTTCACAGACATGTCTTCTGAAAAGAAAACAACATTACCCCATCTATTGAATATCCTCAGTTCATACCCTTGTCCAGATACACTCTCGCCTAGAGGGAAAAAATAGTCGTTAATACCATCTCCATCCGGAGTAAAAGCGCTTGGTACATAAAAATTATAAACTCCATTTACGACAACATATAACATACTCGTATCCGAACAACCATTTACATTTACTGTAATCAACTCAACCGGATAGGTTCCAGGTTCAGCATCTGGAAAAACCAAACTAGGATTCGTCTCTGTCGAGGTTCCTAATTCTCCATTTTCACCAAAAGACCAATACCAATTTACTACATCGATTGATGATGAATCAGTAAAATTAACACTTGGATTCAAAACATCTGTTGGGTTTGGATCCGACAAAAAATGAGAAGTCGGGTAATCATATACCGTAATCATATTCGTAGACGTTGTGTTTGAAATGCAGCCGTCAGGACTAGTTACAATTAAATCAACTGTATAACTTCCGGGAATTGAATAGGTATTAGAAACTGTACCGCAAATTGACGACGTATTGCCATCTCCAAAATTCCAAAAACAAGAACTTACCATTGTTGGGTTAGTTGTATTATTAAAGGTTGTGGTTACAGGATAACATCCATCAACAACACCTGCTTCAAACAACACTGCTGGTTCATCGTACCAAGTTACCTCAACCTCATCTATAGTAGCAGGGGTCTCACAGTTATCTGTAACAGTTACATAAAAAACCTGAGGACTAGAAGTGCTCAACACACTTATATCACTACCAGTTCCTACAACATTTCCTTGAGCATCTGCCCATTCATAGAAATAAACACCGCCAATTCCGCCATTTGCTTGCACGCCAATCGAACCCAAATCTCCTGGACAAACAACAATATCTGGATTCGTAGTTGTCAATATTGGCGGAAACAAACTGACCGTGACACTTAAGGTATTAGAGTTACACCCAAGGACATCAACAGCGTAAACATCGTAAATCGTACTGATAGTAGGGCTTACATTTTGAGTTCCCGCATTGCTTGCTATACCTTGGGACCAGTTATAATCATATGGCGCACCGTTTCCGTTAGTAGCATTAGCCACTAAAACCCCATTTCCTCCAATACAAACAATTGTATCATTAGAAACAGTCAAATTGACAACGGGCGGCTCAATTATCGTAACCACCGTATCCGCATAACATCCATCTGTATCTATGCAACGAATTTTATAATCACCTGCCGACAAGCCAGTAATCGAAGCATTTGTAGTTACCATATTGTCCGTTTGAATAATTAATCCTGTACTTACATCAGTAAATTCTATTGTAAAAGGACCAAAAAGACCGTTTGGTACAGCAAGAATTCCCCCATCACTACCTCCATTACAAGTAATATGAGTCAAAGTTGGATTTGGAGCATAACAAGTATCGCACATAACATCAATTAAAACTTGAACTGTATCGGTACAACCTCCGTTTAAATCGGTAACTACCAATTGATAATTTGTAGTTACCGATGGCACTCCAAAAGTATTTTGAGCAGTAGCATCGTCAATTTCAGAAACTGGTGTCCAGGCAAATGAGAAGTTTGCAGGATCAGGAATTGTTGGACAAGTAGTAAACCGAGTAATTGGTCGGTTAGAAGAAGTTGTAGCGGTAGTCGCTGGGCATGCAGGTTGACTATCACTTCTGTAATATAAGCATGAATTAAACCCTGTTGTAGTGTAAGGAGTTGATGAATTTTGCGTATAAGAAACAGCTAGATTATCGTAACAGATCTCTACAACCAAGTTAGAAATACCATCCCATTCATATGCTGTTGTTAAGGCATGAACATTCCAACCTGTATTAATAACTATATTCTGAGGAGACATAACTTGCGTTAAACCAGCTTCCCAAGCAGTTAAGGAAGTTGTGCCGGTACATCCCATACTTATTTGATAACTATTATAGGTTGTAGTCCCATTTATTGCAGTAACCTCCCATGCTATTTCTGTAATTTTCCCACCAATGAAACCCATTGCATTTAGTTCAGCCGCAGTATAAAGAAATTGATGCTTAGCGTTTCTATACCAATTTCCATAAGGTGCTGGCCAGGATGTTGTAGTTCCCGTTCCAGAAAATGTACCAATGGTTTGTTGTGAAGAAGCTGATGAGCAAGCTGTATTAGGAGAAGGACCGCACACAGCAGGAACACCCCCGCCCAGATCAGTAGTAAAGTTCACAGTGTCACCACAAAAGATATTATTCACATCAGCAATAACAGTAACATCTGGGGAATAAGAAGCTGCAACATTTATATCAATAGTATCATTTTTAACACATCCATTTGGACTTGTAATCTCTACTGAATATTCATAATTACCAGGTGTTGTTGGAGTAACAGTAGGACCTGCAATTGTAGTACTATTTAAAAAAGCTCCTGGATCCCATTGATAAGTGTAAGCTCCCGCTGGATTCGGAATTAAACTAAATTGAATATTACTATTCAAACACGTAGTGGTCGAACTTTGCGTCAAAGAATAGGTGAAATCTGGCACAACCGTTACAGTTACTGTATCGCGATTAACACAACTTCCTGTTAAATCACTTACTACCTCATAAACAGTAGTCATTGTTGGCGAAGCAATTGGATTGGAACATGGTGTGCAACTAAAATTTGTTCCAATATTTAAAGGATCTCCACTAACAACCGACCAATCGAAAACTGTACCATTAAAAACTTCTAATGGAGTTTCTTGACCTAAACAAATGATGACATCCCCAGAAGCATTAGTGCTTCCCACTACATCCATATTGTAAACAATTGTTTGCTGTCCTGAAACTGGACAAGCATTATCATAAATCGTAACAGTGAAAGTATTATTTGAACTTGCACTTCCTGGAGGAGGCGTCCACGAAACACTCATTGCAATTTCATTCCCATTAGGGACATTTGGATAAGAGTAAGATACAACTGAGCCAGGTAATATTACATCAATATTTGATTCCATAAAAAGAGAATCTCCAATGTCTGGATCGGTAAAAAGCATATCAAACGTAAATGGGACACCCTCACACATTTGCAAAGATGTTGGACCTGTTTGAAAAACACTTCCATTAATATTTCCAATTGCTCCACTAGTAGCGCAGTCTACCACTTGATTATTACAAGCTACAACGTTAAATACATAATCGTAAACTTGACTACCTACTAAAACTCCATTCGCATCATATTCTTCTATTAGAATAACAACTAAATATTGTCCCGTAAGACCAGGAGCAATAAAATTAACTTGCCCCGTCACAGGATCAATGGTTATACCGGGTATGGGATTAGTCCCACTATAGCCAGCACCATAAACCACAGGTGTTAACAAAGGATCTTCCAAAGCATCCGTAAAAGAATAAACTAAGGTATGTCCATCCACCTCAACAACACCTAAACTGTAACAAACAGACTGCCCACTGCAAACGTAAGGTATTGGCGGAGCAGTGTAGGTTGGCGAATTATTACAGGGTGCGTCTAAATTATTTAAGGTTGCATAAAAGTAATAGTCATCCGTTGTACTGGGTGCATTTATACTTCCATTTCTACAACAAGAACTATGATAGAAAGTCCAAGAATCACAGGGACCTGGTAATGTAACTAAAACTTGATACTGATGCTCCTGTACCCCAGGTAAAGTACCGCCATTACAGGTACTTTGAGCTGCTGGACACAATTGCGAGACCTCATTTCCAAAAACAACTTCAGTTGCACTGAGCACTTGAGTAGGTAAACCACAAGAATTTACAACATTAATAGTAAAAGAACTTCCCGGTGTCATAAAACCTGTTTGACAATCCTCATACATTGTAAGCGTAACTAAATATTGGTCTGGCCCCACGCATTCATAAGTTATATTACCCCCGGGAAGATGCGATGCTTTTGAAGATGTTATCGTAAAAATTATGATTACGAATAACGAGATAATTTTTTTCATAACTTTGTTATGTTTTCTAACCAATTTTGACATTTAAATCAATCTATAACGTATAAAGATACGAAAGTTGCCTTAATTTTCTAAACAAAAAGAAACTTGTTAAATTATTAACGAATATCTGTACATACTATTTAAACTTAACTAGAAATTACATCCGTACTGCATGGGTCAGGAGGCTTGCGATAAGACTGCTAGCAAGAGGAAAAAACTTGTGAAGCGAAAACTTCAAGATGAATTATAAAATTAATCAAATCACAGTGGAAAAAAAATACATTATCGCACTAGACCAAGGAACAAGCAGTTCCAGAGCAATACTTTTTAATAAAAACGCAAAAATTATAGACGTTGCACAATGTGAAATAGAACAAATATTTCCTAAATCAGGTTGGGTAGAACACAATCCTGAAGAAATTATAACAACACAAACAAAAGTTCTTTACGACTTAATTGGCAACAACTCTATCAATCCATCTGAAATAGACTCTATCGCCATTACTAATCAAAGGGAAACAACAGTTCTATGGAATAAAAAGACAGGCAAACCAATTTACAATGCTATTGTTTGGCAAGATAAAAGAACCTCCAATTTATGCTCACAATTAAAGGCAGAAGGACATGAAGAACACTTTAAAAAATCTTCTGGTCTCGTTATTGACTCGTACTTTTCAGGAACTAAAATCAACTGGATCCTCAATAATATTGAAGGAGCAAAAAAGTTAACTGAAGAGAATAACTTACTTTTTGGAACAATTGATACTTGGTTAATTTGGAAGCTTACAAAGGGGGAAATCCATGCAACGGATTATTCTAACGCATCAAGAACGCTACTTTTTGACATAAATAGCTTAACATGGGACAATAAGTCACTGAAAATTCTAGACATCCCAAAATCCATACTCCCTTGCATTAAGAACAGTTCTGATGACTATGGATTTTATGAATACAAAGGGACAAGAATTCCAATTAGAGGAGCAATTGGCGATCAACAAGCTGCATTGTTCGGACAATGTTGTTTTGAACCAGGAGAAGCAAAAAACACCTATGGAACAGGATGTTTCATGTTATTAAATACAGGAAATAAAAGAATAGAAAGTAAGAACGGATTGCTAACAACCATTGCCTGGGGAATTGATGACAATATTCTATATGCTTTAGAAGGCAGCATATTCATAGCTGGCGCTGCTATTCAATGGCTAAGAGACGGTCTAAAGATAATATCTGAATCTAATGAAACGGAGCAACTGGCAAAAGAAGCTAATGAAGATGAAGTAATTGTTGTTCCTGCATTCGCAGGACTTGGAGCGCCTTACTGGGACATGTATGCCCGAGGCGCGATCTTTGGACTTACGAGAGATTCCGGAATATCGGAAATCTCTAGAGCAACTCTTGAATCTTTAGCATTTCAAACTAAGGATGTGCTGATAGCTATGGAAGAAGATTCAGGAATACATCTTCAATCTCTTAACGTTGATGGAGGTGCTAGTGCTAACAACTATTTAATGCAATTTCAATCAGACATATTGGACACACCTGTTAATAGGCCTGACATTATTGAGTCTACTGCTTTAGGCGCTGCATATATGGCGGGGTTGTATACTGGATTCTGGAAAAAAGAAGACTTAAAAAAAATGAAATCGATAAATCAAATATTCAAGCCAAGTAAGGAACAAACAGTTTTTATTAAGAAATATTTACTCTGGAGAGAAGCAGTTAAAAGATCAATGAACTGGACAAAATGAAAGGATTAAAGCACTACTTATTTAACGCTCAAAAAAGAGAAGAAGTTAAATCTCATTTAGCATCCAAAGAATTTGACGTACTCATTATAGGAGGAGGCATTACAGGAGCTGGAATTCTTTTAGATGCTGCTTCAAGAGGACTTTCAGCTGCGTTAATTGAAAAAGAGGACTACGCTTCAGGAACCAGTAGTCGATCAACAAAATTAATCCATGGTGGATTGCGTTATTTAAAAAACTTCGAATTTAAATTAGTTCGCGAAGTTGGTAAGGAAAGAGCTGTAGTTTACAACATAGCTCCTCACCTTGTAGTTCCGGAAAAAATGCTCCTACCTTTAGTTGAAGGGGGATCATTTGGTAAATTCGAAACTGGAATTGGTCTTTGGCTATATGATAAACTAGCAGGTGTAACCGGAGAAGACAAAAGAAAAATTCTTTCAAAAGGTAAAACCCTTAAAATTGAGCCAACATTAAGGAATGACATATTAAAAGGTGCAGGATATTATGCTGAATACAGAACGGATGACGCGCGATTAACTTTAGAGATAATTAAAACGGCTGTTCAATTAAAAGCAACTACGATTAATTATACAGCCGCAACTGAGCTAGTATACGAAAATGAAAAAGTAACAGGTGTAAATTGCATGGACACCATTACGAAAACTCTGTTTTCAGTAAAAGGAAAAAAAATAGTCAACGCCACAGGACCATGGGCGGATGAACTCAGAGAAAAAGACAAATCTCTATCAAAGAAAAAACTACAACTTTCAAAAGGAGCGCATATTGTTGTAGCAAGAGACAAGCTTCCAATTAACAACAGTATATATTTTGATGTAGAAGGAGGTAGAATGATTTTCGCCATACCCCGACAAGAAATCACCTATATTGGAACAACCGACACCAAGTTCTCTGAAGACAAGAACAACCCAAAAGTAACAAGAAAAGATGCACAATATCTAATTGATGCTGCAAACAAAATGTTCCCAAATAAAGAACTTTATATTTCCGACATACTATCATCATGGTCAGGTATCCGACCATTAATTTATGAAGAAGGAAAAAAAACGGCTGAACTATCAAGAAAAGATGAACTATTCATATCTAATTCAGGACTAATAACCATTGCTGGCGGGAAATTAACCGGCTATAGGTTAATGGCAAAAAAAGTAATTGATTTAATTAGTAAACAATTAAACATTAACCATAAGTGCACTACCCAGGCTATTAAAATTTCTGGCGGAGAGTTTGATACGCCTGATTTAGTCGACAGCTTTATTTTATCAATAAAATCAAGATTAAAATCATTAGAAATAGCTGAAAAAAAAGCAGAATACCTCGTAAGAACGTATGGAAAACAAGCTAATTCAATTCTAGAGATATTTGAAAATGAGAAATTTAATTATTTGGTTGAAGCTGAGGTTTGGTTTTCTTTACGCTATGATTCAACAATAAATCTAATAGACTTCTTTTTGCGAAGAACAGGCAAAATAAATTTCGAACCAAATATTGTATTAAAGGAAGCGAAAATCACACTTTCACAATTCGTAAAGTATCTAAACTGGAATAAATTAGCAGAAAAATCAGCTTTAAAAGATTTAGAAAACTATTTAAGATCTGTAACAACTTTCGAGTGAAACAAATAGATATTAAAATAGAAAAAACAGCTAGGTATTTTGTTTTAGGAACTCCAAGTGACAAAATAACTGATGTATGGTTTGTTTGCCATGGATATGGTCAATTGGCAAAATATTTTATTAAATGGTTTGAACCTATTCTTAATGAGAACACCCTCATTATTGCTCCCGAAGGATTAAGCAGGTTTTATTGGAATGGGTTTTCTGGAAACGTTGTAGCCTCATGGATGACAAAAGAAGAAAGAAATTCAGACATTGATGACTACGTGCAATATTTGGATAAAGTGGCAAATCAAGTTCTGCAGAAAAGAATGGAAGTCAATATAAACATATTAGGCTTTTCTCAAGGTGCAGCTACTGCTAGTCGATGGGCTATTTTAGGAGAGATTACACCAACCAACCTTGTTCTTTGGGCAGGTTCATTCCCTACAGACATTAGCTATCTGGAAAACATAGAAACATTCAAGAAATTTTCATTGCACTTTTTAATCGGAGACGCTGATGAACTATTCTCTGAGGAAATTATTAGCCATTACATGAAAGAATTTAAGGAAAAAGAAATCCCATATAAACTGTTTAGATACAGGGGAGGACACAAAGTACTGCCGCAACCTCTCTTAAAACTACAAAAATACCTATCTAGGTAACCATATTCTAATTTTGCGAAATTTCATGAATTTATATAATCAATTTTGACTATCTTTATTGAATCAAATCAAAGGTGAAACAACCTTATTCATAATTCAATAGTCTGTATATTACATTAATTCTTTGAACCCATGAAAATTCTCTTTAAAAACTTCACCTTTTTTATCTTGTTATTTTCGTTTCCCGGTCTTTCACAAACTACTATTACTATAGGCTCTGGTTCCTCTACAAATACAAACACAGGATATCCGGCTCCTTATGGAAATTGGTATTTTGGCGCAAAACATCAAATGCTCATCCTAGCCAGTGAATTAGGTGCGCAAGGAATGACAGCTGGGGACATCACTAGCCTTGCTTTCAATGTCGCCACAGTAGAAGGGGTTCCTCTAGTTGATTTTACAATAAAAATAAAAAACACATCTAGCTCAACAGTTCCTCCTACTTTTGAAACCGGGCTAACCACAATATACGGACCACAAACATATACAGAAAGTGCTGGTTGGAATATACACACTTTTAGTTCTCCTTTTTATTGGGACGGAACATCTAATCTATTGATTGAAACCTGTTTTAATAACACAGCCTTTACTGGAAATGCTAAAATATACATGTCATCAACAAGTTTTGAAAGTACCTCGGTGCTTTTTCAAGATGCCAGTGGAGTATGCAGTTCTGGAAATACTTTCGGCACCTTTTTTGACAGACCCAACATACAATTACAATGGCAAGCACCGAACGCACCACCACTTTGCGACTTTTCTGTTAGCTCAACAAACACCTGTTCGGGTGATATTCAGTTTTTTGATGAATCAACGAACTCTCCAACAACTTGGTCTTGGGATTTCGGTGATGGAAACACGAGCACATTGGAAAATCCAACGCATACTTATCTAGCGAACGGAACGTATACTGTAAGCTTAACGACAACTAATGCATTTGGGAGTGACAATGAAACAAAAGCAAACTATATAATCGTTAACGTTTCTGGAGCAACACCAATAGCGGCTGCGTGTATTCCAAATACAATAGACGGTTCTTTAGGATTTGGAATTACAAACGTGACATTTAATACACTAAACATAAACTCTGGAAGTTCCATTGAAGGTTACACTGACTTAACATGTAGCCAGACAACTGTATTTGCTGGTCAATCGTATAATATATCAATTGATCATGCATCTCCAACCACGCATAATTGTGCGGCATGGATTGACTATAATAATGATGGAACTTTTAACCCAACAACCGAATTAATTGTTTCAAGTTCAAGTTCACTTGGAACATCTGGATCTGTAACAATACCTTCAAACGCGGTGCTAAACACCCCCTTGCGCATGCGCGTAATTGCAGATTATGATTTAAATGCCGACCCAACACCTTGTGATGACCCAGGTTATGGTCAAGCTGAAGACTATACAATTATCGTAGAACAAGATGTTTCTCCTCCTATTGTAGACTTTACTGCAGACGTAGTACTAACCTGCGATGGTGTAGTTAATTTTTCTGATTTATCAACGAACATACCTTTCGCATGGGGATGGAATTTCGGAGATGGAAATACATCCGTACAACAAAATCCCACACACACATATACTACTGATGGAACTTATACCGTGGAACTGGTTGCCTCAAATACGTTTGGAAGCAACACATTAACCATGCCTGGCTACATTGAAGTAGCTTTAGCAAATAATGTACTTGCAGCATCATGTGAACCGCAAACTTTATCGCATTGCTGTGAATATGGAATCTATTCTGTGCAGCTAAATACAATTAATAATTCATCTGTAAACGCAATTGAAGGTTATCAAGATTTTTCGTGCCAAAAACAAACTGATTTAACGCCTGGAAATTCTTATTTATTGAGTATAAGAACTGGGCCAGATAATCCACAAGACACCAAGGCATGGATTGACTACAATAATGATGGAGTGTTTGACAATACAACTGAACTTGTTATGGAAGCATTAAATACTTACGATCCAGAATTAAATATAACGATCCCAACATCAGGTATTACGAACAACGCATGGTTGCGAATGCGTATTTCATCCGACGAAGTTGGGAGTGCAATTACTGGATGCACCAATTGTACTAGAGGTCAAACAGAAGATTACGCTATAAGAGTAGTAGTTGTAGGAGTTGAAGAAGTTACTGACCCATTTCAAATCTATTCAAACCCGGCAAATGAAAAATTTTTCATAAAGTCTTCAAATCAACAGATCAAGAACATTACATTGTATAATTTAATAGGGAAAAAGATTATTGCGCAATCAAATATAAACACCACGAATTTATCCGTGGATGTTTCGGAATTACCTAATGGAACTTACCTTCTTAGGGTAGAAAGTGAATCTGGAATCCAAATCACTCGAAAAATTATTGTTCAGTAATGAAATATGTTTTTATCATAATTGCTTTTACATTATTTTCAGGTAAAGCTGATGCTTCACACCTAATTGGAGGTAATTTAGGATATGAATATATTGGCCAATTTGGAGGAAACTATCGCTATAAAATTATATTAACCACTTATACTGATTGCGCTCCTCCGAGTAACTTTCAAAATGGACCAGAACAAACAATTGCAGATATTGGCGTGTATGAACATGACTTACAAAACTCTCCTCTGGGCGGTGGACCAATCAAAAGCTTCGTTGCAAGTGTAAACATGACTTTGGCTTTGGTTGAAAGGATAGACCCAAATATCCCAAATGGATGTACCATCGGGACAGGAACTTGCATCGACAAAGCTGTCTATGAAGGGCTAATAGACCTTCCTTTGAATTTTTCGGGTTATCATATTTTTTATGAGAGGTGTTGTCGTAATGGAACAATTGTAAACCTTATTCCAGATGAATCTATGTCATTTCATGCCTACATTTCACCACCTTTATTGGAGAATAGTTCGCCCGTATTTACAGATGACCCCGTTCCCTTTTTATGTGCTGGAGACACCACTACATTGTTGAACTCTGCAATTGACCCCGACGGAGACATGTTAGTATTCAGTTTTGTTCAACCTTATGATGCCCAGATCTCTTCAGATACTGACCCGGATCCGGGTCCACCCGCCTCATTAAACTGGACAATCAACACAGTTACTTATGCCGGCGGATATAGTCTTTCTCAACCATTTGGCACCGGAGGCTATACTAATATAAATGCATCAACAGGCCTTACAACTTATTATCCCCCGACTACTGGAGATTATGTGATTGCAGTAGAAATCAAAGAATACCGAAATGGGAATTTAATTGGTGTCACCAGAAGAGATTTGCAAGTTCTGGTATTATCTTGTCCGCCAAACCCTTCTCCGAGCATTGACCCAACAGCAGGAACCACCAGTAATCAATTTACCATAGAGGAGGGAGAAACTTTATGTTTTGATTTTGGCTATGACGATCCAAATGGAGACAGCTTAACATTGATAGCTAGTGGAACAGTATTCGATGTAAACATAGTTAACCCCAACGCAACTATAAATCAGCCTGTAAATGGTTTAGATACTGTATCAACAGAGTTTTGTTGGACAACAGCTTGTGGACAAGCACAAAACTTACCGTATCAGTTCCAGGTGTCTGTTATGGATAATGGCTGCCCACCAAAAACAACAAACTCCGTCTATCAAATTACAGTAAACTCCGTTGCCCCGCCGACATCAATAACAGGGGACCCAGTCGTTTGCCAGTTTTTCACAGAGACATATACAACACAAAACATTCCAAACACTACTTATAATTGGACTATCACCGGAGGAAATATCGTCGCTAATAATGGTAGCTCCATTGACATTCAATGGATGTCTCCAGGCACAGGAACCATATCTCTAATTGCAGAAAATCAATTTGGCTGTCTGTCTGACCCTATAACGGAGGACATTACAGTGACCATTGCGCCTACTACTGATGCAGGCCTCGACACCACCATTTGCTATGGAGATACAGCAAATATTGTTGCAACAACTGATGCGTTACCTGGCTTTACAACAAGCTGGACACCTAGCGTAAACGTGATTAATGGAGCAACATTAACACCAGGTGTCTTTCCAACTGACACAACAAAATACTTTGTTTTAATTGATATTGGAGGAGGTTGTTTTGCACTAGACAGTGTTACCGTAAATGTTAACATTCCCTTTGTCAGTGCAGGAGTTGACACCTCTATCTGTTCTGGAGACAGTATTCAATTAAATGGTGCCTCATCAATTGGAACAGCGACTTGGTCTCCCACTAGTGAATTAAGTGATGCCACTATACTAAATCCATTTGCCTCACCAATTGTTACGACTGAATATTTATTGACGTTAGTAGATGGATTAGGTTGCAGCATAACTGATACCGTTAATGTAAATGTCGACCAAGCATTTACATTAACCACGAGTAACGATACAACTATATGCCTTGGAGATTGTGCTAATTTATCAGCTTCTGGAGCAACTACATATGCTTGGGAACCTACGGTAAATGACTCAACTCTATCTAACCCTACTGCATGTCCCACTGCAACTGAAACATATTTTGTTTATGGAGCAACGGGGTCTTGCAGCGATACAGCGCAAATTACAGTTACAGTTAATACGCTCAACGCAGTTGATGCTGGTTTAGATGTCTCAATTTGTGAAGGAGATTCTGTTCAATTAAATGCATCTGGAGCTACTGTATATTTATGGGCACCTGCTGATTCAATTACCGATATCAATATTGCAAACCCTTTTGTTTATCCAAGCAACACCACGGAATACATTGTTACAGGAGCAAATGGTTTAGGCTGTACTGATGCTGACTCTGTTATTGTAACGGTTAACCCATTGCCGATAGTTGATGCTGGAGAGGACACTGCTATCTGCTCTGGAGATAGTGTTCAGTTAAGTGGTTCTTCATCAATTGGAACAGGAACATGGACTCCTCCTGGTGAACTGAGTGATCCCAATATATTAGACCCATTTGCCTCACCAAATGTTACGACTGAATATATATTGACGGTGATAGATGGATTCGGGTGTAGCATAACTGACACCATGGAGGTAACTATCGACCAAGCATTTACATTAACGACTAGCAGCGACACCACAATATGTCTAGGAGATTCTGCTAACTTATCAGCTTCTGGAGCAACTACATATGCCTGGGAACCTGCAACTACTTTGAATGACTCAACTCTACCAGACCCAACTGCTTCGCCAGCTATCACAGAAACCTATTTTGTATACGGCACTGCTGAGTCTTGTAGAGATACAGCGCAAATTATCGTTACAGTTAATGCTCTTACCACTGTTGAAGCTGGTTTAGATGTTTCAATTTGTGCAGGAGCTTCTATTGAATTAAATGCATCGGGAGCTACTGTATATTTATGGACACCTGCTGATTCAATTACCGATATCAATATTGCAAACCCTTTTGTTTATCCAAGCAATACCACGGAATATATTGTTACAGGAGCAGATGGTTTAGGCTGTACTGATGCTGACTCTATTATTGTAACGGTTAACCCATTACCCATAGTTGATGCAGGAGAGGACTTATGGGTTTGTCCGGGAGATAACATCCAACTAAATGGCTCTGGTACTGACACACCAGTATGGTCCCCAATATCTGGATTGTCTGACCCTAATATTTACACCCCAATTTCCACACCTCCCGACACGATAGCTTATATTCTAACCGTAACTGACATTAATTTATGTACGTTAACCGATACTATGACTGTGTATGTAAATCAAAATGTACCAACTGATGCCGGTAACGATACAACCATTTGTTTTGGTGACTCAGTAATTATTGGAGGAAACCCTACTGCAATAGGCGGAACGACTTATGCATGGAGTCCGGCAAGTTTAATAGTAGACCCTTCTGTATCAAACCCCAATGTATTTCCTTCGGTAACAACTACATTTTATGTTATAACAACCAACGACACATGTTCTGGTTTGGATTCTGTTATCGTAAATGTAAATATACTCCCTATTATTGATGCTGGAAATGATGTTCAAATTTGCATTTACGATTCAGCACAGCTGCTAGCCAGCGGAGGTGTAAGTTATTTGTGGACACCTAGCAATACCTTAACAGATGACACAATTGAAAACCCTATGGCATTTCCGACAGACACAACTGAATACATTGTTAATGCTACAGACATAAATGGTTGTGCAAGTTCCGACACTGTTTCCGTAATCGTAAATCCTCTACCAAGTGCTTTTGCAGGAAGTGATGTTGCTATTTGTATTGGGGACACAACCACCTTGACAGCAACTGGTGGCTTAAACTATAGTTGGTCACCCACAGACAGCTTATCCAATTCATTAAATGATATGACACAAGCGTTTCCAATAATAACTACGGAATACATTGCAACTGTAACCGATACTAACGGATGTGTTCGGTCAGACTCTATTGTGGTTACAGTTAACGAATTACCTATTGGTGATGCGGTTGCAGATGTAACCATTTGTAATGGTGATTCTACACAATTAAATGCTACCGGTGGCGATACCTATGTTTGGGCACCAATCACCGATTTAAGTGACCCGAATATTGCAGATCCTTGGGCAACTTCAACTGTGACAACAAATTATGTAGTGTTAATTACAGACCTAAACGGCTGCACCGATACCGATACAGTTATTGTAACTGTCAATACCCTTCCTAATATTAGTGCAGGAAGTGATATTCAAATTTGCATTGGAGATACAACTCAATTGCTAGTTACTGGCGGAGACAGCTATTTATGGACTCCCGAAACGGGACTTTCAAATGATACGAGCTTCAACCCAACAGTTTCGATAAATGACACCATGGAGTATTTTGTAACGGGAACCGATGTTAATGGCTGTATGAACTCTGATACGGTATCTGTAATTATTAATCCTCTTCCTACTGCAAGTGCTGGAAACAATGTCGATATATGCATTGGAGATACTATCCAATTAACCGCTACTGGAGGAGAATCTTACAACTGGACAAATGGATCATTTTTAAATGATAATTTAATTTTTAATCCAAATGCAACACCGGATACTACTATGGAATTTATTGTAACCGTTACGGATTCAAACACATGTGTAAATACGGATTCGATAATTGTTAGTGTTTTTATTATTGAAGCCATATCGGACCAAACTATTTGCCTAGAAGACAGCGTGCAAATGAATGTTTTTGGATCAATTGGAAGCGTTTATTCCTGGACACCAAGCACCTATTTGTCAAATCCAAACATTGCAAATCCTTTCTCAACTGCACAAGAAGATATAACCTACTATGTCTCTGTGTCCGATGTACAAGGTTGTTCGGATCAAGATTCGGTAATAATTACTGTCCTAAGCGCTCCTAGTGCCTCTTTCACTTCTGAAATTGAAGCCGGTTGCGAGGGTGTAGTTGTAAAATTCACCAACACATCTATTGATGGCTTTAGCTTTGATTGGCTATTTGGAGATGGTGAAACCACCACTGATGAAAGTCCAACTCATGCTTTCCCTTACGGAGAAGATTTTACAGCTGCATTAACTGTAACCAATACAAATGGATGTATTGACAATGCTACATTTTCTGGAACTGCTTTAGATTTTGAGGATTACTTTGATATTTTTATTCCAAACGTATTTACTCCTAATGGAGATGGAGAAAACGATATTTTTGCCGTAGAGGTTTCGGGGAAATTAAATGAATGTTCAGACCTAAAAATATACAATCGATGGGGGCAGATAATATTTATTTCGACTGGAGGAAATACCAAATGGGACGGATACACAAATGTTGGACTAGCTGTACCGGAAGGAACTTACTTCTTCGTAGTTGAAATTAATGGAATTAAAAAGTCTGGACCGGTAGCTATTTTTAGGTAGTCTCACAATAAATGCAACAAAAAGCATCTTATATGTTTTTCTTGAAAGAGTACCATCCTAAATTCGGAAACTTGTATAGTTAACTACCTCACCACTGTAATATGACCACTAAATTCGTAGAATTGACCTTCCGCATCGACAAAGGTTAATTGGTAAACATAAACATCAATTGGAACATACTCTCCTTTATATTTCCCATCCCACACTTGGCTTGCATCGGAAGAACTAAAAACAATATGGCCTTGTCGTCCAACCACTTTAAGATCGTAAGAACTAAAATCTATTAAACTTACTACGGGCTTCCATGTATTGTTTATACCTCCTATGAAAAGCCCATTTGGCAGGTAAACTATAGGTGTATGATTCACGCAACTTCTATTCGACAAACTAGTTTCTGCGATTCCGTAATTATTGCTATTTTCAACTGCTTCTATATAATAACAAAATTCACCGTTAATTTTGCTGGTTACCAAGGCTTCTATGTTATCTTGATAAAATGATTGATTAGAAGGAACCGTTGCAATTGGGCTTAAATCGTAGACTCCATTTACGGAACGATAAATCCTATACTCCATGATACTTCCATCCCAATTTTCGTATTTAGTCCATTGCAAAAGATTCACTAAAGTTGTTTTATTCTCGGTAACGGTCAATAGCATCGACCTCCCTATATTAGAAATCAAGGAACTTCTGCCACAACTATCTTCCAATACAACTTGATAGTAGTAACTCTGATTATCAGTAGTTACATCATAATCAGCAAAAACAATTGGATCACCACCTCCTGTAGATACAGAAACAGCATCAAACGGATTGGATAAATCATTCGTCCTTTCTAATGTATAAGAATTTACAATTGCTGAAACATCAGGGTGAAAACGAACCTCTATTTCATCATCGCTAACTACGGTAGCTGTTTGCAGATAAGCAAATTGAGGTGAGGGTGGCTGACTTACAAATCTGCACACTTTATTAGAAATAGAACTAGATGTCTCCCCTACATTAACAGCTCTTATTACGTAGCAATACAATGTGTTTGCAAGAACATCCGTATGCACATAAGATGTTGCTGAACTCCCTAATGAACTAATTAGGGTATATGCTCCTCCATCGGATGCATATACTTCATATCGGAGCACTCCTGTATTCCAATTTTGGTAAGCATTCCATGTAATAGTGACTGCTTTCTCACAAACATCCAAAGATGTAGACGCGTAAATAGAATTCTGAGGCACCCCCATTGGACTCGTATTAGAACAACTATCAAAAGCAGCTACGCCATAATTCTCTGACTGAAAATCAACGAAAGAATTTGTGTTCGCATAATTCGTATTGGTATATCCGTAAACCGTATCTATAATTATCCAACCACCAGATATAAATTCTAAAATTATGTAACCAGAAGCATCAATCGCATTACTTTCGGTCCAGTTAATTATAGCATCACCAGTAGCAGTATCAACTGTAACCCAATCTATAACGGGAGCATCTGGCGGCATCAAATCTTGAAGTATATCACCATCAATATTAGATACTGAATTACATCCAGAATTATCTGCTAACTCAATTCTGTAGTTTATTGTTTCACTACATAACGTTATCGTATCCCGGTAACTTTCGACTCCGTGCTGAGTAGAATCAATTAATGTCCAGACATTCACCGGGTATTCCTGGTAAATCATATACCAGCTGTTTGCAGTCATTAATGCTGGGGTTGACATTCCATTCCAACTCAGTAAAGCCGTTCCATCTCCGGGGTTATTAACCGATAAAAAAATAGTTGATAGCGTATCTTGCGTTACCGATTCCGTAATAGAAAAACTTGTTACAAAGTATTTTATTGAGTTAACATTTGCATTTGCCCCCAGGTGATTAAAAGAATTCACCCCCAAAACAGATTCCGTTCCTACCTGAATAAAACCTCCGCCATTATCTGCATAAACTCTATACTCAACAAAAACGCCTGAAGGGTCGCTGGCTGGAATCCAAGTAATAGTTACATCACCAGCAGTATTAATGGAAAGGCACTTTACTTCAGGAGAGGCAACCTGCCCAGAAGACATTAATGAAACACCTAGAAAGAAAATCACCGAAATAAAACGTTTTAACTCTTTCATTCCGGCATCTCTGTTATGAATATGTTTTTCTATTCTCAAAACAATTTATGAATCCTTTAACGCATTTATAGAGCAAATGTTATGTGTTAATCCATTTTGATTTTAAAAGATTGTTTGAAGCACTAATTACTTTTTACCAACAACAACTTCCAACATTTCCTTCGGATTAAAATATTTTTTTGCAACAGTAATTAACTCCTCTGATGTTACCTTATTTATCATTGAAATGTAGCGATCATAAAAACTTAAATCTTCACCTTTAAAATAGACCGATTTATATTTATCCGCCATTGAAAATGGCCCATCGGAGCTTTTTAACATAGATCCTAGCATATAATTTTTAACCATCACCAATTCTTCTTTAGAAACCAAATCATTACACAATCTGTTCAATTCAAAATACACCTCCTGCAACGTTTCATTAGTTACATCTGCTCCAACTTCTGCAGAAATAAAAAAGAAAATTGCATCTTCCATAGAGACAACTGCAGAACCAATTCCATAGGTATATCCTTTATCCTCTCTAATATTAGACATTAGACGTGACCCGAAATAACCACCCAAAACCGTGTTTATAATTTGTAGTTTAAAAAACTCATCCGAACCATATATTACATTCAATACTTTGCCAATTCTAATCCCTGATTGAATTGCTCCTAGCTTTTCTTCGTAAACTTTTTCTGCCTTGGAAAATATCACTTTTTGCGAGTTTCTTTTATTTTCACCAATAGGAATAGCCCCGAATTCCTTTTCAAGCTGATTATATAGTGAATCATCAAATTTTCCTGCAACTACAATTAATCCATTACTTGCAGAATACATTTTTTTATAATAATCAATTAACATAGATGCACTTAGCTCATCATAAGCAGTTTCATCAGCAAACTTTCCGTAAGCATGGTTTTTAAATAGTAATTCTGTAAAAAGCTGCCGACACCTGTAGCCCACCTTTTCATTTTCGACTTTAAAATTTTGCTTGCCATTTTTTAAGTGGATATTCAATTCTCTTTCGGGGAAAGTAGGGTTCAAAAGTGCTTCAGCAAAAACCGGCAATATATGTTTTAATTGTTTTTGAATAGTAAACAAAGTAACATGAGACATATCTCTATCAGAGTCGGACTGCAAAAAAGCCCCATAATAATCAATCTTATCCATTATTTCTCCAGAGACATAATTGGATGAAGCCTCTCCTATCATTTTACTCACATATCTAGCTATTAAGCTTTTCTCTTGGTATTTAGAACCTGCATGAAAATTGAATTCCAATTGAATAACTTCCTGACTTCCAATATTAAACCCTAGAATTTTCATTCCATTACTTAATGTCCTAACTTCCGGTTCGATATAAGACACCTTTTCTGTTGCCTTTGTCTCTGGTGCTGTAACTCTATCCAACATTATTTCTTTGCTTTATAAAATAACACACTACTGTTTTCTTCTTTAAAAATTTCCTTGGCCTCTTCCTGCAAATCTTTTGGTGTTATATTTACATAATTATCCATTTGTTGATTTATCCTTCCTGCATCTCCTAGCAATTCAAACGAACATAAGTTCATTGCCTTGTTTAAAACACTCATTTCTCCAAAAACATTAATTGACTCCATTTTATTTTTGATTTTTTGAAGTTCATACTCTGTTATTAATTCTTTTTGTAAAATTTCAAGCTCTAAGCGAACTTCTGCATATGCTTTTTCTAATGAAACACCTTCCATAGGCTTACCGCTTACTACAAATAAACCAGCATCAGAACTACCCGTGATAAATGCATCTAGCTCCGTAAACAAATGTTTTTCCAAAACTAATCGTTTTGTAAATCGAGAAGATTTTCCTCTAGATAAAACATCAGACAACATATCGGCCAAATAAAAACTTTTATCCATTCGACTTGCCATATGAAAAGTCATGTATAAAGCATCGGTTGGAACATCTCGCTCTACCTCTAGCTTTCGTAATTCTGTCTGTTTGGGCTCAACAGGCAATTCTCTACTATAGTTTTCTCTAGGCTTAATTGGTCCGAACCATTTTTGAGAGAGTTCTTTTACTTGCTCGACAGTTACGTTTCCTGCGACACATAAGATTCCATTTTGAGGTGTATAATGTTTGTAAAAAAATGTTTTTACATCCTCCATTGTGGCATCTTCAATGTGCTGGATTTCCTTACCAATAGTAGCCCATTTGTAAGGATGATGCTTGTAAGCCAATGGCCTTAATAACAACCAAACATCACCATAAGGTTGATTCAAATAGTTTTGTTTGAACTCTTCAATCACAACACTCCGTTGAACTTCTAGGCTTTTATCGGTAAAAGCTAACTGATTTAACCGGTCCGATTCTAACCAAAATGCAGTTTCTAGGTTTTGAACCGGGAGTGTATCATAATAATTCGTCACATCATTCGAAGTAAACGCATTGCTGCTACCTCCCGCATTTTGCAATGGACTATCAAAATTTGGAATATTTGCCGACCCTCCAAACATGAGGTGTTCAAATAAATGAGCAAAACCTGTTCTACTCTCATCTTCATCTCTAGCCCCTACATCATATAAAATATTAAACGCTACAATTGGAGTAGTTATATCTTGATGGACCAATACCCTTAATCCATTATCTAAGGTAAATTTTTCAAATTTTATCATTCTCCTGAACTAAATTTTAAACCGATTTTTGCCGTTTATTTCCTCTCTAGCCAAATAAAACTCCTGCATAACTGCTTCAACAATTTCACCAGCAGGTTTTATCTCATTTAATGTTCCGGAAACCTGCCCAATTTCCAACTCTCCTTCTTTCAAGTCTCCTTCAAACATGCCTTTCTTAGCTCTTCCTCTGCCTAATAAAGCCCTAAGTTCTTCAATTGAAGCACCTTCATTATATTTCTCTTCAATTCTAGCGTAAAATTCATTTTTTATTAAGCGAACCGGAGTTATTTCTTTTAAAGTCAATATAGTGTCTCCTTCTTGCGATTTTACTACTTCATTTTTAAAGTTAATATGTGCAGAAGATTCCTTAGAAGCAACAAATCGAGACCCCATTTGAACACCATCTGCTCCAAGAACCATACATGCTAACATTGAATGACCAGAAGCAACTCCTCCCGCAGCAAGCACAGGTATATCAACTTGTTGAACTACCATTGGTATCAAACAAAGGGTGGTTGTTTCATCTCTTCCGTTGTGTCCTCCTGCTTCAAAGCCTTCTACCACTAATGCATCAACACCTGCAGCTTCGGCTTTTAATGCAAACTTTACACTTGAAACAACGTGCACTACTACAATACCGTGATCTTGTAGGTGTTTCGTCCAAATTTTAGGATTACCGGCTGAAGTAAAAACAATTGGCACTTCCAATTCAATTATGGTTTCAACATGTTTTTCAATATCTGGATATAACATGGGTAAATTCACCGCAAAAGGATTATCCGTAGCGTTTTTACATTTCACAATATGGTCTTTTAGAACCTCAGGATACATAGATCCGGAACCAATTATACCCAAACCACCTGAATTACTTACTGCACTTGCTAATTCCCATCCACTGCACCATATCATCCCTCCCTGAACAATAGGATATCTCACGTTAAACAATTTTGTTATTTTATTCATTTCTGCCAATTTAAATCGAAAATGTTAAACACTTAATAAGTGAATGCTAATTAATAACGAAAATACAGAATTCTATCATTTAAACCATTTCGTCATATTAATATTCAGGTGTTTTGTACTTTTTTAATTCGGAGAAAATGAGAAAATAGTAGCATGGGTAAAAAAAGGTCTGGAATCTATCTTTTTTAATACCCTACGAAACAAACTGTCCATACAATATCGCAATCTCAACTTGTTTTCTTTATAATGTATATTTATATTTGTGCTGATGAATATTACTAGACTAGTTTTAACGACATTTTTTTCTGTTATTGTATTGTTGAGCACTTCGCAATACAACTTTGATTATGGAATTAAGTTGGGTGCAACAAACTACCTCGGTGATATTGGAGGCCAGGAGAAAACGAGAAGAGATTTCATAATGGACATGAAATTAAGTCAAACCCAATGGGTGTTTGGTGGTTACGCTCGTTATAAATTTCTACCAACATTAGCCGGCAATTTTAGTATTAATTATGGCAGAATAAAAGGTGATGATGCTCTATCGTCCAACAAAGGAAGAAATACCCGAAATTTAAGGTTTCGAAACAATATATTAGAAATTTCAGCCAAAGCTGAATACTATATTTATGAAGCGAATGATATTGGAGGAAAAGGAAGGTACATGCTAGACCTAAAAACCTATGCGCATCTTGGAATTAGTGGATTTAACCACAACCCGAAAGGAAGCTTTGATGGATCTTCTTGGACCTCGTTGCAACCCCTTCAAACTGAAGGAGTAAATTATAGCAAATGGCAAATCGGTATTCCAGTTGGAGCTGGTGTATTTTTCACTTATAAGAATAAACACCGACTTGGATGGGACTTTACGTGGACTATTACTTTTACGGATTACCTGGATGACATCAGTACCGTTTTTTCCCAGGGGCCACTTGATGGTAATATTGGCAATCAATCTGGATTAACAAACGCTGATGAACAGTTTTTAGCAAATTTTGATGTTGGACAAAAAAGAGGTGATCCAACCCATAAAGACAACTATATGTTTACCACTTTTTCCTACGGCTATTTAATAAGAGGTCAAAATTCATTTTACAGAAAATCTTACAATTTCAGACGTGCGAAGAAAAAAACAGCTCGTAAAGTTAGAGCCAAGTTTTAACCTTGCGGTGCGCCTCTCTTTTGACTTAAAATATGTTTACGTAGCATATTGAGACTTGTCAAGGCCGTAATTTGAGCATTTCTAAGACGACTATTACCCAAGCGAAGTTTATGACTTATCACTTCAGAATCAGAAGCCACAGCAATCCAAATTGTACCAATTGGTTTTTCATCAGAACCTCCATCTGGTCCCAATATACCAGAAGTAGCAATTGAATAATCCGTTTCAAACGCTGCGATTGCACCAACTGCCATTTGCTCTACAACTTCCTGACTTACGGCTCCTTTTTGATCAATGCAAGAACGATCCACCCCCAACTTGGTAATTTTAACCTCATTATCATAAGCTATTACACTACCTTTAAAATAGGCAGAACTTCCGGGGACAGATGTAATCAAATGCGCTATATATCCTCCTGTGCAACTTTCCGCTGTGCTCAAAGTATTGGAACTTTCAAAAAGAATATTTCCAACAAGTTGATTAAGCTCTTCTTTGTCATAACCAAAGATATAATCACCAACTATAGTATTTAGTTCATTGATTTTATTTGATATAGAGGACAAGATCTTCCTTTCATCTTCTCCGTAACCCGACAACCTTAGTTTAACAATACCAGGGGAGGGTAAATAAGCTAATTTGATATTTACTTTTTTTAACGAATTTTCCCAAAGTTCAATTTTCTCTGCTAAAAAGGACTCTCCAATACCAATCGTTTTTACTGTTCTGTGAATAACCTTATTTTCAATGCAGTCTTTTCTCAGTCGAGGAAGCACATGGTCCTTCATAATTCCTTTCATTTCATATGGAACTCCAGGCATTGAAACATAAATCACATCATTTTTTTCAAACCACATACCGCTCGCTGTTCCTCTCGTATTCTCAAGAATTAAAGCATTGGTTGGCAACATTGCTTGATCTTTGTTTACACCCAACATTTCAAGACCCCTAGAACTGAAAAATGTTTCTAATTTGGAAAAAACCTCGTTATTAAAAAGTAATTCCGTCCCAAAAAACTTACATAATGTGTGCTTGGTTATATCATCTTTAGTTGGCCCCAATCCACCGGTAATAAGAACAACGTCTACTTTTTTTGAGGCTCTTTCTAATGTTTCCAATATATGATTTTCGTTATCAGTTATTGTAGTTATTTGATATACTGATGCACCAATTAAACCTAATTGCTCTCCCATCCAAGAACTATTCGTATTAATGGTTTGACCTATTAACAACTCATCTCCAATTGAAATTATTTCTACATTCATAATCAATTATATAACTTTCACAAATCAAACTTACGCATTCACATTGAAAGATGGCAAAATAATTGGTATGTTTACTCTTCAAAATAAGACAAACGATACTATGAAAAATAAATTAATGACTTTTACAGTGGCAATGACAATGATCTTTGCAAGTTGTGATGAATTAACAAACATTGCTGAAACGGCTACCTCAGTCGTTGGAGAAGGAGGAGGAGAAACTGCTGCTCCTGCTTTAACAAATGACGAAGTAATTGCTGGTCTAAAAGAAGCACTAACGGTAGGAATCAATAAAGGTTCTGGCCTTGCTTCTGCGACTGATGGATTCTTTAAAAACCCTGCAATTAAACTTCCTTTTCCTCCTGATGCGCAAAAGGTAAAAGATAAAGCAATTGATTTAGGTCTGCAGAATAAAGTAGATCAATTTGAATTAACTTTAAATAGAGCCGCTGAAGAAGCTACCAAAGAAGCTGGACCAATTTTTATCCAAGCTATTAAAGATATGAGTATTGGTGATGGTTTTACTATTTTAAAAGGAGAGGATAATGCTGCTACAAATTATTTAAGAGATAAAACTACCAGTAAATTGGTTTCTGCATTTTCACCCAAAGTAAAAGCAGCGATTGATAAAGTGCAATTGACTAAATATTGGACCCCTTTGACTAAAGCTTACAACAGCGCAAACATTTTAACCGGAGGAAGTGATGTAAACACAGACTTGAATGCATTTATTACAGAACGAGCAATTGAAGGTCTTTTTCTATTAGTTGAAAAAGAAGAAAAAAACATTCGTAAAGACCCGCTTGCGAGGGCTACTGATATTTTGAAAAAAGTATTTAGCTTTATTGATTAAGAACCTAATCAATAAAAAGCTCATTTATCTAAGCTTTTTTTTATTTTTATAAAATGCTGTATAGAACCATCGAACACAATACACCAATTGCACCTTCAGAATTAATAATTACTGCAGAAGGAAAAATATATCATTTAAACCTACACCCTAATGATATTGCGGATGATATAATTGTAGTTGGAGACCAAAACAGAGTCAAACAAATTTCGCAACACTTTGATTCCATTGAATTAAGAGTAGAAAACAGAGAATTTATTACCCATACGGGAATCTACAATGGAAAGCGCCTAACTGTACTTTCTACTGGCATTGGATGTGACAATATTGATATCGTAATTAATGAATTAGATGCACTAGTTAATATCGATTTTAATCTAAAAATAACTAAAAAAGAACATAGACAATTGAATATTATACGTCTTGGGACAAGCGGTTCTCTGCAAGCTAGCATACCAGTCGACTCTTTTGTAGTTTCGGAATACGGATTAGGATTTGATGGTCTAGCAGGTTTTTATGATGGAGTTTTTGAAAAAGATGAATTACTTCTTAAAGAATCGTTTGACAAGCAAATTAATTGGGGACCTGAAATTAACCCGCCTTATTTTGCGAAAGGAAGTAATGAATTAATTCAAAAATTTAAAGAAGGTATGCATAAGGGAATTACGGCAACTGCAAATGGGTTTTATGGACCACAAGGAAGATCGCTGAGGTTAGCCGCAAAAATCCCAAACCTAAATGAACAATTAAATGAATTCAATCACCATGGCCTGAAAATAACTAATTTCGAAATGGAAACATCTGCGCTTTACGCCTTATCAGGAATGTTAGGACATAACGCATGTACTGTTTGTGCCATTATTGCGAATAGATTTAAAGGAGAATACAGTAAAGACTATAAATTAACTGTCGATAAACTAATACAAATTGTACTAACAAGGTTAACAGCGTAAACTTCAGTATTGTATTTACCAAAATATTCAGTTTCTCCTCAATTAAACCTTAACTTGGAGTAACCCAACAAGGAAAAATTACGTTTCTCTAATGAAATGACTCCTAATAATCAAATAAAAGCATTGTTAAACCTTATCGACGACCCTGATGAGGATATTTTTATGCAGGTAAAAAATGAACTAGTTTTCTTGGGTATTGATGTTATTCCAACCATTGAAAAAGCTTGGGAGAAAAATCCATTTGGAAAAAACTATTTGATCAAACTTGAAAATATTATCCATGAAATACAATTTAAAGACAATTATAATAGCTTAATTAATTGGAGAGAATCAGGATCTCCAAACCTCTTAGATGGAGTATTATTGGTAAATAAATTCCAGTACCCGGAACTAAACCGAAAAAAGGTTGAAAAGCAATTAAACATCATTGTGCAAGATGCTAAAATTGAAATGACTGACCACATGACAGGACTAGAAAAAATTACTATCCTTAACCATATTATATATAAAGTTCACGGTTTTTCGGGAAACAAAGACGACTATTACTCCCCTTCTAATTCATTTTTAACCAGCGCATTAGATCAAAAAAAAGGCAATGCACTTATTTTAGCAATTATATATCTTGAAATAGCAAACAGACTCAATATTCCCTTAAAAGGCATCAACCTTCCTAACCATTTTATATTAGGCTACCCGGATGGAAATAAATTTGAAACAACCAACCAAAAAACACATTCAATGTTATTCTATGTTAATGCTTTTAGTTCTGGCCATATCTTGAGTAAAATGGATATTCATGAATTTCTCAATAAAATAGAATCCGAACATAAACTGGAATACTTTACTCAATGCACCAATCATGACATTGTTAAGCGCCTAATCACAAACTTGAAGTATAGTCATGAAAAACTAGCGGCCAAAGAAAAAATTAAAGAGCTGGATTTATTATTATCCATATTCAAATAAAATATTTCCCTTTTTGAACTTTTTTCTATCTACCATAAATTTAAACCAACGCAAATGCATTTTATTGAAAAAAACAGTATATTCGTCGGGTACTTGTTGCATTTAAAACATGAACTACTGAGTTAATTTTGACAATTATCTTGTAGTGTTATGTGTAAAAGTTAATATGAAAGCATCAACAAATAATATTATTGAGGTCTGTAGCTCTAGATATCAAAAGATATGTAAGGAGTATAATAACCCGAATACTGACAAAATTATCAATAGTCATTTTGGTGAGTTTAGTCAGGATTTAGTTAATACCATTTCCAATGACGTTGAAATGTTCATGCTTGATTCTGGTGACAAAAAAGGAACCGTAAAAAGAATGTTCAGTATTTTAGTTGAAGGACTTCAAAATATTAGACTTCATGGTGAAAAGGGAAAAGAGGGACATCAGACTTCTTTTTTTGCGATTGACCAAGGAGCTGACTTTTACAAAATTGCATTGGGAAACCTCATCTATACTAGACACAATAAAGACATTGAGTCGCGAATCACAGAAATTAACAAAATGACTCGCGAAGAAGTTAAAACCCTTTATATGGAAGTACTTACGAATGGTATTATTTCCAATAAAGGTGGAGCAGGCTTGGGCTTTATAACTATGGCTATGAAATCAAGTAACAATTTAGATTGCTTTTTTGACGAAATAAATAATGAGTTGTCCTGTTTCACTCTTATCATCACACTAGATAGGAAGAAAAAAGCTTAATTAATGAACCTTTTAATCGAACAGGGAAAAAACACTCCCAGAATATCTGGAGACAGCAATAGTAGCATTCTAGTGATGGAAGGGAGTTCTTTTCCTGAAAATGTTCGAAAATTTTATGATCCTATAAATGATTGGCTTGATTCAATAGTAAAGCATAAGCCCACTATGAATATTGATTGTAAGTTTTATTACTTGGCTTCTTCCTCTATAATAGCGTTACTTAAAACATTAAAATACGCAGAAAGACTATTCGGAAACTCAAACATATCAATAAAATGGAGGTATGAGAAAGATGATGATGATATCCGCAAAATAGGTGAAGATTTTTCCCATTTGCTGGGAATAGAATTTGATTTCATTGAAGTACCTGAAGGAACATAAAGAATACTAAGTATATTGAATGCTTTCGGTAAGTTTTACAGTCTATGGATTAAATAATCCCTAGTCACTTATAGAAAAAACCCTATATCAAATGAATGATATAGGATTTTTTGATATCTAAAAACAATTTACTTATGCTTGAGCAGCGGCTTCAGCTTTAATCAAGTTTAACGCAGAACCATATTTATACCATTCTATTTGACCTGCATTATATGTATGATTGCAAACGATATTATCTATAGATCCATCAGCATGAACAATCTCTACTGTTAATTGCTTTCCTGGTGCAAATTGATTCAAATCAGTGAAGTTAAATGTATCATCTTCCTTGATTAAATCATAATCACTTTCAGTATTAAAGGTCAACCCTAACATTCCCTGCTTCTTTAGGTTTGTTTCATGTATTCTAGCAAAAGACTTTACAATCACCGCGTAAACCCCTAAATGACGTGGTTCCATTGCTGCATGTTCTCTGGAAGAACCTTCTCCATAATTATGATCTCCAACAACTATACTTGGAACTCCAGCAGCTTTGTAAGCTCTTGCTGTAGCCGGAACTGCTCCTTTATCTCCGGTCAATTGGTTAACGACTTCGTTTGTAGCTCCTCCAAATGAATTTACAGCACCGATTAAGCAATTTTCAGAAATATTATCTAAATGACCTCTATACTGCAACCAAGGCCCAGCCATAGAAATATGATCCGTTGTACATTTACCCTCTGCCTTAATTAACAATTTAGCTCCAGTAATGTTCTCTCCATCCCAAGGAGCAAATGGCGTTAATAATTGCAACCTTTTAGAATTCTCTTTTACAACAACTTGAACTCCAGATCCATCTTTTGCAGGAGCTTGATAGCCGTTATCATCAACAGCAAAACCATTAGGAGGTAATTCCATTCCCGTCGGCTCAGCCAGACTCACCTCTTCCCCATTTGCGTTAATTAATGTATCTGTAATTGGATTAAAATCTAATTTTCCTGATATTGCAATTGCAGCAACCATTTCTGGTGAGGTTACAAAAGCCATAGTATTTGGATTTCCATCTGCCCTTTTCTTAAAGTTTCTATTAAAAGAATGTACAATGGAGTTTTTCTTTTCTTCCGAAGCCCCAGGCCTATCCCATTGACCGATACAAGGACCACAAGCATTTGTGAATATTTTAGTATTGTTTAGCTGATTAAATGTATCAATAAAACCATCACGTTCAGCAGTAAATCGTACTTGTTCCGAACCTGGGTTAATTCCTAAAATTGCTTTTGCATTTAATCCTTTACTTACCGCATCATCAACAATAGAAGCTGCACGAGATAAATCTTCATACGAAGAATTAGTGCAAGAACCAATTAAAGCCCATTCAATATCTGTAGGCCAATCATTAGCAGATGCTGCAGCTTTCATTTCTGAAACAGGTGTAGCTAAATCTGGTGTGTAAGGACCGTTTAAATGAGGCGTTAATTCCGATAAATTAATTTCAATAACTTGATCAAAATACTTTTCTGGATTATCGTAAACCTCAGCATCTCCAGTTAAGTGTTCAGCAACTTCATCAGCTAAAGCCACAACGTCAGCTCTACCGGTAGCACTTAAATACCTTCTCATTGAATCATCATAGCCAAAAGTGGAGGTTGTAGCCCCTATTTCAGCTCCCATGTTACAAATAGTTCCTTTTCCTGTTCCAGATAAAGACTTAGCACCTTCACCAAAATATTCAACAATCGCCCCGGTTCCTCCTTTTACAGTTAAAATTCCCGCAACTTTTAAGATAACATCTTTTGCAGATGTCCAACCGTTTAATTTACCCGTCAATTTAACCCCAATTAATTTAGGGAATTTTAATTCCCAAGCCATTCCTGCCATTACATCAACTGCATCAGCTCCACCTACTCCAATTGCAACCATTCCTAAACCACCAGCATTTACAGTATGAGAATCCGTTCCAATCATCATTCCTCCAGGAAATGCATAATTCTCTAAAACTACTTGATGGATAATCCCAGCACCTGGCTTCCAAAAACCAATTCCGTATTTATCACAAACAGAACTTAAGAAATTAAATACTTCGTTGTTCTTATTAATACCATCTTGTAGATCCTTATCTGCTCCTAATCTAGCTTGAATCAAATGATCCGCATGTGCAGTTGAAGGAACAGCAACTTTAGTTTTACCTGCTTGCATAAACTGCAACAATGCCATTTGAGCAGTTGCATCTTGCATCGCAACCCTATCTGGAGCAAAATCTACATAAGATTTACCTCTTTCATAAGCTTCAGTTGCTTTGCCATTCCAAAGGTGTGTATATAATATCTTCTCAGATAAAGTTAATGGCTTATTAACCAACTTCCTTGCTGCTGCTACTCTTTCTGGAAAGCGAGAATAAACCGCTTTTATCATTTCTAAATCAAATACCATGTACTGTTAAATTTTTAATACGTAAGACTATAGTTTCTTAAGGGTAGCGAATTTAATCATTATTCAAGTAAAAGGCAATTAGATTTGGAGTAAATTCAGTTAGTAACTTACATTACCTTATATAGTATACAAACAATTATAAATTTAACTAATTTGCACCTATCTTTGCCATGATTTTTATGGCATTAATCGACAAAATTTTTTCAAAAAAAGGCAATCGTCAATTTACGAAAGACGAAGATGTTCTTGTTGACGCCTTGAATAATACAATTGATTTTATTGCTGATGAAGCATTTATAAACTTTACACATACAGAGCTTTTTGCTATAGACCGGGAACTTGGAAAGTTTTTAAAAATCACCTATCGAAACGGTGAATTTTTATCTCAGGTGATTACTTTTGATAAAGTCACTTCTTACGCATCCAACATTAAGGACCGAGCTAACGAAGAGTGGATGGAGAACTTTAGTAAATGGAAGACTCAAAAGAAATTCATCCGTTCTATTTCAATTATAATAGAATCAGAATCGAATGAAAAGATGACACTTTATTTTACCCAATCTGAAAATAATGATGGAGATCGAGTTGCTAGTATCCCTGTGAAAAGAGCTCTTTTCTCTATGGAGAAATGGGACAATGTTTTATACAGAATATTGGAAGAGAAAAAGGACAAAGACTTTTTTAATGATTAAAGAAAGGCTTTTATATCAATCAAATCCTGAACATTGCCAAGTACATTTAAGTTGTGCTTAACTTTATGCGGATTAAAATAAATTGCTTGCATCCCAAAATCTATTGCTCCTTCTATATCACATAACAAATCATCACCTATCATCACACAGTCCTTAGCAGAAACTCCAACTTTGTCCACTGCGTATGCAAATATTTGTGGGTGTGGTTTTTTGGCGCCGGCTTTCTCAGAGGTAACAATTTCGCTAAAGTGTTCAGTCAAATTACTTTGTTTCATCTTAACATGCTGCACTTCTTCAAACCCATTTGTAATAATATGCAACTCGTATTTCGATTTTAAATAATCAATAATCTCAAATACATTGGGAAACAATTCCGTTCGATACGGACAGTTTGTGACGTAGTCGTGACCAATACTTTCGGACAATTTAGCGTCTAATATGCCAAAATATTCTAATGTATCTGCGAATCTTTTGGTACGTAGATCTTCTTTTGTAATAGCATTATCTCTATATAAAGTCCAACAATCTTCGTTGATTCTTTTATAGATTCGAATAAACTCTTCCGGTAAGGATATACCTTTTTGATGTAATTGATGTTTCGACCATAAATGCATCAACTCATTGAAAGAGTTCTTTTCAAAATCCCAAAGCGTTCTATCCAAATCGAAAAAAACATGTTTTATCATTCACCAAAGATATATAGATTGGCTAACGTAAAAAGATTTGCCCAAAGAAAAAGGCTAACCATTTCTAACCAATAGGTAAATTTTATTCGCCTATAAAACTTTGCAATAATTATGCTCCCAATTGGAATAGATAATACCATGGGACCAACAATCACTAGAACAAAATAACCAAAAGAAGAAAGCTTCATTTTAACAATAAACTTATTCATTCGTGAAAACTGTTTCTTAGACTTGAGAGATCCGTTTTTAATTTTTTCCAATTTTTTGTCCCTTGCTCTTTCCATTAGCAGTCCAGAAAAGAAAAAGAATATATTAAAACTTACAAAAGCACCAAGAAAGGTAGCAAATACAACCTCCCAATAAGAAACTGAAAAAGCCATCATGGATGTTGCAGCAAACATAAACTTTACTGTTCCCATTAAAAACCCTGTAGAATATGCTGCGAAATTCATCTAATTATCTTCTTTCTCTCCAAATGCAAGATCTCCTGCATCGCCTAAACCAGGCACAATATAAGACTGTGCTGTCATCTCTTCATCAATCGCACCAATCCAAATAGTGGTATTCTCTGGCATATTTTTACGAACGTATTCTATTCCTTCGGCACTTGCAATAACACCTACTACATGGATATGTCGCGGCATTCCTTTTTTCAAGAGTGCTTTATACGCAAGAACCATAGAAGTTCCAGATGCAATCATTGGATCTGTAAGAATCACCACCTTATCGTCTAAGTTAGGACTCGACAAATATTCAATTTCTACATCAAAAAGATCGTTAGATGAATGCTTTCTATAGGCTGAAATAAAGCAGTTATTGGAATTATCAAAATAATTTAAAACTCCCTGATGCAAAGGAAGTCCTGCTCTTAATATAGTTGCAACAACTGGCTGCTCTTTTATAATATTTGAAGGAGCAACCCCCAATTCAGTGTAAACATCTGACTCCTCAAACTTTAATTTCTTACTTATCTCGAATGCTGTTATCTCACCCAATCTTTCTAAATTTCTTCTAAAACGCATTCTATCTGAATGTACTTTAAGATCTCTTAATTGTGCTAAAAAATTATTATAGAGAGAGTTGGTTTTACTGAAGTCATGCACCTTAATCATAGCCGAAAGATATTTATTTTGGTTTGTCTTCCAAAAATAATGAATCCGAATGAAATTATTTACTTTTTGAACCTATCTCTTATGCCTTTGGCTTTTTTTATCAGATAAGGCAAATCATTTTTTGAAAAACTCAAGTAGGTTTTGTCAAGGCCGCCCAACTTTTTATAAAACGCTGCTACAGAAGAAACTTTTGATCCACCAAAATCCAATACTCTATTGGTGGATGAAAATTCATTTATTACAGAATCCATTAAAAAATACATTGCTCCAATATCTCTTCCTTGAACGGTGGAAGCTCCTTTTAAGTAGGTAATTCGATTATTTTGAATAAAGAAATAGCCCATTGCCAAAACCTCATCACCTTGCTGAACAGACAACAACCTTCCTTTATTTAGGCGCAACCCTACATTCATCAATTTGTATAAAGCGACTATAATTATCTTTAAGTAACCCTAATTTAACGCCAACCGTTTCTTCAAACAAAGACATAAAAACTTCTAAGTCTTTCACTTCAGCAACTTTCAACTCGTTCTTAATCGCTTTCTTAATTTGTCGTTTGGCATTGGTTGAATATTCAGCGCTAAGCGCTTCATGAGTTTGATTTAAGTCTAAATACTGACAAATAACTTCTTCTATCTCGAAACCAGATTCGCTCTGAATTAGATAGTTAGGAAAATTGAATTGCACCAATTTAAATTTTTGGGGAATGCTAGAAATAAATTGGTTTATTACTTCAACTGAAGGTAAATTCTTTCCCAGAACATTGAGCTGTTGACTAAAAAAAGGCTGATATAAGACACTTTGGTTCTTTTTAATTGTATATGGAATTGGCATAATGAAATCATAATCTCCCATTATCAATGCCCCCCAATTATCAGATACCGCATTTAAATACCATGCGTAGCAATAAAGGTTTAAAGCATCAGAACATTCAACAACTGCATCCCAGCTAACTTTGTCAACATCTGCAGCTTCTAGCCATTTTATATTTAATTTCTGATTCTCGATGGTTTTACGAAG
This sequence comes from uncultured Flavobacteriales bacterium, assembly GCA_943787535.1. Taxonomy (GTDB): domain Bacteria; phylum Bacteroidota; class Bacteroidia; order Flavobacteriales_D; family Parvicellaceae; genus CALSMU01. The sequence continues at coordinate 131,090 of CALSMU010000010.1, read as the reverse complement.
TTAATCTTTTAGATGAGTTTATTTTTAAGCTAGACTGCATAAATCTGTTTCCTGGCAAAATTGTGATTTGTTTTGATTAATTTTGATGGCAATTAACTATAAAGAAATAAATCAACATTTGGCATTACATTTGCTAATTTGATTTTTTCATATCAAAATAAATATGCATGAATATTCCAAAGCTTTCTCTATTATCTACCCTTATTCTTCTATTGAATATTAATTCTTTTGCACAAGAAAACAACCCATTTGGCAAAAACCCATCTGCGTCAAACGAAGGTTACGGTCAAGCTTCTGAACAAAAATACAAAGCATCCATGAAAGGATGGGAAGTTAATCTAGAAATAGCACAAGCAATATCAGCTAAAACCGGAAAACCTATTTTAGCAAACTTCACAGGAACAGATTGGTGTGGCTGGTGTATAAGACTTAAAAAAGAAGTTTTTGTTAAGGATGAGTTTATTAAATGGGCAAATGAGAATTTTGTTCTCTTGGAATTAGATTTTCCAAGAAGATTTGTGCTTCCATCAAATATCAAGCAACAAAATCAGCAGTTAGCCCAAGCTTTTGGTGTTAGAGGATACCCTACTATATGGGCATTTACGATTTCTACCAATACAGAAACTGGGAAAAGTGAAATTAAAGGATTGGCAAAAACAGGATATGTTGCAGGGGGACCTAAAAGCTGGATTAAAGATTTTGAAGGAAAACTAGCAGCAAACAAAGTCAGAAAACCGGAATGACAAAAGGAACTCTTTTCTTTTCAAGTTTAAATAGTTTGCGTGAATCCTAATTTAAAAACAATAATTGCCCTTGCCGGACTCACATTATCACTTATTGGGCTTGTGTTAATTTATCAAGATTTCGCGATTAGACAAGTACGAATATTGCCCATATCATTATTTGGATTAGGAGTAATCAGTTCGTATAAAGTATTGATAAAAACAAATCACAAGTCCAGAAAATTTAAACTAAAGGATTTTGAAGATAAAGAAGCTTAATACTCTTTAAGATTGCCAAGGCATACCAACCAAACATACTGTTATTCATGTTCGAAGTTCTAGGTTATTGCTTCCTCATAAACAGCTCTCCATCCTTTCCAAACACCTTTATCATTAACCGTATCATTATGCCATATACCTATAAAAACACCTCCAACTTCTTTGACTTGTTGTTTCAGAGTAGCTACTTTTTCTTTTGCATCCTCAATAGATAACCCCAAATATTCATTAAGCGTTCCATCCATATATGCAAATGGATGAATCGTAAGGTTTAAGCCTTTGTTTTCCAGCAGGTCAAAAAAGGTATAGGGAGTACAAATTGAAGCCCTAAACCCAATATTATCTGCATAACCCATTGAGTAATCGTTCGTAATCCCTGCTTTCTCTAAATTCCGATATGTCTCTGGAATGCTTAATTTTAAGAAATGCTTTCTTGATAATCTAACTTCATTATCAGTAATTGAATTTAACCTTTCTATCTCCTTTTCTAGTTGTTTTGGCTTCAAGTACGATCCATAGGAAGGATGAATCCCAATTTTTGCATACACAGATGTTTGATTAATCAAGCGTTGTAGCGCTTTACTTTTATGTGGTACATTTTTATCAAACTCTCCTCTATCACCTAACAAAAAGAAATATATACTTTCAATACCTTTATCATCCTGAATTTTTTTCAAATAGGCATATGTGTCGTTAGGATCATTTTTTCCAGATGAAAGAACTTTTACTCTATCTCCCAGTTCTGATAATTTTAATTGCGTCCCAGCTTTCGCCAAAGCCCCACTTGCTCTTAGTGCTCCTTTATTCAAATAAGCCCAAGCATTATCTACATCAATTGTATTTATTACCTTGAACGAATGCTCGCTAAGTTCCAACCCAACAAAATGAGCCTTTAATTTCTCTTTCAAAGCTTCTCCCCATATATTAACTAAAGGAAGGTGCAAGTACCCTAACTTACTTGCCAGGCTGCTCTTTGAAGTATATCTGTCATGATGATCCGACTCGAATCTCCAATACTCTTCAAATCGCGTTGCTAAAAAGAAACTAGCCGAGAAAATATCAAATCCTAAATCATCAAATTCTGTTGTAAATAGTTTTACTTTTTCTTTTCCTCCATATTCAAAAGTGACATCAAACTTTTTAATATCATTTTCAAACAGCAACCCATGTGGCTGAACTTGAAAGGAGCTCTCGATATGCTCTCCTGAATAATTAACTATTCTATCACTTGTTTTGATTTCTTCTTTGGAAACGTATTCATAATCAAACAAGCATACTTGTTTTAGCACCAAATCCATAGCGTACCTGACTCTTTCTGTGGTATTTGGTGCGTATATTTTCATTTTAACTCAAATGCTTCAACATCATATCACAAATAAATTCTGCTGCTTTTCCATTACCAAAAACAGGAGGAAATTGTAAACTTGAATCAGTTGAATAACGGTTATAAGCTTCAATTATTTTATCTTTACTCCAACCGACAATCGTAGCGGAACCGCATGAAACTAATTCTACCCATTCTGTCTCTGGACGAAGAATTATACACGCTTTATTAAAGAAAAATGCTTCTTTTTGAACCCCTCCACTATCGGTAATTACCATTTTAGAGTTTTTCTCAAGAGCGATCATATCTAAAAATGAAACGGGTGGAATCAATTTAATATTAGGGTTGTTCTGAACATCTTGATACAGTTCTGATGGTAAATTCTGAGTCAGAATCTTAGCTGTACGTGGGTGCAATGGCAATAGAATTTCAACGTTATTCTCTTTAGAGATAGCTTGTAAGGCTTCAAATATTCCCGTAATTCTTTCTGGTGTATCTGTATTGTCATTACGATGTATTGTTGAGAGAATATACTCTCCTTCAATTAATTTATTATCAGCAAGCACCGTAGATTCCTGAGCGCTAATTTCTGAAAAATGGATGCTATTGTCATACATAACATCTCCACAATGAAACACCCCTGGATTATCCATAGTGCAATTCCCATCAGCTTCTTGCTTGAAACCCTCTTTCAATAAGTTCTCTACTCCTGCTTTTGTTGGAGAAAACAACAATGAAGAAACATGATCGCACATTATACGATTAACTTCTTCAGGCATTTTCTTATTATAAGAGCGCAAACCTGCTTCTATGTGCACTACTGGGATGTGAATTTTGGAAGCAGCTACACCCGCAGCCAAAGTAGAATTCGTATCACCATAGACAACAATAGCATTCGGTTTTTCATCCAGAATCACCTTCTCAATTCCTTCAATCATTGTAGCTGTTTGCTTTCCATGACTTCCTGAACCTACTGATAAGTTAATATCTGGAGAAGGAATCCCTAATTCATCAAAAAATACTTGGGACATGTTTTCATCATAATGTTGACCTGTATGAACGATAACTTCGTTTATTTTTCCCGAATAATAATTTTTGATTGCTCTGCTCAAAGCGGCGCCTTTAATAATTTGAGGTCGCGCGCCAACAACTGTGATAATTTTAAACATAATATAATTTAATTCAACTAACTAAATCAATCCTTCATCTGCGAAGCTAAAATAATCATTATCTCCAACTATAATATGGTCGAGGACGGGAACTTCCATTATTTTCCCAGCAGCTACAATTTTTTTTGTCAACCGTATATCTGAATTACTTGGCTTGAGATTTCCCGAAGGATGATTATGTGCCAATATTATGGCTGAAGCTAGAGATTCTAATGCAAAATTAAATATAACTTTAGAATCTACAACTGTACTGGAAACACCTCCTCGACTAACTAACTTTGTATCAATCACTTTATTTGCTCGATTGAGTAACACTATCCAAAACTCTTCGTGCGGTAAATCTTCCAACTTTAATTGAAGAATCTGAAACGCATCCTTGCTCCCTCCAACATTATCTTTTTCTAGAACATCAGCTGTTCTCCTTCTTCTTCCCAATTCAAGTGAAGCGATTATACTTATCGCTTTTGCTTCACCGATTCCTTTAAACTTAACCAGATCATTAACGGAAAGTTTAGCCAACTTATTTAAATTATTACCTAAACTCTGTAATATTCTTTTTGACAAGTCAACTGCAGATTCATCACGATTACCTGATCCGATTAGAATGGCAATAAGTTCCGCATCACTCAATGCACCTTTTCCTTTTATTAAAAGTTTTTCTCTTGGTCTATCATCATCTGCCCAATCTTTAATGGAAATATTTTTGGAGTATTTCATTCATATAATTTTTATTTGTAGAGACGTCTCTACAAACAAAAAAAGCCCTCCAAAAAGGAGGGCTTAATTAAATAAATGTTTTAGGAAAACCTATAGCGCGTTAACTCCTCTTGTTAATTTAGATTTCAAGTTAGAAGCTTTATTCTTGTGAATAATATTTCTCTTAGCCAATTTATCAACCATACCTAATACAGTAGGCAACAATTTAGCAGCTTCTTTTTTATCCTCCAATTTCTCCAATTTTGCCATTGCAGTACGGGTAGACTTATGCTGATACTTGTTTAATACTCTTTTAGATTCGTTTGATCTAATTCTTTTTATTGCTGACTTGTGATTTGCCATAATTACTATTCTTTGTTTAATCTATGTAGCCCGTAGGGGAATCGAACCCCTGTTTCATGGATGAAAACCATGTGTCCTAACCCCTAGACGAACGGGCCAAATTTAAAGCTTCCTTCAATTTTGGTTTGCAAATGTAGTATATTTTTATCTATTGCAAAGTGGAATTTAATTTTTTTTAATCTTTTCTTCCATTTTATAATTACTCCATAGAGTCAGAATCCGCTTTGAACTGAAAACCTAAACGCTTAGCCGTCTTCAACTTCAGTTTATCGCTCAATTGTTGAATTTCAAAAACTGAAACTTCTTTCACCTTATCATATGGAGGAATAAATAGATCAAAATCCAACGTGTACAACACCGCTGACTGAATAATGGCCTTCATCTTATCTTTGTCAATCACCGAATTGATAATGTCATTATATAGAAAACCCATTTGTCTTTTCCCCTCAACCATAAAGTGGTTTTCAGCATTAACAAATAATCGTCCAATCATATATCCAGAATCATTCACTCTGTTATACTTTATTGAATCATTTAAAAAATTATAGATATTAATCAATCCACAATAACCACGACTTCCGTTCTCTTTAAAATATGAGGTATTCCACAAGCTATTTTGTGAATCGAACTTAAAAACATTTGTATGCATATGAAAAACTAAAACATCTCCTGCGACCCTTAATTGCGCTTCAAATTCTCCCGTATCCTTATACTCAACAATAACGCGCTCATCAACAGACTCCATCTGTGCACTAAGATAATCTCCAATTTCTTTCAAAACCTGTTTCAGAATCTTAAAATTTAGAATAATGTTATTAAAGACATCCTGCTTCAATACACTTTTTTCCTTTACAGTATTAAATATTAATTCTTGTGCCGCTTTTTCGTCCATCATAATTAAGTAAAGTTTAATAAGCTTTTGCAAACAACGCCATTCCTTTAGAAGGTTTCCCTGAATATATGCAACTTCCTGTTTCTTCTTTCTGATCAAAAGGAATACATCTAATTGTAGCTTTAGTTTCTTCTTTTATTTTTTGCTCTGTTTCTTCTGTTCCATCCCAATGAGCTTGAACAAATCCTCCTTTACCGTCAAGAAGCTCAGTGAATTCATTCCAAGTTGCAGCAACATTTGTAAACTCCTCTCTATATGCTTTAGCTCTATCCAGTAAATTTATTTGAATCTGCTCTAATAAATGTTCAACTTTAATTGCTAAGTCCACTTGCTGTAAACTTTCTTTTTCCAAAGTATCTCGTCGCGCTACCTCAACCGTTCCATTCTCCAGGTCTCTTGGACCTATAGCAATCCGAACAGGAACTCCTTTCATCTCATATTCAGCAAATTTCCAACCCGGTTTACGTTTATCATCATCATCATATTTAACAATAATACCCTTTGCCTGCATATCAGCTTTTAGCTTATTTGCGACTTCTGAAATTTTCGCCAATTGCTCATCCCCTTTATATATAGGAACAATAGCCACGTGAATAGGCGCCAGTTTAGGAGGCAAAACCAATCCTAAATCATCACTGTGCGTCATTATAAGACCTCCAATCAAACGAGTAGAAACGCCCCATGAGGACGCCCAAACATATTTTTGCTTGCCTTCTGAATCAGCAAACTTTACATCAAATGCTTTGGCAAAATTTTGCCCCAAAAAATGAGATGTTCCAGCCTGAAGTGCTTTTCCATCTTGCATCAAAGCCTCAATGCAATAAGTATCTTCAGCACCAGCAAATCGCTCGCTTTCGGACTTCAATCCTTTAATCACAGGCATAGCCATGTAATCCTCTGCGAAATCAGCATATACATGCATCATTTTTTCTGTTTCTTCCAAAGCTTCTGACTTTGTAGCATGGGCAGTATGGCCTTCTTGCCATAAAAACTCTGTTGTTCTTAAAAACAACCGTGTTCGCATTTCCCACCTTACAACATTAGCCCATTGGTTAATCAACAATGGTAAATCTCTGTAAGACTGAATCCACTTTTTGTAAGTACTCCAAATAATTGCCTCACTTGTAGGTCTAACGATTAATTCCTCTTGCAACTTCGCATCTGGATCAACCATTAATTTCCCTTTTTTATCAGGATCATTTTTTAATCTATAATGCGTTACAATTGCACATTCTTTAGCAAACCCTTCAGCATTTTTTTCTTCGGCCTCAAATAAACTTTTTGGGACAAAAATTGGAAAATATGCATTTTGGTGCCCAGTTTCTTTGAACTTTTGATCCAAAATAGCCTTCATGTTTTCCCAAATAGCATAGCCATATGGCTTAACAACCATACACCCCTTAACTCCTGAATGTTCTGCCAAATCAGCCTTTCCAACCAATTCATTGTACCATGCTGAAAAATCCTCACTTCTTTTCGGTAATCCCTTTGCCATTTTGGTATAGTTTTTGTTAAATTATTGTTAACGACTACAAAGGTAAAAATTAATAAGAGGTAGCTTTTATAATATACCCAAACTTATTTAAATTTACTATTAAGTCGATATTATTAAACATATAATCTCAACATCATGAAAATCATAAACTCAATTCTATCATTATCTGTAATTGGACTTTTATCTTCTTGTTCAACTACGCAGGACTTAAGCTATGAAGATGACATTTATTCTGAAGAGGAGTCATACATGACGACTGCAAGTTCAAATTCAGAATTTGACGAATATTATTCGTATGGAGACGAAACTTCCACACATGTAGGTGAAGATGAGTATTATGACCCAAAATATTCTGAAATTGAAAGTGACGATGCTGGTAACACATACGTTACAAACAATTATTACAACACCAATTATGACTATCAATACTCTTCAAGGATAAGAAGATTAAATTACTGTAATTCAGGATATCATTATTACAACCCTTGGTTTACCAATTCTTATTATTATGGAAGTCCCTACGGATGGAACACAAACATCTACTATGGAAACTATTATTCAGGATACATCAACAACTCTTATTACAATAATTGCATGAACTGTTGTTCAAACAACAACTATTGGAATAACTACGGGTGCAACAACTATGGATACGGCGGGTATGGCTACTATGGAAACAACTACAATGGATATTACGGCAATGGGTGGAACTATTATGGATATGGATATGGAAACAATTCTAATTATGGAAATTACTACGGAGAGCAAACTGCGACTAATTCATACTCTGGGAACCATGGAGGAGGCATGAGTTCAAATTCATTGACCGGATCAAACTACGGGAACTCAAGTAGCGAAGATTATAATACTGTTACTGCTATAGTTAAAAAAATTAATCCCGCTATGAACGGATCTGAAAATAGCAACACTAGCTCCACAGCAACAACTACTTCAAACACGAGCGTGAATAACGGCAAAGAAATTGCCAGTTATAATGTATTAGCTAACTCCGTGAAAGTTCCCTCATATGACAATAGCTTATCTTCATTATCAAATAATAACAAATTTGAGAATCATGATTTAAATGCCACTAGAACAACTCCAACTAAAAAAGGAAATTCGAATTACATTTCTAGAGAACCTGCTTCTATAAACAATTCTAGAGGAACATCTTCTGCATGGAAAACCAAACCAAGCAAAACGAATACAACAAATTTTAACAATAGAGCAAGTCGTCCTAATAACAACAACTACACAAGACCTTCTAACAACTCCACTAGACCATACAACGCCTCAAAACCTAACAACAGCTACACAAGACCTTCAACTACCAAACCTAACAACAATAGATATGGAGGTTCTTCATCCACTTATAAACCATCAAGTAATAGTGGAAGTAGGAGCAGTGCAGGGTCTTCACGAAGCTCATCATCTCCAAGTCGGTCAAGTGGAAGAAGCAGCAGCTCTTCACGAAGTAAAGGAAGTAGTTCATCCTCTAAATCAGGAGGAAGAAGATAAACCTGTAATTAATGATTATATAAAAATATAAACTCTAATGAAACGAATTTTATTAGTTACAGTGGTTCTTATGGCCTTTTCAATGCAATTGAAAGCGCAAACTGAGGAAGATGCCTTACGTTATAGCTTCCTCGATTTTGGCGGAACCGCAAGATACAATAGCGTTGCAGGGGCTTTCGGTGCACTTGGAGCAGATTTATCTGTACTAAGTGTAAATCCTGCGGGAATGGCTCGTTTTAAGTCATCCGAATGGTCTATTACGCCTCAAATTGGCTTACAAAACTCTGCAACCCAATTTACGGGAATCAATGCTACAAACGGACATGAAAGTATTGTGATTGGAAACATTGGTGGTGTTGGCGTAATTAAAGCAGGAAAAGAAAGCGCTACTTTATGGAAAAGGATTCAGTTTGGACTTAGCTACAATCGACTTGCAAATTTTAACGAACGGACTAGTATTTCTGGAATAAGCGACACCTCAATGTCGTATGTTTTTGCTGCACAAGCCAGCGGCATTCATCCCGACGATATTTACGAAACCCTACCTTTTACATCGAGCCAAGCATACGAAACGTATGTAATTGATCCGGGTGACTCCTCTGGAAGCTTCTACACCACGCAGATGTACCAAGGAGAATTCAATCATCAACATACTATTTACCGAAAAGGGCACATGGGAGAGACAGCAATCGCAATGTCTGGAAACTTCAACGATAAAATATATTTTGGTGGAACAATTGGTTTCCCTTCAATACGGTTTAGACAAGAAAAAAATCATAGTGAAACAGCTCTAAGCGACTCTCTTGAAATAGAAAATTTTACTTACAACGAGTACTTATCAACCCGTGGAAATGGCGTAAACGCTAAGTTAGGAATCGTTGTTCTTCCTGCTAAATGGTTGAGAATTGGCGCTGCCTATCACACAACAACGAAATTCTACTACATGAAAGACAACTGGAGCTCAAGCATGTCCTCTGAATTTAAAGATGGTGAATCTTACACCTCCAATTCTCCTGATGGTAGCTTTCTCTATAAGTTAAAAACACCAGGGAGGTTTATCGGAAGCCTTTCCATTATTATAGCCAGAAAAGCAATGATAAGTGCGGATTATGAGCATATTGATTATTCAAAAAGTGCTTTATCGAGCCACCCTTTTTCAGGAAGTAGTTACAGTTTTTCGAACGAAAATAACACCGGAGACATTAACTTTAGAGCAACCCACAACATAAGAATTGGAAGTGAAATTAACATAGCAGGACCCCTATATACTAGACTGGGTTTTGCCTATTATCAAAACCCATACAACCCAGCTGCTTTAGAAAATAACGATGCAAAACTAACTTATACTGGAGGTTTTGGCTACCGTGTTAAAAGCTTTTACATCGATTTCGCAGTTACAAGCTCAACATGGACGAAAGACTATTATATGTACGACCCAATATTAGTGGAAAATACACCAATCAAAAAATCTAACAATAATTTAATCTTTACCTTTGGCCGCAAATTCTAATGCATTAAAAATATCGACAAAAAAAAAGGGGCTAACTTCAGTTAACCCCTTTTTTAATAACAAATAGATTTAAATTACTTCAATAACTTAGCAAGCATTTTTTCCATTTTATCAGTTTCTTCTTGAGCTAATTCTAAATCAACAAGAATCCTTCCGCTGTGTTCATCAATGATTATTTTTTTACGAGCAGCAATATCCAATTGCCTTTGCGGTGGAATTTTAATATACGACCCTCCTGAAGCACCTCTTTCAACAGGAACAACAGCTAAACCATTTTTAGCTGCATTTCTGATTCGCGTGTATGCTTTCAACAATCTTTCCTCAACCCCTGCAGAAGCTTCTTTAGATTTTTCTCTCAACAGGCTTTCTTCTTTTTCAGTTTCAGCTTCAATTTCAGCAAGATCATTTTTCTTAGCATCTAAAGCTCCTTTCTTATCTTCTAATTCAGCTATACTTGTTTCAAGCAATTCTTGCTTAGATGCAATTCTTGCTTTATACTCGTTGATTCTTTTTTCAGCTAATTCGACTTCCAACCCTTGGTATTCTATTTCCTTAGTCAACGAATCATACTCTCTGTTATTCCTAACCTTCTTTTGCTGCTCTGCATATTTTGCAATGCCAGCCTTAGACTCTTCAATAACATTTTTCTTTTCGTTGATTTGCAAATTCAAATCACTAATCTCTTCTTCAATTTTAGCTAACCTTAAGTTCATTCCTTCCAATTCATCTTCAAGATCTTGAACCTCTAAAGGCAATTCACCATGTACTTGACGAATTTTATCAATTCTAGAATCAATAATTTGAAGATTGTAAAGCGCTCTTAACTTTTGCTCAGCTGTAGATTCTTTCTTTTTTGCCATAATAATTTACAAATAATTAACGGGATTCGTATTTACCTCCGTAAAACAGACCGCAAAAGTAGTAAATTTTTCTTTTAGTTTATCAACTAAAAGCTCAATTGTATACTGTTCACTTTCAAAATGTCCAACATCTGCGATAACAATGCGGTTTTCAGCATCAAAAAATTCATGATATTTGAAATCTCCTGTAATAAAAACATCCGCTTTTTGCTGAATAGCATCTTTCAATAAAAAACTTCCTGAACCTCCACATACAGCAACTTTCTTAATTTGTCTCCCCTGTAAATCAGTATAACGCACACAATCCGTTTTCATCGTAATCTTCAAAGATTTCAGAAAAGTAATTTCATCAATTCCATTTTTCAACTCACCAATTAACCCTGCTCCAATACCAGAATTACTATTCTGTAATTCCAAGATATCATAAGCTGGAACTTCGTAAGGGTGACTATTTGATAAAGCGGATAAAATCCCTCTTTGCTTATCTATTGAGTAGATTACTTCAAGCTTTTTCTCGGTTTCAAGATGCCTTTTCCCTTTTTCTCCAATAAATGCATTTGTATCATCCCCAGCTCGAAAAGTACCTTCACCCATACTACTAAAGCTACATTCATCATAATTTCCAATTTTTCCAGCACCAGAATCAAATAAAGATTCACGCACTTTTTCTATATGTTCAACAGGGACATAAGTAATAAGCTTCCTAAGGCTACTGCTCGCAGGCACCAAAACCTGCGTATTAATCAATCCTAATTTTCTACCTATAATTTCATTCACACCATTGAGCATGTTATCCAAGTTCGTGTGAATCGCATAAATGGCGATATCATTTTTAATCGCTTTAATAACTGTTCTTTCAATGTAGTTTTTACCCGTAATTTTTTTCAATCCTGAAAATACAATCGGATGATGTGCAACAATTAAATTACACTTTCGTTCTATTGCTTCATTAACAATTTCTTCCGTACTATCCAAGCAAACTAAAACTCCTGAAACAACATTTTTATCATCCCCAACAATTAAACCAGCGTTATCGTAGCTCTCTTGATACTGAAGTGGAGCCATCGATTCTAAATAATTTGTTACATCTTGTATTGTCATTCGGCTAAATTATTGATTTTTGTAATGAGTAAAATAAATTAATGAAAGTATTTCGCTATATATTATTCCCAATTGCTATAATCTATGGAGGTATCACACTATTTAGAAATTTTTTATACAACAAAAATATTTTTAAATCAAGTGAATTTGATCGCCCAATAATCTGTATTGGAAACCTCTCTATGGGAGGAACGGGAAAAACACCGCATGCAGAATATCTCGCTAGATTATTAAAAGACCAATATAACCTTGCCATACTAAGCCGAGGATATGGAAGAAAAACTGCAGATTACATCGAAGCAGATGAGAATTCAACGGCATTTCATATTGGTGATGAACCCGCGCAATACCATCGTAAATTCCCAAACATAAAGGTTGTCGTTGAAAAAAAAAGGGTAAAAGGTGTGTTAAATTTACTCTATGATAATTCATCTGTAGAAGTCATATTGCTTGATGATGCTTTCCAACATAGATCATTGAAAGCTGGACAAAATATATTAATTACTGACTTCAACAGACCTTTCTTCAAAGATTTAATGCTTCCTATGGGAGAATTAAGAGAGTTTCGAAAGGGAAAAAACAGAGCGAATATTATTATTGTTTCAAAATGTCCACATAATCTTTCATTGGAAAAGAAGAATGAAATTATTAAAGGCATCTCACCGAATGAAAAGCAGAGCATATTTTTCAGTTTTATTAAGTACGGGCGGATTTATAATCCCTTTACAAATAAAGAACTAAAAGGAGAGGTTTCAAACTTCCAGATCCTTGTTTTAACCGGTATTGCCAACCCTACTCCCCTTTATGAAGAATTAACCCGGAGAGAAGTAACCTTTAGCAAAAAAGCATATCGCGATCATTATCCATTTTCTGAAAAAGATGTAGCTACAATCTCTGAAATATTTGGTACTTTTGATAGTTCGAAAAAAATCATTTTAACCACAGAGAAAGATGCATCTAGATTGCTGGAAATAAAAGGGTTTGAACAACTACCTATTTATTGCATTGAAATAGAAATTGATTTAATTGACGATAAGGAAAAATTTGATAACGAGATACTAGAATATGTTAGGGAAAATAAAGGAGACAGCAAATTACCTCAAGGAACAAACGAACTTTCAGCCTGAGGTTGGAATTATTTTAGGAACAGGCTTAGGTAATTTAGGAAATGAAATAATAGCAGAACACACAATTTCCTACAAAGAAATACCAAACTTTCCTGTGTCTACAGTAGAAGGACACAGTGGGCAATTGATTTTTGGAGAATTAGGCGGAAAAAAAGTAGTTGCAATGCAAGGTCGGTTTCATTTTTATGAAGGCTATGACATGAATGAATGTGTTTTTCCAGTTAGAGTTATGAAGTTTTTAGGAATTGAGACACTTTTTGTCAGTAATGCAAGTGGAGGTGTCAATCCTGATTTTGAAGTTGGGGAAATTATGATTATCTCAGATCATATTAATTTATTCCCTACCAACCCATTAATGGGTAAAAACTATGAAGAACTAGGCCCTCGCTTTCCAGACATGAGTGAACCGTATGACTTAAAATTAATTGCTAGAGCTGAAAAAATTGCAGCGAACAATAACATTGAAGTATCTAAGGGAACATATGCTGGACTTTCAGGCCCAACATTAGAAACACCTGCAGAATATAACTACGTCAGGATTATTGGAGCAGATGCTGTAGGCATGAGTACGGTTCCAGAAGTAATTGCAGCCCGTCACATGGGAATTCCTTGTTTTGGGTTTTCAATTGTAACTGACCTAGGTGTTCCGGGAAAAATAATTGAGATGACGCACGAAATTGTCCAAGGTATAGCCAGAGAGGCTGAACCTAAAATGACACTTATAATTAAAGAGTTATTAAAAACAATGTAATTGCAATGAGCTTAGAAGAAGTATTAGAAAAATATGAACCCGTAATCGGTTTAGAAATACATGCACAACTCCTTACAAATAGCAAGGCCTATAGCAGAGAAGCGAATGAATTTGGAGCAGTTCCAAACACCAACATAAGCCCCATAAGTTTAGGACATCCGGGAACACTTCCTAAGTTTAATACGAAAACACTTAATTATGGAATTAAGCTTGGTTTAGCTTGTAATTCTGAGATTACAAGGGATATGCATTTCGACAGAAAGAATTATTTTTACCCTGACTTACCTAAAGGATATCAAATAACGCAAGACAAAACTCCTATTTGCACAGGAGGCTTCGTTTTAATCAAAGATGCTGACGGAAATGAGAAATCGATTGAGCTGACTCGGATCCATATGGAGGAAGATTCAGGAAAAAGCTCACATGACATTGATCCTTTTGATAGTTTAATTGATTTAAATCGTGCGGGAGTTCCTCTTTTGGAAATTGTAACGGAACCGGTTTTTAAAAATGGAAAAGAAGCATACAACTACCTTATTGAAATGAGAAAATTAGTCCGGTACCTTGAGATTTGTGATGGTAACATGGAAGAAGGAAGTATGCGGTGCGATGTAAACGTTTCCATTATGCCAATAGGCAGCAAGGAGTTTGGACAACGCGTTGAAGTAAAAAACATGAACTCGATTAGCAACGTTGAAAAAGCGATTGAACATGAGATAGTGCGTCTTGCCGGCGTACTTGACAATGGAGAGGAAGTATTACAAGAAACAAGAAATTTTGACGCCAATACTGGAAAAACAATTGCTCTTAGAAAAAAAGAAGATGCACATGATTATCGCTATTTCCCAGAACCAGACTTAACAGCTCTGCATATAACTCAAGACTACATAAACGAAGTAAAAAGAAACCTACCTGCGCTTCCAAATGATTTGTATAAAAAATATGTATCCAAATTAAAACTTTCAGATTATGATGCAACTAACCTTACTGATTCGAAAGGGATTGCATTGTATTTTGAAGAATTGATAGCACATACTAAGAACTTTAAAGCCGCTGCCAATTGGATGATGGGTAGTGTAAAATCGTATCTAAACCAAAATGCTCTTGAAATAGAGGACTTTCCAATTGCACCTGAAAAATTAGCTGAATTAATTCAATTGATTGAAGAAGAAAAGATTAACAACTCCGTTGCAACTCAAAAGGTATTCCCTTTCTTATTAATGAACCCAGAAAGCAATCCAATTGAAATTGCAGAAAGTAACGGTTGGATTACCAAAACCGATAGTAGTGAGATAGAAAACGTAATAATTAATATCTTTAAAAATAACCCTAACGAATTTGAACGTTTTAAAAATGGAGAGAAAAAGCTAACTGGGTTCTTTATGGGACAGGTAATGCGGGAAATGAAAGGTGCAGCAGATCCAAAAACAACCACCCAACTCTTGAATAAATTAGCAAATGAAGTTTAATCTACACCTTCTTTTACCTTTGATTGTTTTTGGACTTATCTCTTGTTCAGATAGTAATAATGAAGCAACTCATTCAGCACAAAACTTGCAAGACGAAACAACACAAAGAGTTAGCGCAAAACCTTTTACAATTGAGGGAGTAATTACCAATGGAGCTGAAAAGAAATTCTATTTGTTTGAATACGGCGGTAACGCACCTACTAAAATCGACAGTATAATAGCTGATGAAATGGGGAAATACAATCTGCAAGGACAAGGTAGTGGCTTTAAATTCTATAGCGTCGGAAACACAGTAAATAACGTAGCTGCACTTTTACTAAAGGGAGGAGAGAAAATAAGTTTAGATTCTGACTTTAATCAAATGTCTATTTCTACCAAAGTCAATGGCTCTGAAGACACAAAAATTATGCATGAGTTTTCAAATAAACAAAAGATATTTTTCGACACAATGAAGAGCTATAAGGAAGAAATAGAAGCCCTCGGCTATGAAGAATCAGCAAAACGTGAAATTATTATTCAAAAAGCAGAAAAAGTAAAAGAAGATTTTAACTTCTTTACATATAACTTTATTAATAAGAACCTTCATTCTCCCGCGGTTTACATGGCAGCTTCAGAACTTTATGACATTGTTAATGAGATAGAGTATTTAAAAAAAATTGAAAAGACCATGTTTGAACATATGATCGGCTCTCCATTTCATAATGCAGTATCTCAAAAAATCGCTCAGGCAAATCAGGCTATTTCAAATGCCGCACGTCAAAAACAAATGGTTGCTGATCAAAAATCAGCTTTTGCAAAAGCAGGAATTTCTATCGGAAAGAAAGCACCAGACTTAAATTTCCCTAATCCAAGCGGGAAAAACATCGCATTAAGTAGCCTAAAAGGAAAAATAGTTCTACTTGATTTTTGGGCTTCTTGGTGCAGGCCCTGTCGAGCAGAAAACCCAAATGTTGTTCGGTTATATAAGCAGTATAAAGATAAAGGATTTACTATTTATAGCTATTCATTGGATAAAGATGCAGAAAAGTGGAAAAATGCAATTCAACAAGATGGATTAATTTGGCCCTACCATACAAGCGATCTAAAGGGTTGGCAAGCTGCAGGATCAGCAATTTACAATATTCAAAGCATACCTCAAACATTTCTAATAGGAAGAGATGGAAACATAATTGACATAGGTCTGCGAGGGCGAGATCTGGAAGAAAAATTGAAAGAATTATTAGGCTAACATTTATGAAAAATTATATTTTAATACTCTTAATCATTTCTATTACAAATGTTTCTTTCGGCAGAGCACCTAAGAAAGTTGAAATTTCTGGAATTATTGAAAATGCGGCAGGTAAAACGCTTTACTTAAATGCTTTTATAAATAACGCTCCGGTTATTATTGATTCTGTTACAATCAAAAAGAATGGAAAATTCAAGTTGGCTGTTAATGTAGTAAAACCTGATTTTTATTCAATAGGGTTTTCAAAACAAGATTATGCTCTTCTTGTTTTGGATGGTGTAAATACGGGTGAAGTAATTAACTTCAATGCGGATGGATTAAAAATTATGGAAACTTATTCCATCTCTGGATCAAAAGACAGTGAAGTTGTTAAAACCTTAGTATTACACCTGTCAAATCATTCAAAATGGAAAACAGAATATGCTAAAGGTTTAAAAGACCCTGAATTCACCCCACTGCAAAAAGCTGAAACAAAAAGAAAACTGGACTCATTAGATCAAAATTTTATTGTAAAAAGAGATCAGTTTATTAACAACAACTACAAGTCCATCGCGGTGCTAACTGCTATGGGATATTTAAACCCCCAGAAGGACTTAGCATTATATAAAAAGATAGAAGAAGGACTTGCTGAATCTGTTCCAAACACCTCATATCATCTGGCCGTAAAAGCACAAGTTAAACAAATAGAAACGCAAAATGAAAACAGAAAAAAGGAAGCATTAGAAAGGGAAAGATTAGAACAACTATCTGCTATTGGTTCTATTGCTCCAGAATTAAATTTCCCAAGCCCAAATGGGAAAGTAATTACAATTGAATCGTTGCGTGGTAATTATGTTTTAATCGACTTTTGGGCTTCATGGTGCCGTCCATGTAGAGCAGAAAACCCAAATGTGGTAAAGCTATACAACGAATATAAAGACAAAGGGTTTACTGTATTTAGTGTTTCACTAGACAGAGACAAAAACAGATGGCTGGGCGCAATAAAACAAGATAACTTATATTGGCCAAATCATGTTAGCGATTTGAAACAATGGAAATCTGAAGCGGTTAAAACTTACGGATTTACTGGAATACCATTCACCGTCTTAATAGATAAAGAAGGAAAAATAATAGCAAAAAACCTCAGAGGACCTGCGCTTGAAAACAAGATAAAAGAATTATTAGGAGACTAAACACATTTTCTCTTTTCGCCATTCTGAAACTTCTAAACTCACAATACACTTGCACCATGAATAAATTAATCCTTATTACCTTTTTTACATTTATTTATTGTAACAATTTTAGTCAGAATTACTTTCAGCAAGAAGTGAATACAAAGATAGATGTTACGCTCAACGATAAGAACAATACACTATCAGCTTTTGAAGAAATTGAATACATTAATCACTCCCCTGATTCACTAGAATACATTTTCATGCACATTTGGCCAAATGCCTATAGAAATAATGGGACAGACATGGCTATACAAAATGATGAAAATGGAGATGTTGACTTTCATTTTGCAGATAGTATTAACCGGGGGTTTATCGACTCATTAGACTTTAAAGTAGATGGAGAATTTGTTATTTCAGCTCCAGACATTGACCACATCGATATTCTCGCTTTAGTATTAAAATCTCCACTTGCACCAGGTGAAAAAATAACCATAACCACTCCCGTTCAGAGTAAAAATACCACTAGGAATTTACTCTAGACTAGGTCATATTGGTGAATCTTATCAGATAACACAATGGTTTCCAAAACCAGCTGTATATGATAAAGACGGATGGCACCCTATGCCCTACTTAAGTCAAGGTGAATTCTATTCAGAATACGGTAGTTATGATGTTACAATTACATTGCCCAAAAATTATGTTGTTGGAGCAACGGGTGATTTAGTAAACGGTGAAGAAGAGATTGCTTGGCTTGAAAACAAAGTTACTGAAACTGAACTTTTACTAAAGGAAGATAAAATTGGTACTGGAGGAAAGATGGAATGGATTTTCCAGAAAGTTCTACAGAATTAAAAACCCTCCATTACCACCAAGAAAATGTACATGATTTTGCTTGGTTTGCTGACAAGCGATATTATGTATTAAAAGGTGAAGTAGAATTACCGCATTCTAAAAACAAGGTAATCACTTGGGCAATGTTCACTAACAATGAGGCAAAATTATGGGCAAAATCTATCGAATATTTAAATGATGCTACCTATTACTATTCCCTATGGAATGGGGACTATCCATATAAACACGTAACCGCGGTTGACGGATCTATTAGTGCTGGCGGAGGCATGGAATACCCAAATATTACGGTAATTGGAGAGTCTTATTCAGCATTTTCCTTAGAGCAAGTGATTGTCCATGAAGTGGGGCATAATTGGTTTTACGGAATTTTAGGTTCAAACGAAAGGCAACATGCTTGGATGGATGAAGGTCTCAATACTTTTACTGAAAACAGGTATACCGAAACCAAATATCCAAAAATGGATTTAGGAGGTATTGGTTTACCAAAAGGAATTATGGCTAAATCAGGTCTAAATGTTTATGGTCCAAGAGGAATGTACGATTTAGGCTACCTTTTCAATGCAAGAAGAAATTATGATCAACCTATTGAAACTGCATCACAAGATTTTACACCTACAAATTATGGAGCCATTGTGTATGGAAAGACTGGAATTGGGATGGACTATATGCTTGCTTATTTAGGTGATACTCTTTTTAATAAATGCATGCATGCTTATTTTGACAAATGGAAATTTAAACATCCTCAACCCGATGACCTGAGAGATGTATTTCAATCTGTAACCAGAAAAGATCTAAGTTGGTTTTTTGATGACTATATAAAAACAACGAAAAAAATCGATTACAAAATAGCTAGCATTAAAAAAAATGAAACTGGAAAATTTAAAGTAACCATAAAAAACAAGGCCGATATAGCGGCTCCATTTGCCTTATTTGGGATTAAGGACGACTCAATAGTCGTTGCAAAAAAATGGTTTGACGGTAATTCCGATGAAATTACAATTGACTTTAATGCAGAGGGTGCAGATAAAATTATTTTAGATTATAATAGAGACATTCCTGAAATTGATAGAACAGACGATGTAATTAAAACTTCTGGACTATTTAAAAAAGCTAGGCCAATAAGCATGGAGTTTTTAGGAAGTATTGAAAGCAGGGATAAAGCATCTTTATTCTATCTTCCATTATTAGGTTGGAATTCTGCAGACGGAATAATGCCTGGAATAGCTTTGTACAATACTACTTTTCCGGAGAAGAAACTTGAATGGTTAGCTATACCAATGTATAGCACACGTTTAAATAACGTAAATGGTGTAGGCCAAATGTATTATAACATGTATCCTAATTCGATTTTTAGAAGGCTTACAATGGGAGCAGAAATAGCTGCGTTTGGATTGGACAAAACATACAATACAGTTCCATATTATGCATTTCCTGAAAACATTAACCTAGATCAGAGATTAAAAATTGAAGGCCACATAAAAACAGAAATTAAAGCGCCTCTACGAAAAGTTAAACAACTTTTAAGCTATCGTTTTGTCTCGACCTTCGAATCCAGTGAAAACAAAATACTTAAGCCCAATAGATATAATATACTGAACTATAAAGTTTCCAATCGGCAAATACTAAAACCTGCATCACTAGATTTACAATTTTTGCACGGAGACCCAAATTTAGCAACTAACTTTTCGCAATTAAGCCTTGAAGCTAAACTTCGCTTGAACTACAATGTATATTTAAAAGGAATTGACTTTCGCTTTTTTGGTGGGTATTCTCTACAAGAGTCAAATGATTTTTCTAATCGGTACAGCTGGAGATTAGCTGGACAAAATGCAGATTATGATTACCTATACGACCATGTTCTGCTTGGAAGAAATAATAATCATCCAAATATGTTATCTCAGCAAATCACAAATACCCATGGAGCATTTAAAATCCCTACATCCTACTCTAGTAATAGTTGGATTTTAAGCACAAATATAAAAATTGAATCTCCTGTTGGCCCAATTGGAATATTTGCGGATGCTGGCCTATATCCATATACTCAGATAACAAATGGAACTGTAAGCGAAAAGATCGGAGTATTGTATGATGCAGGTATTTACATTCATTTACCAAAGGACATATTCGAAATCTATATCCCTCTAGTTTTCTCAAGTGAAATTATGAAGGAATTGGAATATTCTCAGCCGGAGATTGATTTCTGGCAACGAATCCGCTTTATGATCAATATAAATCAATTGAATCCATTTAAAATGCTTCGTGAAGTGAAGCCTTAAAATTAATTTTTTTACGTTAATTTGTACTGTGCAACCAGGTAAAAAAATATACTTTTCTTCTGACTATCACTTGGGCGTGCCTAATTCAAGTGACAGCCTCAAACGCGAAAAAAAGATTGTAAGATGGCTCGAAATGGCTCAAAAAGACGCGCAAGAAATTTTTTTAATGGGCGATATTTTTGACTTTTGGTTTGAATATAAACATGCTATCCCAAAAGGGCATATTCGCATACAAGGCAAAATTGCAGAAATTACAGATAGTGGTATTCCAGTTCATTTTTTTATTGGAAACCATGATATGTGGATGTTTGATTATTTCGAAAAAGAACTAGGAATAATAATGCATAGAAAACATGGACCAAGAGAAATTGGAGGAAAAAAATTCTTTTTAGGACATGGAGATGGTTTGGGGCCGGGCGATAATGGCTATAAATTCATTAAAAAAGTATTTGCCAATAAATTTTGTCAATGGTGTTTTGCAAGGATTCATCCAAATTTTGGAATTGGTATGGCTAATTACTGGTCTAGAAGAAGTAGATCCAAAAATAAAGAACCACAAAAATTTTTAGGCGCAGACAAAGAATGGCTAATCACATATTGTAATAAAAAGCTAGAGGATAATCATTATGATTATTTTATTTTTGGTCATCGGCATTGGCCAATAGAACATCAGTTACAAAATGGAAGTTCCTACATTAACCTCGGTGACTGGTTACAGCACTGCACCTATGCTGTTTTTGATGGAGAAAAAGTAGAGTTAAAAAAGTTTGAAGACTAGCTTTCTATCCTTTCGATTAAATCCACGATTCGATTAGAATACCCCGCTTCATTGTCATACCAACCGACAACTTTTATCATGTTTCCAATTATAGAAGTCAATTTCGAATCGTAAATAACCGAATGTGTATTCCCTATTATATCTGTAGATACAATAGGATCTTCAATGTACTCGATTATCCCTTTTAAAGAACCTTCTGCGTATTCTTTAAATACGTTATTCAATTCCTCTGCCGATACAGGATTATCAACCATACAAGTAATATCTGTTAACGAACCATCGGGAACAGGAACACGAATACCTACTCCCCCCATATGACCGTGTAAGTGAGGGAAAATCTTAGTTATTGCTTTTGCAGCTCCGGTTGTAGTTGGAACAATGGACTCAGCAGCTGCTCTTGCCCTGCGCAAATCCGAATGAGGAGCATCGTGCAAGCGTTGATCGCCAGTATATGAGTGAATAGTCGTAATATATCCATTTTGAATTCCACACAACTCATCAATTATTTTTACCATCGGGGCTGCACAATTTGTCGTACAGGAAGCATTGCTTATTATCTGCTCCGTTCCATCGATTAAATAATCATTGATACCCATTACCACGGTTCTTATACCATCTTCTTTTGCCGGTGCCGATAAAATTACTTTGTTCGCCCCAGCTTTAATATGTTTCGATGCTAATGCTCTTGTTCGAAAAATACCAGTAGCTTCAACAACTACATCAATATCTAATGATGACCAAGGTAAATTTTCTGGATCTCTTTCATTGAAAACTTTCACTCCCTTCTCATTAATGACAATTTCATTATCCCCTGCCACTACCGTTCCATTAAACCCTCTATGTACAGAATCAAATTTTAATAAATGTGCTAGAGTTGCAGTATCAGATAAATCATTAATCGCTACCAACTCAATATTGTCATTACATTGAATTGCACGTGTAAAAACCCTCCCTATTCTTCCAAATCCATTAATGGCTACTCTAATCTTTCCCATAATTCATTTATTTACTTAAAGGTAAAAAAAAAGCCTCAACTCGATAAACGAGTTGAGGCTTATACCGTTTTTATTTTTGTTTAAAATTTAATAAACTTAGTTACTTCAGTTGAAGTGCCGGACTTAAGAGTTGCTAAATAAGTTCCCGAAGGTAATTTATCCACATTAAAACTCATGTTGTGTTTACCAGAATTCATATTACTCCAAACTACTTGATTAATAATTTTACCTTGTAAATCATATACTTTAAACTCAACATTAGACCTACTACCTAATTCAAAAGACACATTTCCTTCCGAAGAAAGCGGGTTAGGATAAATACTAATTCCTGAAATATCTTCCACATCATCTATTACTTGATGCTCTCCGGAACCAACATAAGAATCTGAAGTCCATATACCTCTTCCAAATGTTCCTAAGAACACTTCATAAGGGTTTTTAACACCTTGATTAAAATCTCTCCATTGCTGACGCACATCGAAAACTGGCACAATACCGGTTTCAGCTGTGTGAGAAGACCATGAAGTACCCCCATTATCAGAAGAATAAGCACCAAACTCCGTTCCTACCATCCAAATATCATCTCCATTAGGATTCATGATAAACTCACAACCAAACATAGCATAATTTGGCAAATTACCGCTTACATCATTAAAATCACCTGCAGAAGTAGTCGTAGAAGCATTTGTACATAGCTTGATTGTACCTGCAGAGGTTCCTGATGTTACCAACACCCTATCAAAATCCAATGGATCTGTGGAGATATCAGTAATTATTTGACCGATGGTAAACGAAGTCGTCCATAGCTTATAGGTAACAGCAGAACTATCATCAAAATTTCCATAACGATAGTTTTCTGCACTCCAATCCAATGTTTCAAAACCTCCCAAAATTGTATCGCCTGTTGAAAGGTTAATAATTGTATCGCCTGTTTCCGGTCGATAATCTATATCACCTGCTGTCGAGGAATAAGCGCTATCCAATCCTGATACTCTATGTAAAATACCATTAGTAGTTCCAATCCATAAAACATCTCCATCTTTAGAGAACTCATAAGAATGAGCTCCTCCAATTCCTGTTTTCCACCATGGCTGATCTCCAGGGTTATTATTTACCAATGAAGAGCTAAACCTTACCATTTCTCGTGTTATATAGACCTGATCACCCATCGTAGCGAACAAAGATTGCTTAGGGTCTACTAAGTTAATAGTATCTTGTGCAATTGGATTATACAAATAAGGTACACCACCTGGAATTGTATCAAAATTTGGCAAAACAGAATCAGTTGCCGGTATAACCGTATCCCAAAATACTGTTAAATCTTGTGTTAATGTGTAAGTAAGTGGTAAGTTCAAAGTTTCGCTATTGTACTCAACAACATCTCCTATCGACATGGATGAATCTGGTATAAATTGAATGGAATCTTTCGAATCTAAATCGTTATCATCTTCAAATAAGCGAATAGCGTTATAAAACCCTGAACCAGCTGCAGGAGCATCGGCGGTTTGCCAATTTAACCCTTTATCAGAACTTCTGTATAAAGCTCCACCGTAAATAGTAGAGTATATAACTTCTCCATTGCCCATAAATGATATTTCAGATTCAAAACCATCCCCTCCATTTACTTTAGCATAAGATTTCCCACTTGCACTCGTATGATCATTATAAGCTGTGCCATTATCTTGAGAACCTCCGATAGTTTCTCCATTTGGGCCAAAACCAATACCGTAAAATTGAGTAGCATTGTATCCTTTGTTTATAACTGTAAAGAGAGAAGTTGAGTTAGTAAAAGACTTAGACATTCCTCCATCGTTTCCGATATACAAAGCTCCGTTAGAGTCCCAAGTAAGGTGATGATTATCTGCATGCACATATATCGGGCTATTTTGATTTGCGTTCCACAAAGAAATTTGCTCCCACTGGCCATCGGCATCTGATGCCGCAGTGCCTTCCGTTTTTTCCCATCTATATAAATCTATACCACCAAAAATACAGTGATCCGGATGACCTGGGACTCCATCAATTACCATATCATAGTAACATTGTCCATTAGCAGATATACAAGGTGTCCACCCAAAAGTTGACGCTGGCGCAATTTTGTACCAATTTTGCCCATGATCTTCGGAGTACCAAACTCCTCTGATTTGTCCTCCCGACTCTTCAGCCATAAACAGGTTGTAGTATCCCGCAGAATTTTTTTCATAAGAAACAGCACATTCTTTCCTGTTTCCTCCATTTGAAATTGGAGATGCCACAGTACCATTTCCAATGCAATTAAAGAACGATGCGCCCCCATCTGTGGAAACATACAATCTAGTAGTACCAGCAGCACCTGAAGCTACAACTACATTTCCATCAGCAGAAACAACAACCTTTACCAAATCTGTATTAGCCGTAATATCGCTATTTAAATTCTCTACAGTTTTATTTACAGATCTATTCATTCCCAAATTATCCCCAACAAAATAGATAACATCACTTTGAGATAAATCGGCAGCAACTCTAGAAATTTCATCATTCTGCGTTCCTGATAATTGAATCCAAGTTGCACCGCCATCAGTACTGTACCAAATTCCATTTCCATCTTGCATTCCTGAACTTTCAAAATCTAGGCTTCCTTCACCCAATAAATTTTTACCTCCGGTCCCTACATATAAGGTTCCACTTGGAGTCATACACATTGAAGAGATTGACATAGTTCCGATAGACAAATTACCTGTTAAAGTATTGTCATCCCAAGAAGTCAATCGATTCCAGTTATTTCCACCATTTACAGACTTATATACACCGCCATCCACAGATCCTGCATAAACAATAAAGTCGTTATTGGGATCAACAATAATTGCTCTCGTTCGACCTCCAATGTTATCTGGACCATCCTCTCCAAATGTAAAGGTGGCAGCTTTCTGATTGTTCATGCTTAAAGCTTGTTGATAAGCAGCCTCATAGTCACTTGGCTCCACCTTCCCGGTCAAAGGATTAACATACAGCGAGTTTAAATACTCATTGGATTGAGTCCAACTTTGTTTCTTCGTTCTTTCGCTTGCAAGTTCTACCGTAGAGTAAGATCTCTCTGAAATCGTTTCAACATTATTACTAACGTATAAGGCTCCTGCAGCAACTGCAACAGCTATTGTTCCTAAAAATAATTTTGTTTTTTTCATAAAATCAATTCTATTTTAACTTGAATCTTGTTTTGTGATGTACAAATTTAACGAAAGTTTTATACTTTTCTACCACTTATTGAGCGAAAGGTAGATATTATTTTTTGAGCGGTACCCTAAGGCAACCTCAACATACTTTAAAACAAGTGTTTTTCGGCATGGTAGGATGAGCGAACAAGTGGCGAACTTTCGACAAAACGAAACCCTTTTTCAAGACCAATGTGCTTATATTCTGCAAATTTATTGGGTGTAATGAACTTATCGACTGCTATATGTTTAGTTGTAGGTTGCAAATATTGACCTAAAGTCAAAACATCTACTCCGACACTTCTTAAGTCATCCATTGCTTCAATAACCTCCTCATCAGTTTCTCCTAAACCTAACATGATTCCCGATTTGGTTCGCATACCTCCTTCTTTCAGCCTTCGTAAAACCTCAAGACTTCTATTGTATTTTGCCTGTATCCGCACTTCTTTTGTTAACCTTCTAACCGTTTCCAAATTATGCGAAACAATTTCTGGGGCAACATCAATTATGCGCTGCAAATTTACCCACTTACCTCCGAAATCAGGAATCAGTGTTTCTAAAGTAGTTCCAGGCGAATGTTTTCGAACGGCTCTAACTGTTGCTTCCCATATTATAGAGCCACCATCTTGCAAATCATCTCTATCAACAGATGTTATAACGGCATGTTTAACTTTCATTAATTTAATGGACTCAGCAACTCTTCTTGGTTCAAATATATCAGCTTCAGCAGGTTTGCCTGTTGATACCGCACAGAAACCACAAGATCTTGTACAAACATTTCCTAGAATCATGAACGTTGCTGTACCTGCACCCCAACACTCTCCCATATTTGGGCAATTTCCACTTTCACAAATAGTATGCAATTTATGTTCAGAAACAACATCACGAACCTCTCTGTATTCTTTCCCTGTAGGAAGTTTCACTCGAAGCCATTTCGGCTTTTTCACCCTTTCATTTTTCGGTTGTTTTTCTTTCAATTCTGCCATCGTAATCAAATTAGAAATATTTCTGTCCAAAGAGCAAATTTATATAAAGCGAGGGATACAAAAAATTATTTTTACTGTTTGTCATAATCGGAATTTTTTGAGGATATGCATCCAACACTCCTCCAACCTCAATTGCTTTAATACTGCTCCTGTAGCCTGAGTATTCAAAATTAACTCCCATCTTTAAAAAGGCGCCCGGGTAAAATTTTATTTCGGAAACACCTCTTGCTGCTGGACCACGACCAAAAATATTTGATAAATTATGTTTTTCAGGATCATATCGTTCTACTTGAACAATTTCACCAACTGTATTAAACACCTCCAAATAATATGGCTTAGCCATTCCAATTGAAGGACCAGCTATCCAAACACAACTTATTTCAACTGCCTGCTCTCTTAATTTTTCATATAGAATTTTTTTTCTCCCAAAACCAAGCCTCAAAATATACAATGAATTCAATTTACCATAAACAAACCCTTTTGCGTTTTCATCAATTACTCCAAACGACTTTACCTCTTTGGAGTGCTTCATCGAAACAATATCGAAAGCAAAGAGTTTTTTTGTGTCAGCCGTTTTAAATTTAGAAAAATATACGTTAAGGCCTAACCCTTGCGTATGCATTATAAAGCCTCCAGAAGCAGATTTCCGAAAGCCCGCTTTGTTATTTTGTTCAGCTGGTAATTGCGCCGAAACTTTCGTCACCAAAATAAACAACAGCAACCCATATATATATCTTAATTTACGCATTCCTTAGATTAAAACAAAAGTACATACTTAAAAGCATTAAAACGAAACGAAACCTGAATCAATTTACCTAAACAAAAAAAAAGCTCAACCTTTGGTTGAGCTTAAACAATATTCTATTGGTTTATAATCTTTAATAAACTAATTCGGTTTCTCGATATTCTTTGGACTCAATCTCCATGACATCCTCTAAACACTCGTTCTCGTATTCATTAAGAGCATAGGCAGCACATCTTGTATGACCCCCGCCCATCGAACAAGATCCAAACCCAAAAGATATTACAGCAAAAAGAACGATTAATTTAATACTTTTCATTTTTGAATTTTTAAGTGATGTGAAACATCTACGCAAATAACTAAATAAAGTTTCAATAAATTACATCCACTCTGCATTTTTCTCTGAAGACTGGACATTTATTTCATTTTGGTTCTCATTAATTTGATACTTACTTGCACCATAAGCAGCACAAGTGGTATGCTGAGAGCATGACACCAAACAGAATGTTATTCCCACAATAGCGACTAGGTTTTTAAATACTTTCATTAAAATTATTAGACTTTTATTTGTTTTGACTTTCCGATAGGTTTTGACCGCAAATATTAAAAATAATATCCACTTTTACAAAGAACAAAACACCAAAGTTATGAACATGAATAATGTAATAAATGGAATCGAGAAAGGATGGAAGCATGCGTTAGCCTCAGAATTTGACAAAGAATATTTCACAGCGCTACAGTCAACTTTAATTATTGAGACGAAAACCTCTACCATATTCCCCCCAGAAAAAGATATTTTTGCAGCACTTAACTTGACGCCCTTTAATAATGTTAAAGTAATAATTATTGGCCAAGACCCATATCATGGAAAGGGTCAAGCCAATGGTTTATGCTTTTCTGTTTCAGACAACATAAATCACCCTCCTTCATTGCAAAATATTTTTAAAGAAATCCAAAATGACCTTAAAATACCCTACCCAAAAAGTGGTAACCTAGAAAGATGGGCCAAACAAGGCGTATTATTATTAAACGCTTCATTAACCGTGCGAAAAGACGAACCAAATTCTCATATTGACTTTGGATGGCATATATTTACGGATGAAATCATTAAACAATTGTCTTTTCAGAAGAAGGATCTAATATTTTTACTTTGGGGAGGTTTTGCAAAAAAGAAAATTAAATTTATCAATAGAGAACATCACCACATACTAACTTCAGGTCACCCCTCTCCTTTAAGCGCAAATAGAGGTTATTGGTTTGGAAATGGACATTTCCGTAAAACAAATGAGCTATTAATTAGTTTAAACAAAGAGCCAATCGATTGGAGAATTGAATAAAGCTATAATAAAGTGCCAAAATACCTCTACATATCTATTCTTTTGCTATTCGCAAATATTGCATATGCACAATCATGGTCGAATAACTTTCATGGATTACCAGAAAATTATGATTTAGATAAGAGTTTCACACATCTCTCAAGAAAAAACCATAAACAGAAATTAAGAGTAATACAAAACTCGCTGATCCAAAATGGATATTTGGCAGCAGGAATTGACAGCGTTTTTATAGATGATTCTCTTTGGAAAATGGACATTTACATTCATTCCGGAGATTTCTATTCTTTCTCAAGGCTAACCTTTAACCCAGAAAATGAAGATGCGCTAGGCTCTTCAGGTTTTAGAGAGAAATTATTTTCCAATAAACCATTTAACCCTCAACAATTATCAAAGTTATTTGACAAAGTACTTACCTATTACGAAAACAATGGCTTTCCTTTTGCCAGCATTAAATTGGATAGTATAACATTTAACAATAACCAACTGAGCAGTAAATTATTAATTGATAAAGGACCATTAATTAGAATTGACACTATTTTTGTCAAAGGAGAAGCTCAAAATTCCAATAAGTTGATTTACAATATTCTACAAATTAACCCAGATGACATTTACCAACAACAAATAATCAACCAGATAGAGACACGAATAAAAGAAAGCCCTTTTCTACAAGCTATTAAACCCTCAGAATATGAATTTGTAAACAGTAAATGCAATATCTACGTCTATTTAAAAAACAAGCCTGCTAGTAACTTTAATGGAATTATAGGCTTATTACCAGATGATGATGGGAAAATCAACATAACAGGTGATGTAAATATTAAGCTATTGAATGCATTGCACAAAGGCGAAACCATACAATTAAACTGGAGAAAACTTCAGCCACTGACACAAAACCTCCAAACGGCTTTTTCTTACCCCTTTTTGCTCAACTCATCTTTTGGAATTGACACAAAATTTTCTTTATATAAAAGAGATACAACATTTTTAAATATTGAAGGGAAAATAGGTGTTCAGTATTTTTTTAATAGCGACAATACACTCACTGTTTTTTACCAGAACAAAAGTTCAAATTTACTTTCTACACAACAGTTTCAATTTGTAACAACACTTCCAGAATTTGCCGATATCAGCAATAGTTCGTATGGAATTGAAATGAAGTCAATTAAATTAAATTACAAATACAACCCAACAAAAGGGTATGCTGCTTTTTTATCCTTTTCAGCTGGAACAAAAACCATTCGTAAAAACAATAACTTAAACCCTGTTGTTTATGAGGACATAAATTTAAAAACCGCTCAATTTGGAATCCAATCAAATTTGGATTTTTACATCCCAATAAAGAAAAGAAGTACAATTAAATTAGGCTCCAAAACTGGGTTCATTTTCAATGAAAACATGTTTACTAACGAATTATTTAGAATAGGTGGAAATATAAGGTTAAGAGGCTTTGACGAAGAGTCTATTTATAATTCAAGCTTTGCTATTGGAACTATAGAATATAGGTTTCTTTTAGAGCAAAACTCCAATATTTTCATATTTATTGATGGAGCTTGGTATGAGAATAGAGTAAAAGGAAACTTTATCACAGACACCCCTATAGGTACAGGAGTTGGAATAAATTTTAGCACAAAACCGGGAATATTCTCTATTAGCTATGCATTAGGGAGTCAAAAAGGCAGCCCATTTATTATTAAGTCCGCTAAAATTCACTTTGGTTTTATTAGTTTCTTCTGAATTAGAATTACTTTTACTAATTTCCATTTACTATGCATAAAGGTATCTCTTATATTTTATAACCTATTTTAGAAAATACCGTAATTACGTATTCTTAAACGAAATGAGATGACATTTTTGAAACTTGACATAATATCCAAAAAGTTCCTTTTTAATTTAAGCATTGTACTTTTCTCCTCGTCCTTAATTAATGCTTCATTTTTCACAAATCCAAGAACAAATTCCCCTGTAAAAAACAATGAATTTTTACTGGAATACCTGTCAATAAAATACCCTGACCATAGTTTTGAAAACTTTATCTACGTAGGAGTCAAAAGACAAGAATTAGACTTATACTTAAATGGAAATCACGTAATATCTTACCCGGTGTCTACCTCTGCTCATGGTGCTGGAACAAAAGCCGGTAGTGACATGACACCTATCGGACTTCACAAGATAAAAGGAAAATTTGGGTCTGATGTTCCTATTGGAGGAATTTTAAAAGCTAGGAAATATACCGGAAACATTGCCAGCATTCAAACCAACCCCATAAAAACAGGAGAAGACGCTATCACCACACGAATTTTAACACTTGAAGGATTAGAAAATGGCATTAACAAAGGTGGTGAACTAGATTCTTACGAAAGACACATTTATATCCATGGAACTGCCGAAGAAGGTCTTATTGGACAACCGGCTTCGCACGGCTGTGTGCGAATGAAAAATGAAGATGTAATCAACCTATTTAATCGAGTTGAAAAAGGCTTGACTGTTATTATTTTAAATAATTAGCAATGGAGCTAATTATGATTCCCTTTCAGGGGTTTTTGGAAAGCAAATTAGCTCCTCTCACCTAACAGGTCGTAAACCCTTCAAAGTAAGATCAATTCACACCTTTAAATCAAAACACAAATTTTACATTACTTTAACAATCCCATGCTCCTTATCATTTGATTTTATAAAGTAATCCCTTATCTTTGCACTCGCTTTGCGAAAAAAGCATGTAATAGAACTTATTAAACTTAACATAGATATGACAACTACAACAGAAAGATTACCTTATAAGGTTAAAGATATTTCTTTAGCTGACTGGGGACGAAAAGAAATTACAATTGCTGAGGCTGAAATGCCAGGCTTAATGTCTCTTAGAGAAGAGTACGGTGATTCTAAGCCTTTAGCTGGAGCAAGAATTGCAGGATGTTTGCACATGACTATTCAAACTGCTGTTTTAATTGAAACGTTAACAGCTTTAGGTGCTGAAGTTACGTGGTCATCTTGTAATATTTTCTCAACACAAGATCAGGCTGCTGCTGCAATAGCTGCTACAGGCGTTCCTGTATATGCGTGGAAGGGGTTAAGTGATGAAGAGTTTGATTGGTGTATTGACCAAACAATTAATGGGTTTAAAGACGGTAAGCCATTGAACTTAATTTTAGATGATGGTGGTGATTTAACAAATATGGTTTTTGATAAGTACCCTGAGTTATGTGCAGGAATCAAAGGATTATCAGAAGAAACAACTACTGGTGTTCATAGATTGTATGACAGAATGAAGGCAGGTACATTAGTCATGCCAGCAATCAATGTAAATGATTCTGTTACTAAATCTAAATTTGACAACAAATACGGTTGTAAAGAATCTCTAGTTGATGCAATTAGAAGAGCTACTGATGTGATGATGGCAGGAAAAGTTGCTGTAGTTGCTGGTTATGGTGATGTTGGAAAAGGTTCTGCTGCTTCATTAGCTGGTGCAGGAGCAAGGGTTATTGTTACTGAAATTGATCCAATTTGTGCTTTACAAGCTGCAATGGACGGTTTTGAAGTGAAGAAAATGGATGATGCTTGTAAAGAAGCAAACATTATTGTTACAACTACTGGTAACTTTAACATTATTCAAGGAAGACACTTTGAAGCAATGAAAGACCAAACAATCGTTTGTAACATTGGACACTTTGACAATGAAATTGACATGGCTTGGTTAAATGGTAAATATGGTGAAACAAAAGACACTATTAAACCACAAGTTGATCAGTACAATATTAACGGTAATGTTATATTCGTTTTAGCTGAAGGTAGGTTGGTAAATTTAGGTTGTGCAACTGGACACCCTTCTTTTGTAATGAGTAATTCATTCACAAACCAAACTTTGGCTCAATTAGAGTTATGGAACAATACTGATGCATACAAAAATGAAGTATACATGCTACCTAAACACTTGGATGAAAAAGTAGCAAGGTTGCATTTAGCTAAAATTGGTGTTGAGTTAGAAACATTGACACAAGATCAAGCGGATTATATTGATGTTAAAATTGAAGGTCCATACAAAGTAGATCATTACAGATATTAGATTTTTTCTCCTCGGAGAAACTGATATTATTAGTACTTTTGAAGTCCCATCCCGACTCCGATAACTATCGGGGTTGGTATGGGACTTTTTTATAAAAGACATATGAATTTTGGAGGTCGATTAAAATATTATTTAATAGGTTTTAGCATTGGGCTAATTGCTTGCTTAATCATCTTTAAAGGAAGAGGCTGCGAATGGTTACCTAACGAAAGAGTGCTTAACTCCATTCGCACGAGTAATATCTACTTCACTGCTCAGGACTCTTGTCTGATGGCAAGTAACAACATTACTAAAAAAGATGTCTTTTTATTACTAGCTAATGGCGATGTTAACTTTGGAGCAAGTTCCACAAATGTAAAACTTGAAAATTATAAATTAAACAACGTTAATAAAATAAGTGAGCAAAAAGTATATGTTATTAAGCATAATGATTTAAAAATTTCTTTTGACTTATACGAAAGAGATTCTGTTGTTTTTATTTCGAAATTCAATGACCTAGAAACATCCAAGAACTGCTTAGGAGAATCTGATATTGCAAAAGCCATGTATTTGCCAAATGATATGACATTAGAAAAACTATCTTCAAATAAATTGAGATTTGAAAAGATTTTTAAATGTGAAATGGACTGCTATGGAATAACTGACACAGATATTGACGCGCTATTTACAAATGGAGAAGTATTGTTCACTCACAGTTACCCAAACAAGAAACCAAATCCATTGTTTTTTATTGAAAAAGAAATAAATGATGTAACCTTCATATTTTGGATTGAACAGGGAGCTACTAAAACAAGATTAAATAGGGTAGCTAAGCTGAAAGAAAAAACAGATAAAAGTAAAACTTACGCTGTCGAATATTTATTCTCGGAAAAACCTAATTGCGATTGCGACCAATAAATACCTTTAGTTATTCTTGAATTTCTCATGAAAAAGGACATCTCTTTCAAGTACTTCGCCAAACATGCTTTTTTGTTGCAATTGTAACCACAATTTAGCATCGTAAATGTCACTAAATATTTTAACCGGATTAGCAGATTTACTTAATCGTATATAAAATTTAGCATATAATCTGGCAGGCAAAGTATTAATAACAATTGCTTCAGCAATTTTAATTTCCTTCGTTAAAGTATCTTTTGCAAAAAATTCTCGAGCACCAGCTGAAATACTCCCATATACACGTGCATCGACTAAAGACAAAAACGGCTTACCTTTTACAATTGAGTAGATAGCCTTGTTTGCTTCTATAGCATCTTTTAACTCAAAAAAACCGTTTTCTTTAAATTTTAAAAGGACTATATTTCCTTGCAAAAGTTCTATAAAGCCTCGCTCTAATTCAATTGCTCGCAATTTCGGATATTGTGTTTTCATAGGTTTTTTTCCGTTTTTTATCTAATAATATACCAAACTTAACGAAAAAATTTGAATTAGGAACAATCAACATTTATCTATTATTGGTTACCTAACCGAATACACCCAGACAGCAATACCATCTTCTTTTAGTGCAGTAGATTGTTGAATTGCCATTGATTTTTTAGTATGAGAGTTGACACAGGCATAGGTAAATTCATTCTCTAGATTAAAATAGATGAACGACGCATATCCTTTAGCTGATAATTCTTTCACCAATCCTTCGGCGTTTAATTTATTTTTAAAACTACCAGCTACCAAATAATATTTATTCACTTTATTGCTAATAATTTTATCCGATAAAACATCTAAAGGCTGTTCAATTTCATATTCCAATAGAGCTACCTTTTCTTTACGTGGCAATTCAATTTCTGGTGGCGCCTTTTTTCTGAACTCTATTTCTTCAGCATTTTGCGCAAGCAATTCGTCATGTAGCAAATCGGTTACCCTAGAATCATAATAACTATCATGAAACACCATAATACTGCCTTCATAACAAGCTACCCATATATTATTAGTTTCATCGTCATAGGTAATCCCGATTGGCTTATCATTTGTTTTAATATTGTCCACAACCTGCATATCTAAAGTTCTGACTTTTGTCAATTTATCACTTCCGTAATTGACTACATACAAATGCCTTCCATCTCCAGAGAGAGCCATCGAACGAGGAAGACTTCCTGTTTTAATTTTTGTAACCTCGTTGGTAGATAAATCAATCTTTCCAACTACTCCATCTCCATTTAAACTTACATACAGATAATCATTTTTTGGACTCATACATAAATGACGAGGAGATTTTCCTACATCTTTTATCCAAGTCTTCTCAAAAGTTCTTAAATCAATAACAGCTATTTTACTTGACCCCATTATAGCTATATAAGCTTTAGTCCCTGAACTATCCACTTCAATTCCTCTAGGATAAGTCCCCAATTTTATTCTTTTAATTTCTTTTAATTTGTCCGTATCTATAATACTCAAGTCACTACTACTCCAATTGGTAACCAATACATATTTACTGTCAGGTGTAGCCGCCAAATATTTGGGAACTGCACCAACCTTAACAATCGCTTCAATCAACAATGTGGAAGAATTAATTTTATATACAAAGCTACTATCGTAAATTCCTGTCCCGTGACAATTATCGCAACCAGGCTTGTTGAATTCCGTTTCCGCTCCTCCACTCATATTATAATTGGAAACCCAAGCAAATCTACCATCATGTGTAAATGTGCATTCTACAGGAGAACCTCTGTACAATCCGTCTCTTTTAGAATAACCGTACTTATTCAATTCTACCTTATCTGAAATAGTTTTCAATAACTGAAAGTTTCTGTCGTACACGGTAACGGTATGCTTATACATCATGTTTTGGGCAAAAAATAGCCCATTTCCCGAATGAACAATTGATTTAGGATTGATTTTACCTTCAATAATTTTCAATTGAGATAATGTGCTGTCCTCTTTATATGCAAAGGCCGAAAAAGCATTTAAAATAAAACAGAGATATAGAAGTTGTCGAAGCACCCTACTTACAATAATGCTGTAAAGATAGCTTTTTATGAAAAATAGGTAGATAGGGATTGGTTTCTCTCTAAAAAAGAAATTAAATCTGCGGCAGATTTTTCTGGAATCTCCTCCATGGGAACATGGCCCACATTTTCATAAATAACTACTTCTGAATTCGGAATATCTTTTTCAAATTTTCTAGAATGCTTAACATTAATCCAATTATCATTGGCTCCCCACATAATTAACACGGGGATTGAAAGCTGTGCGAGAAGATCCGTATTGTAAACATGATCCGAATTTGCTAATTTAACAAAAGCCTCTTTATTTCCTTCTCTATGAAACAAATCATAGTGGCGATTTACAACCTTATCAGTTACTTTAGATTGATCTTCAAACACCTGTCTCAAAAATCTTCGAACAACAGCTCTTGGGACATAGTTAAACACATTTCTAAGAACAGGAGTTTTAGCTATTACAAATGGCAATGGCATACTTTTTTCTCCAACATATCCTGCAGAATTAATTAAAATTAATTCATCAACCCTATTTTCATAATTTACTGCAAATTCCCAACAAATCCATCCTCCTAAAGAACTTCCTGCTAAGCAACATGATTTGATATTCAGTTTTTCTAAAAATGCATCTAAAAAACCTGAATAGTCGTCAATACTATACTCATATCTTGGGCTTGGTCCTGTTAAACCAAATCCGGGTAGGTCCAATCGGATTACTCGATATTGCTTTTTTAATATTTCATTCCAATCATCGAATGTATGAAGTGAAGAAAACGTCCCATGAACTAACAATATCACTTCTCCATCGCCTTCGTCGCAATAATGAATATCTAGCCCATCAATTTCAACAAAACTAGAAGTTGAGTAAGTATATTTTTCTTTTAATTCATCTATTGACATAAACCCTCAGGAAAGCATAGAACAACATAAAAACCTAACAAGAATTGAATACCCAATGCAAATTGCTTTTAGTTGTTGTAATTCCGAAATAACAAAAAAAGCACAACTATAACTATTTAAATAGTTATAGTTTATAAACATTCTAATTTGAAAACACCAACTTTTCCGACACCAAAACCCCGTAAAATTTCATTTTGAAATATTGAGCGAACGCCTCTTCAACTGTTATATCATGCTTTCTGAGAAACTTAGCATCAATCATCATATCGAAGAAAAATAAATCTGATTCTGCCATCATATCAACATTAAAGCTCCTAAAAACTCCTTTATTTATGCCGGCTTGATAATAAGTTTTGATATTTTCTGCAGACTTTTCTCTAAACAAATCAACATCAGCCCATGTTTTTGGAAAATAATTCTTTAAATCTTCTAGGTAAAGAGCAGACATTCCTTTTAAGCTTGTCGTGAAAAACCGTGCTCCTTTATAATATCTTTCTGTAAATTCAACGGATTCATCAAATAATAAGTCTCGGAATTTTTGAAGTTCAATAAGTTTGAACCACAATGCATCATGTATTAAATCTTCTTTAGAAGAATAATAATTATAAATAGTAGCTTTACTTAGGTTCAAATGTTCAGCAATATGATCCATTGTAGGCTTACGCATACCATTCTTATAAAAGTATGGCATTACATCTCTCAACCATTTTTGCTGTTTGGCATTTAGCGGCTTTCTTTCTTTAGCAGTTGCTTTTCTTCCCATAACGAACCTTTGTTAATTGTTTATTGCGGTAAAAAATAATTCACTATATTTATCAACGAAATTAACAAAAATTATCATCAAATGATAAAGCGAATTCTTTTTACTCTTGTATTCTTAACTACTTCTATTTTCATTAGTTCTCAAGAGGAAAAAAGCAGCCATGCATCATCAGAAAAGGGCTATGTTTCTTCTAAAAACTCAGTTTATTTTGAACTATTAGGCAAAGGGTTGTTGTATTCTTTCAATTATGAGAGAGAAATCTATAGGATTGATGAAAAACTAGCATTTAACGGTAGTGTCGGATTCTCAATTCTACCGGGATTTACGGACATTGAAAAAACAAAAGATCGGGTACTTCCACTAGAAATTAATGCTAAATACAGTTTTGGAAAACACCATGTTGTACTTGGATACGGAAC
Source organism: uncultured Flavobacteriales bacterium (assembly GCA_943787535.1). Taxonomy (GTDB): domain Bacteria; phylum Bacteroidota; class Bacteroidia; order Flavobacteriales_D; family Parvicellaceae; genus CALSMU01. The sequence goes on along the minus strand of CALSMU010000010.1, from coordinate 93,200 downwards.
AACTTTATGGAAGTACCAAATCTTAGATATTAAAATTGACAATTCAAACATTGGCTTGGCACCTGAACCCACACTAAAGGAAATGAAAGAATGGTTTGCCCATATTGTGCTAGAGTACCGTTATGAAAAACCGGAAGGTGGACTTATGGCAAAGGCCGGAATTAGCCCACTCTTTTTTGATTACATGAACCATTCTGCTTTTACCAAAAGTACGAATGCGCAGTTTTCCATTAATCTAGGAATTGGATACAGTTTTTAATAATTTTCAGCTTTAATTCTATATAAAATGAAGAAGAATACTATCAATTTACTTTCAGGAACCATTTTGGTTTTTTCGATTGTTTTATCTGGTGCTTGTAAAAAGGTTGAAGTTATTGACGAGAAAATAGGTGGCTGTTTTGACACAGACTCCCCTATTCATGATGCTAGTATTGATTACGACGACGGGACATGCCAATATGCATATATCGACCTGTATGAGCTTACTAATCATCCTGATCAAGACCCTGCGAATAGTGGACAAGACTGGGACCTTATTGCAGTTGGGAATGCAACTAGACCTGATGTGCTGCTAACCATTACTAATCAACTTACAGGAGATATTTTATTTGAAAGTCCCGAAATTGGAGACATCGCTCCAAGTTCAACACCATCATGGTCTGCTCCATATCAAGAGCAATTATTCAATCATAATTACGAATGGACATTATACGACAATGATGTTAGTGGATCTGAATTAATGGCTTCTGGAGTTTTTAACCCTATCGAATTAGCGAATAACGGAATCATTCAATTTGGCGATATTAATGCACTGCAAGACTCAACAGTAATTACAATGTTTTATACCTTGAAATAAACTCTTTTTAGAAAATGGCTAATCCATTTCAAGAAATAAGAAATAATCAACAATTTTATTTCGAAAATACCTTACGAAAAAGCTCACTTTTTGAACGAAAGCAGAAGCTGAAAAAAGTGAAAAAGTGGATCAAAGGAAATGAAAGCCATATAATAAAAGCATTGTATGACGATTTCAGAAAATCTCCTGAAGAAGTCCGAATAGCAGAAATAAAACCTGTAATTTCTGAGATCAATGATGCTTTAAAAAACTTAAGAGATTGGGCGGCACCGCAAAGAGTAAAAACACCTTTATATCTCCTAGGAAGTAAATCACATATAATCTTACAACCGAAAGGACTTAACCTTATTATCGCACCTTGGAATTTCCCTTTCAATTTAACAATTGGACCTTTGATTTCTGCAATAGCAGCAGGTAATTGTGCGGTGCTAAAACCATCTGAATTAACACCAAACTGCGAACAATTAATCGTTAGAATGATTATTGAATTATTCCCTCCCGAAGAGATAACTGTTATTACAGGCGGTGTGGAGGAGACAACCCAGTTACTTGAATTAGCATGGGACCACATCTTCTTTACTGGAAGTCCACAAGTTGGAAAAATAGTAATGAAAGCTGCATCAAACCACCTTACACCAGTCACATTAGAGCTTGGCGGGAAAAACCCTGTTATTGTTGACAATACAGCTAACCTGAAAGATACAGCCCAGAAATTAATATGGGGTAAGTTAATAAATAATGGGCAATCTTGTGTTTCCCCAAATTACGTTTTAGTTCACTCCAAAATTAAGGCAAAACTAATTATAGAATTGAAAAAAGCTTTTACCAAAATGTATGGGCAAACCAAAGAGGAAGTTCAAAGTAATAATGAACTCACCCGAGTGGTAAACAAGCATCATTTTAAAAGAATTACATCACTAATAGACAAAAGTATTGAGCAAGGCGCTAATGTTATTATAGGTAACGAAATTAATTCCGATGACAACTACATTTCGCCCACCATATTGGACAACATAACTACTAGTTCGGCTATTTTTAAAGATGAAATTTTTGGACCTGTATTACCATTAATTGATTTTCAATTGCTTGATGACGCGACTTCAATAATCAACAAGGAGGAAGCTCCATTAGCTCTTTACATTTTTTCTTCATCCAAAAAAAACACGAAGAACATTATTCGCAATACATCTGCAGGTACCACCGCAATAAACGAAACTACTATTCAATTTATTCATGGAAACTTACCCTTTGGAGGAAATGGTCACAGCGGAATTGGAAGGTCACATGGAAAATATGGCTTTACTGCCTTTTCAAATGAAAGAGCTATTTTAAAACAATTAAGAGGTTTTACAACTATAAAATTAATATACCCCCCTACGAATAAATTTAAACGGTTTATTATTCGATTTATGACTTGGAGAATGTAATAAAATAATCCTTTGAAAAACCTGAAAGAAGGTTTTGAGGCATTTTCTAATGACATGCTTGAGATGTTTTTTTGACACCTACTCCCTTAATCTTATTGTATAAAGAGCAATTGCTACAACAGCAAAAATAACATTTGGCACCCACACAGCCACTATAGGAGCTAACCCAACATTTAACGAGGCTACCGTAGTCATTTTCATAAAGAAAATATAGAGTACACTTGCCATCAATCCAATAATAATGTTTTTACCTACTCCTTCCCTTGACTTTCTGGAAGAAACTGCAACCCCGATTAATGTTAATATATAAGTTGCAAATGGATAGGCAGATCTCTCATAAAGAATAATTTCTATTTTTGGAACAATATTAGACCCTTTGTTTCTTTCCTGATTTCTAAATTTCACCAATTCAGAGGTAGTCATTGACTCCATAATATTATCTCTCTGACCAAGGTCTTTAACATTAAAACTTAGAACAGTGTCGATCGTTGCTATTTGCTTTACTACTTCATTTGAATCATTTATTTCGCGAATAAAAACTTTATCTAACTTCCATTTATTCGAAACACTATCACCATAAGCCTTCATTACCTGCATATCTGTTTTTAACTCATAAAGGCCTCTATCATTCTTTTCCCAGGTTTCCACCCACATTCTTGTTACTATATTCAATTTTGCGTTAAACACTTTATAATGCAAGGTTGTCTTCTCATTCATTTGTAAATTTATATTCTGAAAAGAACCATTCACCGGAGTGTATTTGCTTTCAAAGAGCAGTCTTTGCTTATTTGCATTTGGCACCATTAAATGGTTCATAAACAATGCAAAAATGAGAAGCGCCGTGGATACAACCATATAAGGTCTTGTAAACCTCCAAAAACTGACACCATTGCATAATATTGCTATTATTTCTGAGCGCTGAGCCATAACCCCCGTAAAAAATAATACGGATAAAAATATTATTAAGTAGCTAAACAAATTGACATAATGCAAGAAAAAATAAGGATAATAATCTATGGCTATTTCCCAAAAAGTGAGGTTGTAATCTGGATTTGTAAAATCTCTTAACTTTTCACTTATGTCTATAACAATAGCAATACTCATTATCACCATTATCATAAATATGAAAGTCCCTAAAAACTTCTTCGTTATGTATAAATCCAATTTTTTCATTTAGCCAATTTGCTAAAGCCTATTGCCCAGTTTAGGTATTATATTGTCTTTCCATGCTGAGAACGTACCTGCAATTATCTGTCTTCTCGCTTCTTTTGTTAGCCATACATAAAACGCTAGGTTATGCAATGAAGCTATTTGTGAACCCAGTCTTTCTTTGGAAATCATTAAATGTCTTAAATATGCTTTAGAATATTGAGAATCTACATAGGAAGTTCCATTGGAGTCCAAATTAGAAAAATCATTTTTCCATTTTTCATTTCTGATATTAATAAAACCTTCACTTGTAAACAGCATACCATTTCTTGCATTCCGAGTTGGCATCACGCAATCAAACATATCAACACCCAAGGCTATGTTCTCGATTATGTTTATGGGTGTTCCAACTCCCATTAAATAACGAGGCTTATCCTCCGGTAGTATGTTACAAACTAAATCCGTAGTAGCGTACATTTCTTCTGCTGGCTCACCAACTGAAAGTCCACCAATGGCATTTCCTTCTCTTTCAAAAGAAGCAATCATTTCTGCAGATTCTTTTCTTAAATCTTTATAAGTGCTTCCTTGAACAATTGGAAAAAATGTTTGGTCATAACCATATTTTCCTTCTGTAGAATCAAAACGTTCACAACACCTTTTTAACCATCTATGGGTCATATGCATAGATCGTTTAGCGTAAGAATAATCACATGGATACGGTGTACATTCGTCAAATGCCATTATGATATCCGCTCCTATTGTACGCTGAATATCAATTGCATACTCAGGAGAAAACAGATGTTTTGACCCGTCAATGTGTGACCGAAAGGTTACCCCTTCTTCTTTAATCTTTCTACTATCCCCTAATGAATAAACTTGAAAGCCACCTGAGTCCGTCAAAATAGGACCCTCCCAATTCATAAACTTATGCAATCCTCCAGCATTTTCAATCACTTCTAACCCTGGACGTAAATAAAGGTGGTAAGTATTTCCCAAAATAATTTGCGCTTTAATATCATCCTTAATTTCATGCTGATGCACGGCTTTTACAGTTCCGGCTGTGCCAACTGGCATAAACATGGGTGTTTCAATTTTCCCATGAGCTGTCTCTACTAGCGCCTGCACGCGCTTTGGACTTGGAATCCGTTTTTTCTAATGTAAAGTTCATAAATATGTGAATAAAGTTGAACTGCAGCAAAGATAAAATAACTTTTAGAAGAGTACTTTTAGCATCACAAAATCATTCATGAAGCTAGAATTAAATACGGAGAACCTATTGTTTATAATATATTTAGGGGCATTTTTACTTCAGTTACTCTATTTCCTCGTTTTCTTCATTCGACTAATATTTAAACAAAAACCTGTTGTAATAGAAAAACTCAAGCCAGTTTCAATAGTAATTGCGGCAAGAAATGAAGAACAAAACCTAATTAAATTTCTACCCAAAATATTCGAACAAGATTATCCAGAATTTGAAATCATAATAGTAAATGATCGATCTTGGGACAAAAGCATTGATATTTTGCAAGCTTTTGCAATAAAACATAACAACTTCCACATAGTTGAAGTTCCAGATCTAGAAAAGGATGGGTTTGCTAAGAAGTTTGCACTTACTTTGGGGATAAAAGCAGCAAAACACGAATTATTAGTATTCATAGATGCTGACTGTTATCCGAATAGTAAAAACTGGCTAAAAGAAATGGCTTCACGACATACGGGATCTAAAAACTTAATTTTAGGGGCTAGTCCGTACGCGCGTGAAAAAGGAGTTTTAAATAAAATTATTCGATACGATGCTGGGCAAATAGCGATTCAATATTTATCCTTGGCAAAAACAGGTATCCCTTACATGGGAGTTGGCCGAAACCTTTCCTACACGCAAGAGCTATATGATTCTGTAAGAGGTTTTAAAAGTCATTACTACATCCCTTCCGGAGACGATGATTTATTTGTTAATGAAGCGGGAACCAAAACAAATACTGCTGTTGTTTTTTCGAAAGAAGCAATTACGGTATCCATTCCAAAAAAGAATTTTACAGATTGGTGGTATCAAAAGAAAAGACACCTTACCACAGGAAAGCACTATAAAACCTATCACAAGATTTTACTTACACTTTACCCCGTTAGCCTAGTTATAATGTACATTTTACTTCCAATACTCTTGGTTATGCACAATTGGTGGTATATAGCTTTAGGAATTGTAGGGTTTAGAGTACTATTGCAAATGATTATCTTTATCCGTCCCTTTAGGATAATGGGGAATAGAGATTTAATATTATTAGCACCCTTTTTTGAAGTAGTTATGTTAATAATTAATCCTATTTTATTATTTAGTAACAAGAAAAAGAAGAAGCGGAGGCATGGGTTCAAACGAAGATGAACATATATCGACAGATCACCTTTCGGATAAAGCTAAGTATGACTTTATTCTTGTACAACGAGCAGTAAAATCGGATGACCAACAAGCTTTTGCTGAGCTGATGGAACGCTACAGAGACTCTATCTTTTTTATGCTCTTAAAAATGATAAACAATCGTGACGATGCAGAAGATTTAACAATTGAAGCATTTGGAAAAGCCTTTAAACGTCTGCACCAATATACACCTAATTATGCTTTTAGTACGTGGTTGTTTAAAATTGCTACCAACAATTGTATTGACTTTATTCGTAAGAAGAAAAAAAATGTTCTTTCTATAGATAATCGTTTCGAAAACGAAGATGGTGATTCTTTGATGATGCAACTAAAATCAGGAAACAGAAATCCTGAAGAAGAAGCAATTCGTGAACAAAAAATCATCATGATGCGAGCTATAGTTAAAAAATTAAAGCCGCGTTACCAAGAATTAATTGAACTAAGGTATTTCAAAGAATTTAGTTACGATGAAATTTCTAAAGAGTTGAACCTGCCATTAGGGACGGTTAAAGCTCAATTATTCAGAGCACGTGAATCTCTTCACAACATATTAAAAAACTCAAAAGACAGAATCTAATTTGCCTTCTATTGGAATCAATTGTAAAATACTTTCCTGGTTTATCAGATAAACAAATTAAACAGTTTGCTGAACTGAAAGGCTTATATCAACATTGGAATGAGCAGATAAATGTTATTAGCCGAAAAGATATTGACAACTTTTACGAGCGTCACGTTTTGCATTCTTTGGCAATTGCTAAAGTAATCTCTTTTGAACCTGGAACTATGTTGCTCGATGTGGGAACAGGTGGAGGATTTCCAGGAGTACCATTAGCTATACTCTTTCCAGAATGTAAATTCCACTTAGTAGATTCTATTGGGAAAAAGATTAAAGTCGTAACCGAAGTTTCTATTGCCCTTGGTTTAACCAATTTAACTTCAGAGCACCGCCGAGCAGAGGAAATAAAAGGTTCATTTGACTTTGTAATTAGCCGAGCTGTTACTCGACTAAATCGTTTTATTCCTTGGGTTAATACTAAGTTTAAATCGAAGAACAACAATGCAATTCGAAACGGAATTCTCTACCTGAAAGGAGGAGATTTACATGAAGAATTAAACGAAGCAAAATTGAAATACAAACCAACATTGTATAAAATACCTGACTTCTTTGAAGGTGAATTTTTCGAGACCAAGCAGGTTGTTTATGTTCCTATAATGGGTAGTTAAAAGAGATAAAAATAGTTTTTTAGTCAAATAACCGCCATGAAATTCTGTTTGAACTAGAAAAATACTTCATAAAACCATGTTTCGTCAAATCCAAATCTGATTTTACCAAAATAAAAAGTCCGTTTGACAACATTAAAAAACATAAAAAGTAGTGATAGTAGTATTTTTGAAGGTTTTTAATTAGATTGCACCATAGTAGGATAAAACACATATGTGTTTTAGCACACGTTAGAGCCAATTTCATCAAAAAGACACAATGAATAAATCTGAAATTATAATATTTTTAAAATCATTGTATTCATATTTGGAAAGCAATACGCTTAGTGAAATTGCAGGTTTTTGCGATTATCTAAAACTTTCGAAAGGAACAGAATTAATACAGGAACGAAAAAGACACGGATACTTTTACTTCATAACCAAAGGAAGCGTTAAGTCATATTATTTGCACGAAGGGAATGAAATCTGCACTTGGTTTGCCTTTGAAAAAGAGATGGTATCAACTATCAAAACTTTTGAAGGACTAACATCCAATGAAACTATTGAACTACTTGAAGATTCGGAGTTCATCAGAATCAATACTAAGGCATTTAAAAGCCTAACAGAAACTAAAGCATCATTAAGTCGATTAATAAATGAACTGATTATTGGGCATGCTATTTTCTTAGAAGAACTCCTTTATTTACAATCAAAGCCTGGCAAAGTACGCTATGAAATATTGATAAAAGCAGAACCTCAATTACTACAAAGAGTATCTTTAACAGATTTAGCATCTTTTTTAGGTCTGAGCAGAGAAACGTTGAGTCGAATAAGGTCGAAGACATAATTTTGTGACATATGTCAAATAAATTCTGATCTTAATCAATTATCATTATGGATTATTAATCATATTAATTAATTCTTAATGAAAAAGCACTTAAAAATCACATCGCTAGGTTCTCTATTATTTCTCCTCCTTGTTTGTTCATTTACAGCTTGTAACAAAGATACAGAACCAAATTCCCCCTCCAATAATGGAAATGAATTTTCAGGAAAAGTGATTATAGTGGGAGCTGGCGCCTCTGGATTAGCCGCTGCAAAAAAATTAGAAGAGGAAGGTATTAGCTATCAAATATTAGAAGCAACCGACAATGTTGGGGGTAGAATCCAGAAAAACGAAAATTTTGCAGATTTTCCTATCGATTTAGGTGCTGAGTGGATTCATGAAGATAAATCAATTCTAAATTATTTAATAAATCAACCAGGAAGCGAACCAAATGTTCAAACCATTTTATATCAGCCTATGAATGCGCAAGAGGTAGTCGGAAATACTATTTCACAAATTTCTAATCAAGATATGGTAGATTACTATGCAAATTATATCACAGAATATAAATTTAAGAATACGACATGGTATGATTTTATTGATGCAAACTTTGCCCAAAATGTCGAGCAAAACATTATCTATAATTCTAAGGTAAGTACTATAGATTATTCGGGGGGGAAAGTAATATTAACAACAGAAGATGGAACAGAATATGAAGCAGATAAAGTGATTTTAACTGTTTCAGTTGGAGCACTCAAATCGAATGCCATTACTTTTATCCCTTCCTTGCCTTCAGAAAAAATTACCGCTATGCAAGATGTTGAGTTTTTACCAGGGTTTAAGTTGTTTATGAAGTTTTCTGATCAATTTTATCCAGATGTCATTACATGTCAAACAAGTAGTGGAGAAAAAACTTATTACGATGTAGCATATGGAAAGGGAGCAAATGATCATGTTTTAGGGTTGTTATCTACTGGTATTTCAGCTGAAAGCTATTATTTATTAAATGATCCAAATACAATTGTCGACAGCGTGCTTCAGGAGTTAGATGGTTATTTTAGTGGACTTGCATCTCAATATTACTTGGGCTCTTACATATATCAAGATTGGGGTCAACAAACATATACACAAGGAACTTGGACGTCTGATTTTCAAGCTGCATCAGATGTCCTCATGGCTCCTCTTATTGATAAAGTCTATTTTGCCGGAGAAACTTATAATGCACATGGTATTACTCCCCATAATGGCTTTTATATAATACGTGGCTCCGTACAAAGTGCTATACTTTCCGGTTATGAAGTTGTCGATAAAATATTAGAGTAGATATCAGAATAACTGGCTATAACAATGTATAAAAGCAATAGCGGTTTGGGAGTAATCTCACACCGTTTTTTGATTTAATTAAGTATCTTGCTATTCGAAAAGCAGATGCTTCACTCCGCTACTGCTCTTATACGCAACGTTATGGGTAAGTTTAAACCGGAATAAAACGGAGAATGCCAAAAATCCATTAATAGAGTAGGCAATTATTTAAAACTAAATAATATGAAAAAGTTCGTTTCTGAAAACTGGTACAAATTGATGATTGGTTCATCGTTATTAATGGCATCATTTGGATTTATGGTGTACTCCGTTTCACCTGCAATGGCAGATGATAACAATCAAAAATATAATCTCAATGCAAATTATAAGTTGGTTCCAACAAATGCTGATGGTTCAATAAATGTGAAATTATCTGATGAGCAGTTGGATAAGATTATTCCAAAAAATGAGGATGGTAGTATCAATGTAAAGTCCGCTCCTGGTTCAGCGATGGATATAAATATATCTTCGATAAGAGGCAGAACTTCAATAATTGGAAGCAGAACTCAATGTTTAGCTGTAGAGAACCTATAAACTAAAATTCGCAGTTTTGATTTTACCAACCCATAACAACACATTTGCGAATATGGCGGGTTGAGTGGTCTATGAAACATTCTGCTTCTAATAATCATTAGATGTAAAACGTAAGATATTGCTGCAAATTCCGTCACATCGCAAATCTGCGAAACGTTGGGCATCATTAAAATTTGGAATAAAGCAACCTTTTAGTTACTTTTGACGTTACTAACGAGAATAGTAACTATGATTAAGTCTTTCGGCAATAAGGAAACGGAAAAAATCTGGAATGGAAAGAGGTCTAAAAAACTTCCTAATGAAATTCAAGAAATAAGTCGAAGAAAGCTCAGAATGCTGAATAACTCTATTGACATTCAGGATTTACGTATTCCTCCTTCTAACCGATTAGAAAAATTAGGAGGGAATCTAAAAGACTTTTATAGCATTCGAATTAATAAACAATGGAGAATCATTTTCAAATGGGAAAATGGAAATGCTTTTCAAACAGAAATAATTGATTATCATTAAAAGGATTTAAAATGAATGATTTAAAAAACATACACCCAGGTGAGATTCTTTTAGAAGAGTTTCTTAAGCCTCTTGAAATATCTGCCTACAGACTTTCAAAAGACACCTTTATTCCTCAAACTCGAATTAGTGAAATCACTAAAGGAAGAAGAAGAGTAACAGCTGACACAGCTCTTAGACTTTCCAAGTACTTTGGAACTTCTGCTAAATTCTGGCTTGGACTTCAAGATGATTATGATATTGAAGAAGAAAGGTTAAACAAAAAGGAGGAGCTTGATAATATCAAAAACATAAATAACGCTGCCTAACACAAGCTAAGGCAAACAGCCTTGCCTACCTCCCGATAGGTATCGGGACCGTTTCTTCGTATTTTAGCTCAAACGTTGAAGGTGAATTTTTCGAAACCAACCAAGTTGTTTATGTCCTATAATGGGTAAATAATGTAATTTTTTCAGAAAGTCACCTAGCTTTTTATAGTGCGCTCCTCTTCAATGCTCTTTAAGTGAAATAAAAACAATGAAAAGATTAACCGAAATAGAAATTCAAAAGGCATTACTATCGCTAGAGGGCTGGAAATATGAAAAAGATGGAATCATAAAAAAATTTGTTTTTGCAAATTTTAAAGATGCCTTAGCCACAATGAATAGAATTGGTGAAGTGGCTGAAGAAATGAATCATCACCCGGAATGGTTCAATGTTTACAACAAATTAAACATCCGCTTAAGTACGCATGATAAAGGAGGTATAACGCAATTAGATATTGATTTGGCAAAAACAATTGAAGAAATAGTAAATAACTGAAATCCGAATTCATTTCATTGAGGGATTTCGACATCAGAATATTGAACCTGATAAAACCCATATGCGTTTATATTTATCTTTGGCAATTGCTTTTTTACCTCAAAATAATTGTATCCATTGGCTAAGCTATCCCAAAACTTCAATCGGCTAAGTTCAGCAGAATATCTCAACCTATTTTTACTATAATCCTCCATTCGGAATGGAAATAAATGAATAGGAATTTTACTTTGTCCGTTGTTTTTTGCTTCAACACAAATCACATATAATTCTTTAATCCATTTATCTGTAAGAGGTATACAGCCGATGCTAACACAATCACCGTGAATGAAAATGTCTCCTCCAACATCTCGCGAATTTGCTAATTTTCGATCACTAATATTGGGGTAATTTATACCTAATGATAAAAAGAAATAGCTTGACGGATTGAAACGGTCGATATGATAAAACCCTTCTGGAATTTGCATATCTCCTTGTGCCCTTTTTGGACCAAGTTCACCAGAAAAAAAGCAGAAATCATATGACTTAATTAAAGTATAAATCGAATCGTTTTTATTCTTGGCGTATAATTCAAGTTTTCTTTCAGACTTAATAGCACGTAGAAAAATATTCATTTTATTAATGTCGATACTTTTTTCATGAAACATGCTATCAATAAAATCGTAATTCTCGTTGTAAGCTACTCTTACTCGTTGATATTTTATCTGATCATATTTGAACGACTGGCTATGGATTGGTGTAACCATAAAAGATAATGCGATTATAATTAATGTAAAAGTTGGATTAATTATTGGTATAGCACCGATTAAGTCTATATTTTTACCAATTTTCATTATTAACAAATTTTAAGAGAGTATTTTTATAACTTCACCCAATAGTTATCTCACTAAAGACAATTCACATTATATGATAAGGAACATTTTAAGCACATTACTCTTAGTATCTTTAGCTATATCATCTAGTTTAGCTCAAATAGAAAGTGAGACATATACTACCACTTATAAGGTTAATGAGCTAATGAGTCTCATTGATAGAATGTATGTCGAAGATGTGGATAGAGAACAGCTGGAACTTGATTTTATTAGAGGAATGCACAACAACCTATCTCCTTTTCAAGCTTACCATAAGGATTCATTACTAAAAAAGTATGCGGTTGCAACGCAAACCAAGTATCAAGGAATTGGCATCTCTTTTAAATTTAAAGGAGACACCTTGCTGGTAAAAAGCGTTATCCCAGGTAGTGGGGCAGACAAAGCAAAAATTCAAGAAGGTGATAAAATAATAAAAATTGGAGAACAGAGCATAGAAGAATTCTATTCATACCTGGACATTACAAGAGTATTAACAGGAGAAAGGAACAGTTCGGTTAACCTGACCCTTTCAGATGGAGATAGTTCTAAAATTAAAACTATTACCCGTAGTGAATGCAATGGCTATTCTTATACTATTTTGGGAGATAAGGATAATTTGACCTCCATTAATGAATATGAGAAAGCACTCAATTATTTTGATGCTGTTTATTCAGATACAGTAACAAATACCGTTATTGTTGAGAATGGGATTCGTTATATGTTAGACCAATTAGATCCGCATTCAGCATATATTTCATTAAAGGATATACATGATATGAACGCGCCTTTAAAAGGTTCGTTCTCTGGCGTAGGAGTTCGCTTTCAAATAGTAAAAGATACAATCACCGTTGTTCAAGCAATTCCTGGAGGACCGTCTGAAAAAGTTGGAATTCAAGCAGGTGATCAATTTGTTGAGATTGACAAAGAAGTTGTGGCTGGAACCGGAATAAATAACACAGGAGTTCGAGACCGATTGTTAGGCGATAAAGGAACCAAGGTTCAAGTGAAAATGAAAAGAGATGGAAGCAAGGAACTTCTGGAATTCACTGTTGAGAGAGATAAAATACCTATTTATAGTTTAGATGCTTCCTACATGGCAGCCCCCAAAGTAGGCTATGTGAAGCTAAATAACTTTTCAGCCACTACTGTGGACGAAGTAACGAAAGCAGTAAGAGGGCTTCGAGCAGAGGGAATGGAAGACTTAATAATTGACCTACAAAGTAATGGCGGAGGATATTTAATGACTGCTATTAACTTAGTGGATGAATTGTTAGACGATGATAAACTTGTAGTTTATACGCAAGGAAGAACCTATCCCAAAAACAGTTACGGCACAAGACATAAGGGAGATTTTGAAAAGGGAAGGTTAATTGTTTTGATCAATGAAAGTAGCGCATCAGCAAGCGAAATTGTTTCAGGAGCAATTCAAGATTGGGATAGAGGACTTATTGTTGGAAGAAGATCTTTTGGAAAAGGTCTTGTTCAAAAACCAATATATCTAACGGATGGAACTCAAGTAAGAATAACTACACAAAGGTACTATACACCTTCTGGAAGATGTATTCAAAAATCCTATGAAAATGGCACCCGGGAATACCGAAAAGAAAAATACGAGAGGTACACCAGTGGTGAGTCATTTAATAAAGATAGCATCCACTTTATCGATTCGTTAAAATTTGAAACAAAAGTAAAAAACAGAACCGTTTATGGTGGAGGTGGCATCATGCCAGATGTATTTGTGCCTCTGGACACAAACGGAACCAGTAAATATTATTCTTCATTGATTAGAAAGGGAATTTTGAATCGCTTTGCCTTAACTTGGGTAAATAAAAATCGTGAGAAATTAGAATCTAAATACATCTCGTTTGATAAATATAAATCCAACTTCAAAACAGAAAAGGTAGTCAAAGAATTATTTAAGTATGCGGAAGAAGAAGGTTTAGAGTACAACGAAGATGAGTTTTTAGCTGCTGAAAAAACGATTAAAACTAGACTTAAAGCCAATATAGCTCAAAACCTTTATGATTACAGAAAGTTTTATGAAATAATAAACGATTTGAATTCATCACTTCAGGAAGCGCTGAAAATCTTGAAAGAAGGAAATGAATTTAATCAACTTTCGGCAAACTAAGTTCTAGCTTTAACAATTCATTAAGATACTTCTAATTATTATTATTTAAATTTGCGTACAAAAAATATAATATATGACAAATAAAATAACCTTAGGCCTCGTTGGGGTAATCCTTATATTATCGGTTTACAATAGTGTTCAAATATCGAATATAAAAATTGAAAATATAATTGAACAACCGAATCGTTCGAATACTGTAAATAATCTTGTTTCACAGAAACCAGGAAATTTACCGGCAAATCCTAACATGGAGAACTTAAATTCTCCACCATTAAATACTAACGCAGTAACACCAGCTCAGCAAAACCCTGGTTCAATGTCAACTGCTCCAACTGGACCAACTACTTCTATCAAATTTAAAAATGAAGTGTATGACTTCGGGAATGTTGATGCAGAAACTGAAAACAAATATTCCTTTGAATTCGTAAATACGGGCACGGAGCCGTTGTCAATTACAAATGCAAAAGGATCTTGTGGGTGCACGGTTCCAGATTGGCCAAAGTATCCTATTAAACCTAATGAAACAGCAACAATCGATGTGATTTTTAGACCTAGCAAAGGACAAGCTGGATCACCTCAAGAAAAAACAGTAACTGTTGAAGCAAATACAGAGCCTAAAAATACTATTGTGAAAATTAAAGCATTTGTTAACGCTGAAAAATAACCTATCAATTGCATTTTTAAAAAAGCCAAAAGATAATCTTTTGGCTTTTTTTGTGCAAAATTCTTTAGGATAATATTACAGATATACTATTTGTTATTTAAGAATGCAAACCAAATTACGACAACGACTACTTGCAAAAATATTTAAGAATCTAAGCAAACCTTAACCTCTTCTTCTTCGTATCTCTTTTTGAATCAACGCAAGCTCTCTACTAGTTTGCCCAGCAACTGATGTGTTTTCTTCAGCTCTTCGAATTAAATAAGGAAGAACCTCTTTAACAGGTCCGTAAGGAACGTATTTTGCCACATTATACTTTTCATTGGATAAATTAAAGCTAATATGATCGCTCATACCCAACAATTGAGCAAAATATATTCGTTTATCCGTTTTTTCTATGCCATATTTTTGCATCAAACTCGCCAAATATTGCGAACTATCCTCATTGTGCGTTCCGGCACAAATAGAAATATCCTCTAAATTTTCTACACAGTACTCTAGAGCTAAGTCGTAGTCATTATCGGTAGCTTCTTTAGTGGGTTGGATAGGATCTTTATATCCCATATCATTGGCCCGCTCTCTTTCTTTTTCCATATAGGCTCCACGTACTAGTTTCACTCCAATTTTACAGTTAGTCTCTTTTGCCTTTTTATGTAATTCTTTTAAATAATCCAACCTATCCCATCTGTAAAACTGAAGAGTAGTATAAATAACAACCTTTTCTGTATTGTACTTAGCCATCATATTTTCACACAATCGGTCTATGGTATTTTGAATCCAGCTATCTTCAGCATCAATAAATAAGGGTACATCTAATTCATACGCTGCTTTACAAATAGCATCGAAACGTTCTGCAATCTTGTTGTAAGCTTGTAATTCCTTTTCGCTCAAGTTATTTATTCCTTCATTAGCCTTTTCCAAAATAGAAAATTGCGCTATCCCAGTTGGTTTAAAAACTGAAAAAGGAATAGCCATACTACTTCCAGCTTTTTTAATTGTAGCTATAATTTCTAAGACGGTAGAATCTAAATCATCTTCCCCTTCTTTTCCTTCTACAGAATAATCCAATATAGTACCGACACCATATTTATTTAATGTAGTTATTGTTTTTTCACATTCCTTAATATTCTCGCCTCCACAAAACTGTTTGAAAATTGTTTTCTTGATAATTCCTTTTATCGGAAGCTGAATAGAGAATGCAACGTTAGTAAGGCTTCTACCAAGCCTAACCATAGAGCTACTACTAACCATATTAAAGAGCAGCTTTGCACTTTTTAAATCATGACTGGATTTACTTTTAAAAGCTATTTCTGTATTATCAAATTTCAGAGACATTGATTTGCCTTTTATAAAGGACGAAGATAAGTATTCAACCGCATATAAAACATGAATTCAAAAAGCTATTTTAACAACACAAGAAATTTTATTTAAAAGACAACAACCACTGAATAGCCTCGTCTCTACTTTTAAAAACCTTTGTAGGCATGTGTGGTTTATTAAATTGAATATAAAATTTTGCTACCATATTCAATGACAAGGTTGATGTAACAATAGCATCGGCAATGGTGTAGTTATTTTCGTCTGCAGAAGATGCATATTCCCTTACAAAAGGATCGAAATCGGTATTGTAACCACCTTCAAACAAATTAAGATATTTCTCACCTCCCAAACTTTCAACCCAATTTAATGCCCCTGAAGTATCTTCCATTGTAATTAATATATTATCCTCAAAAACAGTATTCATGATACCATCTTCTCTTAAGTACATCGAAAATGCCTTAAACCTTTTTTTCTTTACTATTTTAACCGTTTCGATCATTAATTCCTAATAAAACCTGTTCCACTTTAGTAATAATTTTCAGCATCTTTATGAAAGTGTCAATGCGTGAATAAAGCTACAATCTTTCGCGAAAATTTATCCGCTAAATCATTAATATCTTCAGATATTTTACAGACAACTATTAATGGTATATAAATAGATAACACAAGGATTGACTGCAGAATAATACTGAATATAGGGCTTTCTATTTCAGGAAGTAATCCAGTTAAAAAGAAAGCTGAAAAACCAATAATAACAGTCAAAAATGTTTTCATTGTGTATGGTTGCATTTTAAATTTTATTAGCAATAAAAGAAAAGACACTAAGTTGAATAGCAATAAAGAAATTGCAGTAGCCACAGCAGCTCCAACTATCCCATATATAGGAATAAAAATCCAATTGGTAAAAAGAGTAATAAAAATTAGACTTAGAGTTATATATGTGCCAAACAAATAATATTTGGATGTCATTATTATACCGCCATTAATTCCAGAAGCAATATGAAAAAGTTTAGCTAAACCAAGAAAGAACACAACATACTTAATAGAGGAGTAGTCAAAACTTTCTTGTGAAATTTCAATTAAAATTGTGATAATTTGATCAATATTGATCCATATTCCGATAAAAATAAGGCCCCCAACAACTAGTTGATTAATTGCAGTCTTCTTGTACAAGTTTTTTACCTCTTCTATATTATTATTTGCCCATGCTTTTCCAACTAAAGGGAAAGCAATATTGCTTATTGCCCTTGAGGGTATTTCAATGACAGAACTCATAAATACTGCTAAAGAATAAATTGCAATGGCTTTTAGTCCTTGATTTTCTCCAACTCCAATAATTCCAACCATAGAACCTATCATCAAAACATCAATCATATTTGATAATTTAAACCCAAGACCAGAGAAAAAATTGGCTATTCCATATTTGAAGAATTTCTGTCTGTTTTCAGGCGTCATAACTTCCTTATCCCCTCTTATATCGAATTCTTTAATCTTTACCAAATAAGCAAGGAGTAACAATGATTGCATTCCATATATAAGAACGAAGCAAAGCATGAAAAAATCAAAACTAAATAATTCGAAATAATATAAAAACAATAAAAAAGTCTGAGCGACTCTCATAAATATTTCGCTAATAACCAATTGGTAAACACTGTGAAAAACCGCTTTTAAATATTGGCTAACAATACCATTAACCACAACAAAAAATACAAAAGGGATTAATAAAAAATATTTATCCCCAAGTGCCTTCGCATTGTTTTCATAAGGTAATAAAACAACAGATTTACCGAAATATAAGCAACTGACAACAATAGCTGCGCCAGCCATACATGTTATAATTACAAACCGCAAAATACCATAACTATTACCTTCCCTTTTTCTGAATTTATGCAGATATTTAATTAAAATAGAAGGCATACCCATCATCGCAAACTGTCCACCAAGCAAGCCAATAGTCACTATTATGCGGGTCAATCCATACTGATCCGATTCCAACATCATTGGAAACAGAATCATCGTGTTTATTGCACCTAAAAAAACACCTGTGAAAAGTGTAATTGTATTCCAAATGCTTTGTTTTGCAACTATTCCCATGTAATTAATGCTAAAATAACATTAGATTAATTAAATTATTTGCTATTCAACGGGAATTGTTCATGTAAGATTGTTTGTATTTAAACTTTAAATATTAAAAGCTGCTGCATTCAGGTGAGCTAAATTAACTATCCTTATTCGTCTTCTTATGTCTTTTCCAGAAACGGATAGTTAATCAAAATACTATTTTGTTAATCTGAATAGTTCTATTGGTAGGACCGAGACCAAAATTCTTTAAGAAAAATATTAGCTGAATTACCCTATTTAGATAATAATTACAACTTTTCTGCTATTACCGTATAACCTAAAGGAAATTTCTTCGCCGTTTTATTTGATATTTTTCTACCCATACCCGTATGAACAAAAACCCAAGTTGACCATTGAATAAACCTTACTAAAGGTTTACCTATCAAAGGGATTACTTTTAAATTTTTAGCAAAAATATCAGCAATAATTTCAGGCGCACCTCCAGTAGCTTTTAAAGACAAGACTTTCATTCCAACCTCCTCCGTCATGGATCTTAATGCAAACTCTGTATACCTAAAATAATCATGTGGTTCTTCATGAATACAATAATAAAACGGAACATTTAACAACATTACGCCTTTCGGTTTCAGTACACGAGCCATTTCACTCATCATTAACTCAGGTCGACGAATATGTTCTAGAACTGAAGAAGTAATAATAACGTCAAATTCGTTATCTGAAAGTTCTAAAGGCTTATTCAAATCAGCATTCAAGTCTAAATATTTATTTAAGTGCATGGAATCTTGCCAATCAACACAGAAATTATCTTCAACCAAATCTTTGTATGTGGCATATAAAGGAACATTCCCGCAACCTAAATCAAGTAATTTACCTTTTGCATAATTGGATAATTCTTTTTGATAAAACTCTGCAGTAATATTAGTTGCCAACCTCGAAGAAACAGTAACCTCTTTCTTATCTCGAGACGCTTTTAATTTGCCATTTCTATAAACAAACTTTGTTGGTAACCAATTTTCTTCATTTTTCATAACTAATTATTTCATCAGTTTATTCACCAGGTCAATAAATTTATTTCGTTCATCAAGAGGAAATCTATCCATTATACTTTTTCTAGATTTTTGTGACAACAATTTTTTATCACTTGTCATTGCTTCAGCAAATAGACTTCTAAGTTCAATAAGATTTTTATGTTTCAAAACAAACCCACAGTCATCAATTATTTCTGGAATTGCAGCTACATCCGAACCTATTGGGATGCAGCCACATAACATCGCCTCACAAATTGCACTTGGAAATCCTTCACAAATGGATAGTTGCAAATAAAACTCATGCTTGGCATAAAGTGCTTTTAATTCATCGTAAGATACAGAGTCAACTAATTTAACATTTGCCGGTACATTTATTACAGGAATATCATCGATTGTTCCTCCTACTACTGTAAATCTATTATCTGGGTAACTTTTTGCCATTTCGACAATCAAATCAATTCCTTTTCTATAAAAATTCGGATAATTAAGAAATCCAACTGTAATGAACGAGTTAGGGGTTTTCGATTCATCATTTCTAAACTGTGTAGCGTCATATCCATAAAACAATTCGGTATAGCCACCTTTAATCTTAGGGCAAAATGTTTTATACCCTTGTTTAGGGTAATCGTCTTTTGTATAGGTATAATTGGATTCGACCAAACTCTTATGAACAGGCGCAAAATGGGTAGCTAATTTCAAAGACCAAGCCGTAAATGTTTTTAAAACAGGTCGGTTAAAATTTCCATAGTTTATAGAAGGAAAACTAACACAATCCGTTCCACCTAATACTATTAAGCATGGTTTTCTAAAGATTTTCGCATAAAATGCAGGCAAAAAAGATTGATACCCGGCAAACTGCACAATCACAATATTTGATCCCCAGATGTTAAACAATAAAAAGAAAAATTGCTTGATAAACTGAAACGGAACCAACCCTTTATTGTTAGGATTGAAAAATGATTTTTTAGTAATAAAATTAGCTTCAAGTAAAGCAATATCCTTCCTAACAAAAGAAGTGTTTAGAGAATGTATATATAGAACTTTCTTTTTACTCATTTATACAAATCAAACTATTTCGTTTAACAGTTCTGCCATCTGACCTGTTAAGTTTCTTCGCGAAAATTTCTCGATTGAATTACTAGAACATTCAACTTTTCCTGTTTCAGAGAATTCATTATACAATGAAATTAATGCAGTCTTCAAATCAGATTTGTTATTAAAGGAAAAAGTATACCCAGCCTCGGTCTCATTAATGATTCTACATGAATCTCCTTTTAGCGGACCAATACAGATAATTGGTCGTCTTGCAGCTAAATATTCGAATAATTTACCGGGTATTACTCCCAATGAATTTGGTGTATCATTTATTGGTAACAGTAATAATTGAGCACCTAACAGGTAAGTTACAACCTCACTATGGGGAACATAATCTATCTTGTTAATATTTTCGCTTAAATTGTTCTCAATTAGCGCATTTTTAATGGCTACATCCGTTGGTCCAACCATTTTAATTTCTAAATCTTTAGAAAAACCCTCAATTTCAGAACAAATTTCTCCTAAAACTCTCCAAAGATTATGAGGATTTCTATCCTTATTCATTGATCCTATATGAACTATAGAAAATTTTTGATCTAATTCTACTTCTTTATCCGAGAAATCCTTTTCATCAAAACCATTATAAATAACATTGAAATCACGCTTCGATTGCTCTTTAAAATCTTTTGCCCAATTTGGACTAACGGTTACCAATTTATCTGCATTTTTTATTACCACATCTTCCAAACGGTGATGTTTCTTATCTGCCCATTTTGACAGCATCAATTTATCATAAAAATCAATGTTCGTCCAGGGATCTCTGAAATCAGCAAGCCAAGGAATATTAAATTTCTTCTTTAATGCTAATCCTATCATATGTGTGGTATGAGGAGGACCATTAGACACTATTACATCAACTTTATTTTCATTTAAGTAATTCGAAAGATTCTTTACAGAAGGCTTAATCCAAAATTTTCTAGCATCTGGAATAAATAAATTCCCCCTAACCCAAATCGACAATCTTTCCATCAATTTTGGCTTCTTATTCTCTGTTAAAAAACCTGTTTGTATTTTATCCTCTTTTTTTTGACCAATCAATTTTTTATAAGCACTGTATGGTTCCCAAATTGGTTCTCTTAAAACTTCAACGTTTTCTGGAATGTCTTTTTTCAAAGAGTGATCAAGCACTGGAACCTCACCTCCCTCTGCTGTAAAAACAATGGGTTCCCATCCGTATTCTCTTAGATACTTAACGAATTTTAACCACCTTTGCACCCCTGCACCTCCACTAGGTGGCCAATAATAAGTTATAATTAAAACTTTTTTAATCATCTTTTCCTTTAACTATAGAAAGGTAACCAAAACCAAAAACTAATAAAATGATTAAACTAGAAGAAGCTAACGCAATATTTGATAATGACGCAAACGACTTCAACTCATACTTTAAAACAACCTCTTTACTCCCTTCCGGTAACCTTATCCCTCTTAAAGTATAGTCAACTCTATTAATTGGAGTGACAACGCCGTCTACATATGCTTTCCAACCTAATTCATAATAAACTTCAGAAAAAACAATAAAGTGCTCTCCTCCGTTAACATTCTCCAAAGAGTATTTAATCTCGTTAGGTCGGTAAGAGGTCATTGTTACCGTTTCATTTCCATTATTCGCGTAAGTTCCAGAAATACCTTCGTTAAAAAGTTTCCCGTTGTCATTTGAATAAGTCTCATCGGTAATTGCGGTAGTTTCTAAATTTTCCTTATCTAATGCCATAAATTCTTCATCAGCTGAATTATATGCTTTTACTTCTGACACAAACCAAGCATTTCCATATGCTTCTGAATTGATAAATCCAGGTGTTTTTTGTTGATTTTCAGGAGAAAGCGTTGTAGGATTACTCATGTCCATAAACAGACCTTCTCCTCCTTTATTAGCTATTATATATTTTGTATTTAACATGTGTAATATTTTAGCCTGACCCAACGTGTTTGGATTTGAAGCAAGCTGCATTTGCCCTCTCATTTTTCTTTCTATTAAATCTTGGTATCGCTGAATTTTAGCAGCATGATAACCTCCCAATGATTTATGGAAATAAGATATAGAAGTTTCTTGAGAATAGTCACCCAACAATAAAACTCTATAGTTGGTCATTCGATTCAACATACTAAACCGCTTACTCGCATCTTCTCTATATGTAAGGGCATCATTTTTTTCGGCTGTTTTTTCTTGAATAAACTGTTCTATTTCTTCACCTAATTTAGGGTTTTCAGCAAGCTCATTGTACATTATTGCAACATCCGAGTAAGTAGGAGTAAATGGAATCAGTTTCTCTTCACTTTTCTCCCATCGGGCATATTCAGTATTCTGACCTGGTCCGTTATCTAAATAACGTAACCCCACACTCCATAGGTCAACAAGAATTAAAGCGCCTAAAGCTATTGTGAAATAAACAGGATTCATTTCTTTATAAATAAAGAAATACAATAACCCAATTGCCAATAAAATAAATATTAAACTTCTAAAAGCATCCTTTTGAACAACAGAAGCTCTATATGCAAAAAGCTGTTTTTCTGCCCGTTCAAGTTTCGGCATATAATGTTGTGTAATCTGCATAGCGTACTGTTCAGGTTCACCTGCGTATTGAGCTGGAACAGTTTGTTGAGGATTACTCATTACCATTGCAGTAATTTGTTTACTAACATTTCCGGCTCCAAAGATGGAAGCATCTTTATCACTTCTTAGGTCAACCAGTGACCCAGGCATTACAGCAAATAATAATATCACAAGAATAACAAACCCTGAAGCTCCTAAAAATAGCTTCTTCGACTCAACCTCCTTCTTCCCAAAAATCATCATTGTTCCGTGGAACGTTTCTTTATTCTTAATAACATCTTTAAGCCATAAAAAACCAACTATAGGTAATATCAGTTCAACTATTACTAATATTATTGTTACCGCTCTAAACTTATTGTAAACTGGAGCATGATCCCAGAATAAATCTGTTAACCACATTAAGTTTTTGCCCCATGCAAGCATAATTGATAAAATCACCATAATTAGTAATGGCCATTTCAAGTTGTTTCGCCAAAAAACCATTCCCAAGACAAACAACAGGCACACAATTGCTCCAATATAAACCGGACCAGCTGTTGAAGCTTGATTTCCAAAATAAGTAGATACAATATCATTGGAAACTTGGCTTTGGTATAATTGATAATTCAATTGAAGAATTTCTTTCAATTCTTCATTTCCTGTACCTTTCATAAACTCTTCATCTCCAATCAAGGCTCCAGAAGCTCCTCCTTTCACATTTGGAATCATAAAATTCCATGTCTCACCCTTTCCATAACTCCATTGTAATGCATAATCCTTTTTCATGCCTCTTTTGGTAAGGACTTTAATTACCCCATCAATTGTTACAGAGTCCAAACCTGTTTTTTGAGCTATTTCAAGAATTGGCATTTCCAAAATACATTTTGGCATATCGCACCCTGACAACTTCAATTTATTTAACACTAACGTGTCAATCTCATTTGCATATTGACTGAGTTGTTTAACTGGAGTCAACTCAGAACCGCCGCGTTGTGTATGTGGAGAATATTCAGCAGTGCCATACAAGTTTGGGATATTAGTTGATATAGCAAGTAACGTCCCTAATGCAATAAGCGCTGTCCTTTTTGCTAATGATGGCAAGGCCTTCTCTTTTATAAATTTAATAACATAATAAACAAAAATAAAGAACAGCATTATAAAGAAATAATACGTAACCTGCGGATGATTAGCATTAATTTGCAATGACATAAAAAGGGTCATCACAGCTGTTCCTAACAACACTTTATTTCGATATGCTAACAAAAAACCTCCAAGTGCAGGAGCCATATATGCAACTGCTACAGCTTTTGAATTATGTCCTGCCCCCATAATAATAAAGAAATAGGAAGATAGACCATAAGCAATTGATCCTGTTAATGCAAGCCAAGGATCCACTTTCATACATAACAAGAATATGTAAAAACCTATCATATAAAGGAACAGGTAATTTATTGGATGCGGCAACCCTAGCATAAAGACCTTATGCAGTTTGCCGATTAAATTTGAATTATAAACAACTGTAATTTGAGTTGCAGGCATTCCACCAAAAGCTGAATTAGTCCATAAAGGTTCTTCTCCAAAATCAGCTCTGTGATCAATTGTCTCCTTGGCCATCCCTTTATGCATTTTAATGTCATGGCTCTTTAACATATTCCCTTGCATAGCAGGATAAAAATAGGCCATTGCAATACCAATAAACACGCACACCGCAACCACATGTGGAAGCATTTTTTTCCAATCAATCGTCATTTAATCGTTTTTTGTTGTTGGGTAAAGATAAAAGTATAAACCGTATACTCAAACCTCTATTAAAGGAAATTATAATTCTGAAGTTTCTTCAAAATCAATGTATTCGCCTTCTTGTATCTTTTCATTTTTTTGAACCTTTGGCTCACTATTACGGTTACCAGAATTTGTCCTCAAATTTGAATCTACTTTATTCAAAATTTTCTGGCGTTTCAATCCATTAAATATCAATATCACCACTAGGGCAATTAATAATATTTCATAAATTCCCCCTGAACCAGCTAGCACCATATTACTTACTCAAGTAAAGGTTTCTTTCTGAATATACTTTTCTGAAGAATGGATCTTTTAAATCTTTTATAAATTGAATCGCTTCTCCCGTAGATTTCATTTCAGGCCCTAGTTCCTTATTGACATTTGGGAATTTCTCGAATGAGAACACCGGAATTTTCACCGCATATCCATCCATCTTTGGATTAAAAGTAAAGTCTGTAACTTTTTTACCCATCATTACCTTTGCAGCGTAGTTAACGTAAGGTTGACCGTAAGCTTTTGCAATAAAAGGCACTGTTCTAGAAGCTCTAGGATTCGCCTCTATAATATAAACTACATCATCCTTAACTGCAAACTGAACATTGATTAAGCCAACTGTTTTTAAAGCTACCGCTATTCTCTTTGTGTGCTCCTCAATTTGTTGAATTATAAAATCCCCTAAATTATAGGGTGGCAATACGGCATAAGAATCACCAGAATGTATCCCAGCAGGTTCAATATGCTGCATTATTCCTATAATTTGCACATTCTCACCATCACAAATCGCATCTGCTTCACATTCGATTGCTCCACCTAAAAAATGATCCAATAAAATTTGGTTATTTGGCATATCACGCAATATATCCACCACATGATGCTCTAATTCTTCCTCATTAATAACAATCTTCATCTTCATTCCTCCAAGAACGTATGATGGTCTTACTAGTAAGGGAAAACCAAGATCTCGAGAAAGGTCAATTGCTTGTTCAGCACTTTCAACAACACCAAACTTTGGATATGGAATATCTAAATCTTTTAGTAAATTAGAAAATCGACCTCTATCTTCTGCTAAATCTAAAGCATCGAAACTTGTTCCAATCACTTTAATTCCATAACGCTGAAGTTTCTCAGCCAATTTTAAAGCTGTTTGACCTCCTAATTGAACAATAACGCCCTCCGGCTTTTCTTGTAAAATAATATCATAAATATGCTCCCAAAATACAGGTTCAAAATACAATTTATCAGCAGTATCAAAATCAGTAGAAACTGTTTCTGGATTACAGTTAATCATGATCGTTTCGTATCCTTCCTCTTTTGCTGCCAACACTCCGTGGACACAGCAATAATCAAACTCAATTCCTTGTCCTATCCTATTAGGGCCAGATCCCAATACAACAATCTTTTTCTTATTCGAAGGAAGAGATTCATTCTCTTCGTCAAATGTAGAATAATAATAAGGTGTTTGCGCTTCGAATTCCGCAGCACAAGTATCAACCAATTTGTAAACTCTATTAACCCCAAGTTCTTGCCTCTTATTAAAAACCTCACTTTCAAGGCATTTTACCAAGTGTGCAATTTGTCTATCGGCATATCCTTTCTGCTTTGACTCAAACAACAATTCTTTTGGAAGCGACGATATATCGTATTTCTCAACTTCCTTTTCATGCTGAATTAATTCGTCTATTTGACGTAAAAACCAATCGTCAATTCTCGTTTTCTCCTTGATAGTTTTAAAAGGAATACCCAACTTTATAGCATCATAAACATGAAATAACCTATCCCAACTAGCATTACCAAGGCTATTTAATAGCTTATCTTGATCTTTTAATTCTTTTCCGTCCGCTCCTAATCCATTTCGTCCTATTTCCAAAGATTGACAAGCTTTTTGCAACGCTTCTTGGAAAGTACGTCCAATTCCCATTACTTCACCAACAGATTTCATCTGAAGACCTAATGTCGCATCTGACCCTTTGAATTTTCCAAAATCCCAACGCGGAATTTTTACAATTACATAATCTAAAGTAGGCTCGAAATATGCAGATGTAGTTTTAGTAATTTGATTATCCAATTCATCTAAAGTATAACCTATAGCCAACTTAGAAGCTATTTTAGCAATAGGATATCCAGTTGCTTTAGAAGCCAATGCCGATGATCTAGAAACACGCGGATTAATTTCTATAGCTATAATATCCTCATTTTCATCATCACTTACCGCAAATTGAACATTACATCCGCCAGCGAAATTACCAACAGAACGCATCATTTTTATCGCCATATCACGCATTTTTTGATAAGTGGAATCACTCAATGTCATAGCTGGCGCAACTGTAATAGAATCCCCTGTATGAATTCCCATAGGATCAAAATTTTCGATCGAACAAATGATAACAACATTATCATTTTTATCTCTCAACAATTCTAACTCGAACTCCTTCCAACCAAGTAATGCTTTATCAATCATGACTTCGTGAATAGGAGATTTATGCAACCCTTCTGTCATTGCATGCTCAAATTCTTGATCATTATATACAACCGCAGCTCCGGCTCCTCCGAGGGTGTAGGAAGCTCTAATACACATAGGGAAACCAAACTCTTGCGCGATTTCCTTTCCATCCAAAAAAGATTTTGCAGTGGCTTGAGGTGCCATAGGCACATCAATATCTAGCATTAAGTTTCTAAAAGCCTCACGATTTTCAGTTATTTCAATAGCATCTAAATCAACACCTATAATATCCACATTATAATCTTGCCAGATGTTCATCTCAGAACAGGTTATACATAAATTTAGTGCAGTTTGACCGCCCATTGTAGGCAGTACCGCATCAATATTATGCAGCTCTAAAATTTCAATTATAGATTCAGGAGTAAGAGGTTTCAAGTAAATATTATCTGCCACAACCTTATCCGTCATAATTGTAGCAGGGTTAGAATTAATAAGAGTTACTTCAATTCCCTCATCCCTAAGTGAACGCGAAGCCTGAGAACCGGCATAATCAAATTCACAAGCTTGTCCAATTACAATTGGACCACTTCCAATAATTAAGATTGATTTGATGGAATTATCTTTCGGCATAGAATATCATTTTGATAAATTTCTGCAAAAATAAAATAATGCTTTAGGTACTCGCATAAAAGTTGTTATAAGTTGCCAAGACTTATTAACACAAACAAAAAAAGCCTTCCATCTAACGATGAAAGGCTTTTCAAAAAACGGCAACGACATACTCTTCCAGATTTTACTCTAGTACCATCTGCGCTATAAGGCTTAACTTCTCTGTTCGGAATGGGAAGAGGTGGACCCTTATGCAATAGTCACCGAAGACTTTTAATAAATTGCATGTTGAAAATAAAATTAAACCAGAGAAAGTATTAGAATAAACTGCAGCTAAATAAAGCTTACAGGTAATTAGTACTACTCAGCTTTGACGTCACCGTCTTTACACTTGTAGCCTATCAACGTCATCATCTTTAACGACCTTTAAAAGATATCTCATCTTGAGAAGAGTTTCGTGCTTAGATGCTTTCAGCGCTTATCTCAACCAAACATAGCTACCCTGCGATGCAGCTGGCGCCACAACAGGTACACCAGAGGTTTGTCCAACCCGGTCCTCTCGTACTAGGGTCAGGTTCTCTCAAATATCTAGCGCCCACAACAGATAGGGACCGAACTGTCTCGCGACGTTCTGAACCCAGCTCGCGTGCCACTTTAATGGGCGAACAGCCCAACCCTTGGGACCTTCTCCAGCCCCAGGATGTGACGAGCCGACATCGAGGTGCCAAACCACTCCGTCGATGTGAGCTCTTGGGAGTGATCAGCCTGTTATCCCCGGCGTACCTTTTATCCTTTGAGCGATGGCCCTTCCATACGGAACCACCGGATCACTATGCTCTACTTTCGTACCTGCTCGACTTGTCGGTCTCACAGTCAAGCTCCCTTGTGCCATTACACTCTGCGCACGGTTACCAAGCGTACTGAGGGAACCTTTAGAAGCCTCCGTTACTCTTTTGGAGGCGACCACCCCAGTCAAACTACCCACCACACGCTGTTCTCCTGAAAGGAGTTAGGCACCGAATAATTGAAGGGTGGTATTTCAAGGACGACTCCATCACGCCTAGCGACGCAACTTCGAGGTCTCCCACCTATCCTACACATCAATTATCCAATACCAACGTGAAGCTATAGTAAAGGTGCACGGGGTCTTTCCGTCCCGTTGCGGGTATCCGGCATCTTCACCGGAATTACAATTTCACCGAGCTCGTGGCCGAGACAGTACCCATATCGTTACACCATTCGTGCAGGTCGGAACTTACCCGACAAGGAATTTCGCTACCTTAGGACCGTTATAGTTACGGCCGCCGTTTACCGGGGCTTCAATTCAGACCTTCTGACCGAAGTCATAAGCCCTCCTCTTAACCTTCCGGCACCGGGCAGGTGTCAGGCCTTATACATCATCTTTCGATTTAGCAAAGCCATGTGTTTTTGATAAACAGTCGCATGGGTCTATTCACTGCGGCTGACCGAAGTCAGCGTCTCTTCTCCCGAAGTTACGAGACGATTTTGCCTAGTTCCTTAGCCACGGATCACTCGAGCGCCTTAGTATACTCTACTTGACTACCTGTGTCGGTTTGCGGTACAGGTTGTTTTAATCTGATGCTTAGAAGTTTTTCTTGGGAGCCTGATTAGCGCACTTCCGTCACCCGAAGGTTCAGTTATCACTCAGACTTTAGCAAAACAGCGGATTTACCAACTGTCCTATACCTACATCCTTAGACGAACTATTCCGTCAGTTCGCGTGCATTTCACTTCTCCGTCACTCCATCGCAATTAAAACAAGTACGGGAATATTAACCCGTTGTCCATCCACTACCCCTTTCGGGTTCGCGTTAGGTCCTGACTAACCCTCAGCTGATTAGCATGGCTGAGGAAACCTTAGTCTATTGGCGTGCGGGTTTCTCGCCCGCATTATCGTTACTTATGCCTACATTTTCTTTTCTAACCGCTCCAGAATACCTTATCGGTACGCCTTCAGCGCAATTAGAATGCTCCCCTACCACTCTTGCGAGTTCACAGTTTCGGTGGTGTACTTATGCCCGATTATTATCCACGCTCGATCGCTCGACTAGTGAGCTGTTACGCACTCTTTAAATGAATGGCTGCTTCCAAGCCAACATCCTAGCTGTCAATGCAATCGAACCACGTTTGGTCAACTTAGCACACACTTGGGGACCTTAACTGATGATCTGGGTTCTTTCCCTCTCGGACATGGACCTTAGCACCCATGCCCTCACTCCCGAGTATATTTCATAGCATTCGGAGTTTGTCAGGGGTTGGTAGGCGGTGAAGCCCCCTAGCCCTATCAGTAGCTCTACCTCTATGAAACTCAACCTCGAGGCTGCACCTAAATGCATTTCGGGGAGTACGAGCTATTTCCCGGTTTGATTGGCCTTTCACCCCTACCCACAACTCATCCAAAGACTTTTCAACGTCAACTGGTTCGGTCCTCCATTCCATGTTACTGGAACTTCAACCTGGTCATGGGTAGATCACCGGGTTTCGCGTCTACCGCATCAAACTAAACGCCCTATTAAGACTTGCTTTCGCTTCGGCTACTTAACTTCATTAATTAACCTTGCTTGATACGAGTAACTCGTAGGCTCATTATGCAAAAGGCACGCTGTCACCCCAAAGGGCTCCAACAGTTTGTAAGTGTATGGTTTCAGGATCTATTTCACTCCCTTGTTCAGGGTACTTTTCACCTTTCCCTCACGGTACTAGTTCACTATCGGTCTCTCAGTAGTATTTAGCCTTACCGGATGGTCCCGGTAGATTCAGACAGGATTACACGTGTCCCGCCCTACTCAGGATCCTACTAGGTATTAACACTATTTCATGTACGGGATTATCACCCTCTTTGATGTAACTTTCCAGTTAGCTTCCATTATAATGTTAAAGTCCATATTGTAGTCCTACAACCCCAAATTTGCCGAAACAAATTTGGTTTGGGCTGTTCCCCGTTCGCTCGCCGCTACTAGGGGAATCATTGTTATTTTCTATTCCTCCGGTTACTTAGATGTTTCAGTTCACCGGGTTAACCTCCCCTAAGGGATAACTAGTCTTCAACTAGCTGGGTTTCCCCATTCGGAAATCTCTGGATAAAAGGTTGTTTGCACCTCCCCAAAGCTTATCGCAGCTTATCACGTCCTTCATCGTCTCTGAGAGCCTAGGCATCCGCCATACACCCTTAACAGCTTTTAAATAAGTTACAACTTATTCTAAACTTTAGTTTAATATTTGATAGTTAATATAAATATTAACTCTGATTTAATTTTATTTTCAACATGTCAAAGAACTTACTTTCCATAACGGAAATAGTGGAGAATATCGGAGTCGAACCGATGACCTCCTGCGTGCAAGGCAGGCGCTCTAGCCAGCTGAGCTAATCCCCCAAAAAACGAATAGTAGTCCCTCGCAGATTTGAACTGCGGACCTCTACATTATCAGTGTAGCGCTCTAACCAACTGAGCTAAGGGACTATCGTCCAAAGCAAATTGCCAAAGCGCACTGAGCTTTTGGGAAATAATAAGTTATATAAAGAAGTAAAAAAGAAAACTAGGTAAAAACAATTATGCACAAATCAAATCGTCATACCTCTAAAAAGGAGGTGTTCCAGCCGCACCTTCCGGTACGGCTACCTTGTTACGACTTAGCCCCAGTTACCAGTTTTACCCTAGGCAGCTCCTTTCGGTTACCGACTTCAGGCACTCCCAGCTTCCATGGCTTGACGGGCGGTGTGTACAAGGCCCGGGAACGTATTCACCGGATCATGGCTGATATCCGATTACTAGCGATTCCAGCTTCATAGAGTCGAGTTTCAGACTCCAATCCGAACTGAGATAGGTTTTAGAGATTAGCATCTTGTCGCCAAGTAGCTGCCCTTTGTACCTACCATTGTAGCACGTGTGTGGCCCAGGACGTAAGGGCCGTGATGATTTGACGTCATCCCCACCTTCCTCACCGCTTGCGCGGGCAGTTTCTTTAGAGTCCCCACCATAATGTGCTGGCAACTAAAGATAGGGGTTGCGCTCGTTGCGGGACTTAACCCAACACCTCACGGCACGAGCTGACGACAACCATGCAGCACCTTGTACATTGTCCGAAGAAGGACTGGTTTCCCAATCTGTCATTGTACATTTAAGTCCTGGTAAGGTTCCTCGCGTATCATCGAATTAAACCACATGCTCCACCGCTTGTGCGGGCCCCCGTCAATTCCTTTGAGTTTCAACCTTGCGATCGTACTCCCCAGGTGGATTACTTAACACTTTCGCTTTGCCACTAACAGTATATCGCTAATAGCTAGTAATCATCGTTTACGGCGTGGACTACCAGGGTATCTAATCCTGTTCGCTCCCCACGCTTTCGTCCCTCAGCGTCAATGATGACTTAGTGAGCTGCCTTCGCTATCGGTGTTCTATGTCATATCTAAGCATTTCACCGCTACATGACATATTCCGCCCACTTCAATCATATTCAAGAAAATCAGTATCAATGGCAGTTCCATAGTTGAGCTATGGGCTTTCACCACTGACTTAATTTTCCGCCTACGGACCCTTTAAACCTAATAAATCCGGATAACGCTTGGACCCTCCGTATTACCGCGGCTGCTGGCACGGAGTTAGCCGGTCCTTATTCTTATAGTACCGTCAGCCCTCTACACGTAGAGGGGTTTCTTCCTATATAAAAGAAGTTTACAACCCGTAGGGCCGTCATCCTTCACGCGGCATGGCTGGTTCAGACTTTCGTCCATTGACCAATATTCCTCACTGCTGCCTCCCGTAGGAGTCTGGTCCGTGTCTCAGTACCAGTGTGGGGGACCATCCTTTAAGACCCCCTAAACATCGTTGCCTTGGTAAGCCATTACCTTACCAACTAGCTAATGTTGCGCATGCCCATCTTTAACCACCGGAGTTTTAATTACATGATCATGAGATCTCGTAATGTTATGAGGTATTAATCCAAATTTCTTTGGGCTATCCCTCAGTTAAAGGTAGGTTGCATACGTGTTACGCACCCGTTCGCCACTCGTCAGCGAAAAGCAAGCTTTTCCTGTTACCGTTCGACTTGCATGTGTTAAGCCTGCCGCTAGCGTTCATCCTGAGCCAGGATCAAACTCTCCATTGTAATTATAACTTTAAGTTTTGTTGTGTACTCGGATTTGACTTTAATTGTGTAAAATTTAATTTTACGCTAGTTTCCTATTTTTTTACTTCAATAATTCAAAGAACTCTAATTCTATATTTCCGCTTGCTTTTCTAAGCGGGGTGCAAATGTAAATCTAATTTTCACAAGTGCAAATTTTATGTCAATTTATTTGAAAATAATTTTGATTTGTTTTTAAAGAATTAGCTCGTTTGCCTTTTCTAAATTTAATTCCTCATTTTCAAAGCGGGTGCAAATGTAAATTTAATTTTTATACCTGCAACTTTTTTTATTAATTATTTCAAAACTTTTTTTCGAATAGACTAATCTACAGCTCGTTTGCTATGCGATTAATGTGCCTCTAGTTTCAAAGCGGGTGCAAATTTAATTCTAATTTTTATATCTGCAACTTTTTTAAAAATTATTTCAAAACTTTTTTTTGATCGGTCTTACTTAAGCTCGCTTGCTATAAGTAATTAATGACTTCTCGTTTTCAAAGCGGGTGCAAATGTATATTCTTTTACTGTCTTAACAAGAAGAAATCAATATATTTTTTTATTAATTTTAAAGCAATTGATTGCTAGTGTTTTAAGGAGTTGAATTTGATACCGAAATTACCTTTCCATTTATAAATAATGATCCATTTAACGCAAAAGTATATATATATTGTGCCATTTCTTTAGCGGAAACTGAAGCTTCATATCCAGGGAATGCCTCACTTAGCATTTCTGTTTGAACTGCGCCAAGCGCTAAACAATTAAATTTAATGTTCGATTCCTTATATTCTTCAGCTAAACACTCTGTTAAAATAGACAACCCTCCTTTTGAAGAACTATAAGCAGACAATCCCGCAAACTTAACAGAACCTTGAACTCCTCCCATACTCCCTATGTTTATTATATGGGAGTTATCCTTTCTAAGTAATGGAATAACAATTTGGATTAATCGGAACGGACCTAATAAATTCACTTCATACATCTTTCGTAAATTACTTTCTGAAATCTGACCAAATGTTTCATTCACCAGGTAACCTGCATTATTAATCAAAATATCTATGCCATTCTCAATAGTAAGAAAAGATTTTAATTCGACAGTATTGAACGATTCAAAATCAAATTTAAGGAAGTTAATTCTATCTGAATCACCAACTTCTTTTTTGTGTTTTTCAATTGGACCTATGTTTCTACTCAAACAATACACATTATGCTGTTGTGAAAACAACTTTACTAACTCCAATCCTATACCTCTTGAGCAACCTGTAATAACAATATTCATTTATATAGTATAAAAAAGGCCACCCTTAAGAAGTGGCCCAATGATTCGTTTGTAAACTTATTCTATTATCAACTTTTCAATTTGAATAGCTCCTTCAGAACTTACTTTAATAAAATAAACTCCATTAGAAACTGAGCTTAAATCCACTTTCACTGAAGCTCCGGTTACATTATTGTAAGATGTTATTAATCTTCCTTGCAAATCAACTAATTCAACAGACACATTATTCAAACCATTAATAAGATTAACTGTTACGCAACTAGATGCTGGATTTGGATACATTTCAAAGTAGATATTATCATCAATTTCTTTTACACTTGTTAAACAAAAAGCAGGCGTCTCTACTCCTCCGTTAGGATCAAAACCATCTAATGAAGTAACTCCAGATCCAATTGGATCTAACCAATCGCTTAATCTAGACGAAGAAGAGCTAGAACCATTTCCAGTCCAAGACATTGAAAATTTACCATAGTAATCATTAACACTATTAAAACAATTTGCTTGCCCACCATGCAATTGCCCAACTAAATGATGATTCTCATCCCATAATCCAGAACCAGAGGAACCTCCTTCGGTTGTTGTATTTCTTTCCCAAGCTTCTATTCTCCATGAAGAGTTAGAGATAGATAATCCGGCAGCGCTTGTTAAAGGATCGTCATCAAATGCCAATTTCTTTACATCTCCTGATGGGTGATGAATACTTACTCCTGTTTGTGGTGACGATCCTCCATTTTCCCAACCGGCATAAAACACTTCATAACTTGCTGGAGGAGTTGTATTTAACTCTATCAAACCAAAATCGGAAGCTGAACTACTTGCTTTAAGCGTAGACCCATTAACGCTATTCCCATTAGTTGCACCGGCTGCATTCGCACTTGAACTGGAACAATTAGTACTATGATAGTTAAACTTAAAAACTGCGCTTCCCATAGATGATGGACCGCAGTGATTTGCAGTTAAGAAATAAGGGGTGCCATCCTCACTTGTATTATTTATTAACGTTCCTGTACAAAGGCCTCCTCCATTTGCTATTCTCGCTACTGACCTTATTTCATCCAACCAACCACAAGCATCCCAACAAACGACATCTTTATTACAAGTTCCGGATTCGCCTACTTTTACCGGGTACCAGTTATTAATATCTACGTAACCATGCACAACCATTCCTATAAGCAATCTTCCTTGACCTGCAACTTCCTTCGGCTCAAAATACTCAATAACTACAGCTTCACCCTTAATCAAGTCCGAACCTAACATGTTATTTGCATTATTATTCTTTTCAGTATAAGCACCCACAACCATTTCCGTTTCTTTATTATACAAATGAACAGAACCACCCTCGGGAATAAAGAAGTCATTAAATATTACATTCATCGACAATGCTCCAGGAGAGGTAAATTTAATTTTCCAAAGCTTATCTCCTTCATCCGTGGTTTGCCAAGTTCCCGAATTTTGTAAACTATAATTAGTAATATGCTCATATCCAAACCTAAAGGGACCTACCTTATTTGTTTGATTAATCAAATCTTCTTCTAATTGTTTTTCAAGATCAAAGACTGGCATCACATATTCAATCATCTTACTGTCATCGGACAACAAGTCAGAAGTAAAAGACACGGGACCTCCTAAATCGTAGGTTTGAGCTATTGTTATAAAAGTTATGCATAGCCCTAACAATAATGTAAATGCATTTTTCATGACTGTTTTGTATTTTGAACGGTCAATATACAAAACAAATTGATGTCTACCAATTAAATATCGACACCTATTAATAAGCAGATACAGATAAACACTTAAACATAGTCTTTAAACCAAAAAAACAGCTTAGCCAAATTATGCTTCATCGAAATCTACCACCACACTTTCGGATGCAGGATGAGCTTGACACGCCAAAACAAAACCTTCAGCAACCTCTTCATCACTTAATGCATAATTAGCATCCATTATCATTTTTCCTTCAGTAACCTTTGCCTTGCAAGTGCAGCAAACAGCGCCTTTGCAAGAAAATGGAGCATCAACATCATTTCTCATTGCAGCTTCTAACACATTCTCTCCCGTTGAAGCCAAATCAAACTCTGTTTCCTCTTCATCATATATGACTTTCACTTTAGATATTCCAATAAAATCTGAAACATCTGATTCTTTCACGTCCGACAATAAAACAGGTGTCGTAAACAGCTCATATTTAATCTTATCATCAGATACCCCAAAAGTTTTCAATGCTTCTTTAACAGAAAATATCATTGCTTCAGGGCCACACATGAAATAAGAATTCGCTTTCAATAAGTTCAAATCGGAACTTAAAAGTTCAATTGCTTTAGTTTTATCTATCCTTCCTGATGTAATCGCATTTCCTGTTTCTTCTCTAGTAAGCAAATGATGAACGATTAACCTATTTCCTTCTAAAGAATCAATCTCCTTTTTAAATATTGTACTCTGGCTCGTTTGGTTACCATAAAACAATACAAATTTACTTGTAGGCTCATCCTCCAAAACTGACTTAATCATTGACCAAACCGGAGTAATTCCACTTCCCGCAACAAACGCTACGTATGTTTTCTGCTCTGCACTTGTTTCAAGAATAAAATTACCTTGAGGAGGCATTACTTCTACTTGATCTCCAATCTTTACTGAATCATTGATGAAGTTTGAAACCAAACCGTTTTCAACACGCTTAACAGCTATTCGAATTTCTTCACCAATAAGCGGAGAGGAGCACATTGAATAAGATCTTCTTTCCTCTTTCCCATCAAGATTAAACCTCAATGTAAGATATTGTCCAGAAATATATTCAAACGAACTTTTATCACTTTCAGGAATTTCAAATGCCAGAGATACGGTATCCGAGGTTTCATTTTTTACATCAACTACTTTAAGCTTGTGGAACTTACTCATGGTAAAATATTATTTAGGTTTAAATTGCAAAGTTAATATAGCTATTGAAATTATCTCAATCTAGAACTATGTATTTTTCATTATGAATTTATTTCATGGAATATCAGCTATGTAGAAGAATACTTTTACTTTTATGCAAATAATTTTCCCAAACAATGAAGACATACAACAATATAGAATTTGAAATTAACGAAGGGGTTGCTATAATCACCTTAAATAGGACTGATGTATTGAACAGCTTTAATTTTGAAATGGCAGATGAAACAATAGATGCTTTAACTTATTCAAGAGACGAAAAAATCATTAGGGCAGTTGTTTTAACTGCTAATGGGAAAGGATTTTGTGCTGGCCAAGATTTAGAGGAGGCTACTCGAGAAAATGGACCAAATATTGGAAAGATTGTTGAGCATACTTACAACCCTATTATTGGATTAATAAGAAACATTGAAAAACCCGTTATTTGCGCTGTAAATGGAGTAGCTGCTGGCGCAGGAGCTAACATTGCAATTGCATGTGATTTAACTTTTGCTGCCGAATCAGCAAATTTCATTCAGTCATTTAGCAATATTGGTTTAGTTCCGGATAGCGGTGGGACTTTTTTCCTTCCTCGATTAATTGGACTTCAAAGAGCCACAGCTATGATGTTTTTAGGAAACAAAACGTCTGCCATTGAAGCAAAAGAAATCGGAATGATTTATGAAACGGTTGCTGACGAACAATTAATGCAAGTTGTACTTGATTTTGCAAAAAAGCTTTCAAAAAGACCAACAAAAGGATTTGGCTTAACAAAGAAGGCGTTAAACAAATCTTTTACTAATTCTTTGGAAGAACAATTAGGCATAGAAAAGGAATTACAAGTACTTGCAGCGAAAACGCATGATCACCAAGAAGGAATAAAAGCTTTTTTTGAGAAAAGAAGACCTAACTACACGGGAGAATAATTATTTTTTCAGGAAACGCTTATTATAGATCAGGTATCCAAAATTAAACAAGAAACTCCATTGGTTTTCTCTGGCTTCATAATAGTTCGCTGATAGCGAAATAGGGCCAAGAGGACTGCTATACACTAAACTACCAGAACCAATATAATACCTGGCTGACCAAGCGTTATTAATATCATAAGCTGGTAAATTAAATTCATTTGCTAATATTTCAGTGTACGGCTGAAATACAAAACCCTCAACTCTTAAGTCCAAAGAAGGCCGAACTGAAAAAATTGCTTTCATTCCGCCTGCAATATAATCATGTGAAGCATGCTCTGAAATGAAAAAAGTTTTGCTTTCTACAGTAGGATAATAGGAAGGAGCTTGTATCATAGTTGCAGTGTAATTATCCAAAAAATTATCCGCCACCAATAATACACCTTCCAACTCCCCGCCTAATTTTATATGTTTCGATAATTTAAAATACTGCTCAAGCCTTCCCTTAAACAAATACCACATATGATTTATGTTTTCAGTTGGAGAAACCAAAGGCGATGTACTTCCAGGCACACTATTTTCTTTTCCAAATATATAATTTGCCTGTAAATGCAACAAACCTCCCTCTGTTGCATATATTTTACGATTAAGCGTTGATTGCTTGTAATTCACCCCTATTACTTGAGCGTCAAAATTTGTTGCATCCGCAGTGTCAGATGCTAAAAATTGCTCAGTTTGATAATAATTATTCTCGGTCAACCCAATTTCATAAGAAATTGATAGCTTTCCAAAATTAGAAACAGGAAGCTGTAAATCAACACCCCAATAACGTTCGTTTTCGACTATATAAGATGGTTTTACATCTTCAAAAAAAGTTGCAAAGCTCTTAAAAAAGTCCCATCTACTAATATATCCGTATACCCCTAATTTAATGGGTAACCGGTAATTGGCTTCTATATCAAATCTTCCACCAACAGAACCGTAGAACTTTCCAAAATAAGAATTTGCGGAAAGTTTAAACGCAAATTTATTTAAACGCAAATATTCCATACCTAGATATGCAGTGTTAATAGGTCTGGATGAAAACAAACCACCAAATTTAACATTGAAAGGCTTTTCTGGTTTGACGCGAATAACCAAAACATAGTTCCCTGTTACCGCATTGTATTGTGCAAGAGGATAAATGTTTTTCACTTTTTCATCTTCAGCCAATCGAAAATATCTTTTTTGTAATTCGTCGAGACTTATCAATTCTTTTTTACGGATTAACGCTGACTTTATATATTTTGCTTGATTTTCTGTTACCCCTTCCACTATAACTTCCTCAAAATACATTGGCTTCAATTTTTTTCTGAATTCCATTCGTTTTTGCAACAATACGGTATCACTAACCCTTAAATGAATTGCATCTTTTATGCTATCCATTAATGCCATTGTTGCTTCATATCCTTCTTGAACAATTTCCTCTGCTTTCCCAAAATCGAAAACACCTATGCTTGCTTTGGGTTCAATTAAAATTCCATTTTCACAAATTATGGATGTTTCCGCTCTGTTCAATATCATAGTTTTTAATTGAGATATTGGATCATCTTGATCAGGAGGCACCATAGTATCGGTAAAATTGACCCCTATAATTATGTCTGGCATAAATTCATCATACATAATATCAGATGGAAAATTATTGTACAAACCACCGTCAAACAGAAGTTTCCCATGCACCATGATTGGTCTAATATAACCTGGGTAAGTCATAGAAGCTCTAACGGCTTGATTCAAATGACCTGTCCCAAAAACAACTTGACTTTTTGTGTTAATATCTGAAGCAACGCATCTAAAGGGAACAAACAAACTATCAAAATTGTAATCCACCTGAGCAGATATATTTGAATACTGTTTCATGTATTCAAAATCCAGTGAAATCGGATTTGTTAAGCTTGTTGGCAATGACTTGGAAACATTAAAATCATTGGAAAATCTTAGATTTACTAGTGATGCATCACTTTCCGTTTTTCTGAAAAAATATTTATATTGGGTTTCAATACCACCATTAGATATTAACTCAAACTTATCATCAAAAAACAAATACTCCATCTGCTGCGGCGATATACCAGCTGAGTACATACTCCCAATCATAGCACCTGCGCTTGTTCCTGTGATATAATCAATAGGAATATTATTTTCTTCTAAAGCCTTTAACACACCTACATGTGCTAAACCCAGCGCTCCTCCACCACTCAACACTAATCCAACTTTTTGGGAATATCCCAAAAAACTGTAGAATAAAAATAAGGATAATATGAATTTTTTACTTATCACATTCACGCTATGGTATTTACAAC
This sequence comes from uncultured Flavobacteriales bacterium, assembly GCA_943787535.1. Taxonomy (GTDB): domain Bacteria; phylum Bacteroidota; class Bacteroidia; order Flavobacteriales_D; family Parvicellaceae; genus CALSMU01. The sequence continues at coordinate 53,022 of CALSMU010000010.1, read as the reverse complement.
GGTTTTGAATTTACCTTAAAATTTGGAATTATGTACATCACATATTTATTAATAAGTGACATGCATAATCCTACTTAATTGGTATATCTTTCAATACATCTTTTAGTAATATCCAAAACTTAGCAACCGTATCAATTTTTACTTTTTCATCCGGAGAATGAGGGTTTCGAATAGTCGGGCCAAATGAAATCATATCCCAATTCGGATAAATCTCACCCAAAATACCACACTCCAGTCCTGCATGACAAGCCATGATTTTTGGGTCTTCATTATAAAGGGCCTTATATTTCCCTTTCATCAGCTCCAAGATTTCAGAGTTTGAGTTCGGTTCCCAACCAGGATAAGAGCCCGTATGTTCAACATCACACCCCATTAATTGAAAGATTGCTCCAACTGTATGAGCAATATCCATTTTGGCAGTTTCTAGAGAACTACGCTGTAAACTCTGAGTAATAAACTCTCCATCTTTTACAACAACTCTTGCTAAAGAGGAAGAAGTCTCAACCAACCCATCAATTGTCATACTCATTCTATAAACACCATTGTGCACAGCATAAATTGCATTCGTAAGTTTAGACACATCACTTTTAGACATTACTTTTTTCGGTAAGTCAACAGGGGTAATTTCAATTGTTAATCCACCATCTGAAACAGAAAACTCTCCTTTAATTTCTTCAACTCTTTCTGAAAATATCTTTAAGTATGAATCATCCTTTACTGTAATAATTGCAAAAGACTCTCTTGGAATTGCATTTCTCAAACTACCTCCATTTATTTCTGCTATTCGAAGCTCCAAATCCTCGCAATTCCAAAGTAAACGATTCATTATTTTATTTGCATTTCCGCGTTGCAAATGAATATCCATTCCAGAGTGACCTCCTTTTAACCCTTTTACTGCAATCGCGTAAGCAATTCCTGATGAGGCTACTTCTGAGTAGCTGTATTTTGTATTTGTATCAATGCCACCTGCACAACCTATAGAGAATTCATCATCATCTTCAGTATCCAAATTCAATAATATATCTGCTTTTAAAATCTCAGGCTCTAAACCAAAAGCTCCAGTCATACCGGTTTCTTCGTCTATTGTAAATAAAGCTTCTAAAGCTGGATGAGGAATATCAGTAGATTCGAGCAAAGACATTATTGCTGCCACTCCCATTCCATTATCCGCACCTAAAGTGGTTCCGTTAGCGGTAACCCAATCTCCCTCAATCAGCATCTCAATACCTTGCGTATCAAAATCAAATTCTGTGTCTGAATTTTTTTGATGAACCATATCAAGGTGCGACTGTAAAACAACCATTTTCCTATTTTCCATACCTACGGTAGCAGGTTTTGAAATTATTACGTTACCCACCGAATCTACATAGGTAGGCAAACCTAGGTTCTCTCCAAAATTTTTTGCAAAAGCGATTACTCTCTCTTCCTTTTTAGAAGGACGAGGAACACTATTTAGCTTTGTAAAATTGTTCCAAACTGTTTTTGGTTCTAAGTTTCTAATTTCCATGAAAAATATATTTGTGGCGAATATAATAATATGAATGCATATTATACAACACAATTATGCCTCTTTATTGCACTCCAATAGCATATATTTGCAAAATGGATGATTTTTCAGGTACTCCCAAATTAGAGCCAGATGATTTTTATTGGTCTGAAGAAGGCTACAAGATATTTACCGAAAAATATCATTTAAAAAGAGGGCGTTGCTGTAAAAGTGGATGCAAGCACTGCCCCTATGGCTATGATAAAAAGACCGGAAAAGTTAAGGGTAATGAGAAATAATTAATACCCCGTAACCAATATCTCCACTCTTCTATTCAATGACTGTTGTTCCTCTGTACCAGTTGATGGAAATAACATTTGCGTGCAATTAAACCCTTTGCTAGTAATGCGTTCAGAATCGATTCCTTTTTTTATTAAAAATGACTTTACTGTGCTTGCTCTAGCTAAAGAAAGAACTTGACTTGATTCTATTCCGCCAGGACAACCATTGGTGTGCCCATCAACCCTTATTGTAAGAGACTTATTCCTTTTCATTAACTTTAATATTCTATTAAAAGTAGGTATTGAAGCAGGCAAAGCCTTGGGAGAACCTCCAAAAAAATTTATATTATTTAAAACTATGTTCTTACCTTTCTTTAATTCAGGTAAAATAATATTTATAGGATCGGGAAAGGCTTCAGAAGTCATTTTAATCATTTTCTCAAAGAAGAAATGATTATTACTTTCAACAGACAATATATAATCTTCAGGACTTGAAGTGTTCAATATAGGTGCATCCAACTTAAATTCTCCTGTATTTTTATCTGCTATTGTTTCCGCTAATAGCTCTCCCGCTGTATTTTCCCATAGAACTTTCACTTCCTCATTTATCAGATCATTTTCGTCATTTTTTATCACACCAGTAACCTCAACTGTTTTGTAATAGTCAAAAACCAATGAAAAACCAGCCTTATTTCCATAGACGTTATCCAAAACTAAATAATATCGATCTCCTTGCTTGACATCTATTGCTTTACTAAGATGGCAACCAGGTCCAGAATGAACCCTTTCTTCATTAGCACCAAGCGAAAGACCTGTAACACTATTTTCTTCAGTACTAAATCGAGATATATTGGTTCGAAGCGGTTTGATTTTCTTTTTAACAATATCGGAACAAAAATTTTCATCCGTATACTTAAACAAAAGAAAATCAAAATCGGTAGCGGTATCTTTTGGAATAATTTTAAAAATCAAAATTCCGCTAGTAACTGGATCAAATTGAAACCAAGCGCTGTTATGCTCCTTTTTAAAATACTGTAATGAATTACTTGGGTTTCCTGAAAATTCTAACTTCTCGCCTATTCCTTGCGGTGATTCTGTAAACGTGAACTCTCCTTCTGCTTTAATCATAGGAGCATTAAAGCAATCCTGGATAAGTGGAGCTGTTTTTTGGCAATAACCTATTGTTAGAAAAAAACAGAAAAACGTAAATGAAAGCAAATATTTATGTGTACTTCTCATAAAATGACTTATTAATTTTAATAATATAACGCCACCTTAATCAATTGGTACAATAACAAATTCAGCATTTTACTTTTCACTTGAAAATAAACGCGCAAGCATGCTGTTTTCATCAACATGATTTGCAATATTTTTAAAGAGTATCATAATAGGAACTGAAAGTACTACACCTGCAATACCCCACAAATAACCCCAAAAAACAAGATTAACAAACACCACCAAGGTACTCATTGCAAAACTCTTACCTATATATTTAACTTCAACAAATGTTCCCATGAGTAATTGAACTGCCATTAACAAGCCAGTAAACAAACCAACCACGGGTAACGAATTCATTTCTAAAAAAGCTAATAACACGGGAAATACCGTTGCAATAAGAGATCCAACTTGCGGAATGAAATTTAAAATAAAAGCAAGAAACCCAAAGAACAAAGCGAAATCCACTCCAAATAAATAACAAAGAGTACCAAATAAAATACCGGTCATCAAACTTACAAGCGCTTTAACTTTTATATAAATTCGTAAATCTTCAATCCAATTATTAACTACATTGTTCAGCCCTTTTCCATTTTTCTCACCTCCTAAGTACAACAACCACTTTTCATAATTGTACATGTTAGCTAGAATAATTATTAAATAAATCAAAATCATTAAATACATTCCAACTACAGAATTAAACATGTCCAATACAGGCGAAACTGAGTCCATTAATTTACCGGTTGACAAAGCAGAGGTGAACCTACTCCAGTCTATATCTTTTCCCAAATCTATCCCTGTATAATCACCTATACTTTCCAGAGTTGGCAATAATTTAGTATCCACAAGAGAATTTATTTCATTCTTTTTTAAACTATATTCATAGTGTGTAAGTTGAATAATAAACCCTCCAACTCTAACTGCTCCAATTATTGCAGCGCCCACTATAAATACTGCTAGAACATTTGGAACTTTCCATTTTTTTAGTTGTATAAAAGTAGGAACTAACAATGCGGCCAGAAAAATACTCATCACCAATGGAATTATAACAAAAGCCATTTCTTTAAGCACAATTACTAAGATTACCGTTGTAATAATACTTAATAAGATTCTTATTAATTTAATATTTGATTGGTTTTCCAATTCTAATGGTTTTGACAAATATAACGAAACTGTATTTGCTTCCAACCTTAGGGTTGTTTACATTTGTACTAATACAAACATCACGGCATTGTCGGTAGAATATTTAACATATCAAAATAGATGCAATTAACCACCATGTTAAGTTTTAAGGAACAAATTATTCAAGGAATTCCACGCGAATTGCCACCAAAAAGAGCATATGATAGCTCAGTTAGTCATGCTCCTAAGAGAAAAGATATTTTGACTGAAGAAGAAAAAAAGTTAGCTCTCAAAAATGCACTTCGTTATTTCGATAAAAAGCACCATGCAGAACTAATTTCTGAATTTAAAGAAGAATTGGAAACTTACGGGCGAATTTATATGTATCGTTTTCGACCTGAATACTCTATTTATGCGCGCCCAATAAACGAATACCCAGGTAAATCTGTCCAGGCCAAATCAATAATGCTAATGATCCAAAACAATTTGGATTATGCAATTGCGCAGCACCCCCATGAATTGATCACTTACGGAGGTAATGGTGCTGTTTTTCAAAACTGGGCACAATACCTTCTAGTAATGCAATATCTATCGGAAATGACAGATGAACAAACATTGGTTATTTATTCCGGACATCCAATGGGATTATTTCCTTCTCACAAAGACGCTCCTAGAGTTGTTGTGACAAATGGAATGATGATTCCAAATTATTCAAAACCAGATGATTGGGAAAAATTTAACGCTTTGGGAGTATCTCAATATGGACAAATGACAGCAGGGTCCTACATGTACATAGGGCCTCAAGGAATTGTGCATGGCACAACTATAACTGTTTTAAATGGTTGTAGAAAAATAGATAACAAAGGAACTGCAGGAAAATTATTTGTTACTTCTGGACTAGGAGGTATGAGCGGAGCCCAGCCGAAAGCAGGAAATATTGCTGGAGTAGTTTCAGTAACTGCTGAAATCAATCCGGAAGCCACTTACAAAAGGCACGAACAAGGTTGGGTAGATGAAGTTATCTCTGATTTAGATGAGCTATGTTCTCGGGTTAAAACCGCAAAAGACAATAAAGAAGTGGTTTCAATTGCATACGATGGGAACATTGTGGATGTATGGGAAAAATTTGATACTGAAAACATATATATTGATTTAGGATCTGATCAAACATCATTGCATAATCCATGGGCTGGAGGTTATTATCCAGTAGGTATGAGCTTTGAAGAAAGCAATGAAATGATGGCTAGTAATCCAAGTCTTTTTAAAGATAAAATTCAAGAAACCCTCCGCCGTCATGCAATAGCAGTAAATTCGCATACTGCAAAAGGAACCTATTTCTTCGATTATGGAAATGCATTCTTACTAGAAGCATCTAGAGCTGGAGCAGATATCATGGCTGAAAACGGAATTGACTTCAGATATAATTCTTATGTTCAAGATATCATGGGGCCTATGTGTTTTGATTATGGCTTTGGTCCATTTAGGTGGGTCTGTACTTCAGGGGAACCTGAAGACTTAAAAATAACAGATGACATTGCTTGTGATGTTTTGGAAGAGTTAATGAAAAGCTCTCCAAAAGAAATTCAGCAACAAATGGCTGACAATATCCGGTGGATAAAAGGGGCTCAAGAGAACAAATTGGTTGTTGGTTCACAAGCTAGAATATTATACGCGGATGCTGAAGGGCGATCTAGAATTGCTGAAGCATTTAACCATGCTGTTGCTAGTGGTAAATTATCGGCTCCCATAAACTTGGGTCGGGATCACCATGATGTTTCTGGAACCGATTCACCTTATAGGGAGACGAGTAATATCTATGATGGTTCGCGATTTACTGCAGACATGGCAATTCAGAATGTCATTGGCGATTCCTTTAGAGGAGCTACCTGGGTGAGCATCCATAATGGTGGTGGTGTTGGATGGGGCGAAGTCATTAACGGTGGTTTCGGAATGACATTGGATGGATCAAAAGATGCAGATAGAAGATTAAAATCTATGCTGTTTTGGGATGTTAACAATGGTATAGCGAGAAGAAGTTGGGCAAGAAATGATGAAGCTATTTTTGCTATAAAAAGAGAAATGGAAAGAACACCTGATTTAAAAGTGACTATCCCAAACATTGTAGATGAGGATTTATTAAACTAATCAATTAACAACATCTTTAGTTGATTAGACAACACCTCTATTTTTAAGGGTGTTGTTCCTATATACTCGCCATCCATATCAATTGGACATGGATCATCTATTGCTGTGATTTCACATTTTCCCGCAAATGAGTATTCTATCTCTTTATGAATAACCTTATGTCCTTTTTTTATTTTAGGAATATTCTTTAAGTAATCATATAAACTAACTTCCCCAATTATAACCAACTGCATTTTACCATCTGATAATTTAGCATCGGGAGCGATACACATCCCACTTCCAAAGTATTTGCCATTTGCCATGCAAATACTCAACATTTTACCCGTCCAGTTATAATCTTTGCTCGTCAATTGAACTCTTTGCTTTTTGTATGTAAAGAAAGCTTGAATTAGTGCTTTTGTATAAGTGAATTTACCACCTAACCTTTTTTTACTTTCTGCAATTTTATTGGCTACATAGCCTCCTATACCAATATCTGCAATATTGATAAAATATCTTTTTCCATGAGTATTATCAACATTATTAAAGTGCATTAACCCTACATCTATTTTTTTTAATGAATCATTTTTTACCAAAAAAAGTAACTGTTCTAAATCATCTCTAACACCTAAAGATTTTGCAAAATCATTGCCACTTCCAGCAGGATAGACCCCTAATATTACCTTTTCCCTTAATTCTTTACTTGCATCAAAATAACCATTTACTCCCTCATTTACACTTCCATCACCTCCAACTAAAATCAAATAATCTACTCCTTTGTTAATCGCATTCGTAGTTAATTCTTGGAAACTATTTTCTAAGGTAGATTTTCTAATCTCAACCTGAAACTCACTTCTAAAACAATGAACAATGGATTCTCGCAAAACTTTCATTTTACGAATTTTCCCATTTACTATAAAGGTTATTTTTTTCACGTAATCGACTATTTAACTGAAGGCATAAAAAAGGCTCAAGTAATTTCTTAGGCCTTTTTTATTCAATAACTATTTTTTGTAATTCAGTAATCCCAGTTAATAAATGCTTTATTGTAATAAAATAAATACCCTTAGGAATTTCAGATACATTCAATTCAAATGAATCAGATAATACCTTATTTTGGCTTACTTGCTCACCGGCAATATTAAATATCTGAAAAGTAAATAGACTTGATTCTGACGACTCTATTCGAAGTATATCGCTAACTGGGTTTGGAAATATGCTAATTCCAGTTTGACTAAATTCAGGGATACCCAAACTTGGATTATTAATTAACTTTATAAAAGAAAAATCAAATATATTACCTGACGCCATTTTACGCACAAATCCACCACTAAACAACGCTTCATCACTGAAACATAAATCTTCAATCCCACTTTCTTCCGAATCAAATGCTTCAAGAAAAAATCCGCCATTATTATAATTGACATCATACACTCCTTGACTATTCATATTAATGATAAAAAAACCATCGGAATCAACGGAGGTAGATGAAGTGTCATTTGTTGCATAGGATGAAACAGCAATATCTCCATTAGGTGACCAATCCATATCTGTTGATTCTAAAATCCAATCAGGCAAACTAAATGAAGTAACATCTAATTGGGTTCCTAAAGTATCTTGTGCAAAAAGAGTTACATTTCCATAGCCTGTTCCAACAACATTGATTAATGAATAGAGGGTGTCATTCGCATAATAATTTGAAACAATTGTATTGTCGTTATTAGGAGATAACTCAAATACGCGGTATCCTAATCCAGCATAATTCAGATTTATATCCCCATTTTTCTTAACCATTATCATTAAGCACATATTGTTACTTCCGGGTCGATAATAACCTGAAAAGAAATAGTTGTCGTTAATTTCAAGCATATCTGTCAAATAACCTCCTGATCCATGCTTTGCTATTAGCGTTGATGTTAAACTATCTACTAGTTCTCCGTTTGAATCCCAAATACGAATACCCGTGGTTCCAAATGTCGTATCCAAAATTCCATTATAATGCAATCTTCCCATGAGAGGATGGTCCGTGAGACTTATTTTATTTTCTGAGGTACCGCAAAACACTATTTGTTCATTCGATGTAACAGATATTCCATTTCCAACATCATACCTTCCTAAATTTGGAGTAAAAAAACCACTGTCAGCAAAACTAGTATCCACTCTTCCTGAAAAATCAATTTTACCTACAAAAAGATGCAAAGTATCTTGAACGCCATAATCTGAAGAATTACCAATAAAATAAATGCCTGAATCGCCAACATCCATATCAGTAATTGAAGAATGGTTGTCCCCAGGAAAATCGAATCGAATATAACCTGAATCATTAAATGTAGAATCTAAATTCCCTTGATAATCTAACCTTCCTATTATGGCGTCGTAATTTAAAATAGTATCATCATAATGCCCCGTATAACCGGAAAAATAAATCATAGAGTCTATTGCTTCCATGCTGCTTAGATAATCGTTTTCGTCAATATCAATTTCGACTTTCCCTGAATCTCCAAAAAACCAATCTAATTGTTTCGGGACCTGCGAAAAAAAATCGTTAAAAAAAAATATTAATAGGAATATTGTATAGTTCATTTTCATAAAACTCTGTAATCAAAAGTCCTTTAAAACTTAAAAAAATATCAAATGGGTCTTGCTGATTATTACTGTTAATGTAATTCAAATATAGTACGTTTTCAATTATTTAAATTATAGATTAGATTAATAACATTTCCAAACCCTATTTATTTTTACAAAAGATTAACCTACATTTGCTCTGTAACTATATCTATATGAAAAAACTAATACTTGTCTTAACACTAGCAATCTCTGTATCAATTTCTTTTTCACAGTCCTTTATTGACTTCGGTCCAAAACTATTTTTTGGACCTAATGTATTAATGAATTCTGAAATCATGAATTCTGGAGGCAAATACTCTATGAATCCAGCTTCATTTGGTTTTGGAGCAGGATTTAAATTGGCTTTTGACATAAATGAGAATTTTGCTATTGTTGGAGAAGGTAACTATTTTAACCATAAGCAAATATACGATATGGAAGTAGCTGGCTTGGATAGTATAAATGTTAAATACGGTAAAGAAATTTCTTACTCGGCAATCGAAATTCCAATTATGTTTAGATTTAATTCAAAAACTATGAGTTATTTTGAAACAGGATATGTCATGTCTATGACTTCAGCTGCCACGGAAACATTGGAAGGCCCTTATGCGGTTAATGGTTCTTCGGATATCAGCAATCAAATGTCACCTAAAATGGGAGGTCTTGTTTTGGGCTTTGGAAGTTATGTTTGGGGAAAAAACAACTTTGGAATCTCAGCTGGCTTCAGAGTTCGATATGACCTAGATGATGCGTTTGCAAATGACATAACCAAATATGAGAATTCCCCAAATTACGGAACAGATCTTGCAGTTGTAGGTCCTACAAATCCCTTTTCAATAATGTTAAACATTGAGTTTAATTACGACCTTGGTTTTTATATGGCTAAGAGTCCTTGTACTGGAAGAAGATCATTAATTATTGGAAATGGAAGTGGAAGGTAAAACTATTGCTATTGTTGGCGCAGGAAACCTAGGCACATCTTTGGTTAACGGATTAATCAATTCCAATAAATTTTTAGCAACTAACTTTAATTTAAGTAAGAGAAAAGTCAATTCTCTCTCCTCTTTCAGTGAAAAAGGATGTGTTGTTACTAACAACAACCGTGAAGCTGCAAAAAATGCAGACATCGTTGTAATAGCAGTATTGCCACAAAAAATAGATGAAGTTCTTGAAGAAATAGCTAGTTCTCTGAACGAAAAACAGTTAATAATCTCCTTGGTTACAGGTGTTAAAGTTCAAGAAATTCAAACCCAAATTAGCGCAAATATTCCCATTGTCAGAGCGATGCCAAATACGGCTATTGCCATTCGAGAATCGATGACTTGTATTTCTACGAGCCAACAATGGAAAGGACATATTCCAATTGTTAAAAATATTTTCGAACATGTTGGAGAAACGGTTATTATTAATGAAGACCAAATGACATCAGCTACGGCTCTTTGCGCCTGTGGAATTGCATTTTTCTTAAGAGCAATTCGAGCTGCAACCCAAGGAGGTACTGAGATTGACTTCCATGCTTCTGTTGCACTAAAAATGGCTGCACAAACAGCAAAAGGAGCGGCATCATTACTACTAGAAAACGATTCTCATCCAGAAGACGAGATTGACAAAGTAACTTCTCCAAAAGGCTGCACAATTGCAGGTTTAAACGAAATGGAACACACTGGTTTTAGTTCATCCTTTATTAAGGGTATTACAACCTCTGCGGATAAAGCAAAGGGGTTGTATTAATCTTTTTGTTTCCTGTTCCTTGCCCCCTATTCTCCTTGCACGCTTGGTCATTCGTTTGCTACCCATTTGCTGAAACAAGGTGAGATATACGGTATATTCAAGAGCTTTTAGGTCATACATCAACAGAAACAATCATGATTTACACGCGCGTTTCTAAATCTGATTTTGCCAAAATAAAAAGTCCGTTTGACAACATTAACAAACAGAAAAGGCAGGAATGATAGTGTTTTTGAAGGTTTTTAATTAGATTGCACCATAGTAGGATAAAACACATATGTGTTTTAGCACACGTTACCAAGCATAAAATTAAAAAAGACAGGACGGATTATCGGATTTTTGAACAATCTGACTTTACATAAACCAAACAAGAACAAACATTGAATTTGATTGACAAGCAAAATTCGCTAGTAATTGATGTTACTTATAGATGTAATGCCAAATGCCATTATTGTAAATGGGGAAACCAAGAAACCCCTGGCAGGGTAAATCAATCTAAAAAATCTGTCTTCATATCAAAAGAAACATTAAGACACCTTAATACCCAAAGAATTGTTTTATCTGGTGGGGAACCTCTTCTACACAAGAACCTTGAGGAAATAATTTTATATTATCAACAATCTGGTGTAGAGTCAATTCTAATAATTACAAACGGATTACTTCTTTCCATGGAGCGTTTGACAAACTTGGTTTCTTCTGGGTTAACAGGAGTTGTGTTTTCCATAGATAGTTTTGAGCAAAAAACTGCTCATGCCACTAGAGCGTACAATGTCAAGCAACTTAAAAAAATAAAGCAGAACTTTATTTCTGCATGCAACTTAAAAAAAGAATCAAAATTTGAAATCGGAATTAATATTGTGATTTCAACTGAAAATATTAGCAATAGGCATCTTGAAAAATTTATTGAGTTTACAAATAATTACCCTCTTGACTGGATAAAATTTCAACCAATTTTTGATGATGGTTATGTTGGGTCTAATGCACCTCATTTGCTTCTAAATTCACTTCACGCTGAACTAATCCGCATTACTGGAAATAACATACTCGACATAATCAAAACTGAATCCAATCCAATTTCATTTTGGGAAAGTTTAGCAGAAGTCCTAGATGGAAATAAATTAAAAGGAAAGTCATGTGGACTTGATACTCGTCAAGCGGTAGCGCAAAATGGACAAATTAAAATTTGTAGTTGGATTGACTATCCGTCTTATGACATTACAAAACAATCAATTCAAGAAACACAAAAAGAATTTGCAAAAGTTAAATCACAATGCAAAACTGAAACATTTTGTTATTGCCTTCAAAATTTATCGCACAAATGGGAAACGGAATGATAGCAATCGACATAATTGTACCTTCCTTTCGTTTGCAAGCCAAATACCTCATTCCGATTGTGCATATGAAAGTTCCAAAAGAAACAACGGTCAATTTCATTATTATCGCTGATGACCCGAGTGCTAAAATTCCTGATGAATTAAATAGAATTGTGAATACCAACAATGTAAAACTATTTAGAAATAAAACGAATAGCGGTGCATCAGTAAGTAGAAATGTTGGTCTTGCTAACTCTAAAGCAGAATGGATTTTATTTTTAGATGATGATATCGTTCCTTCCACTGATTTACTCTATTCCTATGTAAATGCAATCCAAGAAAACCCGAACTCGATTGGATTTTTTGGAGAGACGTTGTTTCCAAAACCAAGAACAATATTTACAAAAGGAATTATTGCCTGTGACATTTTAACATTCTTTTTTCTCGCTGGTTATTATGAAAAGTTGAAATGGGCTCCAACCGCTAATGTGATTATCAAGAGTTCTGCAATTGGGGATACTAGATTTAAAGAAATATTTCCTAAGAATGGTGGTGGTGAAGACATTGACTTTTTCTTGGAAATTCATAAAAAAACAAACAGAGAACTCCTATGTCTAACCAATGCACCTGTATATCACGATTGGTGGTACAATGAAAAGAGGAATTACAATAGGTTCACGCGTTGGAGCTTTGGTGATTCTTTGTTACATGATATTTATCCAGAATACACCTACTATAATTTTCCCAATATAATTGAAAGTATGGTTTTTGGAATACCAATAAGTGTAGCAATTAGTACTTACTTTCAGTCCTTGCTACCAACACTGTGTCTTTTAGTTGGAATTATTCTTGGAGAATGCCTTGTTGAATTTATTAGATTACTAATCTATAAAGGAGTCTATCAAAGTTTCTTTACTATAGAAGCTGTTCTGATAAGAGCTTCTAATGATATTGGCAGACTTTATATGCAATTGCTGAAATTGAAAAGACTAAGAGGAATAGGTGAACGCTTTGACCATTTTTGTGATGGAAAGCATATAGGTTTTCAACGCATGTGGGCAGGGATAAAATTTGTTTCTTACCTTGGTATTGGAATTTTGTGTTTCATACTATTAAAGTAATTGAGCCAATAAAATACGCTTGGTAACAATGTATATAAAATCATAGTTTTTTGCCGCAGGCGCAACACAAAAAACTGCGCTTCATATACTAAACGTAAACAAACAATTTCCACTTGCAACCCTTAATTATATTCTAGTTTTTAATATTTTATTAGCTTTACCGCCAATGAGTCAATTCACAAACAAAATAATTTGGATTACAGGTTCGACTTCAGGAATTGGGGAAGCACTAGCATATGCGCTTTCTGAGCAGGGAGCAAAACTTGTTCTGTCTGCAAGAAGGGTTGAAGAACTCGAAAGAGTTAAATCCAATTGTAAAGGTGAAGCATTGGTCCTACCGCTTGATTTATCTAAAATGGAGAAATTCAAATCTCTTACTCAAAAAGTAATTGCGCATTATGGTAGAATTGACTACCTCATCAATAACGGTGGAATTAGCCAGCGATCTGAAGCTATTGAGACTTCACTGGAAATCGACAGAAAAATAATGGAAGTAAACTATTTTGGAAATATCGCATTAACAAAAGCTGTTCTGCCACAAATGCAAAAACAAAAAAGTGGGACTATTGTTCCAATTAGTAGCTTGAGTGGAAAGTTTGGCTTCTTTTTGCGCTCAGCCTATGCAGCTTCCAAATTTGCTTTGGTTGGTTTTTATGAATCACTTCGATTAGAGGAAGAGAAAAACAATATAAAAGTATCTATTGTTTTCCCCGGATTTATTAAAACTGACATTTCTAAAAATGCTTTATCCAAAGATGGTAAAAGCACGGGTGAAATGGACAACAATCAAAATCAAGGAGTGACAGCTGAAAAATGTGCTCAACAAATCATTCAGCGGCTTAGAGAAAAGCAAACTGGAGATTAAAGCAGGAGCTGGAGAATTAAAAGCGATTACTCTAAAACGTCTGTTTCCTAAACTATTTCACAAGATTATTCGAAAGAAGAGTGCGCAGTGATTTAAGCCACTTTTTCTCTAATAGTATCTCTAAATAATTTAAACTCTTCAAAAAGTTGATCAAAACTTTCTAGTTCGAAGTAAAGTGTTTGCACAACATCCGTTTTAAACTCTGTATTTATAACTCGTTCTAAATCAAAGGAAACAACCTCTACATTTTCACTTAGGCTATGAGTTGTCTCACCAAAAGAGGAGCAAATTCCAGCTCCATAAACTTTTCGACCGTTTTCATAAATTAAACCAAACTCAATGGTAAACCAGTACAATCTTTGTAACTGAATAACAACTTCTTCATCATCAATAAACTCGACACCTAAATCTCCAAAGTCTTTCATAAACTGAGCAAACTTTGGCTCTGCTAATAATGGTGTATGGCCAAAAACATCGTGAAACATGTCTGGTTCTTCCAAATAATCCAATTGATCCATTTTTCGAACCCAAGTAGAGGCACTAAATTTTCTTTGTGCTAAAAGCCGGAAAAAATCCTCTACTGGAATTAATCCGGGCACCACTTCTATAGACCAACCCGTTGACTCTGTTAAGCTTGGCATTCATTCGCTTAAAATCAGGAATTTGCTTTGAATTTAGCACACCTTTGATTATCTCCAAACAAGACAAATACGCTTTACAACTCTTATCTTGTAAATTCTCCACTTGTCTTTCAAAAAGCGTTTTCCACACTAATTGATCTTCTTCTTTGTATAGTTTGTATTCTTGTTTCATTTCATTAAAAATTATCCGCTAACGTTTTAACTTGTTTTAATTGCTTAAACAACAACTCACCTTCTGCATGACTTAAGGTTTGCTGTCCATCAGACAAAGCTATTTCTGGTGTTTCGTGTGTTTCAATGACAACACCATCTGCTCCAGCAATAATTCCAGCCATAGCGATTTTCCCAACATGCTTGCGTATTCCAATTCCGTGAGAAGGGTCCACAACAACTGGAAGATGCGATTTCTCTTTTAAAATTGGAATTGCGTTTACATCTAACGTATTTCGATAGGCTTTTTCAAAAGTTCTGATTCCTCTTTCACAAAGAATAATTTTTTCATTGCCATTCGAAAAAACATATTCAGCACTTTGCAATAACTCATCAATAGAACCCGATATTCCCCGTTTTAACATTACCGCTTTATCCACTTTTCCGAGTTCATCCAATAAATTGAAGTTTTGTGAATTCCGCGCACCAACTTGAAATATATCGATATAATCATAGCATAGGTTCGATTTGGGAAACCTGCATAACTTCTGTGATAATTTTAATTCCATTCTCTTTACAATGCTTATAGAATATTTTCAGTCCTTCTATTCCCAAACCTCTAAAGGAATAGGGAGAACTTCGCGGTTTATAAACACCACCTCTCATTATTTTTATACCATTTTCAACTAAAAACTGAACGGTAGTTTCGATTTGTTCTTCACTTTCGATAGAGCAAGGACCAGCCATAATAGCTAGCTCACTTCCTCCTATTTTAACACCATCTCCCAATTCAACTAAAGAGGGGTTCAATTTCCATTTTTTGGAAACCAATTTATAGTCATCGGTCACTCGATGAATATCTTTAACACCCTCTAAGGAGCCTATATTTCGAATATCAAAATCTGCTTTTCCCGTTGCGACCAAATAATCTTGAAATTGCGTTTTTACAGGTGTCGTTTTGTATCCCAGTTCTTGAATAATTACATCCAACTTTGTAAGGCTTTCAGTTGTTACATTTTTTTCTAATTGTATAATCATTATAGTAAATCTTTATTCCTAGTGTTATTTTAAGCTAGTTTGTTTGTTCATATTCTAATACCTTCAACAAAGGAGCGGATTTTATTACCCAATAATTCTTCTTTGGACAATGCTTTAATAAAAGCACTACCTATTATTCCACCATT
Source organism: uncultured Flavobacteriales bacterium (assembly GCA_943787535.1). Taxonomy (GTDB): domain Bacteria; phylum Bacteroidota; class Bacteroidia; order Flavobacteriales_D; family Parvicellaceae; genus CALSMU01. The sequence goes on along the minus strand of CALSMU010000010.1, from coordinate 37,185 downwards.
TGCAATTGCTGTAGCCGCTTGAAAAGATTTTGCATCATGAATTCCAAAACCAACTTGAATTGGGTTCTTTAAATTCAATGCTGCCAGACGACTTCCATAGTTAGAAAGATTATTTACCGAATCTCCGCCTGTAATAGAATGACTAGAAACTGCATAAAGGAATCCAGATGATGCTGCATCAATTTCTCTAATTCTTTCATCTGTAGAAGAAGGTGTCACCAAAAAAGTACATGTTAATTCGTATTGCTTAAACAAAGGTGCACACAGTTTTTCATATTCATCCAAGGGTAAATCTGGAAGAATTACTCCATCTACTCCAACTTGATTTGCCTTTTTACAGAATGGTTCTAATCCATATTGAATAACTTGGTTATAATAGCCCATTAACAACAAAGGAACTTGTGTTTTGCTTCGGATATCTTTTAGCTGATCAAAAAGAAGGTCGAGATTCATTCCATTTTTAAGCGCTTGTTTACTGCTAGCTTGAATGACTGGCCCATCCGCCAAAGGATCAGAATACGGCATTCCAATCTCTATTAAATCTACACCAGCTTTAGCCAAGTCCAAAATAATACTTCCTGTATCATCCAAATTTGGATACCCTGCCGTAAAGTAAATCGTCAGAACATCTGATGGCTTGTTTTTAAATAAGTTATCTATCCGATTCATAATTCAAAGTGTTTCATGTAAGTAGACAAATCTTTATCTCCTCTTCCCGATAGATTAATAACTACAACATCTTCCTTTTTAAATTCCAATTGTTTTAAGGATGCTAGTGCATGAGCAGATTCTAATGCTGGAATAATTCCTTCTAATCTTGTCAATTCCAACGCTGCGTCCAATGCTTCTTTATCTGAGATAGCCATGAAAGAAGCGCGTTTCGTTTCAAATAAATTTGCATGCATTGGTCCAATTCCAGGATAATCTAACCCAGCAGAAATAGAATAAGGCTCTACCACTTGCCCATCTTTGGTTTGCATTAATAACGATTTACTTCCGTGCAACACTCCCTCTGAACCAACAAAAGAGGTTGCAGCAGTTTGCCCACTATCGATACCCATACCAGAAGCTTCGCAAGCGATTAATCGTACATTTTCATCAGCTAAAAAATGATAAAATGCTCCGGCCGCATTACTTCCACCTCCAACACAAGCTATAATTGCAGTTGGCACTTCAGAACCTGTTTTTTGTTTTAATTGTACGCGTATTTCTTGACTAATTACTGACTGCAATCGCGCTACCATGTCTGGATATGGATGTGGGCCTACAACAGAACCAATGATATAATGTGTGTCATGTGGATGATTAATCCAGTCTCTGATTGCTTCATTCGTAGCGTCTTTTAAGGTTTTACTTCCTGAAGTCGCTGGAATAACTGCTGCACCTAACATTTTCATTCGCGCAACATTTGGAGCTTGACGTTGAATATCAATCTCTCCCATATAAACAATGCATTCTAGCCCCATTAATGCACAAACTGTTGCGGTAGCAACGCCATGTTGACCCGCCCCGGTTTCAGCAATAATTCTTTTTTTACCCAACTTCTTAGCTACCAGTATCTGTCCAATTGTATTGTTTATTTTATGCGCTCCTGTATGATTCAAATCTTCCCGTTTAAGGAAAATATTTGCCTGATAATGTTCTGAAAGGTTTTGCGCTAAATACAATGGTGTTGGGCGACCTACGTAATCTTTTAGTAAGGTATCAAAGTCTGTTTTAAATTCTTCAGAATCTAAAATATCAAGATACGCCAATCTAAGTTCCTCCACATTATTGTGTAATAATTCGGGAATATATGCGCCTCCAAACTTTCCGTAAAACCCTTTTTCATTTGCGTTATACATGCTTATTCATATTAATTCCATTTATAAATTCTCCAACCAAGTCAATGCTCTTAAGTCCTGGTTTAATTTCAAACTTGCTGTTGATGTCCAACCCTGACAATAGCGGATAACTTTGACTAATTTCTTTTAAGGAGCTCAAGTGCTTTAACTCTAAACCTCCACTTAAAATAAAAGGAACAGTCCCTGTGTAATTATTGAGAATATCCCAATTAAATTGTACTCCATTTCCTCCAAGTTTTTTTCCTTTGGTATCGAACAATAAATAATCACAGCATTGGAATGCATTCGTGTCATTCATATCGAAAGAATCACCAACTGAAAACACCTTTATTAGTTTTAATCCTGCAGCAATTAAGTCTTTACAATACGCTACTGATTCACCTCCATGCAATTGGACATAATCCAATCCAAAGTCATTTACTGTTCGCAGCAGCTTATCTTTTGGTTCGCTGACAAACACTCCAACTTTTTTAGTCGTTCCCAACTTCAGATCTCTGACAGCATTACCATCCATAGTGCAATTACGCGGAGATTTGCCATAAAAAATGAAGCCAATAAAATTAGGTTGAAGTTGTACTACTTCTTTGATATTAGCAACATCATTTAATCCACAGACTTTTACTTTCATGCTTCCTTTTTTTCTTGCTCTAGAATCGCGTCAATAAATGTTCGACACGCTTTAGAAGGGTTTGGAGTTTTCATAAATTGCTCACCAATCAGAAAGCCATTGTATCCAACGCTTTTTAACAATGCAATATCCTCCGGAGTCTTAATACCACTTTCAGCAACTTTAACAACTGAATTCGGTAGTTTAGGAAAAAGGTCAAACGAATTATGAAGAGAGACTTCAAACGTTTCAAGGTTTCTATTATTGACACCAATTAACATCTCTTCATTTGGTATTTTCTCCAATTCCTTTTCATTGTGAACTTCTAAAAGCACCTCTAAAGAAAGCTTTTTTGCCAAATTCGAAAATCGAACAATTTCTTCTTTTGACAACACACTTGCAATTAACAATATTGCATCAGCCCCAATCGAACGAGCTTCTATTATTTGGTATTCGTCAATTATAAAATCTTTTCTCAAAATTGGACAATAGTTCAACTTCCTTGCTTTTTTTAAATCATCATCGGAACCACCAAAAAACTGTTCATCTGTCAAAACCGATAAAGCAGAAGCGCCTGATTGCATGTAACCCAATGTTACCTCATCCACTTTTGCATACTGATTTATATTCCCTTTGCTAGGTGACTTTCGTTTGAATTCAGCAATTATCCCTGATTTATCTTCACGTAGCAAATAGCTTTTTAAGCTAATTGTGGGAGAGTTGAAATAGATACTCTTTTCAAGAAGAGCTATTGGAATCAATGATTTTCGTTCACCTACTTCGATTCTTTTTTGTGCTACTATTTTATCTAATATATTCATACTATAATTCGTTACGTATTAATTCAATACTAATTTCAATTTGTTAATCGCCTTTTGAGAAACGATTGACTCTCTTGCTTTTTCCATTGCAGATTCTAAACTCATTGTTGGTTCAAAACACTGAATTGCTAGTGCTGCGTTTGCTACAACCACATTGGTTTGCGCATCTGTACCTTCTCCACTTAATATTCTCGTAAATAGAGATGCGGCTGCTTGAATGGAATTACCCCCAAACAATTCTTCAGGGCGCAAAACTTCCGCATTAAAATCAGATGGATACAATTGTAATTCTTTGTTTGTTCCTAACACTCTTAATGGCGCAGTCAGTGTTGCTTCATCATAACCGTCTATATTGTGTAAAACAGCAAACTGCTTCTGCTCTTCCTCCAGCAAATACTTATATTTTCTGGCAATTTTTAAATTATACACTCCAACTAATTGATGAGAAGGTTGAGCGGGATTTACCAAAGGACCTAATAAGTTAAAGAATGTTTTAACTCCCAATTGTTTTCGTATTGGCGCAACATGTTTCATTGCAGAATGAAATAATGGAGCATGTAAAAAACAGATTCCTGCTTTATCTAGTTTCGAATTTAGGTCATCTGACTCTATAGTAAATTTAAATCCTAATTCTTCCAAAACATTGGATGAGCCGCAAAGCGAAGAAACACCATAATTACCATGCTTTACAACACGATAACCAGCACCGGCAACAACAAAAGATGAAATAGTAGAAACATTAAACGTATTCTTTCCATCACCGCCAGTTCCGCACATATCAATTGCATTTGACGCGTCGATTTTTACTTTAGAACACAGGCTCAATAAAGCATCTCTAAAACCCTTCAACTCATCAAGCGTTATCTCTTTCATATTAAAAGCCGAGATAAACGCCGTCATTTCAATTTCAGAAATTCCTCCATTTCCCATCTCTACCAATACATTAAATGCTTCTTGATAAGAAAGCGGTATCTGATTGTATATTTTTTCTAAAATGTTTTTCATTTCACTTTTCATTTAACCAGTTTTCAATCATCTTTTTCCCTTCAGGAGTCAGAACTGATTCTGGGTGAAATTGCACTCCTTTTACAGGATACTCTTTATGCCGAATAGCCATAATGCAATTGTCTTTTGACCTAGCTATAACTTCTAAATCATCCACATTTTCATCTTTCATTACCCAAGAGTGATATCTTCCAACTTTAGTAGGGTTAGATATATTATTAAAAAGACCGTCCTGTATCTCAATACGCATAGAACTAGCAACCCCATGATAAACTTCATCCAAATTAATAAGATCACCTCCATATACTTCTGCAATTGCTTGCATTCCTAGACAAACCCCTAAAATAGGTTTCGAGCTGCCGTATTTTTTAATCACAGCTTTTATTATACCTGCATTTTCTGGTAATCCTGGCCCTGGAGAAATTAGAATTTTATCAAATGCCGTAATTACCTCTAATTCAATTTCATCATTACGTCTTACCTCTACTTCACCCGCAGACAAGTCTTTTAGATACTGCACTAAATTGTACGTGAACGAATCGTAATTATCTATTACTAATATTTTCATCTAATGTCCTCCGCTTTTTTAATGGCCATTCTCAATGCCCCTATTTTGTTATCTACTTCTTTTAATTCTGATTCTGGAACCGAATTAACCACCACTCCAGCTCCTGCTTGGTAATGTAACTCGTTATTTTGACACAAAAAGGAACGAATCATTATTGCATGGTTTAAATTTCCGTTCAATTCTATGAAGCCAATCCCGCCTCCATAATAATTTCGAGAAACAGGCTCGTATTTATCTATTAACTGCATAGCCTTATATTTTGGTGCACCCGACAAAGTTCCTGCTGGAAAGGTTTTACCAAAAACCTCCAATGGATTGTAATCAAAAGGTAATGTTGCTTCTACTTCGGATACCATATGAATGACATGGCTAAAAAACTGAATTTCTTTAAAAGCTTTTACCGCAACATTTCCACCTACTCTTCCCAAATCATTTCGAGCCAAATCAACTAGCATTATATGCTCTGCGTTTTCTTTCTCGTCTGCCTTTAACTCTTCAGCGGAGGCCAAATCTTGCTCCAAATTACCCGTTCGTTTATAGGTTCCTGCAATCGGATTTATTAAAGCTACTCCCTTATCTATCTTAATTTGCGCTTCAGGAGAAGACCCGAATATTTTATAATTACCCATATCAAAGTAGTACAAATATGGAGATGGGTTGATAGACCTTAGAGCTCTATAAACCTGAAAGTCATCTCCTTTGAATTTTTGTTTAAACCTCCTGGATAACACCAATTGAAAAACATCACCTAATTGACAATGTTCCTTCCCCTTTGCTATTTGAGAAAGAAATTTTTCTGGAGTCGTAAAACAAGTCTCATCTTCTACTGTGGAAAAAGAGTAAGGACTGAACCGCAAGGACTGAACGCGCTCTATTAGTTGTTCTTGTTCAAGTTGTTGATCCTCTTCCGCAAACTCTGTAAATGTTAATTCATTGGTGAAATGATCAATTGCAATGACGTGTCGATAAAAAGAGTAACTCATCAATGGAATTGAAACGTCTAATGGTTTTTCGCTCAAATCCAGTGTTTCAAAAACCGAAATCGCATTATAGTTGGTATGCCCAAAAACCGCTTGAAAAGAATCTCCTACAATTTCGAAAGACTTCATATATTCAGAGAATAAAAAAGGCGCCTTTTGAACATCCTTGCTTACAATTATTTTAGCTCCATTGTCTGTTATTGCAACCTCATTATCTGTTGCCGTAAAAGTCGAAATTGGACTAAGACAAATAAAAGAGTGCGACTTTTCTCGCTTTTCATTCAAATTACTCTCGAGCAGAATGGCATTCGGGTATAAATCCCGAAGCTTTAAGTATATACTAACCGGAGTTAGTGTATCAGCTATAATTGTATTTTGTATTGTTATTAGTTTCATTTTCCATTTTCAAATTTTCGAACACAAAAAAAGGCTTGTCGATTGCGACAAGCCTTTTTAAATATTTGATATAATTAATAGTATTAGCCCATCTACGACACATTGTGTTTTGTAGACCACCACCAATAGTTATTTAATTTCAAGTTTTTCATTATACCCGCAAAGTTAACGTACTTCAAATCCTTTTTCCTAATTAAACCTTAAAAAAATTTCATTTATGTTAATGCAATACCTAAGCTCACTACTTTACCCTACTAAATTTCAATGCTTTAAGCATTATATTAGGCAAGGGCTTAGAGGGATGTCTTTTTTCTACATTCAAATTTATTCCTAGCTTTTCAATAATCGGAATTTTGTATACTTCAATCAATTCAATCAGGGTACCATCAGGATCTTCAATATAGGTACAATGCACTTTTGTTGAATCTCCCATGCTTAAAACATTTTTGGTGTCGCATGTAAAACCAAAACCAACTTTATCTAACTCTTCACCCAATTCTTTCATCCCCCTTACGTCAAAGCCTAAGTGAACAAAACCTATATCTCCCCAAAGTCTACCTTCGTAAATCTTTAGGGGTTTCCTTTCTGATAAATCTTGAACTAACTCGATATAAGTTTCTCCTGATAATTTTGTAAAACCTCCACCAGATGGATTAGATTGCGTTAAAAGTATTCTTCTAAACTTTCCATCTCCTCCCGGTAATTTTGACCAATCCGCAAAAACTTCAGAAGTATCATAAACCACCTTATCATACCCCAAAACACTAGAATACAGTTTCATAGCAGCAGCAATATCAGAAACGCCGATACTACACCCAGCTATTCCATTGGTAACCCTTCCGGCATTTGTAAAAGAGTGCTTTGTAGGAATTACTTGAAAATACTGTCCCTGAATATCTTTTACATAAAAAGTATCCCAACCATTTGGCATTTTTAGCAGACCGGAAACTAACTCTGCATTATTTTCTTTAAAAAAAGCATAAGCTTTTTTTACGTCAAGTGATTTAATAAATCCCGTATAGATTCCTAAATCACCTATTTGAAAAGCCTTTTCCGCATGAGTGGCTTGAAATGTAGTGGGACAAACTACCTCCATAGCACAACCTCCTTGGAGGTTGAGAATCATTGCAGCTCTTTTAGTAATTGTTTTGTTTTCGGTGTAGATATCCATCAATGGGGCCCCAGCTTCATCATTAAAAAATGGAATATCCATTCCAAAAAACTTTCTATACCAGGCCCATGCATCTGCATGCTGTGGCACACCAACCCCTAAATGCTGAATTCCCTGAACTGTATACATAGTTAAATTTATTTTAGTCTCTCAGCGTACATCCCTTTTTCTGTATCCACCTTAATTTTATCTCCAATATTGATAAATAGCGGGACACGTATTTCTGCTCCTGTATCAATAGTAGCAGGTTTCATTGTATTTGTTGCAGTATCTCCTTTAACTCCTGGTTCTGTGTAAGTAACTTCTGCTTCAATATATAAAGGTAAATTAACAATTAAAGGAGTTTCTTCATCCGCATTAAAAACGATTTGAACATTTGACCCTTCCACTAAGAATTCCGGATTAGCAACTAAATGTTTTGCAATAAAAGTTTGCTCGTACGTTGAAGTATTCATAACATGATACCCGTCTTCTTCTTTATATAAATATTGATAGGTTCTATTTTCGACCCTTATCACATCAATTTTATGCCCAGATGGAAAGGTATGGTCTACCACTCGACCTGTTTCAATATTTTTCAATTTCGTCCTAACAAATGCGGGACCTTTGCCCGGTTTCACATGTTGAAATTCTATTACAGAAACGGGTTTTCCTTTATGCATCATACATAATCCGTTTTTTATATCTCCTGAAGATGCCATATCTCTTTTTTTTTGTAGCACAAAAATAAGGTAATATTTGACAAAACGACAAGAATATATGAATGCCTAGGTTAAGATTATTAAATACATAAAAGATCTTTGGTTCTTCCATTCATCAAAATTATGATTGATATATCTATTTTTTTACTAATTTGTACTAAAGAAATTAAGTAATTTATACTTGAAAAAAGAAAATACCATATTACCCTCCTCGAAAATTCATAATGATGCAAAAATTTTAAGCAGTATAGGACAAAAAATAATTGCTTGTTTAAGTATCAATGAAATTATCTCTACTGTTTATGAGGAAGTTAATAAAGTAATGGATGCTACCTGTATGAATTTAGGTGTTTTCAATTCCGAAAGCAACAGACTGGAATTTCCTGGAACTATGGAAATGGGGAAAATGTTAGAATTTCATTGGGCTACTCTAGACGAGACATTTAAAATGCCTGTTGTTTGCTATACCAAAGAGCAAGAAATCTTAATGAATGACATTGCCTCTGAAACCGAAAAATATACGGGACAAGCTCCCGTAACACTAACAGATAAAGGCAAAGTAACAAATGCTCTTATTTATATCCCTTTATATTCAAAAAAGAAAATACTCGGTGTCATTAGTGTTCAAAGTTTTGAGAAAAACAGCTATAATCAATACAACTTAGACCTTCTAAAAAACATTGGAAATTACATCGGAATTGCAATCGAAAATGCTCGAAATTATGAAAATCTTGAAAAGGAAGTAAAGGAAAGAACAAAAGAAGTTGAAAAGACATACCAGGATGTGAAATTACTAAATGAAATAGGGCAAAAAATAACTTCCTGCCTTTCTGTAGAAGAAATAATTGATGAAACCTATGATCAGATTAACAAAATAATGGATGCAAATACCTTTACAATCGGATTATTGGATGAAAAAAAACATTGCCTAACTTTTCACGGTATTGAGGAAGGGGATCACTTACCGAATTTTTCCACCAAATTAAATTTAAAAAAACCAGCAACGGACTGTTTTAATAATAAAATTGAAGTTATTGTTTTGGATAACAAACCTGACCTTAAATCAAAAAAACAAATTGGCGCTTTAAAAGGCAAAGTTCAATTATCATTTGTATACTTTCCTTTAATTGTAAATGACAATTGTATTGGAGTAATCTCTGTCCAAAGCGCTAAACCAAATGCCTATAAACTTTACCAATTAGAGATGTTGAGAAATATCAGTACGTTCTCTGCGATAGCTCTTGAAAATGCGAATTCTTTTGAAAGTATTAAGACCTTAAGTGAAATTGGAAACGAAATTTCTTCTTCATTGGATTTAGAATCTGTTTTAAGCTATTTATATAAGAAAGTAAATGAAATTATGGATGCCCCTATCTTTATGGCAACATCCTATTCTGAAAAAACCAACGTTCAGGCATATGAGTTTTGCATGGAAAACAACGAACGAATATTACAAGGACACCAAAAGGAATTAATTTCAGAAAGAGACAGTCTTGCATCATGGGTAGCCCATAATAAAAAAGAAATCATAATCCATGATTTTTTAAAAGAATACAAAACTTATGTTGACAAACCAGTTGCGCAAAATGGAGATTTGCCAGTATCTTTGATTTACATTCCTTTAATCGTTGAAGGCAGTGTAATTGGACTACTTTCCATTCAAAGCTTAAAGAAAAGTGCATACACCAAACATCATGTGGAACTACTAAGATCGCTGGCTTCTTATGTCTCTGGCGCTTTTAATAACGCTATTATCTTCAAAGAATTAGAAACTGCTAGACAAGAAATGGAACAACTTTCTATTGTTGCAAGTAAGGCGGCCAATGCCGTAATAATAATGGATGAAAAAGGTGATTTCGAATGGGTAAATAATGCCTATACAAAGATTACAGGTTATACACTTGAAACTCTAATTAAAGAATGTGGCAGTAACTTTGGGGAAATCAATAACGAGATTACTAGAAAATATTTTGACAAATTGCTTTCAACCAAAAAAGCGGTAATATATGAACTTAGTTATTTAAGAAGAGATAGATCCAGAATTTGGGTGCATACCAGCTTAACACCTGTATTAGATTCCAACAATAAAATAATAAAGATTGTAGCAATTGATACTGACATAACAGAAAGAAAAGAAACGGAATTAAAAATTCAAAAGAAAAACAAAGACATAACGGACAGCATCAACTATGCTAGTCGTATCCAGAGAGCTATGCTGCCTAGCATGGAGTTATTGAAAGAATTTTTACCCCACTCTTTTGTTCTATATAAACCAAGAGATATAGTTAGTGGGGATTTTTATTGGATTAACAAAACAAAAGATGGAGACACTATTTTTTCTGTTGTTGATTGTACAGGACACGGTGTTCCGGGAGCATTTCTTACAATAGTTGCAAATAATCTATTGAATCAAATTGTGAATGTAAACAACATTACCAATCCATGTGAAATATTACAGCTCATGAATAATGAAATTGTAAAACGATTTAAACCAAGTTCTGAAGGATCCATGAAAGATGGAATGGACATGTCCATATGTAAAATCAATAGTAACAATACTAAAATAGAGTTTGCAGGAGCATTCAGTTCGCTTTACCACGTAAAAAATAATAAGCTTACCGAAATAGCTGGTAGCCGATTTACTGTAGGCACACTGTTAAAAAACAAACCTATCTTTGAATTACATACAATATCAATATCACCAGGCGATTCAATATATTTAAGTACAGATGGATACCAAGACCAGTTTGGAGGACCTCGATTTAAGAAATTCAAGAAAAATAACTTCAATAACACACTAAAAGAAACATCCAAATTACCTATTATAAAGCAGCGTAATGCATTAAATGATATTATCGAAAAATGGAGAGGTAAAAATCCACAAATAGATGACATCCTCGTTTTGGGCATAGTCTTTTAATTAAGTAAAATTTCTTTTAACAGCTCTCTCTTTTAGTATCTTTGCAGTGTGAATGAATTACAACCAATAACAGACTGGCTTCCTATTACAAAAAAGGAAGTAGAAAAAAGAGGGTGGGAAGAAATAGATGTTATCCTAATTTCGGGAGATGCTTACGTTGACCATCCTGCATTCGGAACAGCTGTAATTGGACGAATAATCGAGAGTGAGGGTTTTAAAGTAGCGATTATTCCTCAACCCAATTGGACAGATGATTTACGTGATTTCAAAAAGCTAGGTGCTCCTAAATACTTTTTTGGGGTAACTGCCGGATGCATGGATTCTATGGTAAATCATTATACTGCTGGGAAAAGAAAAAGATCAACAGATGCTTATACGCCCGGGGGGCTGGCAAATTTTCGGCCTGATTATGCAACTACTGTATACACTAAAATTTTAAAAGAGCTATATCCAGAAACCCCGGTATTAATTGGTGGAATAGAAGCCTCATTGAGAAGAGTTACCCATTACGATTACTGGTCGGACAAATTAATGCCTAGCATACTTGAAACTAGTGGTGCAGATTTATTGGTTTATGGAATGGGAGAACAAGCGCTGCGAGAGATTTTACAACTTTTACAAAAAGGAGTACCGTTTCATCAGCTTACGATGGTAAAGCAAACGGCGTATTTAAGTCCTGAGAAAGATATTATTCCAAAAAATAAACACTGGAAAGATAAAGAATTAGTGTCGCATGAAACTTGTCTCAGCGATAAAAAAATGTTTGCCTCAAACTTTAAAATTGTAGAGCAAGAATCGAATAAAACTTTCGCAAACCGATTAACCCAGAGCATTGGAAAAAGAAGTTTAGTCATAAATCCTCCCTTTCCAACAATGTCGGAAGGTCAGATTGACACTTCGTTTGATTTACCCTATACAAGATTACCTCACCCTAAGTACAAAAAGAGAGGAGACATTCCAGCTTATGAAATGATTAAGTTTTCAATCAATATGCATAGAGGCTGTTTTGGTGGATGCAGTTTTTGTACAATTTCTGCACACCAAGGAAAATTTATTGCAAGTCGTTCGGAAAAATCCATTTTAGCAGAAGTTGATAAGGTAACCGAAATGAAAGATTTTAAAGGATACATATCGGATTTAGGAGGGCCTTCTGCCAATATGTACAACCTAAAAGGAAAAGATTTATCGATTTGTGATAAATGTGTTGCTCCATCATGCATACATCCGGTAGTTTGCGACAATTTGGACACCAACCATTCCGCTATGACTAAATTATACAGAAAGGTTGATAGCAACCCAAAAGTCAAAAAAGCTTTTGTAGGTAGTGGAATTCGTTATGATTTACTAACAAAATCGTACAATAAAAAAGGTGATAAATCATTAAAAGAATACATGATTCAAGTTCAAACCAGACATGTATCTGGAAGGTTAAAGGTTGCTCCAGAACACACTGCTGATGACACTTTGAAAATAATGCGTAAACCTAAGTTTGAGCACTTTAAAGAATTTAAAAAGGCGTACGATCAAATAGATAAGGAGTACAATCTAAATCAAAAATTGATCCCTTACTTTATTTCTAGTCACCCTGGCTGTAAAGAAGAAGACATGGCTAACCTAGCTGCTGAAACGAAAGAATTAGGTTTTGAATTGGAGCAGGTGCAAGATTTCACTCCAACTCCTATGACTGTGGCAACGGTAATGTATTATTCTGGATATCATCCTTATACTCTAAACAAATATTACACTCCGAAAACCAAACAAGAAAGGCAAAATCAACATCGTTTTTTCTTTTGGTACAAAAAGGAAAACAAACAGTGGATAAGTGATTATTTAATTAAAGTGAAACGACCAGACCTTTTAAAACGATTAGTAGAGCAACCAAAAATTAAATCTAAAAATGCTCCAAAATGGTTAGCGGAGCAGCGAAAAAAAAGGCCAGTTAACTCCAAAAGAAACTTTGATAAGAATAAAAGTAAAAAGAGGGGTAAATGAAAAATCTAATTGTATTTATCGGACTCGCTTTCTCAATAGTTGGTATTGGACAAGAAGACATCTTCGTTCCCAAAACCAATAAAGGAAAAATATTTTTCTATTGGGGATGGAATAGAGGTTACTTTTCAAATTCTGACATTCATTTTTCTGGAGAAGGTTATGATTTTATTTTGGAAGATGTAATTGCAAATGATAGACAAACAAGATTTGCTTTCGATCCTTATTTTCATCCGGTGCGAATTACCATACCACAAACCAATTTTAAAGTTGGCTATTTCATTCATGAAAAGTACAATATCTCCTTTGGTGTAGATCACATGAAATATGTTATGCCACAAGGGCAAGAAGTTGCAATTACGGGGGATATAGATGTTAATGGATCTGATTACAATAAAACATATCAAAACGAAACAATTGAACTTACCTCCCAATTTTTAAAATTTGAGCATACCGATGGGCTAAACTATGTTAATGTTGAAATCAATCGGTTCGATAATTTGGTCCGTCTATTTGATGGAAAATTCCCAATAGACATGAACTTTACAGAAGGTGTTGGGATTGGCGCACTATATCCCAAGACCAACGCACGCTTAATGAACTTTGAACAGCATGATGATTATAATGTTGCAGGGTTTGGACTAAATGCTAAAGTTGGATTAGATGTCTCCATTTTCAATCATTTCTTTTTTAGGATTGAAGGGAAAGCGGGTTATATAAACATGCCGAATATCCGAACTACTCAGTTAAAAACTGATAAAGCAAGTCAGCAGTTTTTCTTTTTGCAACGTAATTTGCTGTTTGGAGGGGTATTTCGAATTGGGAAGTAAGCGCTAGCTAATCCTGCTCCAATCCGGTCTATTTTTAATTTGACGAAACAACTGCGTTCTCATTTCGTAATTTTTTTTGTGCATTAATTCTGGATCGTCTAAAAGAACTTGCGAAGCCGCGTCTCTAGCTAATTGCACTATCTGACCATCTCTAGCAAGATCTGCTATTTTCAAATCTAAAAGACCACTTTGTTGTGTTCCCATTATATCACCAGGACCTCGCATTTTTAAATCTACTTCAGCAATTTCAAAACCATCATTGGTTCTTACCAATGTACCAATACGTTTTTTAGCCTCTTGAGATAATTTAAAACTTGTCATTAGCAAGCAATGCGATTGTTCTGCACCTCTGCCCACTCTACCTCTTAACTGATGCAATTGCGATAATCCAAATTTTTCTGCACTTTCTATTATCATAACCGATGCATTGGGAACATTAACTCCAACTTCAATAACTGTTGTGGCAACCATTATCTGGGTTTTTCCAGCAGCAAATTGACTCATCTCATATTCCTTATCAGCAGCTTTCATTCTACCATGAACAATACTTACTTGAAATTTTGGAACTGGAAAACGTCGAGAAATACTTTCATAACCATCCATTAAGTCTTTATAGTCCATCTTTTCAGACTCTTCAATTAATGGATATACAATATAGATTTGTCTGCCTTTGACTATTTCATCTTCCATAAACTGAAAGACTTTCAACCTATTTTTATCGTAATAATGACGTGTCTCAATTGGTTTTCTTCCAGGTGGTAATTCATCTATTACAGAAACATCCAAATCACCATAGAAAGTCATTGCCAATGTTCTTGGAATTGGAGTGGCTGTCATTACTAAAACATGAGGTGGTTGTAAATTCTTTCTCCAAAGTTTAGCTCGCTGCGCTACGCCAAATCGGTGTTGCTCATCAATTACCGCCAAACCAATATTTTTAAACTTTACTTTATCTTCTATTAGCGCATGCGTGCCTATTAAGATACCCAAAGAACCATCTTCTAATTTACCATGAATAATCTTTCGTTGGGCAGTTTTTACTGATCCTGTAAGCAAAGCAACTTCAATTCCCATTTGCCCAACAAATTCTTTTATGGAGTTATAATGTTGCGTAGCTAATATTTCTGTTGGAGCCATTAAACATGTTTGAAAACCATTATCTAATGCGATTAAAATACTTAATAAAGCAACTAAAGTCTTTCCGCTTCCAACATCTCCTTGCAACATTCTATTCATGTGCAATCCTGAACCCATATCCTTTCGGATTTCTTTCATTACGCGTTTCTGAGCTCCTGTTAATTCAAATGGAAGGTAATCATTAAAAAAAGTGTTAAAGTGGGTACTTACTTTCCTAAAAACAAATCCTTGTGTTTTCTTTTGTGCGACTTGTTTTTGTTTCATCATTTGAAGTTGAAGAAAAAACAATTCTTCAAACTTTAAACGAAAGCTTGCTTTTTTTGCTTGCTCCAATGAATGTGGAAAATGAATCTGATTCAGCGCTTCTTCTTTACCAATTAAATTATAATTGGTCAATATCTCCTTTGATAAAACCTCTACAATAATTCCGTTCAGCTGAACGATTAAATTATGTAAGATCTTTTCAAATCCCTTACTATTTAAACCTCTTGCCGATAGTTTATCTCCCGAATGATAAATTGGCTGCAGATATCCTTCTATTTGTTTGAAATTTTTAACCTCTTCAATTTCTGGATGCGGAATACTAAATTTACTTCCGTACCTATTTACTCTTCCATACACCAAATATTCTTTGCCTATGTCTAAAGATGATTTAATCCATTTTACTCCTTTGAACCAAATAAGATCGATAGTTCCTGTGTCATCTTTAAAAACAGCAACCAACCTCTTTTTCCTTGCAGCACCAACTTCTGAAATACTTAGTAATGTTCCTTGCAACTGCACCTCCTGAGCTCCTTCAAATACATCTCTAATTTGGTGTATTTTAGATCGATCCACATAACGGAAAGGGTAATATTGTAATAAATCATTGAACGTAAAAATTCTTACCTCCTTTTGCAATAGTTCTGCCCTTTTCGGACCTACGCCCTTTAAGTAGGCAATTTCGGTATGTAGGAATTTGTCGATATAAATTAAATTCTAGTAGGCTTCCCTTAAAGTAAGGGTAATATTTTGATATTGCTTTGAAATTATTAACTCCTCATTAAATCCTTGTAAAAACCATTTTATTTCTTTGTACCTATATAAATTATCGATTGACGCATCTTTCGCGTTATATGGAGTTCCATACTCATTGATTAATCCTTCAATAAGATATTGATAAACTCCTGAAACTATAACTGAATCGACATCCAATAGAACTACATCAAACTGGTTCAAACGGCCTTCTCCATCAAAATGAAAGGTAGTAGTTGCTTCAATTTCATTTAGATAAGTTCTTTTAACATAATCATCATCATATGTAGACTCTTTTGAAGCTTCTAGACATACTTTATGGACATTTATGCTAGGGAAGAAACCAACCACGAATTTATGATTATTCATTATTAGAGTTGACTCTTGCAATATAAAATCTAAATCACCTTCTATTTGCCGGTTAATTTCAGACGAAACAGGTTCGTAAACTTCAAACTGTTCCAGATGAGTACTATATAATCTAGATTCACCTAGAGCCATTGTATCCGCATCATAGTGAACCTTCCATAATTGGTCAAAATTTCGAACTAATAGCTTATGTGTATTTTCGGTGCTATCTTCTTTTTTGTAACGGCAATAGCAATATGCATGATCTTCAAATTCATCACAACTATCCACCTTAACAAAGGTGATTTTTGGCATATTAATAACGAAAAAATAATCGTTTTCAAGTTTACGTTTGGAGGATTTATCACAATATTCCATTGCATCGTAATAAGCTTCATCTGCTAATGCTAAATAAAATTGTTTTGAAACCCAGGCTGGAGTATTTGGAACATCTTCATCATTTCTATCACACGAGCATGAACTAAAAAACAATGGTAGAATTATCAATATTATATTCAGATACTTCATAGGGTTAAAAATAAGAAAAGCCATACAAATTATTGCATGGCTTTTCTTATAATAATATTTGAACAATATTATACTTTCATTATATCTGTTTCCTTTACATCTAATAAAACATCAACTTTGGCAATATATTCATTCGTTAACTTCTGAATAGAATCTTCAGTGTCTTTAACCTGATCTTCACTTAATCCCTCATTTTTTAAGCTTTTAATAAAATCATTAGCATCTTTCCGTTTCTGACGTACTCCTACTTTTGCATGCTCTCCTTCAGCTTTTGCTTTTTTCACTAAATCTTTTCTTCTTTCCTCTGTTAGCATAGGAACAGCAATAATAATCATCTCCCCATTACTTTGAGGATTCAAACCTAAATTTGCGTTGGTAATACCTCTTGAAACTTCATCAAGAATTGATTTTTCCCAAGGTTGAACCGTTATCGTTCTAGCATCAATTGTATTTATATTTGCAACTTGCGCAAGCGGAGTTGGAGTCTCATAGTAATTTACCATTACTCCATCTAACATAGAAGGGTTTGCTCGACCAGCCCTAATTTTTGACAATTGCTTTTCTAAATGCTCTAAGGAATCTTTCATTCCATCTTTGGCTTCATCAATTGCCATTTCAACTTCTTCATTCATCGCTTTACGTTTTTTAGTAACTCAAATATAGCTAAAAATTATACTTCTACTAATGTCCCTATCGTTTCACCAGAAGTGACTCTAGCTAAATTTCCAGGGGTGTTCATATCAAAAACAATAATAGGCACATTATTCTCTTTACATAAAGTAAATGCCGTCATATCCATTACATTCAACCCTTTGCTGTATGCCTCATCAAATGTTAAGTTAGTGTATTTTGTAGCAGCTGGGTCTTTTTCAGGATCGGCTGTATAAATACCATCTACTCGTGTTCCTTTTAATATGACTTCTGCATCTATTTCAATTGCTCTCAATGAGGCAGCTGAATCTGTTGTAAAAAATGGATTACCTGTTCCAGCACCAAATATTACAATCCGTCCTTTCTCCAAATGGCGTACGGCTTTTCTTTTAATATACGGCTCTGCAATGGCGTTCATTTCAATGGCAGATTGCAATCTAGTTTGTAGCCCTAAAGATTCTAATGCAGCCTGCAATGCCATGCTATTAATCATAGTGGCTAGCATTCCCATATAATCTCCTTGCGTCCTATCCATTCCGCCTCTTTCCGCTTGGACACCTCTAAAAATATTCCCTCCACCGATAACTATACCAACTTCAATTCCCCTATCTGATATTGACTTGACCTCTTCTGCATACTGCATAATTCGTTTATTGTCAATACCAAATTGTTTCTCTCCCATAAGGGCTTCACCACTCAACTTTAGTAATACTCTTTTATATTTCATCTTCTAATTCTTATTTAGGGGTAAAATGTAAGCAAAAAAAAGAGAGCTAAAAAGCTCTCTTTAAAAAATCGTTATATCGATAAGGATATTCTTTTAAAATCCGTAACGGTCAAATCAGGATTTGTTTCAGTTAAGAATTGCTTAACAGTCTTTTTGTTATCTCTAACAAACATTTGATTTAGCAATGTAGTCTCTTTATAAAACTTCTTCAATCTACCTTGAGCAATTTTATCAGCCATTTCTTCAGGCTTCCCTTCTTGAATAGCTAACTCTCTACCTACAGATAATTCTCTATCGATTACATCTTGAGGAACAGAACTCTCATCTACAGAAATAGGGTTCATTGCTGCAATTTGCATTGCTACTTGTTTTCCTTCATCTTCATTATCAGCTGTTAAACCAACAATCGTAGCTATTTGATTTCCTGGGTGGTTATATGCCACAACTTTAGCAGCTTCCACAGTTTCTAATCCAGAAACATCTATTTTCTCTCCAATAACTCCTGATTGCTCAGTAATTTTTTCTCCAACAGTCATTCCATTACCACTGTAAGATAAACTTTTCAATTCATCAACAGTAGAAGGTCCGTTTGCTATAACTATATCAACTATAGAATTAGCAAATTCACCAAACGCTTCATTCTTAGCAACGAAATCAGTTTCACAATTTACACAAACCAAGACACCTTTAGCTCCAGTTGATTTAGCGATAACTAGGCCTTCTGTTGCTTCTCTATCTCCACGTTTAGCAGCAATTTTTTGTCCTTGTTTTCTTAACAAATCCACTGCTTCGTTCATATCTCCATCAGCCTCTACAAGAGCTTTCTTGCAGTCCATCATTCCGGCACCTGTCTTTTTTCTTAATTCGTTTACTTCTTTAGCTGTAATTGCCATGATAATATATTTTTAATTAATTAAGATACTGAATTTATTATTTCTTTTCAACTGCTTTTTCTGCAACAACCGCCTCAGCTTTAGCCTCAACGACAGGAGCTTCAGTAGCTTTTTCAGCAGCTTTTTCTTTTCCTGCCTTTCTTTCACTTAAACCTTCTTTAATTGATTCACACATAAGACCAACTATTAAATCAATAGATTTAGTTGCGTCATCATTTGCTGGAATCACAAAATCAATAGGTTTTGGATCAGAGTTCGTATCAACAATTGCAAATACTGGAATCCCTAGTTTTCTAGATTCAGCAACAGCAATGTGCTCTTTTCTAACATCTACAACAAATACAGCAGCAGGAAGACGAGTCATGTCAGCAATACTTCCGATTACTTTCTGCATCTTATCTTTTTGACGCGTCATCTGAAGACGTTCTCTTTTAGACATTGTTTTTGCAGTGCCATCTTCCATCATTTTATCGATAGAAGTCATTTTACGAATCGTTTTACGCGTAGTCTTGAAGTTCGTCAACATTCCACCCGGCCAACGCTCTGTAATATAAGGCATGTTTACTTCCTTTACGTGCGAAGTAACAATTTCTTGTGCTTGCTTTTTAGTAGCAACAAATAAAACTTTACGACCTGACTTTGCAATTTGTTTAATCGCGGCAGCAGCTTCGTCAATTTTTAAGATTGTTTTATTTAAGTCAATTACGTGGATTCCTTTTTTCTCATCGAAAACATAAGGAGCCATTGCTGGGTTCCACTTTCTTTTTAGGTGCCCAAAATGCGCTCCGGCATCTAATAAGCTTTTAAAATTTGTTTTTGCCATTTTGTTTACTTTCTTTTTACTGATTAACAATAGTTACTTTAACTATTTTCCCTTCAGCAGATATGCAGTAGCGTTCTTTACGATCTGCAACACTTAGATACTAAACAAGCACTCATTTGAGTGCTTCTTTGAGTAAAATACTGATTAACGTTTACTAAATTGGAATTTCTTACGTGCTTTCGGTTGTCCTGGTTTTTTACGTTCAACCATTCTTGGATCACGCGTCATTAAGCTTTCAGCTTTTAACTTAGGCTTATTTTCTGCATCAACCTCAACCAAAGCTCTTGCAATTGCTAAACGAACTGCCTCAACCTGTCCATTAACTCCTCCACCTTTAACATTAACTTTTACGTCATACTGACCTTCTGTTTCTGTTAATTGGAACGGTTGGTTAACTTTATATTGAAGAACTCCTGTTGGAAAATATTCTTTGTAGTCTCTGCTATTCACAGTTACATTTCCTTTTCCTTCAGAAAGATAAATTCTAGCAATTGAAGATTTACGTCTTCCGATTGTGTTTATTACTCCCATTCTTTATTTATTACTTAATTGAATCTAATTCGATTTTTTTAGGCTTTTGCGCTTCTTTATCATGCTCAGTACCTACATATACATATAAGTTTGAGTACAAAGCTCGTCCTAGTCTATTTTTAGGCAACATCCCTTTAACTGCTTTCTCTATCAATCTCTCTGGGTGTTTCTCTAAAATCTCCTGAGCTGTTAATGATCTTTGACCACCTGGGTAACCAGTGTGACGGATATAGGTCTTATCTTGCCATTTATTTCCTGACAAAGTAACTTTTTCAGCATTAACAACGACAACATTATCTCCGCAATCAACATGCGGTGTAAAGTTCGTTTTATGCTTTCCTCTAATCAATTTTGCTATTTTACTTGCTAATCTACCAAGTGTTTCGCCTTCTGCGTCAACTAACAACCAATCTTTTTTGACTGTTGCTCTGTTCGCTGAAACTGTTTTGTAACTAAGTGTATCCACGTTTTCTGTCTTTTTCAGATGCTTACTATTCCCCAAAAATGGGCTGCAAATGTAAAATTATTTTTTCATCTGTCAAAATAAGAAACCTATTTATTTCCATAAAATTCGAGGAAACTTGCTTTTGTACTGAATAACGAGACATTTAACAACACGTAATACAGATAAACAAAAGGCTTAAGCAATATTAAATTACTTTTAAATCCTTACCAACTTTTACAAATGCTGCAACAGCTTTGTCTAAATGATGTTTTTCATGTGCTGCCGAAATCTGTGTTCGAATTCTTGCAGCTCCTTTTGGCACAACCGGATAAAAGAATCCGATAGCATATATTCCCTCTTTTAATAACCCCTCAGCAAACTTTTGAGATAATGCAGCATCGTAAAGCATTATAGGTACAATTGGAGAATTACCTTCTTTCACATCAAATCCAGCTGCCAGTATTTTATCTTTGAAATATTTAGTATTCTCTTCTAGCTTATCTCTCAGCACCGTAGAACCACTTAATAAGTCAAAAACCTTTATAGATGCTCCAACAATTGACGGTGCCAAAGAATTGGAAAATAAATACGGCCGAGAGCGCTGACGTAACATATCTATAATTTCTTTTTTGCCCGTTGTATAACCTCCCATTGCTCCACCAAGAGCCTTGCCAAGCGTCCCTGTTATTATATCTACTCGATCTAAGCAATTATGAAATTCTGGAGCACCTCTGCCTGTTTTACCTATAAACCCTGCAGAGTGACATTCGTCAGTCATGACCAGAGCATCGTATTTATCCGCTAAATCGCATATCTCATTCATCTTAGCGATATCGCCGTCCATAGAAAAAACACCATCGGTTACAATTATTCTAAACCTTTGCGCTTGAGCTGCTTTTAACTGTTCTTCTAAATCAGTCATATCGCTATGCTTGTATCTATATCTCGCAGCTTTACATAAACGAACCCCATCAATAATTGAAGCATGATTCAATGCATCAGAAATAATTGCATCTTCTTTTCCAAATAACGGCTCAAACACTCCTCCGTTGGCATCAAAAGCTGCAGCGTATAAAATTGTATCTTCAAACCCGTAAAAATCTGCTATTTTTTGCTCCAACTCTTTATGAATATCTTGCGTTCCACAAATAAAACGCACAGAAGACATTCCGAAACCATGTGTGTCTAAGGCCTCTTTAGATGCCTGAATTACTTCTGGATGTGAAGACAATCCTAAATAGTTATTTGCACACATAATTACTACATCTTCTCCTGTAGAAACCTGAACTTCAGCTCCTTGTGGAGTGGCAATAATCCTTTCACTTTTATAAATACCATCGTCTTTTATTTGTGACAATTCTTTTTGCAATTCTTCTTTTATTTTTCCGTACATAGCTTTACGATTTTAACCTATATATTATAGCCGACGAATATAAAGAAAAAATAAACCCCTTATACATCTTAGAAAAAAGGATTCCATCTCCCCGAGTGTGGGTTTATAGGATTATGGAAATAGAATGTAATAAGACAGCCTTAGAACAAATTGATGATGTATGCGTTATTGGCGTTAGGGTTTAATACTAAGCAATAATACACTGGTTATTGACCTTCAATGCCAACTAAACACCTTAGGTGCAAGCTCTCGCAAATTCAGAAAAAAATATTATTATTAAAACTTATATGCAAAACCAACTGACCACGCTTCTTTGAACTGCATTACTGGACCTCTGACTTGAACAAAACTTCCATCAGAACCTAACACATTATCACCTTTAGAATCCTGATAATAACGCACAGAACCATCCGAATTATACCTTGCAATATCAACATCATGATCATAAATAAGATAGGTAGATAGACTTATAGTCATATATTTATTCAGCTTAACATTTGTTAATGTTTCCCAGGTTACATCAATATTTTCTGGTCCATTTGAATAATTAGAAAATAGAGTTAGATTCGTTTTGAAAATCACCCCCTCCATTTTTAATGGAGATTTCTTTAAAAGACCTAACTTTACATAGCCACCCACTTCCGAACGAAAAACATCTCCTGAATCTAACCCAAATGCCCCTATTCCAGAAAGGTAATCATCTGTTACAAAAGTCATTTTACTGGTTACGGGAGCCACAAAAAAAGTGAAATCTTCGCTTGGCTTATAATCCATTCCCAAAGCGACAATACTATACCCTGGCGCCATGAAATTTGAAATTTGTACTGTATCGCCAACCTTACTATATCCATAATTAAATTGAGTCCTAAAATTAACCAAACCTGAATAGTACCATTTTTCCGATGCTTTTTTCCCAACTTTAGAATTCAATTCTATCCGATCATCATTCTTAAACCATGGAGCTGATTTTGCTTCTCCTTGCTTAATAACCCCATACGCTAAATCAATTGAATTATCCCATGAAGAATTCCCTTTGACATAGTTCGCAAAAAGGCTCAAAATACCTTGCGTCGAGATTGCATTTTGACCACCCCCAGCCCAATTTGACAAATACACTTGAGAAAAATTAATATTAGCTAAACCGCCAACCCTCCAGGAGGTATCAATATTTACTTCTAGTTTTCTCTGTTCTTTTAATAACTTTTCAGTTTCTGCACTCATCTGAGAGAATGCAGAAAAAGTAACCATGGTTAATAAACCTATTCCCAAAAATTTTTTCATTCTATTTTTTCTATTTACAGTTACAAATTAAACATTAGAATCTGAATCCGTTTTAATCCACTTTTTCCTTACAAAAAAGCCACTAATTAACAATAATGCAAAAAGCACCCCACCTACCACAATATAAAAAACCGAATCGTTCTGTTTCTCTATCTTCTGAGGTTTTATAGGCTCAAATAAATCATTTTCTTTTCCAGGAGAAGATTTAACAGAAGGCTTCCACCTATCTAAAACAGGATTAACCCGTTCAATATTTCTGTTCTGTGACCCCTCCAAATGTGGAAAATAAATTTCAATATCAACACGCAAAGAATCTACTATGAAATCCTCTGAATCCATTAATAGTAAATTATCTTTTTTCGATGAAAGTCCGAATCCAAGAGGAGTATTCAAGACCTGCCCAGAAACCATCAACGCCATCTCTTTATAATTAGCCGACAAAAGCAAGTAACCATTGGATTCTATACTTGAGGAGTCAGGAAAAATAAATTCATTACTACCCGAAACGACTTTCCAGCCTGACAAATCGATCATAGCATTTGATGTATTATAAAACTCAATCCAATCTCCTTGAATAGCCGTTGAATCTTGATGCGTACTTATCTCATTCAGCACTACAACCGAAGAATATTGACTTAATTTTCTTTTCTGAAATATTGGGTGCAGAACTGCACTCTCTGTTAGAAAAAGCTTTGTAGTTGCAACTGAATCGAATTCATGCCATTTTAAAAACTCATACCCATATTTTGCTTTAGCCTCAACAGATGGAGCAGCATCTTTAAAATATACACCTTCAAATGATGTATCTACTCGGATAGAATTTATTTGAACATATCCCGCTTTAGGGTCTTGATTTTGAATAGAAACAGTGATTGTATCTGATAAGTCAAATCTATCCATTAGATGCTGACGCACATAGTAAGGGCGATTAGAAGCATAATCCTTCATCTTTTGAACATTTCTTTCCCACCTTTCGATGTTTGAACTCCTCCATTTTTGAAAGTGATATGGCATCTCGTCTTTCAACATATTTTGAATAGAATCGATTTTAAAATTGACAGTTTTAGCTGAAAAAAGCGTATTTAAATGATCTGCAAAACGGTTTATATATACGTTTTTTATACTATCATTTTCCAACAAATTGCGAATAATTAAGGTTGACCAAGCAGGGTCTGGCCAAGCTTCATTATGCTTTATGGTCATTTTATTAAGCGTATTTCTTTTGTAGGATGTTTTGCCTGAAATGCCAAAACTAATATCGGTATCAAATAAAATCCAGCGCCATCTTCCGTCAGGAGTTTGTGGCCGCCAAAATCGAATATTTCCGCCTGCATCTCTATTACCAACATATACTTCTGTGATATTATAATTAATGAAGTTATCTATCTCCATCAAAGTATTAAGATGCAGTATTTCGGCAGTATCCTTAAAATCCGTTTTATTAATATACTTTTTCATTTTCAGGTAATGATCCCTTTTCCCCGCCAACAAATCATTGCGATGTTTCATTATATCGACACTATCAGGGTTTGCTCCAGCATTGCTTTTTAGATAATATTCATTTATCTTCTCGCGAACATTATGAATGCCCCAATAACTCCCATTTATAAACACCACTGCAGGACGATATGCCTGGATACCGACATCTAAAGGCTCGATTAAGTTCGTTAATAACGCATCTCTAAATTGTGTGTTGTTAAAGTCACTTCCAGAGTTTCGTAGCACAAAAGACTTATATTTTTTAATCTCCTTATTTGGAAATATTGGATATTTGATTGTTTTCTTCTCGTACTTTTTTCGAGAAATTATGGCCAAAGACTTCATAGGTAAACCTTTACTAAAACCTCCAAATATTCTAACTCCTACTCGCTGATTGAAACCTAGCTCTCCAGTTGGCTCATAAAACTCAATATTGATTCTTCGCTCCCAACCTTTCCAAAAATTGGCTCTTTTATAGGGAGGAACTGAATCTGCACAGCAACCCTTAACATATATACCACGATCAAAACTGAAAAAATCGTCTGGATTTCCAGTAATCGAGATTACTGCCATCGTATACTCTCTGCCTATTAAATATGTTTGCGTAACGATTTTTCCAGGCTTTCCATTTTTATAAGCAACCGCTCTTATGGGTGTAGTTTTATCTAAATTTATGGTATCCGAATATCTTTTAGAACTGCTTGATGGTATCTTTCCATTGGTTGTATAATATATCTTTTCTCCCAAAGTAGATAACTCCAATTGAATAGACTCTTGATAAATACCTCCGGAGATTGAGAAAAAAACGGTATTAGAATCTAAATCCTGAGAAGAGATATTCCCGGTAAATAACCCAAAAAGCAATATTAATAAAACAGCTCTCATCAATTAACCGTAAAGTTGATTTTTTTATTCATTGAAAAACTAAGATGAAACCCTAGTTTTTCAATGCCAAATGTTAATACATTAGAAAAATACCAACTACTTTAAAATTGATCTCCCTACTTTTATTATCTGTTATCATTTATCCTTTTTTCGTTATTAAATGAAGAGATAATTAAATGTGCTTCAATCAATTGTTGATATCTATATTTTGATATAAATCTATAAATATGTACATTTATGCAAGCATTCATCAAGACAAGCTCTTGTTTGAAGCAGGTAGAAATGCCGACCCGTATAGCACAGTTTTTAAACTTAACAAATTAGAAATTGGGGGTTAATTGTTTCGCCTATGGCGTGCCACTATCATTTTGCTGATTGGGTGGATTACAGAATCGAAATTGCGTCCTCAACCATGTTGAACTTGAGGTTTAACAACATAAAGACTATACGGGTTTTTATTTATCTTTCCGGATACTTCTGTAATAGGTATGCACCCGATAAACTCCAAGCAATATCAATAATGGAGCACCAATTAAAATTTCTTTATCCTTTACTGGATGTTCATAAGTAGATTCTGCAGTTAATGCGTAAATAATCAAAACAATACCCGCTGCAATTGTAAAAACACCTATGTATAATCTAGATTTTTGATCCATTCTAATAAGCTAATAATTTTCCTATTGTAGTTGCAACTTTCTCCCCATTAGGCAACAATGTAAACTCCAAGGTAGAGTTTAATGGGATTGCAGGAGTATCAACCGAACCAACTATTTCAACGGGTGCATCTAAACTCTTGAAACATGTCTTTTGAATCCGCGCCATTAAACCCAAAGAGAAACCTGCCTCCACTGACTCTTCTGTTACGACCATTATTTTACCGTGTTTGCGAGCTGCGGCATACATTGCATCTTCATCCAATGGATTTAAGGTTCGTAAATCAATAATTTCTACCTGCCCTTTAAATTTTTTTTCTGCCTCTAACGACCAATACACACCTCTACCGTAGGTAATAATAGCCAGAGATTCACCGTTTTTGATTTTTTCAGAATTAGCCTCTAAAACAATTCGAGCTTTTCCAAATGGAATGACATAATCTTCATCAGGCTCAACTGTCATTGCTCCTTCTGTTCCTTTTATTTTACTCCAATACAAACCTTTATGTTCTAATATTACAATTGGGTTTGGATCGTAATATGCTGACTTCAACAAACCTTTTAAATCTGCTCCAGTAGAAGGATACGCGACCTTTACACCTCTTATTTGTGTCACAACAGACTCAACGCTTGAAGAATGATAAGGACCACCTGAACCATATGCCCCAATCGGAACACGTAAAATCATACTAACAGGCCATTTGCCATTAGATAAGTAATAAGAACGACTTACTTCTGTAAAAAGCTGATTGAGTCCAGGCCAAATATAATCTGCAAATTGTACCTCCACAATTGGTTTTAATCCCGCAACCGACATTCCAACCGTACTTCCAATAATAAAAGCTTCTTGAATAGGTGTATTAAACACTCTATCATCTCCAAAAGTTTCAGCTAACGTTGCAGCCTCTCTAAAAACACCACCTAACCTTCCACCTACGTCCTGTCCATATAAAAGACATTCTGGGTGCTTCTTCATTAACTCTCGAATAGCAAACAAAGCTGAATCTACCATTACGGTTTTTTCTTTTCCTTCTGGACTCCTAATCCCTTTCTCTTCTGTTATAGGAGTTGGAGCAAAAATATGATTCGTTAAATCTTCTGGTTTAGGATCTTCTTCAGACAAAGATCTTTGATAATCAGCTTCTACCAAATTCTTTGCTTCCGCCAATATTTTTTCTAATTCTTTTTGTTCAATTCCTCTCTCCAATAACTCTTTTTGCAATTTTGGAAATGGGTCTTCTTTAATAACCTCCTTCAAATCATCTCGATACCATTCCATACGAACACCTGAAGTATGGTGATTTAACAAAGGAACTTTTGCATGAATAATGAATGGACGTCGTTCTTTACGAACAATTGATATAACATCATTTAACGCGTTATAACATTCGGAAAAATTCGTTCCATCCAGCGAACGAACTTCAATTCCTTTGAACCCTTTAGCATATTCTGAAATATCTTGCGCTCGAATTTCATCAGCCTTAGCAGAAATATCCCATTCATTATCTTGAACGAAATATATAATTGGCATTTGCTTTAAAGCAGCCATTTGAAAAGCTTCCGATACTTCACCCTCTGTACAAGAAGCATCTCCTAATGAACAAACGACCACAGGCTTTTCAGCATCTGATTTATAAGCAGCAAGACCTGTCAATTCCTTATATTGAATACCCATTGCAATCCCTGTAGTGGGAATTGCCTGCATTCCTGTAGCAGAACTTTGATGTGGTATTTTAGGCATATCCTCCCGGTTCAAACTAGGATGAGAATAATAAGTTCTTCCTCCTGAAAATATATCTGATCTTTTTGCTAAAACCTGAAGCATCAGTTCAAAAGGAGTAATTCCTATTCCGAGGAGAATTGAATCATCTCTGTAATAGGGAGAAACATAATCCTGTGGCTTCAACTGCATGCCTAAAGCCAGCTGAACAGCCTCGTGCCCTCTTGATGTTGCATGAACATATTTTGCTGTGATGGCTTTGTTTTCTTCGTATAATTCTGTCAAAGACTTGGCAACACACATCTTTTGATAAGCTACTAATAAAATAGCTTCATCTACTTTTCCGTTAAGGGTTGTTTTATTGTCTTTCGCTACAGTTGCCATACTTTATTTCAGTAAATATTGTTTATCCTTATTGTATCTATTGCAATATAGTAAAAATTACAATTTAACTTTTGATTTTTCGACGAAATAAGAAATATTATTTTTAAAAGTAAGGAGATTAAACATCTTCCTCGCCTGTATAAAACATTTTATTAAAATTGACAAAGTACAATTTATCCGTTGCTCTAGTTACAGCCGTGTAAAGCCACCTCATATATTCCTTATCCAACATCTCTTCTATTAAATATCCTTGATCTATGAATACAGCTGGCCATTGCCCTCCTTGCGACTTATGACATGTAACAGCATACGAGAACTTAACTTGTAACGCATTCATATGAGGAGATTTCATAATTAAGTCATATCGTTTTTTCCTGTTTCTGACATCCATAAAATCCTCTTCGATTGCAAAGAAGAGATCTTTCATTCGTTGTCGTGGTAAATTAGGCCCTTCCACAGCAATTGTTTCCAACAAAATTTTACAATCTAACTCGCTCTCGTCTTTTGCGTCCAAAAACCGAATCGTCACATCTGCAAATCGAAATCCATATAGCTCTTGGTAACGATTTACGCGCAATATCTTTACAATATCTCCATTTGCTATGAAGCCCATTTTTGAATTGGCGTCTAACCAATGATAGTTGTTTTTCACAACCATCATTAAATCACCCGACGTTAGTTCGTCTTCCATCCACAAAACCCTATTCCTGACCTGTTGATTGAATAAATTTGCCCGCTTATTAGAACGACAAATAACCATTGTCCCTTCTATTCCATATTTACTTACACAGCTTTCTAGTTCCTCTTGCAATTCCATTCCTGAAATACGGAAAGTGTCGGGAAAATCTGGATTTATCTTTAATTCGTAATTATTTTCTTTCTCTATCTGCGTCCTTAAATTGGTTGCATTAAATAATATACCTGATTCTTTTTCTTGCCGAACAACTTCTTTTAATTCTGACAAAATAAATGGGACATGAAACCTATCTTCCAAGTAAACCGGATCTAAAGCTGGACTTATTGCCAACCCAACGGGTGGTAATTGCGCATAATCTCCAACAAAAATCAGTTTGCAGTTCTTGCCATTATATATATATCTAAATAAATCTGTCAATAAATTTCGCTGTTCAAATATCCCATTTGAAATACCTGCATCTGAACTAACCATTGAAGCTTCATCTACTATAAAAACTGTATTTGTATGTAAGTTCTTTCCAAGAGTAAAGCGCATAACACCATCAAAATCCTCTTGAAAATATATTTTTTTATGAATTGTTAATGCCTCTTTGCGTGCATACACAGACATTACTTTTGCTGCCCTACCCGTTGGTGCAATCAAAACAGATTTTAACTTCACACTTTCCAATGCTTTAACTAAAGCACCCATCAAGCTCGTTTTACCGGTCCCGGCATATCCTTGAAGCACAAAACCTTCTTGAGAATTTGGATTCAAAACAAACTCACACAATTTTTTGATCGCATTTTTTTGATCTTTCGTTGGTGGATAAACCAGCTCTCTCTCAAATATGTACACTAATTCTTTCGTAGCAAGTTCTATTATTTAGCTATATATGTAAAGGTAAAGAATCTTAAGCTCTTTTGTAATAAATATAATCCGTTCTCGTTAATTTTCGTCCACTTAATAGAATATCCCGCTACAGGCTATTAACTTTTGAAAAAAATATTAGCTTTGTATCGTAAGTAGACTTAAACGAAGAAAAGAAATATCACATGTTAGAAAAATTTGGATTAATCGCAAAAAAATTCTTATTTCCAATTATAATTATAGTTGCAGGACTACTCATAGTTATTAAAGGTGCTTCAGCTGATGCTGAAACAAACATAATGCAAACCAGCGGCTTTCTTTATGGTGGCCTAGCTATCTTACTAATGGGGGTAATTACTTTACTCTATATTTTAGAAATCATCAATCGAATCGTTCATTTAGTGCTAATGGTAATTCTTTTTTGCTCTACACTTGGATTAGGGGTTATGACAATCAACTCTGTGAACGACACCATTGCAGAAATGGACCTGAAAGAGAAAACGGATAACTTCATAAAACAAGGTCTTTCAGACATTAGGGATATTCAGGTAGAATATAAAAAGAAATATGGTGTTTATACATCCTCCTTTTCTGTTTTGAAAAACTTTTTATTAAAAGATTCTATAATGGATATTTTAAGAAGTAACGGGGACGACTATCCAAATGGCATGCCGGACGGAAGGGTTTCTATGGAACATGGGGTTTTATTGGGCTATGACCCTATTAGAGATGATGCACTTTATGAAAGTTATGATGAAGCAGAGGCGCTTAAAGTCGGAATATTTATCAACGATACAATCTGGAGGGAGGTTATGGGAGTCATTTTTGATAATGAAACTGCACTTAAAAAGGAAAGAGAGTTTATGTTTGAAGTAAACAACTTAAGCAAAGTTCCGTTAAGCGATTCAAGTGAATTTTTAATGTTTGCAGACACTTTAGATGGAGGAACTCCTGTTTTTTTGGTGAAAAATCCATACCCATATGACCCTTTCAATACAAAAGACACGCTAATGATGGGATCATTGACAGAGTCAAAAAACACAGGAAACTGGGGAGAAAAATAGATAGTACTCTCTTCAATTTTCTCATTTATCTTCACGAAAAACCGAAAAGGAATTTTCCTACTTTTTATGCTACTAACTACTGAAAATTTCAAAAACAAAAACAAATCAGAATTTGCACTGAAAATTATTGTTCTTGATACAGAAATAGTAGCTTTCGCAATAAACTCCAAATCCAAAGAAATAGAAGCTTTTGACAAGGTTGGATCCATTTCAGATATCGGATTCAACCAATTTACATTTTCCGATGTCCAAGTAATTGTTCTGGATAATCAATTTACGTTGATTCCAGAAAGTATTTTTAATGAAGAAAAAGCTGCTTCTTATTTAAATTTTAGCACCGAAACCCTAGAAGATTGCTCGATTGTTATCTCTAAAAACAAGGAATTCTCATTGAATACTGTTTGGTATTTGCAAAACGCTTTGAAAAACAATATTATTCAATATTGGCCGGGAAGTACTTTTACTCATTTAATTGCATTTAAGCTTGAAAACGCAAATGAAAACCGCGAAAACAACACTTTATTTGTTGATGCACTGAAAGGAAGTCTTTCCATCCTATTATTCACCAACCAAGAACTCCAAATTGCCAATCAATTTGACACAAACGGAGATGAAGATGCACTTTACTATATACTGCTGACTCTGGAACAATTAAAATTAAAAGAGGAAAACCTTCAAATAATATTATCCGGAACAGCTTCTTTTAAAACAAAATTGGATAAATATTTCAATAATATAACTATATCCTCATCAAATAAATGTGAATTAAACATTACTGAAGAGGATAAAGTAATTTGCTCAATTGTATGAGAATTATCAGAGGAACATACAAAGGACACAAATTAACTGCTCCAAAAAGTATTAAAGCTAGACCAACAACAGACTTTGCAAAAGAAGGGCTTTTTAATATTCTTGAAAACAAAATAGATATTGTTGATGCCTCTGTTTTAGATTTATTTACGGGTACAGGAAACCTTTCATTTGAATTTACATCGCGAAGAGCAAAATCTTCTATCGCCATAGACATTTCCCATATCTCAGTGAGGTTTGTGAACGAACAAGCTAAGAAATGGAAACTGCCGATAAAAGCATTCAAGAACAATGTCTTCAAATTTTTAGCAAAACCCGTTGGAACGTTTGATATTGTTTTTGCTGATCCTCCATACGCACTTGATGGTATTGCTAAAATTCCAGATTTAGTGTTGCAAAGTACACTGCTATCTAAAGACGGTTTATTAATCGTTGAACACGGAAAAGAAACTGATTTTAAGGATCACCCCAATCTAGTTGATTTTCGAAACTACAGCAAGGTGAACTTTTCTTTTTTTAAGCACCTTGTTGATTAATTTAGTAACTTCATAAAAAAATACATTATGGAACGTATCGCTGTATTTCCTGGTTCATTTGACCCATTAACAAAGGGGCATGAATCTATTGTAAAACGAGCAATTCCATTGTTTGATAAAATAATAATTTCTATTGGAATAAACGCTGGAAAAAATGCAATGTTCGACATAGACCAGCGAAAGTCCTGGATTAAAAACACTTTTATTGACGACTCAACAATAGAGGTTGCAACTTACACTGGACTTACAATTGATTTTTGCAAAGCACAAAACGCCCATTTTATACTAAGAGGACTCCGCTCCAATGCTGACTTTACGTATGAAAATGGAATTGCTCAAATGAACAAATCATTAATAACTAATATAGAAACCGTTTTCTTAGTTACCGAGCCTGAATTCAGTCACATTTCTTCAACTATTGTTCGAGATATTATCCGAAATAATGGAAACGTGGAGCAATTTTTGCCTAATGCAGTAACTTTATAAGCCGACTTTGGTTATACAAACACAAAAATTGTAATTCGAATTTATGAAATACGTAGTATTTTCTTTATTAGTATTTAGCAATATCTTTTTTTATGGACAGGTATCTATAGATGGGAATGCTCCCTCGTTTAAAGGGAAATACGTCTCTCTCCTACAAATAGAAGATTACATTACCAATACCTACAAAAACCTCGGAAGACAAAGAGTTGATAGTTTAGGGAAATTCTCCTTCAAACTGACAACAGATAAAGCTTTTAAGGCAATTATAGAAATTGAAGAAAAGAGCAGTATCTTATACATTGACCCACAAACGAAACTATATAAAATAAACATACCTAGCGGGAAAAATACGGCAGGAAGTAACGTAAAACTTGTATTTGAAAACCTCCCTGACAATGATTTAAATGCATTAGTCTTGGAATACAATTTGAGAGCAGATCATTTTATGTTTGGTGATTCCATGTATGTCTTAAAGTGCATAAAGTCGAATAACTTTAAAGAATACAGCACACAACTAGACAAGTTTAAAGACTCGTTAATCCAATACTATAAGCCTATTAAAAATAAATATTTTCATAATTATATCCGATACTCAATTGCTTCGCTAGAACAAATTTCTACTGGAAAAGAAATTGTAACAAATAGAATAAATGTTTTCAATAATTACATCAACAATAAACCTGTACTTTATAGCAACGATGCTTATATGGAGTTTATAAATCAGTTTTACGAAAACACACTAAAACTGCCCGTAAAAGGAGGTAAAGACAAATTATATTTAGCAATTAACAACCATGCTAGCCTATCCATGTTGAATGACATATTCATTAATGACATATTTTTAAAAGATGCAAAATTGAGAGAACTAATTATGATAAAAGGACTTGGTGAAGAATATTATTACGAGAATTTCATTAAAGAAAACATTCTAAACCTCATCAAAGAAATAGGTAATACTTCTTTATTTCCAGAAAACAGAATTATTGCCAAAAACACGTTTGCCCTTTTAACAAATTTACAAATTGGATATAAAGCACCTGACTTTTCAATCGCAACAAGTAAGGGGGACTCAATATCACTTGATTCGTTAAAAGGAAAATATATCTATTTAGGCTTTTGGGCTTCCTGGAACGAGTCAAGCTTACTAGAAATGGAAATAGCCCAAAAGCTCTACCAAGATTATGGTAAGTATATTGAGTTTATTAGTGTTTCGATGGATAAAGATGAAAATGCTTATTTACAATATATAAAAGAGCACCCTGAATTTAAGTGGCACATTGCCCATTACAACGGAGATATTGGTTTAATTACAGATTATAGGTTAAAAAACCTTCCTGAATATTTTCTTATTGATCCGGATGGAATAATAATGCAAGCACCAGCATTTAAGCCAAGTCCAAATGGTGATTATCAATCTATTGATTTAACCTTCTTCGAAATTAAAAAGAAGTTAGAGCCAAAGAAAGTACGCGTAATCGGTGTTCGTGACTAATTCAAAACCGTATCTTTACCCCATGGATTTAGTAACAGGTGGAACAGGAATAGTAGGTTCACATATTTTAGAAGAACTCACTCAAAATGGAAAGACTGTTCGAGCTATAAAAAGAGCATCAAGCGACATACAGCTAGTCCAAAGCATCTTTGAGCATTACAACAACCCCAACTTTAATTGCATCGAATGGGTATTAGGAGATATTACTGACATCCCCAGTTTAGAGCAAGCAATGATAGGGGTTGAAAATGTTTATCATGCAGCCGCAATTGTAAGCTTCCATAAAAAAGACCGCCAAAAGATGCATAAAATCAATGTTGAAGGAACTGCCAACATTGTTAATCTATGTCTTGCTAATAGTGTGAAAAAACTAGGGTATATAAGTTCAATTGCTTCCTTAGGAAGAACAGCCGGACAAGAATGGTATAGTGAGAAAGACACGTGGAAAACATCGAAGCAAAATTCTTATTACGCAATAACTAAATATACGGCTGAAAATGAAGTTTGGAGAGGTAGCGAAGAAGGACTAAATAGTGTAATGGTAAATCCCGGGGTAATTTTAGGTCCAGGAGATATGCGTAAAAGCAGCGGGACTCTTTTTGGCACAATTTATAAAGGGCTTAACTATTACACCAAAGGAATCAACGGTTTTGTGGATGCTCGAGATGTTTCTAGATCTATCATTCAACTTGTACAATCAGATATTAGTAAAGAACGGTACTTGTGCGTTGGTGAAAATCTTCCATTTAAAACTTTTTTTGAACTAGTAGCAAGCAGCTTAAATAAAAAGGCCCCATCGAAATTAGCAAAACCATGGCTAACTGGAATTGTTTGGAGGTTAGCAGGATTTATTTCTTTTATCAGCGGGAAAAAACCCGCAATTACCAAAGAAAGTGTGAGCACGAGTCACTTTGTTAATCAGTATAATAGTGATAAGTTAAAACAAGCAATTGATTTTAAATTTACCCCTATAAAAGAAGCATGTGAAAATACGGGAGCATTTTTCCTAAAGAGAAAGTAGTATTTCACAAATTGTATTTACATCGGCTTCAGAAACATCCAAATGCATTGTCAATCGAACTCGCTGCGGCCCAAAGCCTACAGCTAAAATTCCATTATTCTTTAATTTCTCAAGAAACTCTGTATTTGTGATTTCATTTTTTAGCAAAAGAACAATAATATTCGTTTCTACGGGTAACGCTCCCTTAACCCATTGATTACTTAATCCAGCTTTTAATACTTTTTGCGCATTATCGTGATCAACAGCCAAACGTTCAACGTGATTATCCAAAGCATAAGATGCGGCAGCGGCTAACATTCCGGCTTGTCGCATACCGCCACCAAAAGCTTTACGAACGCGTCTTGCTTTGTTAATAAAATCATTACTCCCCAGTAAAACAGATCCCACTGGAGCTCCTAAACCTTTTGACAAACAAACAGAAATTGAATCGAAAACGGCACCATATTTTTTTGGATCTTCCTTATTTTTTACAATTGCATTGTAAACTCTTGCACCATCCAAATGAAGCGCTAAACCGTGTTTGTGACAAACATCTTTAATCTTATAAAACTCCTCAAATGCATAACATACTCCACCTCCTCTATTGGAGGTGTTTTCTAAACTTACTAAGCTTGTATTTGGTAAATGAACATCGTCACTATTGATATTTGCTTCGATTTTCGCAGCTGTTAATATTCCAGAATCCCCTTCGATAAGCCGAACAGAAGCCCCTGAGTTTGATGCTATACCTCCACCTTCATAACAATAAACATGCGATTCTCTGCTACAAATAACCTCATCACCAGGCACAACATGAACTTTTATTGCAATTTGATTAGTCATCGTTCCAGAAGGACAAAAAAGTGCTTTTTCCATTCCGAATATTGCTGCAACCTTTTCCTCTAAAGAATTAATTGAAGGATCTTCAACAAACACATCATCTCCCAAAGGTGCTGATTGCATTGCGTTTTTCATCTCTTTAGTGGGTAGTGTTACAGTATCGCTTCTAAGGTCTATCATATTTAATCCTGTTTATTGAACGAATTTAATTAAATTCACAGCATAATATTCAATAATGCGGATAGTTTTAATTGTCTTTTTCTTTCTTTTATCCGGCTCGTGGTTCTCTCAAGAAAAGTATTGGGTATATCTTACGGACAAAGAGGGTGTGGAATTTAATCCACATACTTATTTTGATCAAAAGGCTATCAACAGGCGAATAAAAAACCACGTTCCATTAAATCATTTTACAGACCTACCTTTACGAACTGATTACCAAGAGAAAATTACGCATATTGCGGATTCTGTATTTGGACATACACGATGGTTCAATGCCATTGCATGCAAATTAACCCCAGAACAATTATCTGAAATACAAAACCTAAATTTGTGAAAGCAGTTGTGCCCATGATTGCGCAGACCGTATTTGCTAATGGCAATAGTTTTAAAGATTTGCATAAAGGTGAGCAGGAACTTTTAGAAGGTCAAATTGCATCTATGGATGGCAAAGAATTTGCAAAAAAAGGA
>CALSMU010000009.1 GCA_943787535.1 uncultured Flavobacteriales bacterium | reverse complement strand
GGCGGAACATCTCCTTACACATTCGCATGGAGTAGCGGAGAATCGACAGAGGATATTGGAGGGGTTGGAGCAGGTCTATATACGTTAACTATTTCAGACGCAAGTGGTTGTCAGTTTTCGGAAGATATTGATGTTTCTACATTGCCAGGGATGAATATTGCTCTAGATGGATCGACAAATGAAGTTTGTAGTTTTGATAATGGATCCATTGATGTATCTGTGACAGGTGGTTCAGGGTCTTATGGTTATAGCTGGGATAATGGAGCCTCCACAGAAGACTTAATAAACATTGGTTCAGGTACATATACGCTTACAGTAACTGATGCAAATGGTTGCTCAGAAAACAGTGCGTTTTCTATTATTAACGATGTTTCAAACTGTTCAGCATATTGTTATCTGAATATTGCGACGAACCAGGTATCTGATGAAAGTTGTGGAGATGGTTCAGGATCAATAGACATTACAATTTTAGACGCCACTAGCCCTTACATTATTTCTTGGGACAATGGATCCACAACAGACGATATTTCTAGTTTATCTGCAGGAACTTATACAGTTACAGTTTTAGACGCTAACCAGTGTGAACTGATAGAAAGCTTTACTGTTGGAAACAATGCAGGAACTCTTGAAGTGTCTTCTAGCGCTACGTCTAATGAAAATTGTGGTAATAATGACGGAACAATTGACATCGTATCTGCGGGCGGAACATCTCCTTATTCTTATGCCTGGTCAAATGGCGCAACAACAGAGGATGTTACTGGCTTAGCTGCAGGAACTTATGATGTAATCATAAATGATAATGCGGGATGTACCATTACTGAAGTTTTTACAGTTGGTAATAACGTTGGCACCATGAGTGAATCTGCCGGTGTATCCAGCGAAATTTGTGGAAACGGTGGTGGAACGATTAACTTAACCGTAATAGGAGGAGTAACTCCTTATAGCTATTCATGGAGTAATGGGTCAACAAATGAAGACCAAACACTATTGTCTGCTGGAACTTACTCAGTAATAATTACGGATGGTGTTGGCTGTACTTTAAGCTCTGTTGATTACACTGTTACAAATAGCCCAACGGACTTAACAATCCTATCAATTGATATTACAAATGAAAATTGTAATGATGGGGCAGGAGCAATAGATATAAATGTTATTAACGGAACACTTCCTTATACATATACCTGGAGTAACTCTGATGTTACAGAAGATTTATCTGACTTATCAGCTGGGGTTTACAGTTGTGCAATAGTGGATAATAACGGATGTCAAGTTGAGACCGGAGATCAAACAGTATTTAATCAGGGAGGCTCATTGTCTGTGTCTACTATTAGCATTACGGATGAAGTTTGTGGTGATGCAACAGGGCAGATTGATGTTGATGTAACAGGAGGAACAACTCCTTATACTTTCTCTTGGGACAATGGAGCAACAACTGAAGACATAATAGATCTGGCAACGGGCGCATACATGATTACAGTAACCGATGCTGCTGGATGTGCAATTAGCTATACAGAAAGTATTCAAGATGTGTCACCAGGATTTAGTATTGCTGTTACTTCTGCCACCGATGAAGTTTGTAGTGATGGTTCAGGCTCTATTGATATTTCAACCACCGGGGGCGCAAATCCGATTTCATATGTTTGGAATAACGGGGCAACCACGGAGGATATTTCTTTTTTAAACGCCGGAACCTATAGCCTTGTTGTTACAGACAACAATGGTTGTGAATTATATGCATCAGCTACAATTGGAGGTGAAGGCATATCAGTTGGATCGGTTAGCGTGTCTGATGAAATATGTGGAAATGCTTCTGGAGCAATAGACATTTCTTTTTCTGGAGGTGTAAATCCATATGGATTTACATGGAGTAATGGGGAAATTACAGAAGATATTTCAGGCTTGTCTGTAGGGACATACTCTGTAAATATAACAGGATCAGGAGGGTGTTCATATTCAGATAGCTATACTGTTGGCAATAATACAAGTGGATTGGCTATTACATCCACAACGGCTATTGATGAGAACTGTGGCGATGGTAATGGCGCTATAAACGTTTCTACCACAGGCGGCGTATTACCTTTATTATACAACTGGGATAATGGCGCAATAACCCAAGGCTTATCAGGATTATCTGCCGGAACCTATGTATTAACTATTGAGGATGCAAATGGATGTTCAGTTGGAACTTCAGCAACAGTAGTTAACAATGCGGCAGGTTTTACAGCTTCAATTAGCACTGTTACAGATGAAACCTGCGGTGATGCATCAGGAGCGATTGATATAGATGTGTCAGGAGGGTCTTTACCTTATACATATGTATGGGACAGCGGCGAAACAACAGAAGATATTTCTGGAATTTCTGGAGGAACATACGAAGTTACTGTAACTGACAACAACTCTTGTTCAATAGCATTGCAAGGGACAGTAAATAATATTACAGGGACACTAGCAGTAGCTAATGACATTATTGGAGACGCTTCATGTACTTCATTAAATGGTTATATTGATTTAACTATTTCTGGAGGCGCAATACCTTATACGTTTGCATGGGACAGCGGTCAAACTACTGAAGATATTTCTGGAATGTCTCCAGGAACCTATAATTGCGTTATTACAGACAATGTAGGCTGTATAGTGAATTATTCAGGAACGATTAATTCTAATGGTGGTTTAATCACAACCAATGTTATTATTACCGATGAAACATGTGGTAATGGTCAAGGTCAAATTGATGTTCTTGTTACAGGAGGAATAAACCCATTTACTTATTCATGGACTGGCGCAAGTCCTTCAAACTGTTGTGATTATACATTAGACATGTTTGATGCAAGCACGAGTTGGAATGGAGCATTTGTAACAGTTTTATTGGATGGTATTTCTATAGGAGACTTTACCGTTTTAGGTGGTGGAGCAAATATGGAAACATTTTCTGCTTGCGATGGGCAAAACATTGAGTTAGTTTGGAACGCAGGGGCTTTCGACAATGAGGTTTCGTTTGATTTATTGGACCCTTCTGGAGCTGTGATATTCTCTCAAGGACCAAGTCCTATAGCTGGCTCACTTCACACAACAATTGGTTCTTGTCCTGGCAGCGGCCCAAATGAAACTTCTGTATCTAATTTATCATCTGGTACATACCAATTGACAATAACAGATAATGTTGGTTGTTCAATTACTGAAATCTATCCTATCCAAAACAACCAGCCTAATTTACAGCTAACAACAACTAGTGTTATAGATGATCAGTGTTCACAAAGCCAAGGGCAAATCATAGCTAATGCAGCCGGCGCTCTTGCTCCTACAGAATTCACTTTGGATGGAAACCCTGACGGTTTTTTCCCTGGGCAATTTTTTGCTTTAGCACAAGGAACTTATT
Organism: uncultured Flavobacteriales bacterium; assembly: GCA_943787535.1. GTDB lineage: Bacteria > Bacteroidota > Bacteroidia > Flavobacteriales_D > Parvicellaceae > CALSMU01. The sequence continues at coordinate 245,667 of CALSMU010000009.1, read as the reverse complement.
CGTTAATGGTAACTGATGCAAACGGTTGTCAAGAAAGCATGCAGGTATCGGTTGCAAATCAATCAACGTTTGCGGTAACCGTATTAGCAATAGATGATGAAAATTGTAGTTTCGGAGATGGTGCAATTGATATCGATATAGCAGGTAGCGGTGCAAACTATAGTTATACATGGAGTAATGGAGCTACCACGCAAGATATTTCAGGATTAGTCGCAGGATCTTATACTTGTAATATTTCTGATTTAGATAATTTCTGTGATGACAACATCACGGTTGATGTTCTATTAAATCCAGGATTTACTTTACAAAGTTTTTCTATAGATGAAAGTTGCGGTGATGGATCAGGCGGTATAGATGTAACTACCAATGGAGGAACACTGCCTATTTCTTATTTATGGGATAATGGAGCAACTACTGAAGACATCTCTGGATTATCAGAAGGAGAGTATACTGTAACTGCTACAGATAATGTTGGATGTGTCGTTGAATTATCTGATACGATACATAACAGCACAGGCACTTTATCTATTTCGGATGTCATTATTAACGAAAATTGTGCAAATGGTTTAGGAGAGATAGATTTAACGGTTACAGGAGGAATAGGGCCTTACTCTTTTACTTGGAGTAATAGCGAAACAACAGAGGATATTGTTGGCCTTTCCTCGGGAAACTATAATTGTATGATAATAGATAATGCAGGTTGCACAATAAATTATTCAGGAGATATCAATGATTTTTTTGGAGGCATTTCAACAGATACTCTAATAGTTGATGAGACTTGCAACCAATCAAACGGGTCAATTAATGTTACTGTCAATGGAGGAGTGGCACCGTATATTTTTAGTTGGACTGGAGCTACTCCAAACCCCTGTTGTTCTTATTCTTTAGAAATGCAAGATTTATTTGGCGATGGATGGAATGGAGGCTTCATTACAGTATTAATTGATGGAGTTTCAATAGGAGATTATTCGGTTACTGGTGGTGACGACGAAATAGCTATGATTCCAATTTGCAATGGAGAATCAATAGAGCTTGTTTATACAGCAGGGAATTGGGAAGAAGAAAACACATATACACTCTATGATTCACAAGGTAATATTCTTTTTACTGACGGTATAAATCCAACAGTAGGTAGTGCATATTCAGGAGTGGGTTCTTGTACGTCAGCACCTGAAGAGACTGGAATTTCTGGGTTGTCATCTGGATCATATGATCTGACCATAACAGACAACTCAGGTTGTTCATTGACACAAACATATTTGGTACAAGCAGCTGTATCAACACTTGACTTAATATTAATCAATGTTACCGACGACCAATGTTTACAATCCCAAGGCCAGGTTCAAGTCACTTCAACAGGAGGCTCAGCGCCAGTTTCTTATACTCTTGATGGACAACCTGAGATGTTTGGTGGAAACTTTTTTGGGGTTGCTGCAGGAGATTACTTATTAATGGCTGAAGACAATGAGGGCTGTCAAGATACAATGACAATTACAGTAGTAAACCAAAGTACTTTTACAACTACAATCGTTGCAGTAATCGATGAAAATTGTGGTAATTCAGATGGAGCTGTTGATATTGATGTTGCCGGTTCAGGAACGAACTTTAGCTATAGTTGGGATAATGGAGAAACAACTCAGGATTTATCAGGATTGGCTGCGGGAACTTATACATGTACAATTACAGATGTTGATAACACTTGTTATGATGAAGTTTCGGTTGAGTTAATAAACACAGCTGATTTCACTGTTTCGATGTCTACCGTTGATGAAAGTTGCGGGGATGGATCAGGGTCTATTGATTTAACAATAACCGGAGGTTCAAGCCTTACTTTCGCATGGAGTAATGGAGCAACTACAGAAGATCTTTCTTCTCTTGTGGCGGGAAATTATACATGTTTAATTACTGACGGAACTTCAGGCTGTACATTTAATATAGACGTTGATATTATGAACGTAACAAATGGAATGGTTGTAACCAGTACGTACAATGATGAAAACTGTGGAGATGGAAACGGATCAATCAACGTCACCGTTTCCGGAGGTTCAGGAAATTATTCCTATAATTGGAATTCTGGAGAAACTACAGAGGACCTTTCTGGCCTTGGAGCTGGAACGTATAGCGTTATTGTTACAGATGATACTGACGGCTGCTCAATAGTTGAAACGATAATTATTGGGAATAACGTGAACTATACTCTCTCAGGCGTTGTAAATAATTCAACATGTTCAACCTGTACAGATGGATCAATAGATGTTTCTATTGTGGAAATTGTTCCTGATGGACCTTATACTTATAGTTGGAATAGCGGAGAAACAACACAAGATGTTTCTGGACTTCTACCAGGAACCTACACCGTCACAATAACTGGCGCTAGTGGATGTACTATAGCAGAATCGTTTGTTGTTGAAAATAGTGTTGCTATTACTTTATTAAGTAATGAATGGCAACTAAGCGTATATCCGAACCCTGCGAAAGACCAATTTGTAATTGATTTTAACTTTAACTCAGATACGGATGTTAGATTTGAAATGTTAGATATGATAGGCCAAGTAGTAGAACAAAGCACTATGCAGTTCTATGTTGGGAAAAGAACAATTGATGCTAGTAGATTTGAAAGCGGCATTTATTTACTTCGGTTTACCAACGGCAAGACACAACAAATTATTCGGGTTAATATTTCGAAATAGTTTTTTTAAGTTTTCATAAAAAAAGCCTCGTAAGAAATTACGAGGCTTTTTAAATAGGAGTCTTGAGGTTTGGTTATGCCTCAACAAATAGTTCGTTTAATATTTCTTTCGCTTGGCTCGATTCAAGTCTAGGTCCAAACTGAGTAACCACTTTGGACGATGCTAAAGATGCTAGCTTTCCGGATTCAGCAAAGCTTTTGCCATTTGTGATACCATACATAAATGCTCCAGCAAATAAATCTCCAGCTCCGTTTGAATCAATCGCGTCCACTTTATTGGGGTCAATGTCAATAAAAGTTTCTCCATCAAAAAGGATTGCGCCTTTTTCTCCAAGTGTAATCACGAATTTTTTAGCAGCGTTCTTTAACGCTTCTTTCGCTTCTGATAGACTGTCTTTGCCCGTATATAACATTGCTTCTTCTTCATTACAGAAGAGCAAATCCACACCTTGCCCAACAACTGAAATCATCGGCTCTTTAAAATACTTTACCATAGCCGGATCAGAAAAGGTTAATGCAGTTTTAACTCCGCTGTCTTCAGCTAATTTTTTTGCATGTTTCATAGCTTCCTGCCCATTCTCGGAAGTTACTAAATACCCTTCCATATACAAATATTCTGAATTTTTAAGAGCTGCTTCTTTTATTTCAGATTTGGAATATGATTCAGTTATGCCTAAAAAAGTATTCATAGTTCTTGAAGCGTCTTCAGTAGTCATTACCAAACATTTTCCTGTAATTCCAGCCTCCAGAGCTTCCGATTGAAGGTTTGAATCTACTCCATTGGAGCTTAAGTCTGTTTTGTAAAACTCTCCTAATTCATCATTCGCAACCTTACAAGAGTAATAGCTAGATCCTCCAAATTGACTAACCGCAATAATTGAATTCGCTGCAGATCCTCCGCATTGCATGTTACTATTGTTCATATCAATAGCATTTGAAATCTTGGTTTGATTCTCTTCATCAACCAATGTCATTAACCCCTTTTCAATATTGTTGTCTTGCAAGAATTTATCATCAACTTCGGTTACTATATCCACCAAAGCATTGCCTATTCCGTATACATTGTATGTTTTGCTCATTTTGTAAATAATTTCGTTTTCAACGTTTTGTGAAATTTTTTGCAAATATATTGTATAATTATAAACTTTCTACTATCATTGCACCCCCAAATTAGGGAAACAGTGAAGCTTCTTTAGCTCAGCTGGTTAGAGCATCTGACTGTTAATCAGAGGGTCCAAGGTTCGAGTCCTTGAAGAAGCGCAAAATAAACCTCAGTTGTAGCAATACTTCTGAGGTTTTTTGTTTTCTGGAAGATTTGAGTTTTAAACCCTCATTACGATCCAGCCTTCCCAAATTCAATATTTAGCACATTTTAGGGTTATTGTTTTGTTAAAAGTTCGTTTTTTTGTGGTTTAAAACAAATTCAATTAGAAATAATGTCTAGAATTAAAGTTAAAGCTGCTTTAGAAAGCAAACCGGGAGAAGAGATTTTAGTAAAGGGATGGGTAAGAGCTTTTAGAAGCAACCGGTTTATTGCTTTGAATGATGGTTCGTGCCTAGCTAATTTGCAAGTGGTTGTAGATTTCGAAAGCTTTGACGAATCGCTATTGAAGAAAGTAGCCATTGGAGCAGCAGTTTCTATTGCAGGAAAACTAGTTGAGTCTCAAGGAAAGGGACAATCTGTTGAAGTAGAAGCAATAGAAATAGAAGTTTTGGGAGAAGCAGATCCTGAAGAGATTCAAAAAACAATTTTACAACCTAAAAAGCATAGTTTAGAATTATTAAGAGAACAGGCGCATTTACGTTTTAGAACAAACACATTTGGTGCTGTTTTTAGAATTAGACATGCTATGGCATATGCTATCCATAAGTATTTTAATGACAATGGGTTTTTCTATCTACACTCACCAATATTAACAGCTTCAGACGCTGAAGGAGCAGGTGAAATGTTTAGAGCGACAACGCTAGAGCCTCAAAACCCTCCACTAACTGAAGACGGAAAAGTGGATTTCTCCGAGGACTTTTTTGGAAAAGAAACTAACCTAACAGTGTCAGGACAATTGGAGGCAGAGCTGGGGGCTATGGCATTGGGTCAAGTGTATACCTTTGGACCAACTTTCCGAGCTGAAAATTCAAATACTTCTAGGCATTTAGCGGAATTTTGGATGATTGAGCCTGAAATCGCTTTTGGAGATTTGAACGATGACATGGACCTAAGTGAAGACTTTTTAAAATACCTTATTCGCTATGCATTGGATAATTGTAGAGATGATATAGAATTTCTTGACGCTAGAGAAAAGAAAGAAGACGCTCAAAAGCCAACCGCAGAAAGAAACGAACTTTCGTTGATTGATAGAATGGAGTTTGTTGTTGCTAACAATTTTGAAAGAATAAGCTATACGGAAGCAATTAGAATTTTAGAAAATTCTAAACCATATAAGAAAAAGAAATTTAAATTTCCTGTAAACTGGGGGATTGACTTAGCAAGCGAACACGAGCGTTTTTTAGTTGAGAAACACTTCAAAAAACCTGTTATTATTTTTGATTACCCAAAAGAGATAAAGTCGTTTTATATGCGAAACAATGATGATGGAAAAACCGTTGCTGCCATGGATGTTTTGTTTCCTGGAATCGGAGAGATAATAGGAGGATCGCAAAGAGAAGAGAGGATGAGTGAATTAAAGCAAAAAATGAAAGACTTTAATATTGAGGAAGAAGGATTGTGGTGGTATTTAGACACTCGAAAATTTGGAACAGCTCCACATGCTGGTTTTGGGCTTGGATTTGAAAGATTGGTCATGTTTGTCTCAGGAATGACAAATATTAGAGATGTAATCCCATTCCCGAGAACGCCAAAAAATGTAGAATTTTAAATTGAACCCTACACCAACTTGCATTAGTATTGTTATATGATGACCAACCGTTTGGTTTTATTTAATTCTTTTTGTTGGCTACAAATCAATAATAGTTTAATTTAGTTGCTGTTATAGGAATACAAATAGCCTCCCTTTTTTATTATGGCATTAAAACAATCATTACAACATAAGCTACTACAAAAGCTGTCTCCGCAGCAAATTCAACTAATGAAGTTGCTGCAAGTTCCTACTGTAGAATTGGAACAAAGAATAAAACAAGAAATTGTGGATAATCCTGCTTTAGAAGAAGGAGCAGAAGAAAAAGAGGAGCTACAAGAAGATGCTGAAGACGATTTTCAAGATGATTTAGATGATTCGCGAGATGAATTTGACATTAATGATTATTTGGATGACGAGGTTCCTTCCTATAAGACTTCTGTAAACAATCACAGTGTTGATGATGATGAAAAAGCGATTCCTTTATCGGGAGGAGCATCATTTCAGGAATTACTAAAAAGTCAAGTTGGGTTAAGAATAAGAGATGAAAAGCAACTTCTAATTGCGCTTCAAATAATTGGCAACCTAGACGAGTCAGGCTATTTAAGAAGAGAGCTAATTAATATCGTTGATGATTTGGCCTTTAGTCAAAACATAATTGCTACTGAAGATGAAATTGAGCAGGCGTTATTTATTGTTCAAGGGCTTGATCCTGCAGGCGTTGGAGCGAGAAATTTGCAAGAGTGCTTGTCGCTGCAAATTAAAAGAAAAGAGAGAACGGTTGCAACGCGAACGGCTGAGGCAATACTAGATACATGCTTTGAAGAGTTTACTAAAAAACATTACAAAAAGATTATAAAAAAGCTTGATATTCTTGAAGATGATTTGAAAGAAGCAATTGAAGAAATTATTCGCTTAAACCCTAAGCCCGGCAACAGCATGAAGGCAACGAGTAAGGTAATGCAGCAAATAATCCCGGACTTTACTATACGAGAAGACAATGGTGCATTGGAACTTTCTTTGAATCGGAGAAATGCTCCTGAACTAAAAATCAGCAATCAATACGCAGATATGCTAAGGGGCTATGCTGAAAGCTCAAAGTCAAAAAAAGATAAAGAAGCCATCCTTTTTATTCGGCAAAAAATTGATTCAGCAAAATGGTTTATTGATGCAATTAGACAACGGCAGCAAACATTATTAATTACCATGAACGCTATTATGGAATTCCAGAAGGAGTTTTTTCTTTCCGGCGACGAGAGAAACCTTAAGCCAATGATATTGAAAGATATAGCAGAAATTGTAAAAATGGATATTTCGACCATTTCTCGAGTAGCTAATAGTAAACACGTGTTTACGCCTTACGGAACATATCTGCTTAAATATTTCTTTAGCGAATCACTTTCAACAGACAGTGGAGAAGAGGTTTCGACAAGAGAAGTTAAGCGAATTTTGCAAGATGCTATTGAAGTTGAGGACAAGAAAAAGCCGCTTACAGACGAAAAGCTAGCAACGCTATTAAGAGAGAAAAAGTATAATATTGCCAGAAGAACTGTAGCAAAATATAGAGAACAACTGGAGATTCCCGTGGCTCGATTAAGAAAAGAACTATAGCTTGTATGACCCTACTTTCAAAGGTTGTTTCGGTGGTATTCCAACCCCTTTTTCTGCCAATTTATGCCTTCCTATTATACGTAACAATTGATCATCACTCAACAATTTTGATTAGAAGCGAACAGGCGACCGTTCAGTTTAATTATATTTTATCTATTCAAATTTTATTGGCAGTAATTATTCCTATAGGAAGCCTTTATGTAATGTACCGCTCCAACATGATTACCTCCTTAAGTCTTCCGGATAGAAAGGAGCGAATCCCGATGCTTATTATTACATTATTTTACTATCTTTTAACATATTATTTCTTAAGAAAAATACACGTCAATAACCTCGATTTCTTAGGTGCTTTTATGTCGTTTTTATCGGGAGGCATAATTCTTTCGGGACTTTGTTTATTGATTACTTTTTTCTGGAAAATTAGTATCCATGCTATCGGTATTAGTGGTCTTGCAGGAGCTTTTTTAGGATTTTCGGAACTGCTTTTTCCTGTTCAAAATGAAGATGAAATTACGATTATCAATATCCTACTTCTGTTGTTGGTTGGTATCATTTGCTCCGCAAGACTGCACCTAAAAGCTCATTCATTTCTTCAAATAATAGCTGGAATTACACTTGGGTTTCTTGTAGAATATTTCATTGTAAGTGAGGGCTTTTGGCTCTAAAACCGCATCCAAGAGAAGCCAATTGAAAACGGAATCAATTCAACTCCTTTGTCGCTTTCGAATACGGTTGTTAAAGAGTAAAAGGCATTGAAGGCGATTTTATTAAATCCAATTCGTACAGTAGGACCGTAGCGATAGGGTAGGGTGTTTTGTAGCCGAAACACTTTTATTTTATTCTCATTATCCCGGTATTTGGTATGACTTCCTATTCGATACCCTGCCTTAAACCCCACGTAAAATTTAAAGTTAAAACCTCTCCGTTCTTCTCTACTTCGGCTCATAGTTCGTAAGCGCAATTCTAAAGGAGCTTCCAAGTACTTGAAGGATACTTTGTTTATTGTGTATCCAGGAGGTAATGCAATTGGTGTAAGGTTGGTAAAGGTGTTTCCTTCTCCATCCTCATCGTACTGCACAGCACCGTTGCTGTATACGCTATGATAGTCCACTCCTATTCCATAAGCCAGTGCTACATTGCTTTTCTCTCCTAGCGGAATGTCTTTGTACCAATAAAAACTTCCACCTATAGAATAGAGTTTTTGACTAATTCCAGGAGGAGCTTTCACCCAATTATTATAATTTATATCAACAACAATTCGATCAAATCTTTCAGGGTTATCATCATCAGCCGTTAGTTTAAAAAACTCAAACAACCCCTGCCCGTAAATAGTTGAGTTCAATAATAACAATATGGTTAATAATTTTTTCATTCTTTACGCAAAAATACGGCTAATTAACACAACTTCTGTTTAATTACTCAGTGATTGTTGCCATTTCCATGCGTGGGAAAGCGCTTCTTCTAAAGAAAACTTAGGCCTCCAGTTTAGTTCGGCTACAATTTTACTATTGTCTGCAAATATAGAAACTACGTCTCCTTCTCTTCTCGGTCCAATGGCATATTTAACCGTTGTTTTGGCTGCCTTCTCAAAAGCTCTTACTACTTCTAAAACCGTTGACCCACTTCCAGTTCCAACATTAAAAATATGCAAATTGCTTGTTTGGTTTTGCAAAAACACAAATGCTTTTACATGGGCATCAGCTAAATCAGAAACATGAATATAATCTCTAATACAAGTACCATCAGAGGTGTTATAGTCACCTCCATTAATTGTCAGTTGGTCTCGCTGACCAGCTGCTGTTTGCGTAACATAGGGTACTAGGTTGCTTGGAATCCCATTAGGAAGTTCGCCAATCAAACCAGACGGATGCGCACCAATCGGGTTAAAGTATCTAAGTAAAACTGTTTTGACATTTTGATTTACTTCACAAAAGTCTTGAAGCATTTTTTCACAAACTTGTTTCGTATATCCATAAGGGGAAGAGGCTTCTTGGATAGGGCTATTTTCAGTTACAGGAATTATTTCTGGATCACCATATACCGTGCAGGATGAAGAAAAAACAAAATACTTCGTCTTGTATTGAGCCACAAGCTTTAACAAGTTCATTAAGGAGCCTATGTTGTTTTCGTAATACATTAAGGGTTTTTGTACAGACTCTCCGACCGCCTTGTAAGCCGCAAAATGTACAACACCCTCTGGTTTTTCTTTTTCAAAAACCTTTTCAATACCTTTTAAGTCTAGACAGTCTAGATTATAAAAAACAGGAGGGTTTCCTGTAATCTCTTTAATCTTTTCCAAAATGAAAGGTTCGGAATTTCTAAAGTCATCAATAATAATAGGAATATCCCCATTACTAAATAACTCTACAACGGTATGTGAGCCTATAAAACCTACCCCTCCTGTTACTAGTATCTTCATGTTTTCTATTTATGATGTCAAATCTAATTCTTATTTTTATAAAAAGGATTTAAGACAATAGATTTACGACAAAAGCCTATGGATTCTATTAAAAATTCAGAGGCATCTAGGGTACCTTCAGGACTGTACAAACATATGAAAAAATGAAGACGCAATCATTGGATACTTCTGCTGGTGGGCAAAAACACATGCCATAAAGACAGTGTAATTAGCAAGAAAATCCTAACAAATAGTTGTCTCAAAGTCAAATTATTTAGAAACTACACAAGTAATTTTGATAGAGACTTCGCGGTTTTTACCTATACCATAATCCGCATGGTCAAGGCTAAAATTTCCATATAAGCGCTGTCTCCCTTTCTCCTCAGTTGCGTTAAATAATATGGACACATCTTTTGAAACCCCATGCATAGATAAAGACCCTGTTGCGATGTATTTATCCTCTTTTTTCTCAATTTTAGAGGAGACGAATGAAATGGTAGCGTAAGTTTCTGTTTCAAAAAAGTCCTCGTTTTTTAAATGAGCATCTCTTTTACGATTGGCTGTATTAATCGTATTTGCATCCATTGTAACATTAAAAGAAGATTTGTCTAGGTTTTCTTTATCGAAAATGACATCTCCTTTCATTCCTCCAAGTGTTCCTTTTACTTCGCTTCCTCTGTTTTCTAAAGAAAAGTTAACAATTGATTCAGCATCGATAATTTTTTGAGCATTTGCCCCCAATCCCATTATAATAGAGATGAATAAGAATAAAATAGTTGGTTTTTTCATGATTGCTTCGTTTTAATTTTTTTCTAATATACAGTCAATATTCGTACCATAGCAAATTTAAATTCATTAAGGAATTTTTACCTACGTTCACAACATAGAAAAATAAACTACTTTTGTTCTGGTAAACGTCATTTAATAAATTAATATAGCATGCAACTGTATAATAAATTAAGTGCTAAAGAAAGAGCGCAAATCATTGATTTAGCTGGAGAAAAAAGATTAACAATCTCTTTCTACAAGTACTATCACATTGAAGTTCCTCAAGTTTTTAGAGATGACTTATATCTTCGCTGGGAGGAATTAGATGTTCTGGGTCGGATTTATGTCGCTTTTGAAGGAATAAATGCACAGTTATCTATTCCTGCAAAACGGTTTACAGAGTTCAAAGAACACTTGGATAGCATTTCTTTTTTAAAAGGAGTAAGATTAAATATTGCAATAGAGCAATATAACAAATCGTTTCTCAAGCTTAAAATAAAAGTGCGAGATAAAATTGTGGCGGATGGACTGAATGACGCCGCGTTTGATGTTACTGATAGTGGCATTCATTTGAAAGCCAAAGAATTTAATTCCTTAATTGCCCAAGACAATACTATTTTGGTTGATATGCGAAATCATTACGAAAGTGAGATAGGTCATTTTGAAGGTGCAATCACACCTGATGTAGATACGTTCAGAGATTCCCTACCTATTATCGCAGAAGACATTAAAGAACAGCAGTCTAAAAATCTTGTTATGTACTGTACAGGAGGCATTCGTTGTGAGAAAGCTAGTGCTTATTTCAAACACAAAGGGTTTAAAAATGTATACCAATTAGAGGGGGGAATTATTGAATACGTACGCCAAATAAAAGAAGAAAATTTAGAAAATAAATTTAAAGGAAAAAACTTTGTATTTGACCATAGAAGAAGCGAGAGAGTTTCTGAAGATATAATATCAAAATGTCATCAATGTGGAAAGCCTTGTGATACGCATGTGAACTGCGCGAATGAGGCTTGTCATTTATTGTTTATTCAGTGTCAGAGTTGCAAAGAGCAGTTAGAGAGTTGCTGCACGATAGAGTGTCAAAAAATCAATAGTCTTCCTTTTGAAGAGCAAAAAGAACTAAGAAAGGGCGCAACAGAAAGCAACAAAATCTTTAAAAAAGGAAGGTCCGAATCTTTGCAGTATAAAAAGTAAAGTGAAAAAAGGGAAACACATGGTCCTTTAAACATTATTCAGCCAAAGAAAATTTGCGCAAAGAAATTAACGCGAAGCGAATAGATTTCATTATTTTTGCTGTCTTTAACAGAAAATAATCAAACACACTATAATTATGGTAAGTAAAGAAGGGTTAAAACTAATCGACAAGATATTAACAGATATAGATAGAAATGGAATTGTAACGAATACAATTGTGACAGATTTACAAAACCTACGTCCATTTGCTATTGAAGAAGAGGATCCTAGCCTTACAAAAGTAATTCGCTTGACTTACGAGCACATAGAAGAAAATAAAGGGTTTAATATTCCTATTCCCGAGGATGAAGAAATAGAAGAAGGTGTAGAGTTAGTTAAAATAGAATTAACAGAAGAAACAAAAGTAGAAAGCCTTAGCTATTTGGTGTCTCTTATGAAAGACGCTATGAAGACTTCTAATAGAACCGACCTCCTGGAATACCGTGACGCATTAATGGAGTTTTAAGAGTTTTAATTTATTTAAATTAAAAAGCTGTCACTCTGAGTAATTACGAAGAAGACAGCTTTTTTTATTTGCATTATATGTTTACGGGAATTATTGAATCTATTGGAAAGGTAGTTGCTCTTAAAAAAGAGCAAGAAAATTTACACGTGACGGTATTTTGTGATTTTACTTCAGAACTAAAAATAGATCAAAGTGTTGCACATAACGGGGTTTGTTTAACGGTTGTTGATATTCACAACAATAATTATACGGTTACTGCAATAGCAGAAACATTGAACAGAACCAATATAGGTTCTCTAGCATTAAATGACGAGGTTAACCTTGAAAGATGTACTAAAGTAGGAGACAGACTGGATGGACATATTGTACAGGGACATGTAGATCAAACTGCAACTTGTACAAAAGTGGAAATATTAGAAGGTAGCTGGAAGTATCATTTTGAGTACAATAGGTCAAACAACATTACTGTTGAAAAAGGGTCTATTACAATTAATGGAGTTAGTCTCACAGTGGTTGATTCTGGAGTCAACACGTTTTCTGTGGCGATTATTCCTTATACTCATGAACACACTAATTTTCATACATTTACGAAAGGAACAAAAGTCAATTTAGAATTTGACATTGTAGGTAAATATGTTATGAAAATGCAAGGGTTGAAATAAATAATTATAGAGACCTCATCAGTCCAGTTTATCTCAGTTCGACTTTGATTGTTTTGTAAATACCTACGCTATCTAATCCCAATTCATGGTACAATTCTTTTTGAGTTCCATGTTCAATAAACTGATCTGGTAAACCCAATATTTTAATTGATGAGGTTAGTTTATGCTGATTTTTAAATTCTAATATAGCAGAACCAAATCCACCAGAAATAACACCATCTTCTATTGTAACGATACTTGGATATTCATTAAAAATAGAGATCAGGAGCTCCTTGTCTAAAGGCTTTATTGACTGCATGTCGTAATGCGAAACACGGACGCCTTCTTTTTTCAACATACTCAATGCTTTTGTTGCTTCGTTTCCAATAGCTCCAATAGAGAGTATAGCAAGATTTTTTCCTTTAATTAGAGAGCTTCCCTTTTCAAATGTTATCTTATGTGGTTTTTCAACAGCGTTAAGCCTCACCCCTTTTCCTCTAGGGTAGCGGATAGCAATTGGCCCAGATTTCCAGCTTTGAGCTGTGTAAAGCATATTTGCTAATTCCTGTTCGTTTATCGGAGATAATATAGTTAGGTTAGGAATACACCTTAAAAAGGCAATGTCGAATGCTCCTTGGTGCGTAGCTCCGTCTGAACCAACTAGTCCCGCTCTGTCAATACAGAAGATTACGGGTAGGTTTTGTAAGGCAACATCATGGATAAGCTGATCATAACCCCTTTGCAGAAAAGAAGAATAAATAACGCAATAGGGCGTTTTTCCGTTTGCTGCTAGTCCAGCCGAAAAGGTAACGGCATGTTGTTCTGCGATCCCTACGTCGAAAACCCTTTTTGGGAATAGCGCCTTCATTTCCTTTAAAGAAGATCCACTTAACATTGCAGGTGTTACCGCAACGACATCTTTGTTCTCTTTAGCTAAATCAATTAGAGTTTCCCCTAAAATAGTTTGATACTTTTTTGGGTAAACAGTTGATGCACCTTCTCTTTCTCCAGACTCTGCATCAAATTTACCTGGAGCATGCCAAGTTGATGCGTCACCAACTTCTGCAGGAAAATAGCCATAACCTTTGGTGGTTTTACAATGCAAAACACGAACACCAAAAATTTCTTTTTGCTCCGATAGTGCAGCAATTACTTCATGGATGTTGTTTCCGTTGATAACTCCGTAAAAAGGAATATTTAGGTTTTCAAACAGATTGGTTTCGTTCGTTGAAACAGTGTTTAAATGGTCCTGTAAAGCACCTACATTTTCATCGATCGACATGTTGTTGTCATTAATGATAATCAAAACATTCGCGCCACTTGAAGCAGCGTTGTTTAGTGCTTCGAATGCCATTCCTCCCGTAAGGGCTCCGTCTCCAATTACAGCAATATGTTGAGATAGTTTGTTGTCTAGTTTTGCTGCCGTTGCCATTCCTAATATAGCACTTAGCGAAGTAGAAGAGTGGCCTGTCCCAAATGAATCAAACGCACTTTCGCTCATTTTCGGAAAACCAGAGAGTCCTCCTTTTTGTCGAATAGAATTAAAACTAGCTTGTCTTCCAGTAAGGATTTTATGAGCGTATGCTTGATGCCCTACATCCCAAATAAGTTTATCTTCAGGAGTGCTGAATACGTAATGAATTCCAACAGCTAATTCCACTGCGCCCAAGCTAGAACTAAAGTGACCTGGGTTTTTGGAGAGTATTTCAATAATGGTTTTGCGAACATCATTACAAAGTAGATCCAGTTCCTCCAATGAAAGACGGTTTAAATCTTTCGAAAAATTAACATCTGCCAGCATTTGTTCGAGAATTTTCATCTATGCAAAGATAGTTTGTTCCGGTCAATTTTTAATCTAATAGGCCATAATAAATAAGGAATAGAACAAGCGGCGAACATTCTTATTTAATTTTATGTTTACCCAAGCATTATACAGAGATTTTTCGCATAAACAAACCGCTCTTATCTTTTGATTTTCAGCAAAAAGAAGAAAGTGCTACAGCAATTCTCAAATAACAGGCAAATTCACTAAATTCGCAATCCTGAAAATTATAGAGGCAAACAGATGAGTGTAAAATACAGAGAGCATAAAGGGCTAAACCTGCCCAATGTAGCAAAAGAGGTGTTGGAAAAGTGGAAACTTGAAAACACGTTTGAAGAAAGCGTAAACACTAGAGATGAAAACAAACCTTTTGTCTTTTTTGAAGGACCTCCTTCAGCGAATGGAATGCCCGGTATTCATCACGTTATGGGTCGTGCCATCAAAGATATCTTTTGTCGGTATAAAACACTAAAAGGATATAGAGTTGAAAGAAAAGCTGGATGGGACACCCATGGTTTACCAGTCGAACTGAGTGTAGAAAAAGAGCTCGGCATTACAAAAGAAGATATTGGAAGTAAAATTACGATTGAAGAATACAATGCTGCTTGTAAAAAGACAGTGATGAAATATACAGATGTTTGGAACAAGCTTACGGAAGATATGGGATATTGGGTAGACATGTCCGATCCATACATTACTTACGAAAATAAATACATAGAGTCGGTTTGGTGGCTGCTAAAAGAAATATACAACAAAGATTTAATGTATAAAGGCTATACAATACAGCCTTATTCTCCAAAAGCAGGCACAGGACTTAGTTCTCATGAGATCAATCAGCCTGGATGCTACCAAGATGTCACAGACACCACTGTTGTTGCACAGTTTAAAGCGAATACAAATGATGTACTTCCTGAAAACACCTATTTTTTAGCATGGACTACCACTCCATGGACATTGCCATCAAATACTGCTTTGTGCGTTGGTCCTAAAATTGAATATGTTTTGGTAAAAACATTTAATCAATATACTGGAGATTCAGTAAATCTTGTTTTAGCAAAAGCATTAATTGGAAAGCAACTTTCAGGTAAATATGTGCTTGCAAATGAAGATTTAACAATTGAGGATTTTTCTCTGGGAGACAAGAAAATACCTTATGCAGTTGAAAAGGAATTTTTAGGTTCCGATTTAGTTGGAGTTACTTACGAACAATTGCTACCTTATGCTTTACCTCACGAAAATCCTGAAAAAGCATTTCAAGTAATCTCTGGAAATTTCGTTACTACGGAAGATGGAACAGGAATAGTTCATATTGCCCCAACTTTTGGGCAAGATGATGCACAAGTAGCGAAGGATTTTGGAATCCCTCCTATGTTAGTGTTGGATGAAAACGAAAACCCGGTACCGCTTATAAATTTGCAAGGTAAGTTTAGGCCAGAAATGGATGAGTTTGCGGGACTGTATGTAAAGAACGAATATTACAAAGATGGCGATGCTCCGGATAAGTCAGTAGATGTTCTAATTGCGATTAAATTAAAAGAGGAAAACAAAGCTTTTAAAGTTGAAAAATATGTGCATAGCTACCCGCATTGTTGGCGAACAGACAAGCCTATTTTATATTACCCATTAGACTCTTGGTTTATAAAAATATCTGAAGTTAAAAGCCGTATGGCTGAAATAAATAAAACCATTAACTGGAAACCTAAGGCTACTGGTGAGGGCCGTTTTGGCAATTGGCTAGAAGGAGCGAATGACTGGAATTTATCTCGTTCACGTTTTTGGGGGATTCCCATACCAATATGGAGAACAGAAGATGGAACTGAACAAATTTGTATTGGTTCAGCTGAAGAGCTTAAGAATGAATGTCAAAAAGCTGTTGAAGCTGGTTTGATGGACAATAATCCATTGGCTAGTTTTGAAGTTGGCAATATGGATAAATCAAATTACGAAACATTTGACTTTCATAAAAACTATGTAGACGCTATTATATTGGTTTCGCCAAATGGTAAGCCAATGAAAAGAGAAGCTGACCTTATTGATGTTTGGTTTGATTCAGGGTCAATGCCAATTGCTCAGAGGCACTATCCTTTTGAAAACCAAGAATTGGTAGACAATAAAGGGTTTGGACAAGCGGACTTTATTGCAGAGGGAGTAGATCAAACGAGAGGCTGGTTTTATACGTTGCACGCAATTGCATCAATTGTGTTTGACAGACCAGCTTATAAAAATGTTATTTCAAACGGGCTGGTTCTAGATAAAAACGGGGTTAAAATGTCGAAACGATTGGGAAATGCTGTTGAACCCTTTGAGAATTTATCTACTTATGGTGCTGATGCAACACGTTGGTATATGATTACCAACGCACAGCCTTGGGATAATTTAAAATTTGATTTAGACGGAATTACCGAGGTACAGCGTAAGTTTTTCGGCACGCTATATAATACTTACGGATTCTTTGCCCTATATGCCAACGTAGATGGCTTTAGTTATAGTGAGGAGGAGGTACCTTTAAATAAAAGACCTGAAATTGATCGTTGGGTTATCTCTAAATTGAATTCGTTGATTCAAGATGTGGAAGAGGCGTATGAAATTTATGAGCCTACCAAGGCCGGTAGGCTTATTCAAGGGTTTGTTACAGACCAAATGAGCAATTGGTATGTCCGTTTATGTAGAAGACGTTTTTGGAGAGGAGACTATACAGAAGATAAAATAGCAGCGTACCAAACATTATATACCTGTTTAGAAACAGTTTCTATTTTGAGTTCCCCAATAGCACCGTTTTATGCAGATCAGCTTTTTAACGACCTAAACCAGGTTTCAAAAAGACATTCTGAAAAATCTGTACACCTGACTAATTTCCCTATTGTTGATAAAAATGCTATTGACAAGGATTTAGAAGAGCGCATGAGCATTGCTCAAAAAGTATCTTCAATGGTATTAAGCTTGCGAAAGAAAGAAAACATTAAAGTTCGGCAGCCGCTACAAAAAATAATGGTCCCAGTATTAGATCAGGATTTTGCAAGAAGAATAGAAGCCGTTAAGGACCTAATACTATCTGAAGTAAATGTTAAGGAACTCGAATTGCTTGAAGACACAGCAGGAGTGCTGGTTAAAAAGATAAAACCCAACTTTAAAACTATTGGCAAAAAGTATGGAAAACACATGAAGGCAATCATAGCAATAACGAATCAATGGTCGCAAGACGATATTATTTTGTTGGATAAAAACAATGGTTGGACCGGTGAAATAGAAGGTGACCCAATAGCTTTAGAAATGGAAGACTTCGAAATATCAACGGATGATATCCCGGGATGGCTTGTAGCCACAGAAGGAAATTATACTGTTGCTTTAGACGAAACTATCTCTTCTGCATTAAAAAATGAAGGAATTGCAAGAGAGTTCGTAAACCGTATTCAGAACCTTCGTAAAGAGAGCGGTTTAGAAGTAACAGACCGCATACAATTACAGATTAAATCAGATGATAAAATAAATCTAGCAATAAATGATAATTTAAATTATATTTGTTCGGAAACGTTGGCTAATTCGCTGGATTTGGTTGAAAAGATTCAAGGAGAAAAAGTAGTTTTTGAAGTAGAGAATGGGGTTTCAGCAGAATTAGTATTAAGTAAAGTATAAGACATTAAAACAAGAAGTTATGGCAACAAACAGATATACAGACGAAGATTTAGCAGAGTTTAAAACTCTAATTGAGGCAAAATTGGCAGAAGCTAAAGTAGATTTAAAGCTCCTACAAGATTCACTTTCTCATAAGGGAGATCACGGAACAGACGATACGAGTCGATCATTTAACATGATGGAAGATGGTTCTGAAACATTGATGAGAGAAGAGATGGCGCAGTTGTCTGCTAGACAAGAAAAGTTTGTAAAAAACCTTGAAAACGCTTTGAGAAGAATTGAGAATAAGTCTTATGGAGTTTGTCGCGTAACAGGGAAGTTAATTCAAAAAGCACGCTTAAGATTAGTGCCGCATGCGACTTTAAGCATTGAAGCGAAAAACGCTCAAGGATAATAATCAATCACCGTTTTCATTTTTATCTTGCAAATTTAAATCAACTCAATGAGGACCGTCCTTATTACTATTTTTTCTGTACTTTTTATTGACCAGTTTTTAAAACTTTGGGTAAAAGCTAATTTCTTATTAGGAGAGGAAATAGGAGGAATCGGTTTCATTAAGCTTCAATTTATTGAAAATCCTGGGATGGCATTCGGCATGGAGTTCGGAGGCGTTTGGGGCAAAATTGCGCTGAGTTTGTTTAGAGTTGGAGCTGTAGTTGCCATCTGGCTTATCATTAGAAACCTTGTTAACAATAAAGCACACAAAGGACTAGTGTTTTCAGTTGGGCTAATTTTCGCTGGTGCATTGGGCAATATCCTTGACAGTGCTTTTTATGGACTGCTATTTAACTCCGGCACATCTTGGAACCCTGAATTAGGGCGATGGATTGGATATAATGATATTTCTCAATTAAATTTTAATGGCTATATTGGTTTTTTTCAAGGTTGTGTGGTAGATATGATTCATTTTGAATTTCATTATCCGTCTTGGATGCCATTTGGTTTAGCTCTTGATGAGTATGGAAATCCAAGAGAAATATTTCCTCCTGTATTTAATATCGCTGACTTTGCAATATCTGTAGGGGTTGGAATTATTATAGTGTTCAACAAGCGTTTTCTTGGAAAAGGTAAGGGGGATTTTAGTGTATTCCGAAAACAACAAACCGTAGCAGAAGGCTCTGCCAATTCGGAGGGTGAAAAATAAACGTATCTCTATTTTTCTTTATTCAAGTTTGCGATACCTCACAAAAGCATCGTTATTTATAAGTTCATTACCAATAATTAGGGTATTGGTTCGGAAGGGTAAAATGATAAATGGAGCTCACCTATTAATCGAAAATTAACGGAAGCCTAGGTGAATCGAAAAAATAATCTTAGAACTTTATTTAATACTGAAATTCACCTTTTAATATTGTCACTGAAGCAAAGTATTATTTACAAAGGATTAATGTAAATACAAAAATTTAAGTTCTGACGATATAGGTTTTTTTAGCATATGTATGGGTCAAACATAAAATGGAGCGTAAATAATAAAATTGTAACTTAGTGCCAATAAAACCAATGAAAATGAATAACATGAAATTTTCTGGAGCAGTGTTACTGCTTTCATTTACCATTAACTGTATTTCTCAAAAGACCTATTTGCCCAAAGGCATGGCTGACCATGAACATGAGTTGATGGAAGACTATTTAGAAAGTCGTACACAGTTGAAAGGAGTTACAACTCCACCACCATTTTCTAGTTTAAGAACAGCTGCACAATGGGAAGAGGTTCAAGCGCTGGTGATTACTTGGACAGGACAATACAATACCATTCACAGTCAAATTGCTGATGCAGCTCAAGAAGAGTGTTTGGTAATTGTTCATTGTTCAGATTCAAACTCTGTTAAATCCACATTGTCTAATAATGGAGTGCCCTTAAACAATTTAAAATTCTTAGAAGTAAATTTTAATTCAGTGTGGATAAGAGATTATGCTGCAAATTCAGTTTACGTAAACGACGTAGACTCTCTTATACTGGTTGATTGGATTTACAATCGACCGAGACCAGCTGATGATGTTATTCCAGATGCATATTCTGCATTGTTAGGTATAAATCTTTATTCAATGAGTCAAAGTCCTACAAATATTATGGCTACTGGCGGAAATTGGATGAGCGATGGTTACTCTACCGGATTTTCTTCAGAGCTCATATTAGATGAGAATCAAGGTGGAGCAGGCCAAGGTTTGACTTATCCGAACCACACCGAAACAGAAATTAATCAGCTTTATAACGATTGGATGGGAATTAACAACTATGTGAAGATGACCAATCTGCCTTATGACGATATTCATCATATTGACATGCACATGAAAATTGCAAATGAAGAAACATTGGTGGTGGGTGAGTTTCCGCAAGGAACATCCGACGGACCTCAGTTAGAAGCAAATCTTCAATATGTTTTAAGTAACTATACAACTGAATGGGGAGACCCCTTTAATGTGGTAAGAATTCCAATGCCGCCTAGTACGAGTGGAGCACATGCCCCTAATGCGTATTACAGAACTTATGCGAATCATATCATAGTTAACAAGTCGATTTTGCTTCCAACCTATAGAGAAGAGTTCGATACAACAGCTATTCGAATTTTGCAAGAAGTGCACCCTGGTCACACTATTGTTCCGATTGACGTTGATAACAGTGGTCAAAATTTAATAGCAAGTGGAGGAGCTATCCATTGTATTACGCATTCTGTTGGGGTTTCTAATCCAATGTGGATCACACATAAACAATTAGTAGATACGTTTGATGATGTTAATCCTTACCAGGTAGATGCTATGATTAAACATAAAAGCGGTATAGCCTCAGCTACATTGTATTATAAAACTGCGTTAGCGAGCAGTTATAATTCAGTAGCAATGATTTCTGTTGGTAATGATATGTGGACAGCTGATATCCCGGCTCAAGCAGCAGAGACAACAATTTATTATTATGTAGAAGGAAGTTCAAATAGCGGCAAAATACTGCAAAGACCTTTAACTGCTCCTGATGGATATTGGAAATTTAATGTTTTAGGTTCTTCCGTTGGAGTAAACGAATTGGGTTGGAATGCAGCATTGGACAAAATATACCCTAATCCTGCTTCTCAAATTACCGTTGTTCCTGTTGATGCAAACAAAGCGACAAGAGGAAGTTTGATTATGTATAACATGATAGGAGAAAAAGTTGAAGTGATTCATGAGGGAGTTTTTCCATCGGAGCAAAAAAACTTTTTTATTCATGCGGGGAATTATCCAGCAGGTATCTATCATGTTGTTTTTAAATCTGATAGCAACACACAAACACAATCCTTGGTTATTGAATAATGGTTGTTTGTTCAGTGCCGATATAGATGGTTAAACTACTTCTAATTGACTGCAAAGACTACCGAAAGCTAGTCCTATAGCCTTTAATTATACTAACTTAAGCGATCAATTAATGATCCAATGGAAATGCATAACAAAAGATATTGGATCTTCCTTTGAAAAATTGAAAAACTCGCTTAAAAAGTTTATAATGTTTGTGTTTTCGGTGTAAAATGTTGAACGAAACCTATGCTGGATCAGGGAAATATATCTCAGCCAACATACATCGAGCGCTCCCTCCTCCGATTTTCTCAACGGTAGGTATCGTAACACTAAGCAGATGGTCATTGTGTTTGTTCAGCTTTTTCAACTGCTCCTTTGTTAAGCTATTGTAGGCAGCCTCCGACATTACCAAAACAGTTTCATTGTCATTATTCCTTAGCTGCAGCATATTTCCAGCAAAATGCTCATAGACTTGTTTATTTGTTAGTTCAATTACTGCCTTATTCGCCTTTCGAACTGAAGCCATCACTCTCTCCCGGTCTTCTTCTGCTATAGTATTTTCTCCTATTACAATGTATTTCTCTCCAATACACATCATTACATTTGTGTGGTAAATCTTTTCTTTTTGTGCTCCATAGGCAGTAAAAGAAACCACTTTATATCTTAAGTGTTTTGCAAATTCAGCAAGTACACTCTCATCCGTACGGGGAGAGATGGCCGCATATACAATTCGTTTTTGATGATCTAAAACCATACTGCCAGTTCCTTCTAAGTATTTCGGAGGTTTAGCATTTTCATAATCCTCTAGCTCAATTAAATAGGAAAAACCAAATCGACTAAACAAGTCAAGAACTATGTCCTTCCTACGCTCTAGTTGCCTGTTTTTTGCTAACATTGGATACGTGAAAACCATCCCATTTGAATGCGTCGATATCCAGTTGTTTGGAAAGATGGAGTCAGGCGTAAAAGTTTCTTTTGAGTCACTATAGACCAAAACATTTACTTTTAGCTCTATTAATTTTTCTACAACAAGATTAAATTCCTGTAGGGCTTTACCTTGCAATTCACTTTGCGGGGTATTAACAGCTTTTTGCTGGAATTTATTTGTAACAAAAGCCTCTTCATTAAATCCAAACTGCACAGGCTTAACCATTAGTACAGTTTTTGGAGAATGGACCGGAGTTTTCATATTACATAGGTTTACACAAATGTAAGACAGGAAATATACTTTAAGACTCCAAAACGCTTTTTATTTCAGCATTTATGGCGATTAATTCGCTCCCTAACTTTTCTAAGTTAAGCGTACGACGCTCAAGTTGCGTAAATGAAACGCGAACACCAATATTCTTCAAGAATTTTCCATTATTATCAATTATCCCCGTGTTTTTTATTGCAACAGGAACTACCAGTGCTTCTGGAATTTCATCCATAAGCGCCTTAACACCTGCTACTTTAAATGGTTTTATTTTTCCATTTCTGCTTCGCGTTCCCTCAGGGAAAATGCAAACTGCAAAACAATTTTCTTTCACTGATTTTGCAAACCCTTTTATTTTTAAAACCGCTCCTTTTGGATCTTTTCTGTCGATAGAAACAGACCCACCATTTCTTAAATTGTATGAAATACTAGGAATTCCTTTTGCTAATTCTTTTTTCGCTACAAACTTAGGTCGATGTGCTCTGAACTTCCAAATAAGCGTGGGGATGTCCCACATACTTTGGTGATTGCAGATAATAATAATAGGAACATCTTTGGGTAGTTTTTTAAAGTTGTGAAAGGAATAACGAACACCTAAAAGATGTAACGCTTTCATTAACCAAAAGTTGAGTGCAAATACTGTTTTATCATGCGATTTTGCTCCAAAAATATTTCTAGCAATAACTTGAATGGGATGAAAAAGAGCTAATATCAAACCAAAAACGATAAAAAATATAGGGGTTAATATTGCTGACAGGAGTATTTTCACACAGCAAAGTTAATGGCATAAAAACATAAAATATTGTCTTTTAGAAGTTAATCGACTAACGCAGGTTATAGGCAGAAGAGTAAACGGTTAATGCAGATAAAAGAGATAACCTTTTCTCTAGCTGGATATCCCAGAACAATTAATTGTTTTGAAAATGTATTAATTCCTTAACTCAGTTAGAAAATATAACTATTAGAATGTAATGAGAATACAGATGAATAAATTGCGCTGAAATACAGAAGAAGGTGGTGTAAAAAAGCGCTGTTTTACCTGGTGGACTATAGGTTAGTAGGAATTTATTTTTTATCCTTTAAAGTATATGCTACTTTTAAAGCATCTTCGTTTCTTAATTCTTCTTGCACATTTTTCACAATACGCATATTCACTTTTTCATCAATTTTAAAGTTATTGATTACTTTGTCCCAAACCTCACTTAAATCTCCGCCCCTTCTTTCAATTAAATACGCTCTAATAGCACCCATGTCTGGCGCTAATGCATCATCAACTTGGACCCTATATCCAGTTCCATAATTTTTATTTGAAGGCTTCCCTATCCAATAATAAATTTGATCTGTACGTCTGTCCAATTTTGTAATTTCTGTCGCAAGGGGAGCCTTTACAACAACCTTAGTGTCCTTCTCTTTGAATATTGTCGTTACAATAAAAAAGAAAAGTAACATAAATACAATATCAGGCAATGAGGCGGTTGATATTGCTGGCTGTGATTTCTTTTTTCCTTTTGAAAACTTTGACATAATTTCTAATTAATTTACCCTTGCGAGTTTTTAGATTTTGCTTTCATGATACGCTTGGGATATACAGCTCGTAAGATTTTAACTTTCGCCTGATCCTCTGGAACCTTACTTTTCTCAATCTTATTATAGGGAATTCCAAATTTTGCTAGGCATAATTCAGCTCTTAGCTCGTTGATGCCGGCCATAATTTCATTCAATACAGAAACATACGTTTTAAAACTTGTCGCATTATCTAACTGAATGGTAATCATTGCTTTATCGCTAATTTCATTGTATGTTCCAATTGCATCTACAACCCCTTTCTTAATTTCCCAGCGCTTTAGAGTATCTGCATATCTATTGTCGTCAGGATATTGGGCGCTTAATACTTTGAATTTTTCAATGTACTGATTTGCCATTGACTCATTTATCGGTGTCAATTTTGGCCAAATAGTAGAATTAATAGGATGTACATAAAACTCTATTACTTTATCTTTAATATCTTCTATTTCTCCTCTATTTCCTTCAATCAAGATTTGATCGTTTTTATTTGCAAGGATTTCCAGTACGTTTTCCTTCTTTACTAAAGGAGGATCAATTACATCGTCAATTTTCTGCGGCAACCTTTCTTCCAAAACCTTTGGAAAGTTCATCGTGGTTGTAACCAAGAAGAAGATCAATAGCAAAAACGCAATGTCTGCCATCGAACCCGCATTTATCTCTTCTAGCTCTCTTTTTGCCATTTTCTCAATTATTACTTAAACATCTTCATCACGGTTCCGCCTATCCAGCCCAATAAAGCAACTCCAACTAAGATAACCGTAGATGTTAATGCCGCACTAGCAAACTGCCAGTTTCCTTCTGTGAAGGATCTATCCTCGTCTGCAACACCTTTTAAGGTTTCGGCTGCAACGTATTCTTGCGGAACATCTGATCCTGCCGTGGCATAGATTATTAATATAAAACCAACAACACCTAAGATTCCAGCCATATTTATTGCTGCCTTCTTAGCATCAACTGTAAACAAATATCCTACCGATGCAACTACTAATAATATAGTAAAGTAGAAAATATATTTTGTAAAGTCAATAACCAATGAAACAGCCGAAAACGTAGCTTTCTCTTTTTCCGTTTTGATTTCTTTTGCTGTGTCCCTGAGCCATTGATCCAAGTCTAGTTGGCTCATAGAATTTTGTAAGTTTTGGGCCTTAGCTTTTTGAATGGCTAGTTGTTCTAACTCAATGTCGCTCATGTTTCCTGGGTCACCGCTCATGACAACCGAAATAGTAAAAAGAGTTCCCAATAATATAATAAGACCCATTACACTTTTGAGTACAATATTTTGAATTTTATTATCCATGTTCAAAAGGATTAAATTAATACGTAATTACTTATTTGTCATTTCGTGTTTTAACAAAATATCTACCATTGATATAGACGCGTCTTCCATTTGGTTAACTAATCCATCAATTTTGGAAACAATGTAGTTATAAAATACTTGCAGAATCATTGCTACGATCAAACCAGACACTGTTGTAAGTAGGGCTACTTTAATACCACCTGCTAACTCAGCGGGCTCTGCCTCACCTTTTGTTTCAATAACGTTAAACGTATCAATCATACCAATTACAGTTCCCATAAAACCAAGCATTGGAGCTAATGCGATAAATAAGCCAATCCAAGAAAGTCCTTTTTCTAACAATCCCATTTGAACACCACCATAAGCGATAATTGATTTCTCAACCATTTCAACGCCTTCGTTGCTTCTTTCCAAACCTTGGTAAAAAATGCTTGCAACAGGTCCTCTTGTATTTCTACAAACTTCTTTTGCTTCTTCAACACCTCCAGACGCAAGGGCAGCCTCAATGCTTTCCAATAACTTTTTCGTATTTGTTGTAGCAAGATTTAAGTAAATAATACGCTCAATACAAAGTGCTAAACCTAAAATCAATGCAATCAATACAAAAGACATGAACATTGGTCCACCATCAATAAAGTATTTCTTTATTGTTTGAGAGATGTCTGGCTCCTCCTGAACTAATTCGACAGATTTACTCTCTGCTTCTGCTTTAGCTAAGGCTGCTTCTTCATCCGCTTTGGCTTTAGCTGCTGCTTCCGCTTCTGCCGCTTCTACCTGAGCAAGTGAATCTAGTGCTACTGAGTCTGCTGCTACAGCTACTGAATCCGTTGGTTGTGCATTAGTAATGTTAACAGTTCCGAATGATAACAATCCTGTAACAGCTATTAATGTGAATACTTTTTTCATGATGATTTGTTAGTTTACTTATTGTTTATAATGGTTTTATTTTCTTTTTATTGCGAACTATTCGTGAAGTAAATAATCTTCATTATTGTTTACAAGGCGCCAAAATACAAAAAAATCTTATTGTACAATCCTTGTTTTTAGCAAAGGTTCAATTTTAATGGTAAGCGGATTGCTTATTTCAACCTCCAAAAAGCAATTTTAGCGTTTTCTCATTAAGAAATCTCACCGCAAAAAGGGGATAAAAATTTAGTTTTTATTTTTTCAGTACTTGTCTTACCACCTAAAAGCAGCATGAGCTTGGTGGTTGCCGCCTCAAAAGTAATATCCATACCACTTATAACTCCAATTGCTTCTAACCTGCTTCCCGACTCATATTTAGATTGCTCTACTCCCCCTCCTTTACACTGCGTTACATTGACAATTACAATCCCGTTGTCAATTGCTTTTTTAAGCAGGGTTAAAAACCAATCTTCCGACATTGCGTTTCCAGAACCAAATGTTTCTAAAACTATAGCTCTCAGCCCAGGTGTTTTGATAAAATGAGAAACAAACTCTTTGGTTATTCCCGGAAACAATTTCAATGAGGCCACATTTCGGTCAAAACGTTTAAAAACAGTTAATTTATTTTCCGTTTTTACTTCCAAAATATTTCTGGTGTTGTACTTAATTTTAATTCCAGCTTCGGCAAGCAGAGGGAAATTGAATGAATCAAAAGCTTCAAAATCTTCTGAATTCATTTTAGTGGTCCGGTTTCCTCTATAAAGATTATATTCAAAGTAAATAGCTACCTCAGGCACTAGAGGGTTATTTGCTTTTTTAGCCGCGGCAATCTCTATCGCTGTAATTAAATTCTCTTTTCCATCGGTTCGTATAGTCCCTATTGGCAATTGAGAACCTGTTAATATTACAGGTTTATTCAGGCCATACAACATAAAACTCAGTGCGCTTGCAGTATACGCCATCGTATCTGATCCGTGCAATATTACAAATCCATCGTAATCAGCATAATTATCTTCAATTATCTCTGCAATTCTAACCCATACCTTGGGATTCATGCTTGAAGAGTCTAATGGGTTCTCAAATGAAAATGTGTCAATCTCACATTCAAACTTATTTAGTTCAGGAACTTCTTTCTTAATTTGTTCAAAATCGAATGGCTTTAATGCTCTAGTTTCTGAATCCTTGATCATTCCGATTGTGCCACCGGTATATATCAATAAAACTTTTGTTCCTAACATGAGGCAAATCTAAATATATGATTTAACAATCCAAGTTGAAAATGGAAATAACAAAATTAACCCATCAATTCCACAAGCGTAAAAAAACTCTTTTCTTCTGTCATTAACTTGGAGTACTAGCACTATAGACACCAAATAGACAGGTATTAAATAAACAGCTTCGTTCAATAAAGCGCATGAGAGTAGTCCACATAGAACTAATAGAGCAATCGCTGTGTATTTTGCAGCTTTCAATCCTATGAGCTGTGGAATTGTCTTTTTTTCGGGCTCATCGAACTGTAAATCCCTTATGTCAAAGGGTATTACCAATGCAAAAATATAAATGAAGTTGAGCACAAATATAGCCCAAGTGCCATATGCAGATAATTCTTGGTTTATATGGGCAGGAATTAAAACGGTTACAGCGGCCCAACTAGAAGCTATCAATATTATTTTTAGAAAAGGGATGTCTCGTAACGATTTAGGAAATAATTTAACTGCATAGAATAATGCTATTGAAATTAATGGCGAAAAATAAATAAGGTCATAAAATGAGAATAATGTAAAAAATAAATACCCCGAGAGACAAGAAGATACTACTATCAGTAAAAACAAAAGCTTTATTTGCTTGTAAACCCATTGGTGCCTAATAGAGTTAATTCCATTGCCACTTGTATGTCTTATAACCCTTTGGAAACTATAGGAAAGTGCAGTTGCAAAAAATACAAGCAGAATAAGACTAGGGTTAACAGTCCATTCCATAACTAGAAAAGTATTTAATGTCAGAGCAGCTGCCCCTAAAGAAATCCAGATGTTTCCAAAAACAATTAACTCAACGATTTTTCGAATTATAACAATCAATGTAATCAGAGTTACAGGTTTAAAGCATAAAAACAAACAAAACCCATAGCTGACCCTAAAAGGCTTCCTACAAAAGAGGCTTTGATTCTTTTAAATTTTTTTACTTTGTTGAAGCCTTCAATGTATTCTTCGCTATTTAAATACTCAATAGCAGTAACGTCGCTCTTTTTTATTCTTGCTGTTAGCAAATTTGCCCCGAAGGGAATGGACAAAGGAAAAAGAACTGGAAAAACAGAAGGGTCCCTTAAGAAAAATCCAGTAGGGGTTGGGGGGGCGCCATTGGCAATCTCTTTTTTGCTTGGCCCAAATTCATAAGTATCAAACGTTGTTGCCATAAAGCCAAGCAAGAAGCCTCCCAATAAATGCTGGCGGACACCAAAGTTCTCATGTGCATCCCTTTGCCCATATATGAACATCCTCATTCGATTCTCAGACAAAAAGTTGCCAATACTACTATCTTTTTTATACCAAACAGACTCTTCTCCATCTCTATCCGTGATTGAAAATATTCTATACTTATCGTAAGGAATTATTTTTTCTTTCCCGTTATTATTATGGGTTTTAAACTCTAATTTTAACTCTTTATCTGAAATAATTTCGCCCTTATCACTTTTGCCATTTATCAGCAATAATTTGTCTTGACCCCGGATATTGAAAAGAATCAGTAGAACAAAAGCTATGGTTATTTTCGTCTTCATTTGGTGCTATTATTTTTCAAATATAAGCAAAGAACAACCGCGTTTTGCTCAATGATTATAACATTTATGGTTTTTCTTGTTCAATATTACACATAGCGACATTTAATAAGCAGGTAAATATTTATATTTGCAGTCTCAAAATTATAGAAAGCATATGAAACCATTAAATTTTACGCAAAGACATATTGGACCAAGAGAAAGCGACATGAACAAAATGTTGTTGGAAATTGGATGCTCATCTATTGATGAACTTATAGAAAAAACAATACCTTCAGACATAAGACTGCAAAGAGAATTGTTGATTTCTGACGCGTTTTCTGAACAAGAATATCTTAGACACATAAAAGCATTGGGGGCTAAAAACGAGACTTTCAAGTCCTATATTGGAATGGGTTATTATGGAACGCTTGTGCCCTCTGTAATATTGAGAAATGTCTTGGAAAACCCAGGGTGGTATACAGCATATACGCCATATCAAGCGGAGATTTCTCAAGGCAGGCTTGAAGCGCTATTAAACTTTCAAACCATGGTTATGGATTTAACCGGAATGGAAATGGCCAATGCCTCACTTTTAGACGAAGGAACTTCAGCGGCAGAAGCCATGATAATGTTTTTTCACAAAAGAAGTAGATCACAGCAAAAAGCAGGGGTGAAAAAGTTTTTTGTGGCAGATACTATTTTCCCCCAAACAAAAGATGTTTTAATTACCAGAGCTGAGCCATTAAATATCGAACTCATCTTTGGAAATTATGATGAAGTTACTATTGACGACACCTTCTTTGGAGCTATGGTTCAATATCCTGACAGTAATGGAGAAATAATAGATTATACGTCTTTTACTGAAAGAGCTCATGAGGAGGATGTTCTAGTTGTTGCAGTTGCTGATTTAATGAGCCTTGCATTATTGAAATCTCCAGGAGAGTGGGGTGCAGATGCAGTGGTTGGGACTACACAACGATTTGGAGTTCCTATGGGTTACGGAGGACCACATGCTGCTTTTTTTGCCTGCAAAGAATCCTTTAAAAGGCTAATTCCGGGAAGAATTATAGGCGTGTCTGTTGACAGCCAAGGCAACCAAGCTCTCCGGATGGCCTTGCAAACTAGAGAGCAGCATATTAAAAGAGGAAAGGCAACTTCAAATATTTGCACAGCACAAGCATTGTTGGCTGTAATGGCAGGAATGTACGCCGTTTATCATGGTTCTGAAGGTTTAAAAGCGATTGCAAAGACTATTCATATTAATACCAGTCGACTAGCAAAGACCTTG
Organism: uncultured Flavobacteriales bacterium; assembly: GCA_943787535.1. Lineage (GTDB taxonomy): Bacteria > Bacteroidota > Bacteroidia > Flavobacteriales_D > Parvicellaceae > CALSMU01. The sequence goes on along the minus strand of CALSMU010000009.1, from coordinate 215,274 downwards.
AAAGAATTAGGATATAATATTGTTAATACCAGTTATTTTGACACACTTACCATTGCCACAGAGAAAGCAAGTGTTATTAAAAAAATTGCAGAAGCTAACCGAATAAACTTTGCTTATGAAAACGATGTTGTGAAGTTAAGTTTAGACGAAACCATAACAGAGGATGATTTGAATTTAATTACTTCAATTTTTGGTGAAGCCGTCAATAAAAAAGGGGTTGTTCAAGACGCTGAAGCTAGTATTCCCTCAAGTTTATATAGAACAAGCAGTATTTTAGCACACGATGTATTCAATAGGTATCATTCTGAAACAGAAATGATGCGCTATTTAAAAAGGCTTGAAAATAAAGATTTTTCATTAACACACGGAATGATTCCGCTAGGTTCTTGTACAATGAAATTAAATGCTGCTAGTGAGTTAATTCCCATAACATGGCCCGAATTTGCTAATGTTCATCCATTTGCTCCTGTGAGCCAGACAAAAGGGTATCAAGAAATATTTAAAGAATTGGACAAAGACTTAAGCGAAATCACTGGATTTGCTAAGGTATCTCTTCAGCCAAATAGTGGAGCTCAAGGCGAGTATGCGGGTCTTATGGTAATTCGTGCTTACCACAAGAGTCGTGGAGATGACCATAGAAACATTTGTATTATTCCTTCTTCGGCTCACGGAACAAACCCTGCAAGTGCAATTATGGCGGGAATGAGCGTCGTTGTGGTAAAATGTGATGAGCAAGGTAATATTGACATAAGCGATTTAAAAGAAAAAGCAGAAGAACACAAAGATAATCTCAGCTGTATCATGATAACCTATCCTTCAACGCACGGTGTATATGAAGAGGGAATTATTGAAATGACATCTATTATTCACGATAACGGAGGACAGGTTTACATGGATGGTGCCAACATGAATGCACAAGTAGGGTTAACAAACCCTGGAAACATTGGTGCAGATGTTTGTCATCTAAACTTACATAAAACATTTGCGATTCCGCATGGTGGAGGCGGCCCAGGAGCAGGCCCTATTGGAGTTGCGAAGCATTTAGCTGAGTTTCTGCCTGGTAGCCCGGTAATTGATTTTGCTGGGGATAATGCAATTACGGCTATAAGTTCTGCTCCCTGGGGCAGTTCATTGGTTTATTTAATTTCTTACGGTTATATCAAAATGCTCGGTGCGGAGGGTTTAAAAGAATCAACGGAAATAGCAATTCTAAATGCCAATTATATCAAGACGCGTTTGGAGGTAGATTTTGACATCCTCTACACAGGAAATAGCAATACTGTAGCGCATGAAATGATTTTAGACTGCAGAGGATTTAAGCAAGAAGCGAATATTGAAGTTGGTGATATTGCAAAAAGATTAATTGATTATAATTTTCATGCTCCTACAGTAAGTTTTCCGGTGGCCGGAACTTTAATGATTGAGCCAACAGAAAGTGAGTCCAAGGAAGAGCTAGATCGTTTTTGTGACGCGATGTTAAGCATAAGACAAGAAATAAGAGATGTGGTTTCTGGTAAATTTCCGAAAGATAATAACGTTCTCGTTAATGCTCCGCATACGGCAAAAATGGTGATTTCCGACAATTGGGATAAACCTTATTCAAGAGAATCAGCTGCTTATCCAGAAGCGTATCTAGCTGATAATAAGTACTGGGTAACCGTAGGGAGAGTAAACGACGCACACGGAGATAGAAACTTAATTTGTAGTTGTGCGCCAATTGAAAATTACATAGAAGAAAAAGTCGTTTAAAGTACAAATAACAACTACCAATGGTAAAATTTGGTTTATAAGATAATAATACTGAAATTTGCATGTTATCAAAAAAATAAGCCAATAACAATCAAAATAAAAATTATGAAAAAAAATTACATTGGAATACTTGCTTTAGCATTGTGTTCAACGGGTATTGCCCAAAATGGTTTGTTTAACACAACACCATTGGTGCAAAAAACGTATAATGGTAATGCTATTCAAGCAGCAACTCCATTATATGAGAAAGGTGTTGAGTTATGGTCAAACGACATGAGTAATGCTGCGGAGTGGACTATTACTAACACTAGTGTTCCTTCAACAAACGAATGGTACCACCAAGATGGGTCAGATTTATCAACCCCTTCAAATGCTTTTGGCGATTTTGCATCTTCAACAGCCGCTAACGGTTTTTTCATGGTTAACTCTGATGGTGCCCCTGGAAACTCAGATGGTGACGGAACTCCAATTGTTACTGACTTAACAATTGCTACCCCTATAGATTTATCTGCAACAAATACGGTTACTGGACAAGCTGAAATGTTTGTTACATTAACTGTTGAACATAACTTCAGATGGTGGCAAGATATAAGAGAAGTTCATGTTTCTGGAGATGGTGGTGCTACTTGGACCCCTTTTCCTATTTCTGATGCAAACGGAAACCTTACAGGACTTCAGGATCAAAACACTGGTAACCCTGAAGTAACCACAGTAAATATTTCTTCTGTTGCTGGTGGTTCAAACAATGTTTTAATTCGTTTTCACTACGATGATCAAGATTTTTGGGGATGGTACTGGATGGTTGATGATGTTAAAATAAATGTGCAAGATGCTAACGATTTAGCTGAGGTAACTTCTTATTTTGGGTCAAATGGATTACCATACTATTCTATTCCTACTTCTCAAATAGCTCCTATTGATTTTTACTCTGTTGTTTCTAATGCTGGATCTGCAGATCAAACAAATTCTATTGTAACGGCCGATGTTAATGCAGGAACTTTTACTGGGACATCTGCAGGAATGACTCTTGCTTCAGGCGCAATAGATACATTAAATGTAACTACTCAATATACTCCTGCTGCTGCCGCGGGTAGCCACGCTATCACATATACTGTTTCTGCTGATTTAACTGATGATAGTCCTTCAGATAATGGAGCTACAGATTCATTTGAGATTGTTGCATCTACTGGAACTTATGGTCGTGACAGAGGAGTTTATGAAGGCCAAGGCGGTGGAGAAGATAATGCTACTCCTGGGGATTTTGCTTTTGAAGCTGGAAATACAACACAAATTTTTGCTGATCAACAGGCTTTTGGTATTGATGTAGTTGTTGGCTCTAATACACCAGCTGGAACAATCATTTACGGTAAACTATATACTGATGATGGCGCTGGAGGATTTCAGTACATTGATGAAACAGCTGAGTATACAACAACTCAAGCTGATGCTGATAATAACGCTACGATTACGTTACCATTTTTTACTCTTCCTACAGTAACTGCTGCTCAAGGGTTTTATTATCCAATGATTGGGTGTTACTCAGAATTTTACTACGGAACATCTGGAACATCTGAGGCGCAAACATGCTATATCATGTACCCTACAGCGGGTGGATCTGGAAGCCAGTATTATACTACTAGCACGCCTATGGTAAGATTAAACTTTGATCCTTCACTTGGCGTATCTGAAAATGTAGCTGGAAATATGGAATTAGGACAAAACATTCCTAACCCATTCAACAACACTACTGCGATTAACTATTCTGTAGCATCTAATGCTAATGTTACTCTAACAGTAGTAGACATGACAGGAAAAGTTGTTTTAACTGTAAACGAAGGAACAAAAGCTGCTGGTGATTACAAAATCACTTTAGACGCTTCTAATCTAGCTGGAGGGATGTATCACTACACTCTTTCAAATGGCGAAACTTCAATTACTAAAGCTATGTCAGTTGTTAAATAAGTAAATACTTTTTTTCAATATAGTATTAAAGGGCTTCTGGATTCAGAAGCCCTTTTTTTATTCTATATCCGCTATATTCTCAGTGCACTTGCTATCTTTGTTGAAATTACAACCGTGTCTGCTACAATTGTTTTAAACGGAATATTATTTGGGATGCTTTTGAGCATCCTAATTGGACCTGTCTTTTTTGTGCTTATAGAAACAAGTATTAAAAAAGGTGCTCGTCATGCTATATTCATTGATATTGGCGTTTTATTAAGTGATGTTCTATATTTAATTGCGGCCTTCTTTTTTTCCGAAAAAATTAATCATAGTATTAAGGAGTTTGCATACTTAAAATATGTTGGAGCCGCATTGTTTATAGGAATGGGTATTGTTTCTATTATTAATAAAAAGTCTCCACAAAAAGGGAAACGGATTGATATTGATGGTTTAGAAAAAATGGGAAACAACCCGGTATCAATTATGCGGGTTCGAACTTATTTCGCTTTAATTGGAAAAGGGATCGGGTTAAACGCTATAAATCCAGCTGTTTTGATTTACTGGATTGGAGCAAGTACATATGCAACGGAGCAGCTCAATATAGAAGGGCCTAATCTGATATATTATTTTTCAGCAACTCTTGCAACCATGTTTGGTGTAGACTTACTTAAAATTTACTTTGCTAGCAAATTAAAAAACAAATTAACCCCGCGTGCGCTGGACAGGGTTAGCATTATTGTTGGTTGTTGCCTAATTTTCTTTGGTCTAGTAATTTGTTTCCAAGACGTTTATGTCCAGTAATAAAAGTGTCAATTTCCTTATAGTAGGACAGGGAATTGCGGGAACTACCTTAGTCCATAAGCTTTATGAATACGGAAATTCTGTTCATTTAATTGACAATAAACACCAAAGCTCATCTTCCCTTATTGCTGCAGGAGTTCTTCACCCCATGTCATTTAAGCGCGCTGTATTATCTTGGAAAGCAGACTCGCTAATACCGTTAGCTAAAGCATATTATAATTCATTTGAAGCGACTTTTAAAACGAAAGTATTTCATGAGCTTGACATGACTAGAGTTTTTAGCTCTATGGAGGAGCAGAATAATTGGCAAGGAAGAATGGCTGATTCCCCAATGAAAGAATTTATTGCCGATAACGAATTGAGTTTGGACTTCCCTTTTGGCTCTGGAAAGGTCAATACGGCAGGTCGAATGGATGTTGCACTTTACTTAAATCGATCAAATAAATTTTTTAAAGAAGAAGAGATTATTAGTGAAGAGCAATTTGATTATAGCCAACTGACCTGTTTTGAAACAGGTATCGAATACAAAGGAATAGTTGCCGAAAACATTATTTTTTGTGAAGGGTATAAAGTCAACCAAAACCCTTATTTCAATTATGTTCCACTTAACCCAACCAAAGGGGAGGTTCTAATAATAAAAACAAAAGACTTGCCCAATTGTATTTTAAGTCAGGGTTGTTTTGTTATGCCAATAGGCAATGACAAATATGTTCTTGGAGCAACATATGATAGAGACAGTATTAACCAGGAACCAACTAAAATTGGAAAGGAAGAACTGCTAAAAAAGTTAAAAAATATTGGTGATTTTGATTTTGAAATTATTGAGCATCGTGCAGGTGTTAGGCCAACGACTCATGACAGAAGACCAATTCTAGGAACTCACCCAAAATATAAGAGCTTACACATTTTTAACGGCTTAGGAAGTAAAGGCGTAATGCTTGCACCATATTTTGCGGGAGAATTAATTGAACACATCACAAAAGGAGCTCAACTCAGCAAAGAAGTAAGCGTCTCTCGATATTCAAAAAAACATTTACACAAGTGCCGAACTTAAGCAGATGCTAACGTACCAACACTGATTTTAACTCCCTTTATTTCTTTGAGTTTTTTGCAGCATGCTTCAAGTGTTGCTCCAGTTGTAACAACGTCGTCAACCAATAAAATATGTTTCCCCTTGTACTGATCTGCATCGGTTAATATAAAAGCTGACCCTACATTTTCCCAGCGCTCATATTTTGATTTCTTTGTCTGGCTATCTGAAAGCTCCACACGTTTTAATAAAGTCGTATTTATTTCACAAGCTAAAACTTTTGCAACCCCAATTGCGATGAATGCACTTTGGTTATAACCTCTTTGCTTTAATTTCTTTTTATGAAGAGGAACAGGAATAACGACATCCACCTTATCTCTAATTTCTACTTTATCAATTTCCTTCCCGAGTTCAATTCCCATTAATTCACCAACTTTTGTATTTCCCTTATACTTTAATTCATGCATCAACCTCTGAACCTTTCCTTTTTTAACAAAAGTAAAAGCAGAAAGCGCAATTTCTAATTTTATTTTCCCCCAAAATAGTTTGGCTATCGGGTTTTCTATGTCCTGATAATAAAATGACCGAGGAATGTCTATCATACAATTATAGCAAATCACATTTTCGTTCTTCAATAAAAATTCCTGACATGAAGCACACAGGTTTGGATACAGCAAATTTATAAGACCTCTTAGCATGGTTTTTGTTCAAATCTATGTTAATAGAATGTGTAATTAATACATTGAGATAGACAATATAGTACTAATTTTAAAAAACGAAAGTATCGCATAACTTTAGGAGAGGTATTCCGTTATAGTTATCATAAAGAGAAATTTAGCATGGAAAAGAATGAAAAGACAGAACTAAAAAAAGGCGCAGCTGTATATATAATTATTATTCTGCTATTGCTTTTAGTTGGGGGTTGGCTAGGACTCGAAATAAGAGATGGACGAAAGCAAAATGCTGCCTGTGCCCAATCTGTTGCTAATTTGCAAACGGAGAAAGACTATCTGAACGACATTCTTAAAAAAAGCGGAATTATTGAGGAATCTGACGACGAAACTCTAAAAGACAATTTAACCGCTATATTAATGGAATATGATAGTTTAACATTTGATAATGATGAAATGTTGGATAGTATTAATCAACAAAAAGCACATATTCAAGGGCTTTTGGATGAAGTTGAAACCCTTCAAAATCAGAAGAAAAGGGATTGGGGTAAAATCTATAAACTAAAGAAAGAAACGGAGACTCTGCGTGAAATTATGAAAGGCTATATTCATACAATTGATTCATTAAACACCGAAAACACCGGTCTAAAAAACACCATCAAAGACAAGGACAATCAGATTACAGACATAAAAACGGATAGAGACAACATAAAGAATAAAAACGACTTGTTGAATCAAACAGTTGCTCTTGGGTCTGTTTTGCAGACTTCTGGCATCACAGCAAATGCAATTAGAATAAAAAGTAGCGGAAAGCAAGTCGAGACAACACGCGCAAGCAGAACATCTATGATTAAGTCTTGTTTTACAGTTTTAGAAAATAAAATTGCCACACCAGAAAATAAGGAAATTTATATGCGTATTCTTTCTCCATCAGGAACAGAATTAACAAATTCAGAAGTTGTTCATTTTGTCATGGACGGCGGAAGAGAAGGTATTGCAAGTGTAAAAAGAAAGGTGAACTATCAAAACAAAAACATGGACTTATGTATCTATTATGAAGTTGAAACAGCATTGGAAGTTGGCACCTATATTGTAGAAATATACGCGGAGGGACATCAAATTGGTAAGTCATCGTTTGCATTAAAATAAATAAAAGTAATCAGACAATTTTCTTAAATAGTAAGTGGTTTATAGTTTGAAAACTACACAGGTAAAGTTGAGAGTCAATTGGCTTCGAAAACAATATTATATGTAGTTTTCTCTATATTCAGGCAATGATTTTTGATATTGCTTACGTTATCTTTACTTTCACGAAAAATTCATCTCACCATGAAAAACCTACGTTTAATATTTTTGCTGCCATTATTTCCTGTTTGCTTTTTTACTGGTTGCAGTGGAGACGAATACAACGAAAATATATTTAAATCAAATGCAACGGGAGCCCCAGGGAAGATACTTATCGTATTAGACAAACAGTTTTGGGGAACCCCACTGGAAAAACTGATTATTGAGCATTTTCAAAAGGACATTACAACACTGCCGCAACCCGAAAAAACATTTTCAATAGAAATTTCCGATAGAAAGAGCTTTACTAAAGAATTAAAAAGGAATCACACCATAGTCATATTTGAAATTGGAGATAAAGCAAATAACAAGAATGCGAGATTGGAAGAAGCTACCAAAGATATGTGGTCCATCGGTCAGGTGGTATATAAATTTAGAGCGGCAAATCAGAAAAGTGCAATAGCCCTTTTTCTTATTGAAGCCGATAAGCTTATTGGCGAGCTAAATGAAAATAGCCGTAAGAAACTAATGCGAGAATATGAATTTAAAGGAAGTGCAAAGATTGTTAACCAGCTTTCTAAAATTCAAAAGCTATCAATTTCTGTCCCTTCGGATATGACAATAGAGGAAAATTATACAGGGTTTTCCTGGCTCAAGCGCTTTAGAACCAAATTTGCAGATAACAACGAGCATGAAATTCAACAAGGATTAATTATATATACCTATCCCTATATAGATGATAGTACTTTCACGCTTAATTATCAAATTGCAAAAAGAGATTCTGTTTTTAAGTATGCGGTTCCAGGTCCGACCGAGGGTTCTTATATGGCAACCGAGCTTAGGTTTGGCATGCAGCCGGAGTTTACGCAGAAAATGATGAATGACTTATATGTTTTCGAAATGAGAGGGCTTTGGCGAGTTGAAGGAGATCTTATGGGGGGGCCTTTTTTAAGTATAAGTATGTTTGATGAACCGAATAATCGGATTGTAACCATCGAAGGTTATGTGTATGCTCCTCATTTTGAGAAACGGGAGTATTTGCGAGAAATGGAGGCTATGATTTACTCATTTCAGCTTATAGAATAAGCCTAGTTTTCAGGAAAGCCCTGTTCAACCCAGCACTTCATAATTTGAACCTCGCCCGATGTTAAGGAATCGATACTAAAGTTGTTCGGTATTTTTGGCATGGTATAGGACCTCCAAACTGCATTTTGCCAAGAGTCATTATTGATGTAATTTACGATATTGCTATGTTCGGTAATCCATGCATCATGACACCCAGTTCCTGGGCCAAGGTTTGTCATACATGAGTTTTGAATAATAGGAATAATGTCTGTAGAATAGCTTATTGTAGCACCACATGACTCTAGCAAGAGAGTTTTGTCCTTATGACAAGACATAAAAACTAATGCAACAAGAAGCGGAACTATAACCTGGCATTTTCTCACACCGCAATTTAGGAAAAAACCAATCATTTTCAGGGAATGGTGCTTTTGATTCTTTACATTTGATATAAGCATGAACGAGCGCTTATGAAAAATGATAGTGAAATTTTCAAAGACATTATCCAATGGGATATAAAAACTTGGTCAAAAGCGCTTCCATTTTGGCAAAAGAATGTTTCTATTAAATCAGAAATGAGGGCCCTTGCTATAGGGGAAAGGGAAGGAGGGATTAGTTTGTGGTTAGCTTTGCAAGGTGTAAACGTAGTTTGCACTGACTATAATGACTTTCCAAAAGAAACTACCCAGCTCCACAAGAGACATAATGTTAGCGATAGAATTTATTATGAAAATGGGGTTGATTTAGCAGACCTAAGTAAGTTTCCCTCAAGCAGCTTCGATTTAGTTGTCTTCAAAAGTGTTTTGGGCGCCCTCTCTAAAAAAGAAAAACAACAAAAAGCTTTTGAAGAGATGAAAAGAGTGCTAAAGCCCGGAGGAGCTATTCTCTTTGCTGAAAATAGTAAAGGGTCGAAACTACATTCCGTATTTCGAAAAAAGTTCATCAAATGGAATTCTTATTGGAGGTATTTGGACTATAAACGGGATCAAGATTTATTTGTCGGTTTCAGTTCAGTTAAATTAACTACTTCAGGATTTACTGCTGTTTTTGGAAGGACAGAAAAACAGCGAAGTGTGTTAGCTGCATTTGATAGAATTATTAACCCTATTTTACCACCCTCCTTTAATTATGTGGTTTTTGGCGTATTAACTAAGTAGAACCTTACTCCATCTTTCACTGTTATCTCTTATTGAAAACATCATATTTGTTGTATGCAACAATCTTATCATTGGGCTAAATTTTTCAGAAATTACTGGTCTGAGATCTTTGGGAATATAATGAGTAGGGTATACATTCCAGTGATGGCTGCTTAGCGTTGCTTTTTTATTTATATAGTTTCTTTTGTATAAGTTCTGCATAATCATGTCCGCGAGTTTTTCCTTCCCTATTTTATGATAGAGCTCTGGATATACTGCTGCAAGAATTAATTTCTTTCCATTCATGTCAACTCCATGGGTTTTTACATGATCCGTTTCGTCACTAACACGATGAATTAAAGGGTTTCGAGGTAGTCGGGCATAGGAAAATTTTGCAGGTGTTAAATCATTAATTAGTAAGTGACCATGAATGTAATTCACTAAACGTGCTTCAGGTAATATAAATTCTTCACCATTTTTTGAAATCGATTTCAACTGTGCTACAGATGTAATAACGGTTTCTTTTGCAACAAACACCTCACTTTCAGAAATCGCTTTAGTAAATTCTCCAATCTCTAATTTATTAATCTTGATTCCTGTTCTAATTTCTATTCCAAAATCTTTAACCTTATCCAATAATCTATCAATAAACTGCAGCGATCCACCAGCAGGGTATATATATTTCGCAGGAATAATTCTTGCCTTATTCAAACTCCCAGATTCCATTCCGCTTTTTGGCCTAAGCTTTCCCCGGATGTAAAACAATAAATTCTTCCAGTCATAAGGCAGTTTAATTCCTTTAAATACAAATTCTGGTTGCGGCTTCAATTTCACTAATTCCATATCTAGGAACTCAGAAATAAATTTAAACGCTTTTGGCTCAACATCCCAAATATGACACCCTAATTGAAAATCGGGAAACCCCTCTTTTAGAGGCACCTTTCCCCATGCGCCGCCAACATATGCGCTTTGTTCCAAAACCAGAACTTTCTTTCCTTGTTTTGAAAGAAACATCGCCTCAATAAGGTTAACTGGACCACTACCTATCAGAATGCAATCATAAATCATTTTCGCAAAGATATTTAGTTCTTGAAGATACAAAAATAGAAAAACAAGCCTCACCTATAAAAACAGCAGATGTTATTAGTCATCTATTTTCGACTATTAAACACTATAAATGAACAATTGGTCTTATATTTTTCTCGATTTTACGATTTGTTGTATTATTGCAGTTCACATAAAAACAAAACTATGAAAAAACTATTATTATTGACATGTGCATCGGCGTTATTAATGTCTTCATGTGTAAGTTACAAACACAGTTACAGAATGTCTGATGTTGGTGACACAAGAGTGAGTGTAGATGGTCCATATGTTGCAGATTTAGATATAGATTTCACGAAAGTCATTAAAGCAACTTCTCGTAAGCATGTTACTGCAGGAATGGCAAAAGAAGAGGCTTATTACAATGCAATCTTGCAAAACAATGTGCATGTGGTTGTTGACCCTATTTATTCCGTAAGAACGGTAAGAACTCTTTTTGGAGCAAAAAGTACAGCGGAAGTTACTGGATTTAGTGGAATGTATAAAAACGCTAGGAAGAAGTCAGATGATGCTGCTAATGCTTTAGCTAGAGAGACAGATCTCTTTAATGCTCGATTTGCAAGTATTAAAAAACTATCAGATCTTAAAGCATTAACTGAAGAAGAGGTGAACGTTTATTCTGTGAAAAATGGAGGCTGTTGTGGAGATGGAGAAAATACTTCTCTTGCTGGTCCAACATTGCTAACTACAACCAAAAACAAAACAGGATTAATTGATAGTTATAATAAAATAATAGGTGTTGGAAATGGCAGCAGTTCTGATTCTTCGGTTGCTCTTTCTTCTCCTTCTTCTGCTGTAGATACTGACGATAACGCGGAGCCTAAAGGATTCTTTGGTAAAGTTAGATCTTTTTTCGGTAATGTTCTGGACGCTTTAACGTTTTGGAATTAAAATTTAAAATATTTTTTAACAACAAAAGAGAGAGCAACAGCTCTCTCTTTTTTTTGTTTCATAATTTATTTAAACCCCCAATCGAAAGTATTCAAACCTTCTAAGCAAACTCTAAGTAAATCAATACTATTTCTAATGTCTTGTTTGTGCGCCATTTCTATCACTTGATGTATGTGACGTGTAGGAATAGAAATTGCCCCAGCTATAGAGCCTCCAGGTGTGTTTTGTTGAATTGCTTTGGTGTCTGTCCCTCCAGCAGTAAGTATCTCAGGTTGCCATTTAATTTTATTTTTATCAGCTGTTTGCTTCATGAAATTCACCATTCGATAATCGCAAATAGTGCTTGAGTCCATAATTTTTACAGCTACTCCTTTTCCTAGTTCAGTAACTTTTTCGTGAGCGGCTGCTCCAGGGACATCAAATGCGATTGTTGTATCTAAACCAAACCCAAAATCAGGCTGGATTTGCTGAGCAGCAACTGAAGCTCCTCTGATTCCAACCTCTTCTTGAACTGTAAACACACCATAAACATCATGTGCCGCCTCTTTTAAATCTCTAAACATCTCTATCAAGATAAAAACAGAGACTCTATTATCTATTGATTTACAATTAACACAGTCACCCATTTCAATGAGCTTTCGGTCTCTTGTTATTGGATCTCCTACAGAAACATGCTTTTCCACTTCTTCTTTTGACATTCCCATGTCAATAAAGTAGTCTGTAGTTTTTGGAACTTTATTTCGTTCTTCTGCTGTCATTACATGAATCGGCTTAGAACCCATAACACCCACCATGTCCTCTTTTCCATGCACAATAACCCGCTGGGCAGTTAATGTTTTAGGGTCAAATCCGCCTAGCGTATGAAACCTAACAAAGCCCTCATTGTCAATATGGGTAACAATAAAACCAATCTCATCCATATGAGCCCCTATCATTACTTTTTTTGATGAATCTTTTCCTTTTTTTATTGCTGTAACATTTCCCATGTTATCAATGGAAACTTTATCAACTAAAGGGGTTACCTCTCTTAAAACAATTTCTCTAACCCTTTGTTCAAAACCGGAAGTTCCTGCAACCTCACAAATTTCAGCAAGTAATTTTGTATTAATCATATTAATTTATTTTTCAACGTCACTTACTCAACAACGCTCATTTTCATCATATTTGTCTTACCACTCTCTTCAATTGGAATACTAGCGGTATTTATTATCATGTCTCCTTTAGAAACATACCCCTGTTTTTTTAACAGGTATTTAATGTCGGCAATGGTATGATCTGTGCTTACCGTTTTATTATAAAAGAACGTTTTAACCCCCCAAACCAAACTCAGCTGAGTAAGTAGTTTTTTATTTCCTGAAAACACATATACTGCAGCTTTTGGTCGTTGACTAGATATTTTGTAAGCCGTATATCCAGAGTGCGTCATTGTAATGATCCCTTTAGCTTCAACTCTGGAAGCTAAACGACAAGAGGTAAAACAAATAGAGTCCGTAATAAAACGCTCTATATCCTTTGCAGGTTCTCTTTCTTTTGAATACATTTCTTCATAATCAGATTCAATCTTTTTAATAATTTTACACATTGCCTTAACTGTGGTAAATGGGTACTTTCCGACAGAAGTTTCCCCACTTAACATAACAGCGTCCGCACCATCCATAACAGCGTTGGCAACATCGTTTACTTCAGCTCTCGTTGGAGCGGCATTTTCTGTCATGCTCTCCATCATTTGTGTTGCTACAATTACTGGTTTTGCAAAATTTAAACAGGTTGTAATAATTTTCTTTTGAATCAACGGAACATCTTGCATAGGGATTTCAACACCTAAATCACCTCTTGCGACCATTACCGCATCGGATTCTTTTACAATGTTTTCAAGTTCTATAACGGCTTCTGGTTTTTCGATTTTTGCTACAACTTTTGTTTGTTTGTTATTTTGAGAAATAATATGTTTTAATTCAATAATATCTTTTGCTGATCTTACAAAAGATAAACCTATCCAGTCCAGATTGTGCTCCAATATTACTTGTAAATCTTTTTTGTCCTTCTCAGTAAGGCTTGGTTGCGAAATCTTAGTATTAGGCAAGTTTACCCCCTTCTTAGAAGATAAGTAGCCTCCATGAATCACTTTCAATTTAACCTCATCCTTTAAGTTGGTTGAAATTACTTCGAACATTAGCTTTCCATCGTCTAACAATATTTGCTCTCCTTTTTTAACGTCCTTTGGCAAATCTTGATAAGTTATTGAAACCATATCCTCCGTACCCATTATGGAATTTGTTGTAATGCTAATTTTAGCACCTGGAACGAGTTCAATATTATCATCTTTTACCTCTCCGATTCTAATCTTTGGGCCTTGTAAGTCTCCTAAAATTGCTGTATTCGTTCCTAATTCCTTGTCGGCTTCCCTTATCTTCGTTATTACCTCAATGTGTTCTTCATGCGTGCCATGAGAGAAATTTAAGCGACAAACATTTACCCCTGATGCTATTAGTTTTATCAGGTTTTCTTTTGACGAAGTAACGGGTCCAATTGTGGCTACTATTTTTGTCTTTCTTTTATTCATTGTTCTTTTTTTCTAAAAAAGTAAATTTTCTTTCGATTTCAGATCTCCAACTGTTACTTCGAAAGCTGTAAGCACAAAAGGAATGGATTTAATTTTAAAAATTAGTTCTTCCAGGTTCACATCGTAGCTTTCTTTTATCAGAAATAGATAATCTGCATGCGAGCGTTCTGGCAATAAATGTCCAGAGCTACTTCTGTTGTTCAACAGCATAAATTCGTTTTCGGTCTCTTCTTGAAAATATGAATACAGTGCGTGTTTACTAAACTCATTTGTTTTTTTAATCAAGACTTCAACTCCTCGCCCTTCTTTAGCTAAAGACAAGCGAAGTCGACTATTTAGTCCCCAGCATATTCTGTAATCTTTTTCATGACAACTGATGCCAATAAGCCTAAAATCGTATTCATATTCTTCTTCGAGGGTATACTTCATACACAATCAAAGATAAATTAATCTAGCACATGAAACGAAGTTGTAGATGAAGGTATTGTTAACAATCAATTGTTTCAATACTATAACGAGGAATCCTTTTACTTCTTTACAATTTTAATTTTGGTCCCTGTTTTTAAATTATTCGAATTAAGGCTGCTGTTATGTCGTTTTATATCATCAACGCTTACACCATTATATTTTTGGGCTATATCCCATAGGGTATCTCCTTTACGAATGGTGTAATAGGTGTATTCTCCAGAAAACACGCCTTGTCTGCCATCATTCTTATTTATGGATGTAGAGGTATCCTGTTTAACGGTCTCTTTTAAATAGATTAAAAGTTTTTTACCCGATTTTAAGTAACTAGAGGACAATAAATTCCATGCTTTAATTTCTTGTTCTGTACACTTATATTTTTTCGCTATAGAGCCCATAGATTCTCCTGATTTAACGTAGTGCGTTTTCAATATTTTTTTCGGCTTATTTGCTGCTACTAAATATTTATTTTCTAGGGAAGAGTACTTGTAAATGGAATCTTCATGCATGATGAAGTCTCCAATAAGGAAGTTTGGTAAGTAAATAAAATCAATACTATCAGGTTTTGGAATTATATTGGAAATAAACTTTGGGTTGAGGTATTTCAACTTGCTCATTTCATAACCTAGCCACTCTTCTAAAACCTCAAATTCTATTCTATCACAAATGTGTATTGTATCTATTTCTAACTCTAAAAACAAAGGTTTTTTAGGGAATATATTATGCTCTGAAGCATAATTCATTATGTAATTTACAGCCGTAAAGGCCGGAATATAGTTTCTTGTCTCTTTGAATAAATAAGGTCGAATTTCCCAATAAGTAGTTTTACCACCAGAACGGCGAATAGCTTTATTTACGTTTCCTGGCCCCGCATTATAAGCGGCTAATGCCATACTCCAATCACCGTATATAGAGTACAAGAACTTTAAATATTGGCAGGCCGCATCCGAAGCTAGGTAAGGGTCAAACCGTTTGTCTACATAGGATGTAATCGACAAGTCATACATCATTCCTGTTTTAGGCATAAACTGCCATAAGCCCCCCGCTCCTGCACTAGATTTTGCTTTTGGGTTCAAAGCGGATTCAACAATTGGAAGATATTTCAACTCCAAAGGCATTCCGTATTTTATCAAGTACTGCTCAAATATTGGGAAATACAATTCTCCATAAGCTAGCATTTTTGAAGTAAGTCTTTTGCGCTTGTATGCATACAATTTTATCATTGCAATGGTTGCATCATTCGCAACAAATGAAAATGGAGATTGTTGATCTAGCTGCCCGATTCTGAATTTAAAAATAGCATCTGAAAATTTCGGAAATGAGTCGGTTGGTAAGTTCAAGATATTTAATTCACCCGTATCAAGCGTAAAGTGATTCATTTCTCGATAATGAGCCACAAGGATACTATCGTAGTTATCTACAAAAGATAAATCGGGCTTTTCAACAACCTTAATTGTATCAACTATTGCAGTGTCAGTTTGACCATTAAGGGGGGTTATTATAGCAGTTAAAAAACCAATTAAAATATGCCGCCCGAAATTATTCATGAAAATAATTCTTAGTCTAAGCGCATCAACCGATCCGAAAATGCAAATAATTTCGCATCTTGAAAAGAGCCAGCCATCAATTGAACTCCAAACGGCAATCCATTACTGTGCTCTCCTAGAGGCAATGATACGGCAGGTATTCCCGAAAGGTTTGCGTGAACCGTAAAAATATCTTGTAAATACATTGTAATAGGGTCATCTATGTTTTCCCCGATACCAAAAGCCGGAGTCGGAGTAGTTGGCAAGAGAATGAAGTCGTAATCGTTAAAAATTGCTTCTGTTTTCTGCTTAATTATATTTCTAACTTTTAGCCCTTTGGTATAATAAGCGTCGTAATAACCAGCGCTGAGCACAAATGTTCCCATCATGATTCTTCGTTGCACTTCTTCTCCAAACCCTTCGCTTCGAGAATGGACATAAGTTGTTTCCACATCTTCTGCTTTGTCACTTCTATACCCATAATGAACACCATCGTAACGCGCTAAATTTGAAGATGCTTCAGCGGTAGTTAAAACATAGTAATTAGGAACCAAATAGTCTAAATATGGAAAGTTAACTCCTTCTACTTCGTGACCTTCTGCCTTTAATTTTTCAATTATTTCAAGCGTTCTTGCTTTAACCTCTTTGTCCAAACCCTCCATGTCCAGACAATCTTTAATGTAGGCAATTTTATGCTTTGGCGTCTCCTTTGTTTTTAGTGCACTAGAATAGCTACCAATTGGTTTTGTAGAACATGTGCTGTCATAGTCGTCACTTCCAGAAATTACTTCTGTAATCAATGCTGCATCCTCAATATTATTGGTTAGAGGACCTATTTGATCAAAGGAAGATGCGTATGCCAATAAACCGTATCTAGAAACTCTCCCGTAGGAAGGTTTATAACCAACTACACCACAAAAAGATGCCGGTTGACGAATTGAACCTCCTGTATCTGAGCCTAAGGCCGCTAAGCAAAGTTTTGCTTTAACTGCAGCCGCAGAACCTCCAGAAGAACCTCCAGGCACTTTGTCGTTTTGAATGGGGTTTAAAACAGGACCATAGGCACTGTTCTCGTTCGAGCTACCCATTGCCATTTCATCACAGTTTAACCGCCCAATAATGATAGCATCCTCTTGTAATAACTTTTCAACTACCGTTGCGTTGTATATGGACTCAAAACCCTCCAGTATTTTGGATGAACTAGAGACCTTATGTCCTTTGAAGCAAATATTATCTTTTAAACCAATCACCATTCCTGCTAGGCGTCCAGCAGTTCCCTTTTTAATTTTTTCATCTATCACTTGTGCTTGTTCGACAGCACTTATTTCAAATACTTCTAAAAAAGCATTTAAATTGGAAGACTTAATTTTTTGGATATAATTTTTGGTAAGTTCGACACAAGTAATTGCGCCTTTTTCTATATCCTCTCTTACTTGTGCAAGGGAAATATATTCTTTCAAAATAGTTAATTTATTGAGTTAAGATTCCGTCTTTTTTGAGTCGTCTGATTCCTCAGATTTATTATCATCTGATTCTCCGTTGGCGGCTCCTTTAAACTCTTTGACTCCTTTTCCTAAACCCTTCATTAATTCAGGTATCTTTTTCCCACCAAACAATAGCAGTACGATGATTAAAATAAGGATGATTCCGGGAACCCCCATTTTCTGTAAAAATAACAATGATAATTCCATAGTCTTTTTTTTGGTCTCGCAAAGTTAGTAAAAAAGGGAGAGCTAAGTGCTATCCTTGCAATAATTTGCAATTCTCTCTTAATTTAGTATTTTTAACTAAATATTATGTTTTTTTAAGCTCTAAGATTTAGTTAGCAAAAAATACTGTATTATGAAATATCGTCGCCTTATTTATACGAGTCAGCCCGTGAAGCAGTTTAGTGCGACCGACCTGATTAATCTCCTTCATGATGCTCGCGCCTATAATTCTATCGATAATATATGCGGCGTTTTATTGCATAGACACGGTTATTTTCTGCAAGTTATCGAAGGCGATAAAGAGCCTATTGAAAATCTGTTAAGTCGCTTAAGGAAAGACAAAAGACATAAGAATGTTGTAGTTATTTATGATGGTTTTGTAGATAGGCGTGTTTTCTCGAATTGGGCTATGGGTGTTGCTGATTTAATGTCCCCTGAATTAAGCCTATTACCAGGTATTTGTTCAGATTTTTCAGGTAGTCAAGCAGTTAAAGAGCTTATTCAAGATCTTCCTGCTGTCGAGGATTTTTTACAGCAAAAAACGGCTTAAGATTCTAATTGTATCAGCCCGCTAGCTTTCCGGCCCGTATTCACCGAATAATGCTTATTTGTTATTCCTTAACGCACATATCTAAATAATCTGTATTTCAAGTCATTTTTCCATCTATAATTTGTCAGTTTTTGCTCACCGATAATCGCTTGAATAGTTTTTTTTTCTGGTGAAAGAATTGGTTTAACATCATTTAGTACTTCGTATTGGCTCTATGTCAAAGTGTGCGATTTAAAAATTAACAAACTATTAATGTTTAACTTTTTGTCAAAAATGTTAAACATTATTTGTATTTTCGTACAATATTTAACTAATTAATTCCAAGATGAAGCTATTTAAAAGAAAGTCTAAAAAAGAAAAACTCGAAATAAAATATCAAAATAAACTAGAGGAGGCTTATAAAATGTCAACTATTAATCGATCAAAATCGGATGCATTGACTTACGAAGCAGAGCAAATTTTAAGAGAAATAGAAAATGAAAAATAACATCTTCGGACTCTCAATACTGTTTATTGTAGTTGTTAGTTCGTGCAGTTTAACAAGCGAAAACATGAATTCAATATTTAGTTTTTCACAAAGCTCGAAAATGAACGAATGGAAAGTCGTTAATGATGACGTTATGGGGGGAGTATCAAGTGCTTCATTTGAATTGAATAGAGACGGTGATGCAGAATTTAAAGGAAATGTTTCTACTGCAAACAATGGGGGTTTTGCATCTGTTCGTTATCGTTTCAAGCCAAAAGATATTACGAAAAAAAAAACGATTACTATTCGTTTAAGAGGCGATTCAAAACCCTATCAATTTCGTATAAAATCTAAAGCCACGGATTACTATTCATATATCACTACATTCCCAACAATAGGAGATTGGGAGACAATCCGCATCAATTTAAAGGATTTATACCCAAGTTTTAGAGGCAACAAATTAGAGAAAGAAAATTTTAACGGTTCCTCTATTGAAGAAATCTCCTTTTTAATTGCCAACAAAAAAGATGAAAACTTCAAACTTATTATTGATAAAATTGAAATCAATTAATACGATATGGAAATCTCAAGACAATCTAATATATACAGGTTATACAACCAACAGCTTCTGCCTATATCCCTGAGAGATGCTTGGCGATTTTTCTCTACCCCTCAAAATTTACAAAAAATAACCCCAGAAGAACTCGACTTTAAAATGACCAGTCCAGACGAAGGGAAGGTGTATCTCGGTCAAATAATCACCTACAAGATACGACTAAACAAAGTTTTCAGGATGAACTGGGTTACAGAAATTACCGGCATGGTTCATGAAAATTATTTTGTGGATGAACAACGTTTTGGACCCTATAAAATGTGGCATCATCGTCATACGTTTGAGGAAGTTGAGGGAGGTGTTTTAGTGACAGATACCGTGCACTTTAAAATTCCTTTCTCGTTGATTGCTCCACTTGCTTATAGATTTTTTGTAAAACAAAATTTAAAACGAATTTTCAACTACAGAATAGAAAAATTAAATGAAATAATTGCTTCAAATCGACTCACATGAAATTGGCTGTTAAGATATTTATTTTTTTGTTGCTTAACTTTACTGCACTTGCCATCGGAGGTTTTTTTACTGGTGATGGCGTAGCATCTGAATGGTATTACAACCTCAACAAAGCGCCATGGACTCCTCCAGGCTGGGTTTTTGGTTTGGCTTGGACATCAATAATGGTTTGCTATTCATTTTACATGGCAATTCTTTACACAGGAGATGATAGACGCAACAAAGTCATCGCCTTATATACTGCCCAACTTCTATTAAACGTTGCCTGGAACCCACTTTTCTTTTATTTTCAAAATGCCTTAATAGCATTATTCTCTATTCTGTTTTTAACATTTATAATAGCCTATTTTTTATTTAGTAATGTAAAAACTATGCGATGGACTAGCTTGTTAATTCTTCCCTACTTTATCTGGTTGTGCATTGCCACATCTTTAAATCTTTATATTGTAATTTATAATTAATCCATGAAAGATTCTATTGCGATATTTTGGTTTAGAAGAGACCTTCGACTTGAAGATAACACTGCGCTAAATGCAGCTCTTTTGCACAATAACAAAGTGCTGCCAATTTTCATTTTTGACACCAATATTCTGGAAGAATTGGAAGAAAATGATCCAAGAGTTTCGTTTATTCATAGCACCTTGGAATCCATGGACAAGGAGTTAAATAAGATTGGATCTGGAGTCAGTTGTTTTAAAGGAAAAGCTGAGACTGTTTTCAAACACTTAATTGAAAAATACAACGTCACGGATGTGTTTTTTAATAAAGACTATGAACCTTATGCATTAAGTAGAGATAAATCTATCCAAAACATGCTTTATGCCAAGAGCATTTCGCTGCATACTTTCAAGGATCAGGTTATTTTTGAAGAACTAGAGATTACTAAAGATGACAAGTCTCCTTATACTGTGTTTACCCCCTATAAAAAGAAATGGCTTAATAATTTTAAACTATCCAGTTGTTCTTCAAGTTCAGTATTTAATCCCAAGAACTTTTACAAGAGTAACACTCGTTTCCCTAGCCTAAGTTCTATTGGTTTTAAGCCGTCGTTAATTAAGATACCACCTTTCAACTTGACTGTGGTTGAAGATTATAAAAAGTTACGAGACTTTCCATCAATCAAAGGAACTAGTCAGCTAAGCACGCACCTTCGATTTGGCACAGTTAGTATAAGAAATATAATACAGAATTTGAATTTGGAATCCGTTTTTCTAAGTGAACTTATCTGGCGAGAATTCTTTATGCAAATACTCTATAATTTCCCGCAGGTTGTGTCTTCTAATTTCAAGGCAAAATATAACCAAATTCAATGGAGAAATAACCAAAAGGAATTTAACGCATGGTGTGAAGGTAAAACAGGATATCCAATTGTAGATGCTGGAATGCGAGAATTAAATGAAACGGGACTAATGCATAATCGGGTTAGAATGATAACCGCTGGGTTTCTCTGTAAGCACTTATTAATTGACTGGAGGTGGGGAGAAGCTTATTTCGCTTCAAAATTACTTGATTATGATCTTGCTGCTAATAATGGAAACTGGCAGTGGGCTGCAGGAACGGGGTGTGATTCTGCTCCTTATTTCAGGATTTTTAACCCAAGTGCCCAACAAAAGAAATTTGACAAAGAAGCTATTTATACAAATAAATGGAATCCCGGTTGGGAGTTATCATCAATTGCTCCTATTGTAGATCATGCATATGCCCGAAAAAGAGCTTTGGAGACCTACAAAATTGGACTAGCCAAGATTGTATAACAAGAAACAGGTAACAAGTCTAAAATCCTTATGGTTCTATGAAAATACTTTTGACAGGTGCTACAGGTTATATTGGGAAGCGAATTCTTCCTGTACTCGTAAGTAAAGGCTATGATGTTGTTTGTTGTGTCAGAGATAAATCAAGGTTCAACCCTCCGCAGTCTTTGAAGGAAAAAATTTCAGTTATAGAAATTGACTTGTTGAAGACTTCCTCTCTGTCCAGAATTCCAAAGGATATTGACGTAGCTTATTATTTGGTTCACTCCATGGCAACAGCAGATAATTATAAGTTATTGGAACAAGAATCTGCCATCAATTTTCGTGATAGGCTTTCCAATACTGATGTTAAACAAGTTATATACTTGAGTGGAATTGTAAACGAATCTAATCTGTCTGTTCACCTTTCATCCCGAAAAACGGTAGAAAGAGAGCTTGAAAAAGGTAGCTATAATTTAACCTGCCTAAGAGCGGGAATAATTGTTGGTTCTGGAAGTGCTTCATTTGAAATTATGCGGGATTTAGTAGAAAAACTCCCTGTCATGATTACGCCTAAGTGGCTGTTAACCAAATGTTCCCCTATTGCCGTATCTGACGTGCAAAATTTCTTAACAAAATGTATCCTTAATAAAGAGACGTTTAATAGAAACTTTGACATAGGATGTGATGATGTGTTGTCCTACAGAGAGATGTTGCTTGATTTTGCTCTAGTTAGGAAATTAAAAAGGAAAATTTGGACGGTACCTTTGATGACTCCAAAACTATCCTCCTATTGGCTCTATTTCGTAACCTCCACGTCGTACAAACTTGCTAGATCTTTGGTAGAAAGCATGAAGGTTGAAGTTGTTTGTAGGGACCACGAAATTAATGCTATACTAGGAATTCAACCTATATCATACAAAGAGGCTTTAGTAAAGGCGTTTGATAGTATTGAGAACAATGACATTGCCTCTAGTTGGAAAGATTCCTATTCTAGTAGCGAAATAAATATGAGTATTTCAGAGTTTATAGCTGTACCGGAATTTGGATGCTTCAAAGATGCTCGAGTAGCTGATGTTGAAAATCGCGAGCTGTCTATTGATAAAATTTGGAGTATTGGAGGCGAAAATGGATGGTACCATGGAAATTGGCTTTGGAGAATTCGCGGATTTTTAGATAAATTATTTGGAGGTGTAGGTCTTAGAAGAGGTCGGACCAATCAAAAAACAATTTCAGTTGGTGATGCATTAGATTTTTGGAGGGTGCTATACGCTAATAAAGAAGAGGGTAGGCTGTTGCTTTTTGCGGAAATGAAATTGCCGGGAGAAGCTTGGTTAGAATTTAAAATAATTGATGGGAAGCTTTTTCAAACGGCGACTTTCAGACCCTTGGGTTTGTTGGGCAGACTTTATTGGTTAGTTGTTCTCCCGTTTCATGGTATAATATTTAAAGGAATGATCAAAAAAATAAGCCAGGTTTGCTAAGTAATTCCTAAAAACCCATCAACACGCTTTAAGCAAATTAATTCTATTTCAGTAGCCTGAATAATTATAGAATTGTTTATTCCAATTTTTGACTGAAACCCTAATTTTCTAAGAGTATCGAGGTTGTTTTCAATTAACACTATTTTTTGTACAACTCATAAACACCTTTCTATCAGTACTTTATGCCCTTCTAGTATGTTTGTCTTCAACTTTTGTTTAACATTATTTGGATTTTGTTAAACAGATTATGTATATTTGTTTAACAGTTCAACAAAATAAATAAACAAAAAACGAAATTACACACTTTTTTCATTGATATTATACCAAAGATGAAAGTGGATGAAATGGAGTAAAAACTTAAAAAAAGTATAACCAAAAACAATCAATCATTATGAAATTTTTAGAGAAATACTATCCAGTTGTATTAGCGTTTATTAGTTTTCTAATTTCCGTTTTCCTCTGGTTTTTTATTGATAAAGAAGCTGGTATGTTCGTCGGAATATGGGTGCCTTCCATATTATCACTAGCTATATTCATAAGGCTTGTTCAAAACGATTAATTATGGAAAAGACAGAAATTACAATATTTATTATAGGGTTCTTCATTTTTGCCTCTTACTTGTTCTTCCTTTTGAGAATGATTTCAAGGCAGCATAATATTCAAAAAAAGGAAGGATCTTCAGTTCTCAATACCGAAACTAAGTTTAATAGTGAAAGCCAATCTCCTAGCTAGTGTCTAGGTCATAAAAGAAATGAATTATATAAACAGCGAGTTTTCATATGTCCATCAATGGTTCCATCTTAGGACACTAAAACCAGTAAAATGACTCGGGAAAACTAAAGTTGGGCAGTCAGAGAATGGATATAATCCATTTAAAATTTACACCAAAACCATGAAAAACTATATAGTAATTGGAGGTTCTACAGGAGTAGGAATGGAGCTAGTGAATCTCCTTGAGGAGGAAGTGTCAAAAGTAATCGCGACTTACAACACTAACTTTATTCCAGACAGAAAAAATGTAAAATATTTAAAATATGATGTGTTAAACGACGACTTGGAAGATGACTACTTTCCGGAAGAGATTCATGGTCTGGTCTACTGTCCAGGCAGTATAAATTTAAAGCCTTTTCATCGGTTCAGCGAAGAAGACTTTATTGACGACTTTAAATTTCAAGTATTAGGAGCTACCAAAGTTATAAAACAGCTGCTACCCAAGTTAAGGAAAAGTGAAAATTCTTCGATTCTGCTTTTTTCTACAATTGCGGTCCAATCGGGTTTTAGTTTTCACTCCCAGGTATCTATTTCTAAGGGAGCTATTGAGGGGTTAACAAGATCTCTAGCTGCGGAATTAGCACCAAAAATAAGGGTTAATGCAATTGCGCCTTCCCTAACAGATACTCCACTAGCACTCAAGTTACTCAATACTCCTGAAAAAGTTCAATTCCAATCCGAGAAAAATCCTTTGAAGAAAATTGGAGCTGCAAAAGACATAGCAGAAGCCGCGGTATTCTTGCTAACCCAAAAATCTTCGTGGG
This sequence comes from uncultured Flavobacteriales bacterium, assembly GCA_943787535.1. Classification (GTDB taxonomy): domain Bacteria; phylum Bacteroidota; class Bacteroidia; order Flavobacteriales_D; family Parvicellaceae; genus CALSMU01. Next base: position 190,508 of record CALSMU010000009.1, on the reverse strand, counting down.
TAACAGGACAAATTATTCATGTAGATGGCGGACATTCAATAATAAAATAGCAGATAAATCAACCCTAATTGTTTTTATGATATTTAAAAAGGAACAGATTCATTCATGGGAATCAGCATATAGGTTGAAGTTCGTCAACTCATTGTCGGGCTACAAAAGCGTGCATCTAATTGGAACAAAAAATGATAATGGTAACCCAAACTTAGCTATTTTTAATTCCATAGTACACATAAGTTCAAACCCAGCTCGTATTGCATTTGTAATGAGATCTTTATCTGTGCCGCGGCACACATACAACAATATTATGGAAACAGGTTTCTACACGATAAACCACGTCCATAAATCATTTTTCAAGCAAGCCCATTATACATCCGCGAAATTTGAATCAGATCAATCGGAATTTGACGTTTGCAACCTCACTGAAGAATATGTGGAGCAGTTCTATGCTCCCTTTGTTGCTGAAAGTACAATGAAAATAGGAATGAAATTAGTTGAGGATATTGAAATTAAAGAAGGTCAATGCAGACTAATTGTTGGTGAGGTACAATTTGTTGAGTCAAAAGAAGAGTACTTGGATGAAGATGGTCAATTGGACTTGGAGAAAGCAAATGATGTTTGCATAACTGGTTTAAATCAATATTCTTCTGTAAAAAAGCTAGAAAACATTCCCTATGCTCGGGTAGGGAAATTACCCAATTTTTATCAAAAAGCCCGACCAGATAATATTGTTTTTGATAAAGAAAGCCAATCCTACAACGCCAGTTTATTGCCTTACGGAACAAATATTGGAGCTCCAAACATCAGTGCAAACAACCTTTCAAGGTGGAAAATTCAAGGGGTTGCTAGTTTTAACCATATTTTACAAAGTAAAGTAGATAACATTAAAGAAACGTATCAATTACTCTTAGATTCTTATAGAGTTAATCAATTGCTTTACAATTCGAAATTTGAGTTTGAGCCTATAGTTGGTGAGATTTATCACTTATATGAAAAAGACAACAGAAATGAAAACTTCTTGTCGTTGATACCTCCCAGCACCTGGAAAAGAAAACACTTAGGGTCATTTAAGCTTGACGCTGATAAGGTATGGAAAGAACTAAAAACGTAGTATGATAATTCCAAAAAAGCAAATCCGACCAACAATTACCAGCATTATTATTTCTGCTAATATTAGTGATATGGAACGGTTTCAAAACGAAGTGCTTCGCCCTATTATTAAGCTTCAGCATGAGTTGATCATTTGCCACTTTCAGCACTACCTTAAAAAGCGCAAAATATTCTTGGAAGAATTGGATTTCGCCAAGAAAACAAATCTAATCCACAAAGTATTGAAGTCGGATATACAATTAAAAAAAGAGCTTAGAGGTTTAATAATAGGACTTTTTACAATCGAAGAATATGAAGAATATATAAAAATGTCTTCTGAATTAAATAAGCGCGTAAATAACATGATTTTGCAAAAATTGTATTATATATAATATTTCTTACCCTTGATATATCCTTACGAGCAATGAGAAGGTTTGTTTTAATTAGTTGTTCTCCTTTTAGAATCAACATATTATTCGTTTTGCTGGAAAACCCCGTCTTTTTTACCCTCGAATATTGCAGTATTTATAATGCTACCTTATAATAATATGAGCCAAGAAAATGAAATTTAATCCGTTAAGCCTTGTATTTTACCTTTTGTTAAGTATTTTTACTTTTCGGTTAAACACAAAGAAATGTCACAATATTTAATTAAGGATTTAGAAAAATTATCAGGCATCAAAGCCCATACTATTCGAATATGGGAAAAGAGATATTCTTTGTTAACGCCGCTAAGAACAGACACTAATATCAGGTATTACGGGGATGATGAGTTGAAAAAACTAATTAATGTGACATCGCTAATTAGTCTTGGACTTAAAATATCCAAAATTTCTGAAATGTCTAACGATGAAATAAATCAACAGTTAGGAGAATTAATTAGTGACATTAAATTTGCCGATTCAGTTTCAGAAGTAATTACTAATCAGTTGATTGCATCTGCAATAAATTATGATGAGTATGCATTTGAAAAAGCATTTTCATCAGCTATTCTTAGACATGGTCTTGTTGATACTTATATTAATATAATATACCCACTCTTAGAAAAGGTTGGTATGCTTTGGTTAAAATCGGATTTAATGCCCGCTCAAGAACATTTTCTTAGCAACCTGATTAAACAAAAAATTCAAAGTGCTATCGACAATGTTCCTCCAGCAGCCACATCTGAACAACCTTGGGTGTTGTTTTTGCCCTTTGAAGAGGTCCACGATATTGGGCTTTTATTATCTTCATTCATTATTAGAGAACAAGGAAAGCCAGTTATTTATTTGGGCGCACGAGTTCCAGGAGACAGTCTTTTGTCGGTCCTCGAATTATATCCCAAAGCCAATCTACTATTCTTTCTCGTGAAAGAATTTGAGCCGAAAACCATTAATGGCTTGGTTAAAACCATAAACACTAACTATCCAAAATCAAACGTGTTTATCAGTGCAAATCCATTGGCCATACAGAAAATTGAAGGATGTATTGATTTTGAAACAATCAACTCTGTTCAGTGTTTGATAAAAAAAGTTTAACGTAATACATTGTTGTATTATTTTTTGTTTAACTTTACATCCGATATGTTAAACAACAATAAGGTTTGTGTAATAGGGTCAGGTGTTTCAGGCCTATGTTCTGCTATTGAATTGGCGGACAAAGGAATGGATGTGCATGTATTTGAAAAAAACAAGGAAATTGGGGGTCGAGCTCGCAAATTCAGCTCTGACGGTTTTACATTTGACATGGGCCCAAGTTGGTATTGGATGCCAGACGTTTTTGAAAACTTCTTTAAAAGGTTTCAAAAGAATTTATATGACTATGTTAATTTGGTAAAGCTAAATCCAGGGTTTCAAATTATTTACGATAACGAAACGATTCAAATCCCGGAAAAATTTGAAGAACTTGTTCTTTTGTTCGAGGAAATAGAAGAAGGAGCCGGTAATAAGTTGAGGTCCTTTATGAAAGAGGCTGAAACAAAATACATTATAAGTATGAAAGATTTGGTGTTCAACCCAAGCCTTTCAATTAAAGAGTTTATACGTGCAGATGTCATAAAAGCTGCATTTAAACTGCATTTATTCTCCTCTTTCAAGGCGCATGTAAACAAATATTTTAAGCATCCTAAATTGCTTTCCATTATGGAGTTCCCTATTTTGTTTCTGGGCGCGCAACCTAAAGACACACCTGCACTATATAGTTTGATGAATTATTCTGGCTTGAAGCAAGGAACTTTTTATCCTATGGGTGGTTTTTCAAAAGTAATAGATGCCTTTTATTCATTAGCAATAGAAAAAGGAGTGACTTTTCATCTAGATACTGCGGTAACTAATTTGCATTTAATAGGAAATAATATAAGTTATATTGAAACCTCTAAAGGTAAGTTTGACGTGGATAAGGTTCTCTCTTCTGCTGATTACCAGCATACCGAGCAATCACTTCTTCCATTGGAAAAAAGAACTTATAGCGAAAAGTATTGGAAATCAAGAACATTTGCTCCCTCAAGCTTAATATTTTATTTAGGAATAAATAAAAAAATTCAAAACTTGGAACATCATAATTTGTTTTTTGACGAAGACATCCAAAAGCATGCCGCAGAAATTTATCAAGATCCGAAATGGCCAACTAAGCCACTTTTCTATGTTTGTTGCCCTTCAAAGACGGATGAAAGCACTGCTCCTGCTAGCATGGAAAACATATTCATTTTAATGCCAATTGCCACAGACTTGATAGACACAGAAGAAATACGAGATAAATATTTTAAGATAATACTTAATCGTATTCAAAAATATGTGGGGGAAGATATTTCTCAGGCAATAGTTTTCAAAAGGAGTTATTGTGTTGCAGATTTCAAATCAGACTATAATGCCTACAAAGGAAACGCCTATGGGCTCGCTAATACATTGAAACAAACCGCTTTCCTAAAACCGAAGATAAAAAGTAAAAAAGTGGATAATTTGTATTATACAGGACAACTAACAGTGCCGGGCCCAGGTGTTCCCCCTTCTATTATTTCGGGTCAACTAGTAGCCAACCAATTAATTAAAGACATTAAAGAACATGAAGCAGTTATTTGATCAAATATCAGTAAAATCTAGTAAGCTTGTTACGAATACTTACAGTACGAGCTTTTCTTTGGGGATTAAATTTCTCGATAAATCGATTCGAACACCAATTTACAATATTTACGGATTCGTTCGTTTCGCAGATGAAATTGTCGATAGTTTTCATGGGTATGACAAAGCAAATTTATTGGAAAAATTTCGTCTTGACACTATTGAAGCAATTGATCAAGGCATTAGCCTTAACCCAATTTTAAACTCTTTCCAAGAGACAGTTAATCAATACAATATTGAATGGAATTTAATCGAAACATTTTTAGAGAGTATGAAAATGGATCTGAATCCGGAAGTTTCGGACCAAGCTTACTATGAAAAATATATTTTGGGTTCCGCTGAAGTTGTAGGATTAATGTGCCTTCACGTTTTTACAGAAGGAAATAAGGACCTTTATGAAAAGCTAAAGCCCTCGGCACAAAAGCTGGGTTCAGCATTTCAAAAAGTAAACTTCTTACGAGATGCTCAAATGGATTTTATGGATTTAGGGAGGACCTATTTCCCTGATGTAGATTTCAATAATTTTTCTGATTCAGATAAGGTTGAAATCGAAAAAGATATTGAAAAAGACTTCAGAGAAGCTTTAATTGGAATTAAGCAGTTGCCATCCTCATCAAGAGGCGGAGTCTATTTAGCTTACTATTATTATTTAAGACTCTTCAGAAAGATTAAAGGAGTCTCATCTGAGAACATTATAGCCGAAAGAATTCGAATTCCAAACGGTCAAAAATTTATCTTAATGTTGCAATCTTTTGCAAAACATCAAACTAATTTACTATGAAGATTTTGCTTTGCCTAATGATTTTTATCTCATCTACAAGTACTGTTTTTCCAAAGGGGGATGATTTACTGAAGGTTCGTAAATATTATTACCTTGCAATCGAGAGTGAGGAGAAGTTTAAGGAGTTTGAAAACATTTTAGTTAAATATAGTAACCCCGACAACACTATTTTAGGATACATTGGTATGTCGTTCATGTTGAAAGCTAAATATGCCTGGCTTCCAAACTATAAAATGGAGTATTTTACAAAAGGAAAGAATTTCTTGGAATCAGCTATATCAAATGATCCAAATAATGTAGAACTCAAATTCATGCGGTTTTGTGTTCAAAATGATACTCCCAGCTTCCTATCCTACAAAAGGAATTTAGAAAATGACAAACGGTATCTAATGAAGTCTATTCCGACAATGCGAGATAATGACCTAAAGCAAAAGATTATAAATTATATGTTAGAAAAAGAAGTTAAACTAACCGAAGCGGAACTTAGTCGGTTAAAAAACAGCAAATGATTTACACTTTTGGATTAATAATTACGTTATTCGTTTTTCTTCTTATGGAGCTAGTTGCTTGGTTTACGCATAAATATGTTATGCATGGTTTTTTATGGAAGTTACATAAGGACCACCATGACCATTCAAACAAAACACCTTTTGAGAAAAATGATTACTTTTTTTTAATTTTTGCAATTCCTGGATTTTTAAATATTTTTTATGGGTTAAATGACATTACTGCTCCCTATTTTTGGATAGGATTGGGCATCACCTTTTATGGTGCTGCCTATTTTTTTATACACGACTTATTTATTCATCAGCGAATTAAAGTGTTGAGAAATACAACTAATCCGTATTTACTCAATTTAAGGCGCGCACACAAAGTACATCATAAGAGTCTAGCAAAATCAGGTGGCGAATCCTTTGGAATGCTTTTATTAATAAAATATAAAAGCAGTAAAGCTTTAAAAAAACACTGAACGCAGGCTCTAACAGGACCCTTTTTGCAGGGTGCATATATGGTAAGCATAGTAATTTTTCAAACCCTTATTGAATATGCCTACATTTTCCCCAAATTTGTTAAGATTTAAAGATTCGCTTAAATACTGCAGATAGAAACAGTTTTGGAGATACTGATAACATGATTTTCAATTCCTGCGAAAAAGTAGATTCTTCATCCAGAAACTTCAATATAGTGTTAGCATTCACCTTTTTAAACATGGATGCAAATACGGTTGAACCTTTTTCATTATTATTAGCCAGAACATCTAAAAAAAGCAAGTCATAAAACCAGAATTTTGTTCTTTTTGAAAATTGAGTCAAATCATTTTCAGTTTTTAAAAAGGCCACTAAATCTTTCGTTTTTTTCGAAGTATTATTAAAAGTATAACCTGTACTTGCTTTAGTCCAACCACCTGCAGTGCCAATATTTAAAATGCTTTTTGAGTTCAATTCTTCAAATTTAAAAGAGGTCATAGGTATCGATCCAATTTCCTTTTCTAAAATCTCAAAATCGGTAATCTTTTTCTGTTTTAAATAATCTTTAATCGCGTCTTCGTATTCGGAATGTTTTAATAAGTCTTTTGAAAATAAAGTATATTCAAATAGCGCCATATTTTTATCGATTGGCAATACGTACATAAAACGGGTGTTGCCATTCTGTGGGATATTGAAATCCATAAAACTAGCAACCGAATCATCAAAGCAATCTGTTTTTGTTTTTACAAACCACCCCATAAAATGTTGTTGAAGAACCGGATATTTTTGTTGCGTTTCGTATACCGTTTTATTCGGAATGCTATTTAGAAGCTTCAACCCAAAATAGGTTGATTTATTTGTGTCAATAGTTACTCCCTTATCCACTTCTGAATATTTTGTAACACTGTCTTCAATAAAGGTAATATTTGTTTTTAGGTCGATACTGCTCCAAAGATTATCATAGAATTTTTCGCTTCTAATCATTTTATAACTACAAGGAGTGATAGTAATTGTTTTCGAAAACGCTTCACAACCAAAAAAGACTTTAGGCCATGTTTTAGTTAATAAATCGTCCCATTCTCCACAACCATCTTCCCAGTAGCACCATGTCCTATCGTTGCCTTTATCTTTTTCTTGATCAATAATTAAAATCGATTTTTCATCGAAAAAGCTATCTTGAGACATTCTAAATGCAAGCATTAAGCCTGAGGCACCAGCTCCTAATATTATGTAATCATATTGTTTCATCAAAAGAATAAAAAACAAACAAAGAAAAATGTTATCGCAACCAATATGTGGATCGATAATTTCACATGGGTTTTTAAGGATATTTGGTTATATAAAAAATGTGCTATACTACCTATAATGAACCAAGCAATGTAATTTTTTAACGGCACAGCATTGTTTTCAAATTGCCAAAAGTCAAATCTTGGAGCGGACACCTCTATAATCACATCTAAAATCATCATAAGTAAACCTCCTAATAAGGAACGAATAATAATGTTTTTATGAATCACCCTGCTCAAATCAGCAGTAATAAATGTTAGCAATGCCCAATTTACGCAAATCATCAAAGGAACTCCCCAAATTTTAACACCTAAATTATTTCCATATGAATAAGTTCCAAACAACAACCCATGATTAACTCCTAAATATTCCGTGAAGAAGCCGATAAAAAAAGGTATCGAAAAGGCGATTAATAATTTCTTAGATAAATGTTCTAAATTCCAAATTATAAGAACTATATAGATTAATAAGTTTAAAGATGTATATCCTAAAAACCACGAAGAATAGGAAGACAATATACCTATAATTCCAGAAATATTAAAGAGCCAAATAATAAAAATTGAGATGAATATTTTGTTTTTTGCTATCATGGGTCTTTTAAAATTAATTCAGAAACAATTTTTCCAGAAAGTAAACAAAGGGGAATACCTCCACCTGGATGCACACTTCCTCCACAAAAGTATAAATTTGAAATTTTTTGACTAAAATTGGGGTGTCTCAAAAATGCCGCAAACTTATTATTACTAGAAGCTCCATATAACGCTCCTTGATATGACATTGTTTTAGACTCTATTAACCTTGGATCCAGGACTGTTTCAAATTCTATTAAATCTTCCATATTTCCGGAAAGAGAAGCTGAAAGCTTTCTAAGAATCGCAACCCTCGTTTTTTCTATTATACGATCCCAATCTTGCCCCGTATTACTAGGAACATTAACCATAACAAACCAGTTTTCACAGCCTTTAGGTGCGTCATCCTTGTTTTCTTTTGAAGTAATATTAATATAAACAGTAGGGTCTTTGTAGACATTATTTTTTTCAAAAATATGCTCAAATTCTTCTTTGTAATCTTCAGAAAAGAAAATGTTGTGTAAATCTAATGTTGGAAATTCTTTTTTTATCCCCCAGTAAAAAATTAATGCTGAACTAGATCTGGGCTGTTGTAATGTTTTTTCTGGTGACTTTTGACCTTTCAATAAATTTCTATAAGTAGTAACTACATCACTATTGGAAATTATATAATCTGCTAAATATTCTTTGTTATTACAAAAAATTCCAACTGCTTTTTTCTTCTGAACAATTATTTTTTCAACTTTTGAATTAAAATGAAATTCAATACCTAAATCAAGCGCTAATTGATAGATGCTTTTTGTAATGCTGTGCATTCCTCCTTCTGGAAAAAACGTTCCGTAGTATTGCTCTAGATGCGGAATCATAGACATAATACCAGGTGTTTCATATGGTGATGAACCATTATATGTTGCAAATCTATCAAAGAGCTGAACCAGTTTTGGATCTTTAAAAGTCTTAGCATTATAAGCGTGTAAACTTGTATTAATATCTAAACTTCTTACTTTAAAAATAGCGTTTAAAGTATTCTTTGTTAGATAAGTAGATAATTTATGTAATGAATTTTCTAGAAATAACGAAGAAGTTAAGTCGTATTTCTTTTTACTTTTTTTAAAGTAATTCAAAACATCTTCTTCTGCTACATCAAAAGTGCTAGCTGCTTTTGATGCAAATTCCTTTTCTTTAGAGGCTGCCTGAAAAGTCGTTCCGTCTTGGTAAAAATAATGACAAACAGTATCTTTTCGCTTATAGGAAAAATAATCTTCAGCTTTTTTCTTTGAAACAGTAAATAATTCATCGACAAAGTGAGGCATTGTAAACAAAGAAGGACCCATGTCAAAGCGATATCCCTTTTCCGAAAATGCTGTTAATTTTCCACCTGGGTAGTCATTCATTTCAAAAACAGACACTTCAAACCCGGCATTTTGCAGTCGAATAGCCGAAGATATTCCTGCAATACCAGCACCTATAACTATTGCCTTCTTTTTGTGACTTTTCTTTTCAGATAGTGCATTTACCATATTCCTAAAGGATTGAATTTGTCTGTGTAAATTTCATGAAAAGATTTCTAATATGTGTCTTGATTTTTGTTTTTCTACTCTTCAGTTAAAAGCTTATTCAAATGAACTCGGAATTTCGTCAGGGATTCTAAGGAATAGCTATCTTAGCATCATGCATTGTCTTACTAATTGTCCTATTTGCAACTCTACTTCCATTAGCTCTTTTATACAAACTATGGCTCAGATGCACCCTGATAACGAGTTGTTCAATTTTGATCAATGCACAAAATGTCAGTTGGTTTTCTTAAATCCTCGGGTCCCTTTAAATGAATTAAAAAAGTACTATACATCGTATTATTTGCCATACAGAGGAGCGAAAGCATGGGGGAAATTTGAGAAAATGGTAGAGAACAGCCAGCAAAAATTAGACTTAAAACGGCTAAAGAGAGTAAAGCAGGCTCATCAAATTGATTCAGATTCGTTGCTTTTGGATATTGGCTGCGGTAAGCCAAGCTTCTTAAAGGTTTGCCATCAACAGTTAAATTGCCGTACTTTAGGCATCGACTTTAGTGACGAGGGTTGGAAAGGTGAAGAGGCACATTTTTCCGAAATTGATTTACGCGTAGCGGAAGTTAAAGATTTAATAAACATTCAGCCTGACGTAATTACTATGTGGCATTATTTGGAGCATGACTATTCTCCACTTGAAAATCTCAGCTACCTAAAGTCCATTGCGAAACCATCTACTAAGCTGATTATTGAAATTCCAAATTTTGATTCATCTAGCAGAAAAAAATACGGTGAAAATTGGGCTGGTTGGCATACGCCTCGACATCTTTCTTTGTTCTCTCCAAAGAATGTAACATTGTTGCTTCAAAAAAGTGGGTGGAAAGTTTCTGAGCTGGAGACTTATGGTACCATGGATCCTTATCTGCTGCAATGGATGAGTAAAATGGAACAAAAAGGTATTAAATGGAATAAAAACATGGAAGATGAATTTTGGAAATTTGTTTTTGGGATGATATTATTTGCACCAAAAAAATGGATAAAGAAAAGATCCTCTCTTGGAATTATGACAGTTATTGCATCTCCTCAATAGCTTCTGTTGATACTGAATATTTGGTTCTTACAAGGTCAACAGATCTTTTCCTTCCCATGTCCCAGTAGATTTGTAGGGCTGGAAACGTGCAAATAACTCTTCTCTATACCATTCGTTCTTCCGTGTTCTTCTAATTGCCTCTTGATGTTGTTTGCTATTGTAGGCAAACTGTTTCACAGCTTCAAAGTTTTTCCATAAGCTAAATGTGGCCATTTGAACTATTGGAACCTCTCCAATACCTTTGGTATAGACTAACCCTTCATTTCCAATCAAAGCCTCTTGTGACGTGGGAACATATTTCCAAAACCGTAGAAGCCAATTCCATTTAATTGTAGCCCGAGTAATTACAGCAATTGGCAATTCAGGGTCTAAGTTTACCCCCTTTTTAAAAGGAGTTTTTCCAACCCAGGTTCCTCCTGCCGAAATGTTTTTCATGTAAAGTGAAAATAACTCATCCGAGCGGTCAGTATATTTTTTAATTAAATCAGAAGACTTAAAAAAAGCATGGGCCGCATCTTCCGATTCCCATACTTGAAGAAGGCAGTAAACCGACCAATCGGGAAATGGATTAAAGCCTTTTCCCCTTCCACTTCCTAAAAGTCGGTAAAAGGTAAGACCTTTCGTATTTACTAACTCTTTGTGTGCAAATTGCATCATTTTTAAGCCCCAAAACTTATTGCGCAATGAATTATATTTAATCAAAGAAAGAGTAGTGATTTGCATACTTAAGCTTATTAGAGCTACATCCCTAAATATTTCTTAACATTTGGGTCCGTTTCCTTAGCCTTCAATTTATTTAATACGTCAGCTATTTTAGCGTCTTGAGCCTTATAAACATTCATTTTCTTCTCTAATTCAATCGCTTGTTCCGATATGCCATCAGCTTGCGCGCTTTCTATTTTAGCAGACATTTCCATGGCTCTTTTTGAATAAAAATTTTGGACACTAGCCAGTAGATTGTATCCTGATAACTTAACAAACCAAACAGATTCAGTCTCCACAATATTCTTATAAACGATAATCGCTTTGTCAATTTCGTTATTTGGCAATCTTAGAACATATTCACTGTATTTTTGTAGGAATCCGAGCTTATTCATTCCGTTCAATTCAGAAATCGTTTTTAAGAAAAATGCATGTTCACCTAACGTTCCGTTTTTAGCATAAATAGCAGCAATTGCATTATTTACAGCGGCACTTTCTTCGCCTTCCATTGATCTGGCCATAATCAACCCTTTTTCAGGATCAATGGATGTTACACCTGCTAAAGCAGTTCCCATTACGCGATATGATGAGTCTTTTAATCCCACTTCATAAGTGCTAATTAAGGACTTATCGTCAGAGAAATATTTCATCAATGTTTTAATTGCTGTTGCTCTCACTTTGGGATTTTTGTCTTTCGTTGCAAGTCTCATTAGGTTATTTTTCACAACCTCTGGGTTTGCTTTAACCGCTTTTTTGATTTTACCCATAGCCATTGTTTTCACGTTCCAAAATGGCTGGTTCAGCGCATTAATAATTGCCTCAACAGCAGATGGATCGCTACTTTTTCCACATTTATCAATTGCTTCTTTCTTATCTAGCCAAAGCTCCGCATGGTTCAGCTGATACACCCATTGCTCTAGCGGTTTTTTATCAGTCTTTTTTGCTAAAGTTACTTTTAAAGCATCTATGTTTACTAAGTTTGGTTGAGCTGCTACATTAAATTCAAAAGTATTTTCAATGGCTTCAACCCAAACTAATTCTCTACGAGAATTATCTCCAATATAGATGTCTATGTAAATAGGAAGTTTATAAACAGGCCACTTTTCGGTGTCTTGTTTTTGTGTGATTGAAACTGTCAATTTTTTGGTAGAGTCATTGTATTCTTGTTCATATTTTAAAACCGGATGACCACTTGATAAAAACCACTGGTCGAAAAACCAATTTAAATCCTCTCCTGTGGTCTCCTCAAAAGCCAGCCTTAAGTCATGTATTTCAGCATTTTTAAATGCGTGTTGAGTCAGGTACAATTTAAGTGATGCAAAAAATGCTTCATCTCCTACATGGGCTCTTAACATGTTTAATATCCTACCTCCCTTATTGTATGAGTGTCCATCAAACATATCTTCTTTGCTCTCGTAATCAAATCGTATCATATCTACGTGCCCTCCCTGTTGTGCAGATAAAAAATAACCTTCCATTTCACCATAGGCATTCATGTCTGCTTCCATTCTTCCATACTCAAAGTCATCCCATAAAAACTGGCTATAATTTGCAAAAGACTCATTTAACGGAAGATTAGCCCAACTTTCACAAGTCACTAAATCCCCAAACCAATGGTGAAATAACTCATGTGCAATTATTGACTCATTTCCTCCATCAATTATTTCTCTTTTGGTTTGATATAAAAACTCTCCGTGAATAGTTGCTGAAGTATTTTCCATAGCCCCAGAAACATAGTCTCTAACTACTACCTGGCTATATTTTCCCCAAGGATATTCAACACCTAATAAATCAGAAAAGTGTTCAAGCATTCTAGGCGTTTTCCCAAATATTGCTCTTGCATGCGGCTCAAACTTCTTCTCCACGTAATAATTAACTTCTATTTCAGAACTATCTTTCCTTTTCCAGGTGTCTTTAACTATCGCAAATTCACCTATTGCCATCATAAATAAATAAGGAGAGTGAGGTTGCTCCATCTTCCAATGGTCGGTTCTTGTTCCATTTTCATTTGGAGTAGATTCAAGCAATAACCCATTTGAAAGTGTTGTATATTTATCTTGAACTGTAATATAAATTTCTTCGGTAGTTTTTTCATTTGGAGAATCAATAGTAGGGAACCATGCAGAACTAGCTTCAGTCTCTCCTTGCGTCCATATTTCCATGTGCTTGTTTTTATCTGCTCCATCATGATTTATAAAATAAAGTCCTTTCGCGTCAGAGATAGCGCTACTTCCTTCTTGCTGCACTTCTTCAGGCTTAGCGGTATATTCAATATATATGTTATACTGTTCTGTGCGGTTGTATTCTTTTGGCAATTTAATTTTTAAATACTGCCCATCATATACATATTTCAATTCCATTGATTTTTCGTCATTTTGTCGAACAGAATGGATTTTCATTGCTTTGGCATCTAGCGTTAAAGAATCGGTGTTATAAAAGTATGGCTTAAGAGTTAAAAGCGCTTTACCATTTAATTGTCGATTTAGCCAGTCAAAACTAACCTCTAGTTTGGTGTGAAGTAAATCATTAACACGTTTTTCTGAGGGATTATAATGCTTTCTCTCCGCTGGATCTTTGATCTCTTCCTCAATCCTGTTTTCAACAGTTGATGTTTCTTGTGTTTGTTTCTTTTGTGCGCAACTAATTGCAATTAATCCGCTACATATCAGAACTATCCCGTTTTTCAGATTCATAATTATTAGAATAATTTTATTAAGTGCAAATATGGTCATTATTTGGTAATCAGCTAATGAATTGTGTATGTCTGGTATAATTGTTTGTTTAGCGATAGATTTTCGGTACTTTTGGTACACTAAATATTATTTGAATGAAAGTCATTGCCAAAATCAACAATAATTCTTCTGTGGAGTTTAGCCCAGATGGAAAGACTCCTTTGAAGGGAAGTATAAGCAGCGAGAAGTTTGAAATTGAGATGATACAGCAAAAAGACAAAGAGTTATTAATTTCAAGAGATGGTAAAAAGCATATCGCTCGATTGCTTGCCATTGATTCTGAAAATAAAACAGTTACAATAAAAATTGACGGAGATCGATTTGAGGTAAAGCTGACAGATGAATATGATGTCCTTCTTCAATCTTTAGGAATGGATGCCGCATCAACGAAAAAAGTGAACGAGCTAAAAGCTCCTATGCCCGGAGTGGTTGTAGACATAGTTGTGGGTGTTGGCGATTCTGTTGTAAAGGATGATCCTCTTGTAGTGTTGGAAGCAATGAAAATGGAAAACATGCTTAAATCTCCATCTGAAGGTGTTATAAAATCAATAAATATAAAAAAAGGGGACACGGTTGAAAAAAATCGAATTCTTGTAAATTTTAAATAAAATAAATAACTCAATAAAATGAAAAAGTATATTATCTATACAGGAATTATTTCATCAATACTACTTTTTGTGGCCTGCGGTGAAGCTGAAAAAGTAGAAAACTTAGATGACATAGGGAACGAGCTATCAAAAAAACTCGCTAATGACCCAAATGTAATTGCCAATAACACTTGCCTACTAACCCTAGATAAAAACAGTGTTGTGGTAAACTGGACTGCTTTTAAGTTGAGCGAAAAAGTAGGTGTTGGAGGAACATTTGACTCTGTTACTGTAACAGGAGTGGGTCCAAATCAAACAATAGCTGAAGCAGCAAAAACAGCGCAATTTGCTATTTATACAACTTCTGTAAACTCAAACAATCCGGAAAGAGATATGAAAATTGCAAATAGCTTTTTTGGTACTATGACTAATACTGAGTCTATCTCTGGAAAAATTATTTCTCTGAATCAAGATGGTTCGGGGTCTGTTGCATTAACAATGAACGGTGTTGAGAAGGAAGTAGATATTGAATGGAGTGTGTCTACTGAAAATCGTTTAAAACTGTCTACAGCTGTTAGTGTTAATGATTGGGATGCTAAACCATCGCTCGATTCTTTAAATGGAGTTTGTACTGCAGTGCATACGGGGAAAGACGGATTGAGTGTTTTATGGCCAGATGTAGAAATTGAAGTGTTTGCAGATTTTAAATCCGATTGTGAATAAGTCTTAATCTGAAAATGAGAACATTGCTATGCTCACTTCCAAAAGAGCCTATTTAGTGCAGCCTAAAGAATTTTTTGAATCCTAAGCTGTCCCCAATAGTTAATGTCAGCTATTTCGGCAAAGTGTTGCTTTTGCGTCAATTCAACTCTAGATTGCGACATTGGTCAAAACATGAGATAGGATAAACCAGTTTTTGTTCTGGAACATCATCGGTTTAGATGCAAATTTCATTCTTTCCAAGTTTATCTGTTTTAGTATAATTCTTTGGAATTCACGCGCTAATTCATCAATATAATATATTGACCTATCTCTCCGACTGTTTTAATTTTTCAGGTTACGCCTAGAGTGACATTATTTACCGCAAACATAAAAAACAAATGCTAATCTGTCCTGCTATATACTTGGCCAGCTAAAACCCAATTCAACTGTATTTCAAAAATAGCATTTGCTTTTTATCATCGGATTTTTCACAGACATTTTAACACTTAAAATACTATTCATTTAGGGACATAATCGTATTTAATAGTTCCTGCTCAGTATCATCAATTTCCCCGTCACTTGATGCTAAACCAGTAAGTTTTGCTATAACTTCATTTAGTTTTTCTTTCGAAGAAAATGTAGCATCTTCTTTCGTTATAGCAGGGGGATTTGGATTATTCATTAGATTGAAAAAGTCTTCTTTTTCATCTGATGTAAATTCATCAATAGAGTTGATGCTTTCAGCCAAGAATCCTTTTTCTCCTTCTTCAATCTTACCGTCTGCTTTCGCTAGATAAATCATTAATTTTATTTCTTTTTTCTTGTCGTCCTTAGACTTGAATTTTTTGGTTTTAAATAGCTTACCAAAAAAGCGTCCTAGCTTTTTACCTTTGTCTTTAACATCACTTTTAATTTCTTCTGCTTCCTGGTGAAAAACAATTTTCGGATCTTCAAAGAAATCAACTATACTGAAATCGAGTATTTGATTTGTCAGCATGTGCTTATATGATACTTGTACTACTGGAACAACCTGGTAGTATGTGTCTTCCGTTAAAACTTTTGCGAAAGTATTGATAGCTAAACCAGAATTTGTTCGCAAATCTTGAAGATGACTCGCTACCAATTCATCTTTTTCTTCCGTAAAATTATCATTGATATTTGTCAAAGATCTGCTTACTGAGCCAGCTTTATCAATATAATTTAAAACTAAGTCATCACTAATTTCAGCGATTGACTCTCCAATGTTTACAAAAAGGTCTTTTTCGTTATTTGAAATCGTTGTTGCAACGTAAGAGACTTTTCCTGTTTCGCCAGTGGCTTCGCAGATTGGGCAATCAATTTTGCCATATTTGGCTTTATCTCCGTAACACTTGCTACAAGTAATGTCTCCTTTGCCAGAACATTCCGAACACTGTACTTCGCCCTTTCCTCGACAAGGGCTGCATTTAATCACGCCCTTTGCCGCACAATCTTTGCATCGCACTTCTCCTTTTCCTCGGCATTTTGTACATTGTTTTCTTTTCTTAGGTCTTGGATTGCCATTGGCAAAGTTTCCGTTACTAACCATTACAAAGCCTTTGCCTCCACAGCCGGCAACAGACGACCCTGTTAAGCCACCAACTAGTCCAGAGCCAATGGTGCTTCCGCATTTAACCATTCCTCCACCGTCACAATCGTTACAAGTATTTTCACCTTCGCCATTGCATCCTGTGCACTCAACCTTCTTTTCTCCTACACAGGTTGGGCATTCCCAATTATGAACTCCACCACAAACGTGATCATCACAGGTCACATATTTTTCTCCTGAGCACTCGCCGCAAGAACTAATTTCAGTTTCATTAGGCATGTAATATAGTTGTTGTTCTTGAGCAACATTATTCGCATCCACAGCGTCTAAAGGATAATCAAAATAATCCGCAGCAGGGTTACTTTCTGCTATGGGTGATCTAGAAAAATTATCTTGTAAAAGGCGAATTAACTTATCCGAAGCCATTACTGCTTTATCTCCGTGTTTGCTTGACCCTCCAAGTAGCTCTTGCATTGGAGCTTTTAAGGGTTCGTGCATCGGGAATTCCAAACGGTTCAATACTCTGTCAGCTGAACCTGGTTTATATTTTACGTACAAGTAGTTAGCTCTTTTAACGCTTTGAGCAGAATCAAATATCATTTTATCAAACTGTCCTGGATTTAACTCCCTTGTTTTCTCAATAATATCCTCTATTTTAATTTCTTGTAAATTTTTTTGCGCTTCTGCTTTCATAAAGATATTTTTTACTAATGTAAAAATTTTAGTTCAAAAACCTAAAAGTAAGCTGCTTTTTTTGACAGATAGCAATTTTTCCATTCAACTTTTCTGTTTGTCGAACAAATATTTCTAATCAAATTTGCAGCAAAGAAGTTCAAGGCTATTACTATCAGTTTAATTTTCTTGCACTAAAATTTGAATAGTTTACTGCGATTTTTTTTTTCAAATAAGGAATCAATAGTTAGCATAAAAAAATTGTAGAGTTTTATTATGGTAATCTAAAAGCTCTCATGGTGTACGCTTGCTGATTACCAATATAAATTGTTCCATTTGTCAATTTATGCATTCTCTGAATAAACAAAAGCCTATAGAAAATCATTACGCTCAAATAATTAATCTAAAACCTAAGCTATGATTTTCCCACAAAAAAATTCTATTATTCTTGTATTTTCTATTATCACTTTCTTTTTGCTTTCTTCATTTGTTTGTTCTTTCTATACAAGATAAAGCCATAAATTTTTTGGAGTTGCTGTTGGTATTGAAAATGTTCCAAGCAGCAGTTTGATGAACGAAAGGCAATTTCTGATTATTTTAAATAAAGCTAGGAAAGACTCTCTCTTGGAGCCGCTGATGATAGACAAAGATCTTTCGAGAGCCGCGAGATATCATTCTTACGACATGGGTACTCAAAATTATTTTGGTCATGATACATATGATAGAAACATAATTACAGATAGTTTGGAATTTGTTTGCGATGAGCATGCCAGAACTAAAAATTTTTTGAAGTACGAGTCTGAAAATAAGGTGTGGAAAGTTTCTGCAGGTGTATCAGAGAATTGTAATTTCGGTGCAGCTTCCGGAAAAGAAGCATTTATATCTTGGCTTAATTCTCCGCCTCATTGTAAAAACATGTTTAACCCTGACCATCGTTTGGTGGGAATTGGGTATGTCCATATTCCAGTTTCTAAAAAACCACACTGTTGGACTACTGATTTTAGCAGATAGCTTTATTGAATAGGTTTGATTTTTAAAATGATTGTGTTGACTATCTTTTTTTATTCGGATAAAAACAGGTCCAATTAACCTTGTGGGTGAGGGGATTAATTTATTTTTGTATTTGAAAATGAATCAAACGGGAATTCCCATAGATAAAATTTCCACTATAGAATGGATGCTAGTTCCTCTTCTAATAGTTCTAGTTTCCTATGCTATAATTAGGCATATGCAAGTTGGAGTTATTTCTAATGCTTTTCGCCAATGTTTTTCTTTTTCTCTCTCCAATCAAGATTATAAAGGAGCTCACGGCTTGTCTTCTCGGTTGTCAATTGCTTTGGTGCTCAACTCGATTATTGTAATTTCTATTCTTATTTACAAGCTATTAATTAAAGTGATTGGGCCAATAGAGCCTTCTTTTCTTTATGGATTAGTGGTTGGAAGTGTGTTTTTATTGTTATGCTTAAAGTTTGCTATCATAAGACTAGTTAAAGGTATTTCAGAAGCTGATGATGTGCTAGAAAAAGCTAAAAGTTATAATTTTAGATATTATCAAATAATTGGGATCTTGTTACTCCCAGGAATAATTGCAATTTTATTTTTCCCTTCCAGCACCAATATAAATATCCAACTATTAGATCAGAAAAGCCAAAATATTGGAGAGGTATATTGCATTTTTTTACTAACTATATCCTACATGATAAGACTGTTTCAGAGTATTCGACAAAGCTTAGGCATTAAAATTTCGTGGTATTACATTATTTTATACCTTTGCACCCTCGAAATATTGCCTCTAGTCGTAACTTTTCTACTATTGGTTGGCAAATTTTGAAAGTTTAACTAAAAAGGAATTAATTGTGGGAGTTAAAACTATTCTAGTTTCTCAGCCGGAACCAAAAAGCGGGAAGAATCCATTTTCTGATTTGGCAGGCAAATATCAAGTACAAATTGATTATCGCTCTTTTATTCATGTAGAAGGTGTTGACGCGCAAGAATTTAGGAAAGAACGTATTCTCTTTTCTGATTTTACGGGGGTAATTCTAACTTCTCGCATGGCCGTGGATCATTATTTTAGAATGGCTAAGGAGATGCGATATACAGTGCCGGATGATATGAAGTACTTTTGCATTTCCGAGGCAGTTGCCTATTATCTGCAGAATTATGTTGTCTATCGTAAAAGAAAAATCTTTTTTGGAAAACAGACAACCGCAGATTTGGGGGATGTACTAAAGAAACATAAAAAAGAAAACTTTATAGTTCCATGTTCTGACATACAACGAAAAGTAATTCCGGAGCAATTAGCAAAATTCGGTATAGAGTTTAAGAATGCTACTCTTTATAAAACTGTTTGCAGTGACCTATCAGACTTATCTGCCGTTAAATACGATATGTTGGTTTTTTACAGTCCATCAGGAATACAATCTTTGATTAAGAATTTTCCAGGGTTTACCCAAAACGGAACTAAAATAGCGGTTTTTGGACCAACTACAGCCAAAGCGGTAGAAGAGGCAGGGTTTAGAATTGATGTTCAAGCACCGAGTTCAAATGCTCCTTCAATGACAATGGCTATTGAACAATATTTAAAAGGAAAAAAATAATTTTGTTGCGTGTCGTGCGCATATTTACAAGGTCGACTTAAGTCGGCCTTGTTTTGTTTTAATTAATATTTCCATGAAAAACACCTTATCTAAATCAGATAGATTAACTAATGCCGTTATTATATCGCAGGTTTATGATAAAGGGAGACATTTGAATGATTACCCTTTTAAAGTTGTTTGGTTAAAGGAAGTTGGAGAAATCGGCTTAAAAGTGGTTTTTTCCGTCCCAAAAAGAAAATTTAAAAGAGCAGTTGATAGAAATCAAATAAAAAGACAATTAAGAGAGGCATATCGGAAATACAAGCATGAATCCCAAAAGGCTGCGGAAAATAAAAATATCCGTGTTTCTTTGTTTTTAATATACCTAGGAAAAGATATTCCTCAGTTCGAAATAGTGGATGATAAAATAAACGTACTTTTAAAACGTTTAACGAAAGAGATTAAAGATATATAGCGTCTATGTTCCTAACCAAAAAATCAATTTATATTGTTCTAATAGCAGCAATTTTCATCAGCGCAACTACTGTTACGTCAACATTAATTTCTAATAAAAATGATGATAATTATTTCGAAATAACTAAGAACATTCGAATAATGACATCGGTTTACGATAACATCAACACGTTTTATGTTGATGAGCCAGAGCCAGGAAACTTGATGAAAAAAGGTATTGATGCTATGCTTCGATCCCTAGATCCTTATACTGTTTATATACCAGAAAGTGATATAGAAGATTATCGGTTTATGACTACTGGACAATATGGAGGAATTGGCGCAATGATAAAAACGCAAGATTCCTGCATTGTAATTTCGGAACCTTATGAAGGTTCTCCAACTGATAAAGCAGGAATTATTGCAGGCGATATTTTGTTGGAGATTGATGGTAAATCAGTAGCCGGAAAAACCACAAAAGAAATGAGCGCTATTTTAAAAGGTGGTCCGGGAACTATTCTAAAGGTTAAATATGAAAGACAGGGTGTTGCGAGTGAAACAACAATTACGAGAGAGGTCATTAAAATTCCTTCGGTGCCTTATTACGGAATGATTGATGAAGAAATTGGTTATGTGAAGCTAAACTCATTTACGAGCACAGCAAGTAGAGAAGTTCTTAAAGCTTTGAAATATTTAAAGGATAGTAGCGGAATGAAAAAACTAGTGTTCGATCTCAGGGGAAATGGAGGAGGTCTCTTGCATGAATCGGTCAATATTGTAAATTTCTTTATTAGCAAAGGGAATACCGTTGTTGCCACTAAAGGCAGGTTAACAGATTTGAATAAAGACTATAAAACACTTAACACTCCGTTTGATGAAGAAATGCCTATAGTTGTTTTGGTTGATGGCTATTCTGCTTCAGCAAGTGAAATTGTCTCAGGAAGTTTGCAAGATTTGGATCGTGCGGTAATAATTGGAATGACAACTTATGGCAAAGGACTAGTGCAGCAAACTAAAGATTTAAATTTTGGGAGTAAGGTAAAGCTAACAATTGCCAAATATTATACGCCAAGCGGCAGATGCATTCAAAAATTGGATTATGCAAACAGAGACGACAAAGGGGCTGTTTCTGAAGTTGCAGATAGTTTGATAAAAACCTTTACAACAAAAAATGGCAGAGAGGTAAAAGATGGACGCGGAGTTGAGCCTGAAATTAAAATAGAACCTACTGCGTATAGCAAGCTTACTTCTGTTCTTGTTTTCAAGAATTACATTTTTAACTATGCAACAGATTATAAACAAGACCATCCAGAAATTGAGTCAGCAAGCACGTTTTCACTTTCAACAATCGATTACAATAATTTTATTACTTACTTAGGAGATAAAGAAGTTGAATATACAATGGACTCTGAGGAGATGCTGCAGGAGTTGAAGGAGGTCGCTATGGAAGAAAAGTACTATAACGATTCGGAAATTGAATTTGATGCTCTTTTTACAAAATTGAAACCAAGCCTTAAAGATGACATGGTTCGGTATAAAGATGAAATTATTGAGTTGCTTGAAAATGAAATTGTTTCGCGTTATTATTATCAAAATGGACGGGTGGAAGCTTCGCTTAAGAATGACCCCTATATGAAACAGGCAAAAGAGGTTTTAAAAAACCAGGTACGCTATAAAAGTATTTTAGCGGGAGAATCCAAATAAATGTGTTAAGTAAGTACCTCCCTTATACCAAGATTTACATATTTGCATTACTATTATTGGTAGTTGGTCTTTCTACTGGAAAATTTTTAATGAGTATTTCTTCAATAATTCTTGCTGCTGCTTGGGTTTTGGAAGGTAAATATCTAGCTAAATGGGAAAGAATAAAGTCACTAAGTTACACCCCTTTAATATTAGCAGCAGGGTTCCTTGTGCATGTAATTTGGCTTTTTAACACCACAAATTATGACTATGCCCTACATGATATAGTAAGGAAACTTCCACTGTTAAGTTTCCCAATTGTTATTGGGTCTATACCGGTATTACCAAAGCGAATTTACGAGTTAATTATTAGTGTATTTATAGGGGGATTGCTAGTAAGCACTTTAATAAGCTTTGGCGCATACTTGGAAATTTTTGCAATAGAAGAAGATATTACAGATGTTCGTAATATCTCATTTTTTATCTCTCATATTCGTTTGGGTTTATTAATTTGTTTGGCCGTAGTCTTGTTAAATTACTATTTCTTTAATAAAGGAAAGGGGTTTCAGGTTGTATCACTTTCTATAAGTTTATGGTTTTGTTATTTTCTTTCCATTCTTTCGGGAACGGGGTTGGTGGTTCTTAGTTTGGTATTTACCTATTCAGTGATATGGATAGTCGCGGTGAAGTCTTCTATTAAGATTAAGATATTATCTGGATTAGCAGGATTTGGATTTCTTGTCTTTGTAATATTATATGTGTTGAATTCCTATAATGATTATTCTGAAATCAAAGATAATGTTACTTTTCAGTCTTTAGAAACCCATACACCGGCAGGAGAATTATATATACACGATACAACTAGTTTGGTTACCGAAAACGGGTATTATTTGTGGTTATATGTTTGTCCAAGCGAAGTAGAAAAAGCATGGAACATAAAAAGCGATTATTCCTTTGATTCGATAGATAAAAAAGGTCAACCAATATCGGCTACTATATACAGGTATATTACCTCAAAGGGCAATAGGAAGGATAAGCAAGGGGTTTTAGCACTCACTTCTGAAGAAGTATCCGAAATTGAAACGGGTATTACTAGTTGTGTTAAATTATCTAGTGTCAATAAAAGGCTACATCAAATCTTTTTTGAATTCAACAATAAGGAGAGTGGCTTTAGTTCAAATGGACATTCGATTACACAAAGACTCAATTTTTCAAACGCTGGAATCTTAATTGTTAGTGATAACTTATTACTGGGAGTTGGGACTGGAGATGTTCCGGATGCTTTTGCAGCCAAATATATCGAGTTAAACTCACGGCTTACTCCTGAAAATAGAAAGAGAGGACATAACCAGCTTCTAACGTTTTTTATAGCATTTGGGCTGGTTGGATTATTGATTTGGATTATTTCATTTACATATCCTATCTTTAAGATAGCAAAAGACAAATATGTTTATGGGGCTTTTTTAGTAATTAGCTTACTAAGCTTTTTAGGTGATGATACCTTAGAAACACAAGCAGGTGTAACTTTGTTTGCCTTTTTTAATAGTTTTTTCTTATTCCATTCTTCCAATAAAGCATGAAAATATCGACTACGTAAATACATTACGTAGTGGTTTCTGATGTTTGTATTGTAATAACTAACAATACGAAATATGAAAACAATAGCATCATTAACAAAAGGGAGTAAAATGGAAATTCAATTCATCGTATATGAGCGAAACGATGATGGCTTATTGCTTGCTTGTAAAGTGTTTAAAGCAGGCAAAAGTTATTTTACAAATATCAGCATCAATTTTAATGAACTTAATAATTTAATAGGGAAAATACCGACAATCAACGGAATTGATGTTTCCGAGTTAATTACAAATGAGTTATTAGCTAATCATGATGAAATAAGTGAAATTAACTTAAAGAATAAGCTAGGTCAAACAATTATGATAAATGACCAATTATTAGCAGCATAACCAATACTAAAACAAAATAATTATGAGACAATTAAACACTGTTGCGCCTTTATCAGAAGCACTGCCAAACCTTGGCTTACTCACAAATGTGGTCGAATTAGCTTATTACGAAATGATTTATATTTATCATAGGCTTAAACATAATAGTAGAATTGAACTGAGAAGAGAACATAATCATATCTTTGACAATAATGCTGTGGGAGTATATTTTGAAGGCTGTAAGTTAGGCTACGTGTCCCTAAAAGTTAATTCGATAGTTGCAAAACAAATGGATATGGGAACCACCGTTTTAGCAAGAGTAAAAAGGATTAACAAGAATAAAAATAAGCCTTTGAGTGTTTTAGATATTGAAGTAATGATTATGTGATTACCTATAAATCCAAAGCGATGGGTCAACAGTATCCATATTCCCTGTAGATATCTTCCATATTTCCAGATGAGCTTCTGAAACATCGCCATTTTCGGAAGTTAGCAGTGTGCCAAGTACCTCTTTTGTACTTACTTCATCTCCTTTCTTTACATATACATCTTTGAGGTTGGCATATACAGTTCTGTAATTTCCATGACTAATCATTACAACTTTTCCAGAACCGGGAATAATAAAAATACTTGTTACTTTTCCCTCAAAAATTGCTCTTACATCTGCTCCCTTTGCGGTTGTAATATCAATTCCTTTATTTTCAATGGTAGCTGTTTTAACAACCTGATGCCGATGCTTACCATACTTCCCGGTTATTTCTCCTTTAGCAACGGGCCACGGTAACCTTCCTTTATTGGTTGTAAAGGACTTGGCTAATGCTTTGGTTTCAGGAGTATTACTAAATCCAGTTTCCTTTCTTAGAAGAGCTTCTTTTTCTATCTCTTTTTCTATTGCTTTCCGGATCGCAGATGCCAAATTTTTTCTCTCTTGATTTTGTTTATTTAGTTTGTTTTTAAGTTGCTGCTCGTTTTGTTTTAATTTAGAGAGTGTTATCTGTTGAGTTTGTTTGTCCTCTAAAAAACGCGCTTTTTCTGTTTTTTGGATAGCTTTTAAATCCTTCTTTTCTAGCTTGGTTATTTCTAGTTCAGCTATCTTTTCGCTTAAAAGGATTTTCGTCTCTTTTATTCTTTCTACCTGTTTATTCCTATAATCTTTATATTGTTTAATATACTTCATCCTATGATACGCCTCAGTATAAGATTCGGCAGAAAATATATAAATTAATTGATATTCCGTATTTCGGTTTTTATATGCGTATTGAAGCATTTTAGCGTACTCATCTTTTAATTCCTTTAAATTATTTTCGAGAGATAATATTTGTTTTTTACGGCTATTCAAATGCTCATCTAATTTCCGCATTTGATAATTCAAGTTTGCTTCTAATTCTTCTCGGTAAGCAATTTGATGGTTAATAATCCCTAATTCTGCTATCGTCAACTGTTGAGAGTTTCTGGCTGTTTTAATTAAAGCCTTGGTATTAGAAATCTTGTTTTTTAGTTCTCTTTCCTTTTGTTTCAGCTTATCGGAATCTTGACTAAAAGAGGTCAAAAAGCCAATTAGAAAAACAATCAGTGCTATGCTATTATTTATTCTCATTTAGTTCAAAGGGAGAATAGTTATCGTTTATTTTAAATAACATTTGTTGCGGCTCATTTATTTTAACCTTATTACTATATTTAATTTGAAGCGATAATGTATCGTACGGAGTAGTACAGTAAATTGAGGATTTTTCGGGAAAATCATGTCCGTTAACATCAATCCAATCAGAATAATTGACTTCCAAGTAGCTACTATCCGATAAAAAATTTATTTCCACTTTTGAACATTTAAAGTTGGAAGGTTCTATCCAACATCTATATAAAAGGGTGTGCTTTCGATTACTTTTTCCTTTTTTAAGCAATTTCTCGATTTTTTTTGATTTATCCGAAGACAAAAGATACATACCATCTTCTATTTTTGACTTGTATTTGCCTTCATAATCGAACATAATTGGTGTTCCTGAAACGAAATCTTGTAAAAGAAGGTAGTTAAAATCTAGATTTAACAAACTGTTTATTTCTTTATATTCACCTAAATAGTATTGTTTCCCTCCAATTTTTTTAAGAAACTTTAATGAATCCTCGGACAGTAAAGCGCTTAGTATTGGTATAGTACTTTTTGAAATACTCGTCCAGATTGCGCTGTCTTTGCGAATTCTAAAATTTACTTTAACGGTGTTTTTATTGCCTTGAAAATTAACAATAGCGCTTCCTTTTGTTCTTAACCACGTGTAGTCAAATTCTGTTTTTAAGATCGAGTCTATCAGGTATTTGGGCGAATGATTTTTGAGTTTTTCGCCATCTATTGTTTTCTTTCTTCCGCTGCATGAGTATAGAGATGCAACTGAGCAAATTATGATTATATATGTTTTGAGATTTATCACGCTTACTCTGTCGTTGGTTCAATATAATCTTTCTTAAGTATTTTTTGCTCAATAAGTTGGGATGCTTCCCCTGTTTCTTTTGCTTTCTCCCAAGAAACAATTGCCTCTTCTGTTTTGTTTAGCTTGAACAAAACATCTCCGAAATGCTCTAAAATAATGCCATTTGGTCTAGCGCTAAGGGAAATCGCCTTTTTAAGCAATGTTTCAGCTTCTGTAAAATTGCCTTTTAAAAACAGTACCCAAGCATATGTGTCTATAAAGTTTGGACTATCAGGAATCTGGTTGTTAGCTTCTTTTGCCATGGTTTCTGCTAATGTTAACTTTTCCTTTCTCTGTGAGAGGTAATAACTGTAATTATTTAAAACATATGGGTTGTATCGATTAAACTCTAATGATTTGTCATAACTTTCATCCGACTTTGCATGCTCTTTTTTCGCATGGTAAGCATCGCCCAAATATTGATAGAATTCAGCCTGCAGCTGATCGTTGTCAAAAACCATTTCCTTTCCGACGAGTAATGATTTGATTGCCTTATCATAGTTTTCGAGTTGAATATTAGCAATGCCGTTGAAAAAGTAAAAGGTTGGATGGGTAGGAAACACTTCAAGAGCTGCCCGCGTATCCTTTTCCAAAAGATCAAACTCTTTCAAATCTGACTCTAAAAAGACAATTTGACTCCAAATAGGAAATTTCCCACTATTCAAGGCTGCTGCTTTTTTAAACATTTGCAGCGCTTCTTTTAGCTTTCCGTCCCGAGATAAAAAATCTCCATACATAGAGAAACTTTTTGCTTCGTTTGAATGAACATCGATTAGGATTTTAGCTAAGCGATATGCTTGTGTTTTGACTTTTTCATTTCTTTCTGAGTTCGTAAAAAACTGTAACATGATTTGCATTTTTGTGTCAATCTCAACTGTTGAATTTTCAAACGCTAATATCAATTCAGACAATGCTTTATCTTGATTTCCGTGGTAGCGATAATATTCGTACAAAGACAAATGAACAGTGCCGTTTGCAGGATCAATCTTTCTTATTTTATCATAAATTTCTAGAGCCTTCGAATCAAAACCCTCGTTTTCGTATAGATCGGCTAGCAATCCATAAAAATAAATATTCGTTGGGTTTTGGTCAATCAATTTTTGTATTTCAGCAATTGCTTTTTCAGACTCTCCCAATTTTAAATACAACTTATGCTTGTGCACAATTAAATCAGTTGATGACCCCAATATTTTTTCAATTGCATCATAAACTTCTAGCGCTTCTTTTATCTTACCCTGATATAAATATGCTTCTGCTAGCGTAAAATGGTATTCACTCCTTTCAGGAAATGATGTTATTAATTCTTTGTATAAAATTTCCGCCTTTTCAAATAAATTTAACTCCTGGTAGATAACTGCTAGATTCGTTTTATACCAGCCGTTGTTTGGATTATATTTAACTGCTTTTTCCGCATGTAAAATAGCTTTTTCTTCAGCATGATTAAACAAATAGATTCCGGACAACTCAAAATGGGTTACAGCACTTTTTAAATCTATTTTTAAGCACTCTAAATAGAGTTTTTCAGCCTCTTCATAATTTCCAAGCACTTTTTCAGTGGTTGCTTTTATCAATAGTTGCTTTAAAGCAATCTCCTTTTTTTCAGAGAGAGAGCTTTTGTCGCCTTTTTCTGAAATACTTTTTTTGGCATTGCAGCCATAGACACCAATTAGAAAAAATAATATAAAGAGTAGCTTACCCAATTTATTCGTTTATTTCAGTATAATCTCCAATGCTTAAATCTTTATTCCCACCCTTATAAGTTGCATGGTTACCTACCATGCTGTCTGCAATATTGGCTCTTGTTAAGGCACTGTCGTTTTGAATGATGCTATTTTCAATAATGCAGTTTGTTATAACAGTGTTGTTTCCTACCGAAACGTGCGGTCCAATTATCGAATTCTTTACAGTTGCATTTTCAGCGATATAGCAAGGTTGAATGATTATAGAGTTTTCAATATTCGCTTTTTCAGAAACACTGTTAGTGTTTTTTTCAAATTCAAGAACGCGCTGGTTTGAATATACAGTTGCATTTTTATTCCCGCAATCTAACCATTCACGAACAGCCCCCGTTTTAAACTTTGTTCCTTTTTGCTTCATGTTTTCTAAAGCATTGGTGAGCTGAAACTCTCCTTTTTCCTTAATGTTATTGTCTATTAAATATTGTAATTCATCCGACAAAAACGCACCGTCTTTAAAGTAGTAAATACCAATTATTGCAAGGTCAGACACAAAGGTGTCTGGTTTTTCTACAAACTCAGTAATTACCTTATCGCTATCGAGCTTTACAACCCCAAACGCACTTGGGTCATCAATTTGACTTACCCAAATGATCCCATCTGTTGAGATGTCTAAAGTAAAGTCAGCCTTGAACAGAGTGTCTGCAAAAGCAACAACGATATTTCCCTTCAATGATTCTTTAGCGCACAATATAGCGTGTGCAGTTCCTAATGCTTCTTCTTGGTGATATACTGTCCCTTTTGCTCCAAGCCCTTCGGCAACATTAATTAACTGTTTTTCGACCTGAGCACCAAAATCTCCAATAATGAAAGCGATTTCGTCTACAGGTTCCCCACAGACCTTGGTGATGTCTTCTACTAATCTTTGAACAATTGGTTTTCCTGCAACAGGAACAAGTGGCTTCGGAACGGTTAAAGTATGAGGTCTTAGTCTTGATCCTCTTCCTGCCATTGGTACTATAATTTTCATCTTTTCATCTTTTTATTTAACACCCGTGCTTCCAAACCCTCCTGATCCTCGTTTGGTTTCTGATAAACCTTCCACGTTTATCCATTCAGCGACTTCGTGTTTTGCAATTACTAATTGTGCTATCCTTTCACCATCTTCAACCACAAAGGTTTCATTGGAAATGTTTACAAGAATAACTCCTATTTCACCTCTATAATCTGCATCAATAGTTCCAGGTGAATTAAGAACAGTGATTCCATTTTTATAAGCCAAACCACTTCTTGGACGGACTTGTGCCTCAGCTCCTTTAGGCAAAGCGATAAACAGCCCTGTTTTAATTAAAGCTCTTTCAAGTGGCTTTAAAACAACGGCAACGTCTAGATTTGCTCTTAAATCTAATCCAGCAGAATGCTTTGTGGAATACTTGGGTGTATCGTGTTTTGATTTATTTATTAGTTCAATTTTCATATATAAAATTAAGGTTGTGAAAGTACCTCTTTTTTTGCGGGTTTTTCTAAAAAATACGCCATTGTAATAAAAATCATGATTAATGAAAAATGGTATAAATAGACATACCACGAATAACTAGTATATGGCTCAAAAGGAATTTTAATTAGAAACAGTCCAGTTCCAAGGCTAAGGTAGGTTCCAATCTTTTTTAAATTATATGGGATCGGATAGTGCTTTTTCCCTAAGAAATAAGAAACTATCATCATTGTCCCATAGCATGCTAGGGTAGCCCAGGCTGAGGCTACATATCCATAAACGGGAATAAACAGAAAGTTGATAGCGATGGTTATAATTGCTCCCATAATGGATATATAAGCCCCGTAATTCGTTTTTTGCGAAAGTTTATACCATATAGAAAGGTTTACGAACATTCCCAAAAAGACATTTGCCAACAGTAAAATAGGAACAACTTTTAACCCTATCCAGTATGTTGGATTAGGCGTAAAATATTTCAAAATAGGTAAAAAGAGATCTAAACTTAAAAACATAACGGTTACTACAATAACAAAATAGGTCATCACTTTAGCAATAACATGTTTTGAGTTTTTTTCATTTTCTTGATTAAAGAAAAATGGTTCGGCCGCATATCTAAAGGCTTGAATAAACATAGAAATAAACATGGTTATTTTATAATTCGCACCGTAGATCCCAAGCTGAATTAGTGCGTTTTCAGTGGCCTCGGTTAAAGATTGACCACTTTCCATAAACTGACTGGTTAGCATTCTTTTCAGCATACTTCTATCAAGGGTTTCGTTTACAATTCCTGCTAAACCAACAAATAACATTGGAAAAGCATACCACCACATGTGTTTAAGTAGGTTCCAGTCAAATTTTCCTTTAAAATTCATTATCGGAGTAAGTAATAAAAACTTGACAATACTTGCAATGAGGTTTGCGATAAACACATATCCAACGCCAGTTTTTGGATCATAAACGAAGCTAAAAAAGCCATTTAGCTCGCCGGTTTCGTTGTTGTATACAATATTGACTAACCAATCAAAATTGCTCAACCCAACACCGCCATTTTCCATTAAATGGGTGCTGTATATTAAAGCGATATAGAATAGGTTTAACAGAATATTTGTTCCCACATTGGCAAATTGAATTACGGCGAACTTCTTTGCCCTCCCTTGCTGCCTCAGTTTTGCTAGTGGTACAGCACCCAAAGCATCAAGACCTACGATAATTGCAAACCACACAATGTACTCCGAATGATCCGGGTAGTGCATCCAATCTGCGATATTTTGAGAAAAGACAATTGTTAATAAGACGAAAATGGCTGTTGTGCTAGTTAAGGAATAAAGAGCGTTTGCATATACCTTTTCACCCTCTTTTTTATTTAAGGTAGAGTACCTAAAAAAAGCGGTTTCCATGCCGTAGGTTAAGAAAACCACAAGAAACGCCACATAAGCATACATCTCGGTGATAATACCAAATTGCTCTGCCGTGAAAATGGCAGAAAAAGTGTAAATTGGCGTTAATAAAAAGTTAAGAAACCGCCCAATCATACTACTTGCGCCGTAGATAATTGTTTGCCCAGCTAATTTTTTTATGGTACTCATTATTCTAACCTTCAAAGAAACAAATATCTGTTGTTAGAATGAAGTCTTATATCTAGAACTGTTAACACTATACTATTAACATGTCGTCTAGTTAGAGCTAGAACATTAATTGTTGCCTATTATTTTCGTGAAAACTATAATTAATGTTAAAACTTAAAAAGAAAACTATTTCCCTGTAAATTCAGGTTTTCTTTTTTCTAGAAAAGCAGTTGTTCCTTCTTTAAAGTCTTGGGTGCCAAAGCATTTCCCAAACTCCGATATTTCAGTCTTATAGCCGTCAATACCTTCTTTATATTGCGCGTTGACTGAAATTATAGCACTGGATATTGCTCTAGGAGAATTACGCGCGATCTTTCCTGCAAGCTTTTCACAGGTTGGCATTAACTCATCTAACGTAACCACTTGGTTAACAAGTCCCCATTTTTCAGCATCTATTGCAGACATCATTCCTGCGGACATTATTAGTTCAAATGCTTTGCCTTTTCCAACAAGCTGTGAAAGCCTTTGTGTCCCTCCGTACCCTGGAATAACACCCAAAGAAACTTCAGGAAGACCTAATTTAGCATTGTCCGAAGCGATTCTAATATGAGAAGCCATGGCTAATTCTAGACCACCTCCAAGCGCAAAGCCATTTACAGCAGCAATTACTGGGGTAGATAGGTTTTCAACCAAATTAAACAATTTTTGATGTCCTTGAGCAGAAAGTAGTTTTCCTTCGTCAATAGAAAAATCTGCAAACTCTTTAATGTCTGCACCAGCTACAAAAGCTTTTTCTCCAGAACCTGTAAGAATAATAACCTTTATTTTATCATTTTCTTCAGCTATTTGAAGCACTTGTCCTAATTCATCAATCGTTTCTTTATTAAGAGCGTTCAGTTGATTTGGACGATTAATTATAATTTTATGAATTGCTCCATTGGATTCTGTGAGAATATTCTTGTACATGTTTTTGTGTTTTTAAGGCGCAATATAAATTTAATTTTTCCGCTATGGATGAATTATCGCTACTTTTGCCTCATGAATTTTGAGTTGGAAAAAAATTGGCGAGAAACAGTTGAAAAAGTTTCGGAACATTTTGGCGAGAGTTTGGATATGCAGTCCATATTATTCATGATAGGTGTTCAAGAATTAAATAAAGGTTTTCAAAAGCTATCGAAAGATAAAAAAGTAGACGTGATGCATATTGCCGTTTGTTCGGTTTTAGAGCCTGCTGGTTATTATGAGTTTTTGGGAAGAGATGAAGATGGCTGGCCACATTATGAAAATATAAAGAAGCTTCCGAATCTTAATGATAAGGAGCAAGATTCTATGATGAAAGAAGCTATCATCGAATATTTTCAACAAAACTCTTAGATAACAACAGTCTCATCTGAAGTCATTTCTTCTTCAATTTTAATAATTCCAACAAGAGAGCCTTGTACATATATATCTAATACAGCAAAACCTGCTTGCCCCGACTTATATAACTCATTAAAATTAAAAATTGCTGTACCACCACCACCAGTAGTTGCTGTTTTATCAATTCTAGCTGAGTCTGCATTTGTGCCATAAAAAAGGCGAACTTCTAAATTACTCATAGGTTCGTTATTAACATTTAGAACTGTTATATTAGCTATCGTGTCTTTTTTCTTATAACAGCTACTAATGGAAGAAACCAAAATGAGCAATGTTGTAAATAAAAAAATATTTTTAAGAGTAGTTTTCATAGTATAATGCGCTTTTATCTCAAATATTTCTACAAAATCATTTACTTTGCAAAGTAACAAATCTATTAAATTATAATATATGAGTCAAGTTAAAAAGTTAAACATGGTAATCTGCACACTAATAGTTTTATTGTTAGTAGCTTGTGGAGTATCTGCAGAGACAGAAAAGTTTACGGAGAATTTGCAAAAAGGTTCACAAAAGGTTGAGGAAATAGAAACCCCCCAGAAAAAGTCAATTAAGATAAGTGTAAAGACATCGCATGGCGATGTGGTAATCGCATTGTATAACGAAACGCCAAAACATAAAGAAAACTTTATCAAATTAGTGAACGAAAACTTTTATGACAGCACCCTATTTCATAGGGTTATTAAAGATTTTATGATCCAAGGAGGGGACCCTAATTCTAGAGGAGCTGCCGCAGGAGTTGCTTTGGGAGAAGGAGGCCCGGGATATACAATAGATGCCGAAATTAAGCCTAACCTTTATCATAAAAAAGGTGCGTTATGTGCTGCAAGACAAGGAGACAATGTTAATCCCGAAAAAAGGTCAAGTGGTTCGCAGTTTTATGTTGTAACAGGGAAGACCTATCAAAAAGAAGAATTGGAACAAATGGAAATTCAGCAAAATAGACAAAAAGAAAATGGATTGATGCAGGCGTTTATACAAGCTCCAGAAAACGCAGCTTATATGGCTCGACTTCAAGAAGCTCAAGCGATGGGTAAAGAAGCTGCTAAAAGAGCAGAAGCGGAAGCTGCAATCAATATTTTGGCTGAGGAAATAAAGCCTCTGGCTTTAGCGGGTTTTGTTCCTTTTAAATTTACAGAAGAACAGTTAAAAGATTACTCCACAATTGGGGGTACTCCATTTTTAGATAATGCATATACTGTTTTTGGAGAAGTAATGAGCGGGATGGAGATAATAAATAAGATTGGAAAAACAGCTACTGCGCCCGGAGACAGACCTCTGGAAGATGTGGTTGTTCTATCCATGGAAATAATTAAATAAAAGAATAAAAGCATGTTGAGCAAGGTCGATCCAATAATGGATGAGGTTAATTCATTTAACTCTTCCGACCCAAATGAAATTGAAGCATTTCGAATCAAAATGCTTGGAAAAAAAGGATTAATAACGGAGTTGTTATCGGAATTTCGCAATGTTCCTGTCGAACAGAAAAAGGAATTTGGCCAAAAAATTAACATACTAAAGAAAACCACACAAGAAAAGGTTATTACCTTAAAAGCAAGCGCTGGAGATTCTAAATCTACCAAAGGGGATCTTGATTTAAGCATGTCTGGAGAGCCTTTTGAACTAGGTGCAAGGCACCCATTGTCTGTTGTTCGTAAAGACATACTAGACGTTTTTACTAGAATTGGCTTTTCAATATCTGAAGGCCCTGAAATAGAGGATGACTTTCATAATTTTACGGCTTTAAATTTCCCAGAAGAACATCCCGCAAGAGACATGCAAGATACTTTTTTTATTGATAAGGATATTGCTCTTCGAACCCACACTTCTTCTGTTCAAGTAAGAGTAATGGAGGAGTCAAAGCCTCCAATTCGAACTATTTCCCCGGGCAGAGTTTTTAGAAATGAAGCTATTTCAGCTAGGGCACACTGTATTTTTCATCAAGTAGAAGGATTGTATATAGAGAAAGATGTTTCCTTTGCGGACTTAAAACAAACACTACTTTATTTTGCAAAAGAAATGTTTGGAGACGAAACAGAAATTAGATTGCGCCCTTCTTATTTCCCTTTTACCGAACCCAGCGCTGAGGTAGACGTGTCTTGTCAAATATGTTCAGGAAAGGGATGTAATGTTTGCAAAAATTCAGGGTATCTAGAGATTATGGGCTGCGGAATGGTTGATCCAAATGTTCTTGAAAACTGCGGTATTGATAGTTCCGTTTATTCAGGATTTGCTTTTGGAATGGGGATCGAAAGAATAGCTATGCTTAAATATCAAGTAAATGATTTACGCCATTTCTTCGAAAATGATTTGCGGTTCTTAAAGCAATTTAAATCAGCTCTTTAAGCTCTTTTGTTTAATGTATTCACGGACATTAGTAAATTCTGGAAAGGACTTGGCGCCATCAGAACACATAACAACAGATGATCTGGCTGTCCTTTATATATTTATTGTTGACAGTTCTATAAAGTAACTTTACTATACTTGCAAGATTATCAATATTATTGAACAATAAACTTATTCCAATTTCCCTTAGAGTCCGCAATAATATATGTCCCCGGACTTATTTGCTTAGTTAAAAAACGCGCTTCTGGTTTTTCCGTTTCATAAACTATTTCTCCGAGAAGATTGTACACCTTAAACATAGCAGCATTTGACAAATACAAAACGTCGGCCACAGGATTGGGGTAAATGCTTAGCTTTTGATAATTTGATTCAACGATGTTGATTGTTGATAAATCTAAACTGTGCGCATATAAGCCAGTACCCGTTCCAACCAATAGGTCATCATAAAAAAGAACATTAATGTTTGTTCCGACAGGATAATTATAGGCTACATTCCATGGGTTGGAAAAGTCTAAAGGGATAGTATGTATTTCTTCATTTATTGCCATAAAGATATACCCCTCACCAAGTGTGATTGCACTTCCATAACCACCTGCCCAAGGACCGAAATAGGAACTCCATGCACCTCCTGCTAATTCTTTAATCTGAACATTATTAACAGGCAGTAAACCAGGATCTGTGTTTAAAAAAACAAGTGTATCTCGCGTGTTGTTAACTTGAATATCTACTATGCCATCCGTTGCTCCATAAGAACCATCTCTTGCAAGAGACCAAGTGCCTGAAATTAGCTCAGCCCTGAACAAACCATAGGCCCCTGAAGTAATAGGGTCTGATTCTAGACCTATGTATGCCACAACATTCCCGCTTTCCAATGTAAATTCAATATCAAGAACATTAACGTCCTGACCATTCATACTTGAAATTAAAAGTAATTGATCCCAAGTTACACCAGCATCTAAACTATAAAAACAACCACCTTTATCTCCGTATTTACCGGTAAATCCCGCAACTACAACAGAAGAGTTATCTGGAGAAACTTCAATGGAGGTGCAATGAGAGTTTATTGGATTAAAATTATAAGGAGCATTTTCCGGAGAAAACACTTGATTCCAAATTGCTCCAGAATTAGATGTTTGATAAATTCTTTGATTACCTGCATAAATTACATTATCATTATTTGGGTCCATACCAATAGCCTCGTAAGGCGCACCATCACCGGTTGGAAAAATAGTCGAGCTCCATGTCTCGGAAGGTGTATTATAGTCCATTACACTTCTGATTCCAGATTTCGAAGCAACCCAACCTTTTGTAAATCCAGAATTCATGTCAATATCGTTTACTTGAACTGCCTCTAAACCTGTATTCCATCCAAAAATTGAATCCGATTGGAAAGTAGAATAACCCATGCCAACATTGGTAGAATGATATTTCAAATCATTGATTATGTGGTCAGCTTTTGTAACACCATCATTGGCTCGGTTATAGTCGCCTATATATTGGCTTCCTGGATTAACCCAATTACTCATAAAACTGGTGTCTTTTAGAACAGCATTGCCAAGAAAAAGATTTCTTTCAGCGGCAAGGTCGTCAATAATTAGGTTGCTACCAATTACTCCTCCAACGAGTCCAGGAGTGTTAATAGGTGCATCAGTCCAAGATGCGCCGTTGGAATTACTCCAGGCAATGTGTCTATTTGCCGAAGTGGGGTTACCAAGTGGCGGCTGCCCTGCTACATACCAAGTACCATTATCTGCAAAGCCATATGTTTGCCATTCTATGTTAGTTACAGTCGGAGCTGGGTTTAAAAAAGACATTACTGGAGTAGAATTAGTCATAAGGTGTATAGGATCATCAAATGATAACATGTGTGGACTAGCACCTCTTTCAAAAAGGCATAATACATTATTAAAAGGGTTAACAATCATTTGCGGAGGATCAAAGTATGTCTTCAGCATAGACAATCCGTTGGTTGACACATAATTGCCAACTGAACTAACAGCGCCAAATTCAAGTGTGTCAAAACCACTCGGTAAAGGGCTATTTTTTAACAAAAACATTGTATCCCCTACAATCAAAAACTCCTTAACCATGCTGTCTACTACTGCTGCAGATGATGCCGTAAAATCTGTTTGATAAACATAGCTTTGGTGTAAAAAAAAGATAGAATTACTTGTTTCATGAATTTCAATATTTCCAATACCATCGCCATAGCCATTGTCAGCATCTGCACTTGGCAAAGGTGTCCAGTCTAAATTTGTCAAACTACCTGTCCCCCCTCCTCTGTAAGCTTTAGAGAAGAAAATGGAATTAGGACTTTCGGTACTTACGACCACATAAACTGAGTCTGTATCAAATGACCAAGTTTCTATATCGCCAACTGTACCTCCAAAAACCGCTTGTGCAACAGGGGCTGTTAAAGTCTGGGCATTCATTTGAGATACAACAACAAAACAGATAAATAAAGTAGATAAAGTTTTCATAACAAAGTGTTTAGCGGCTCGAAATATATAATAAACGCAAATAAAAACAAAGTTAATTTCTTGTCAAAAAACCTATGTGAAACAAATTTTTGAGATTTGAGTAGAATAGCGCATGAAATACAGCGTCCATGTTTTTATATTTTTAGCAGCATTTAGCAGTCCAGCGCAGAATTATTATTCAACAAGTTCAATGAAATTTTTCGAAATAGGTTTGGCAAACGACACAGCTAAATTAGAATCCTTAAATATGGAATTGCTTCAGGCTGCAATATTCCATGCAACGAATTTGGAACGACCAAAAAAAAGACAGTTTAAATATGGCAAAAACCTTGAGAAAGGAGCTTCTTTTCATTCGACAGAAATGGAAACAAAAGGCTTTTTTAGTCACATAAACAGAAAAAATAAAAAGTATAAAACACCTTTTCACAGAGCTGAAAAATTTAATGCCAAGTATTTAATAGTAGGAGAAAATATCCTGGAAGAAATTGCGCTTGATTATAAAGATAATAGCGTGTATGATTCGGAACTAGAAAATGGGCGTTATGTTTTTTATCATCACAATAATGGCGAAATAGTAAGGGAGCTAACGTACAAAGAAATTGCAGTTAAGATGGTTGATTCTTGGATGAAATCTCCAGGGCACAAAGCAAATATTTTGAATAAAGAGTACACGCATTTAGGCGTTGGAGTGGCAATAAAGAAAAACCCATACGCGACCGATGATTTGCCAACGGTACTTGCTACACAGCTTTTTGGAGGGTAATCTAGATTTTATATAATTTATCTAAAACATTTTTTATTTCAGAATGTATCTTTTTGAGAGTTAAAAACGTTTCATTACTATTTTTCGAGAGCTTATTATACCTTATTTTCCCTTTTGTTTTAAGAAGAGTAATCCAGTAGTGATAACTAAATAATGCAGAAATCATTAATGATCCAAAGTAGTATGACCATATATAATGGCTAGTGAAAATTGCTACTAATCCAACTTGAATTCCCCAAAACAGCCAAAATAGCAAAACTCCCAAGGCCATTTTAATTGAACTGTGAAAATGCACATCCTTAACTTTTTTTTCAACAAAAAATGCAGGCAATCGATAAGGTAAGTAATTATTAATCATGCCGTAAATATGTAACGGTGCTCCAAAGAATAAAAACAAAATAGGGAGAAAAATGCTTTGTTTTTCCTTTCTAAATAACCAAGCTTTCAAGTTTAGTTTTTGAACTCCAAGCGCAAAGCTTTCTCTATTTTGTTTTAGTAATTGCGCTTCTTCGGGGTTGTTTTTTATCCAGCTTTCTATCTTAGAGATATACCCTTTTTGACAATTAAATTCATCTATTATTTCACTTCCTGTCCGGTTTTCATGATGGTTAATTTCTTCACTGTAATCAAACATTATTTCATGAATCGTATCGTAATATTCGGTGTTTTGAATATCAATCATTAAGTCGCTCATACGATGACTTAACTCATTTTTCATTTGGTTTAATGTTGTTCCGTCTTCAGCTTTAAAAGCTTCTGTGTATTCTTGAATTTTTACAGGCTTACCAAAGTTGACCAACATTTTAGCGCCCATATTCACGGTGTCACTATAATATAGTCCTACAGGAACAATATGAACGTCTATTCCGTTGTGTTTATTTTCTGCACCCAAGCCCATTCTGAAAACTCCTTTTTGTAGCGGTCTTAACTTTTTTTGCTTCCCTTGATTTCCTTCTGCAAAAATTAATATTGGTTTTTTCTCATTTAGTAGATCAAAACACTTGTCAAAAACAGCCTCATTTTTTTGAACGGTATTACCACCATCTCTTTGCCTGTATATGGGCATCATGTTTATGGACCATAATAATTTTGCTACAGATTTCTTTTTGAAAATATCTGCACGAACCATATAGTATAATGGTTTGTTTAATTGGATTCCAATTAGGGTAGGGTCCAAAAAAGCATTTTGGTGATTAGCTACAAAAAGAATAGGCTTGTTTTTTGGAATATTTTCTAATCCAACAACTTGATGTTTTTTGTAAAATGTTCTCGCTCCTAGCGATACTAAAGTATATCCAAAAAGATACAGAGGGGTCCAATCTTTAATTCTCATACCTATCGGAGTTCAGCCTCTAGTTTTTCTGTTAGAGATAGCTGAATTTTACTCATTACACCGTCAATCTCTTTATCCTTGAGTGTTTTATTTTTGTCTTGTAAAGCAAAGCGAACCGCATATGACTTTTTCCCTTTCTCCATATTCTTTCCCTTATAGACATCAAAAAGGCTAATCTCTTTTAGCAATTCACTATTACAACTTTTCGCTATTGACACAATTTCAGAAAATTTTATTTTCTCATTTAACAACAGAGACAAGTCTCGTTTTACACCTGGAAATTTCTCTAACTCTTTAAATTTCAAAAACGTATTTGCAGCAATATTTAACAAAGTATCCCAATTAAACTCGGCATAAAAAACATCTCCGTTAAGTCCGAAATGTTTTTTAAGATCAGTTCTAATCCAACCAAAATCAACCACCTTCTTTTTCCCTATTTTATAGGATAAGCCATCTTCCAATAAGTCGTTTTTAGTTGCCGCAGCCTTATGTTTTCCTCCGCCAATCTTATTCAACAAAGTTTCTACCATTCCCTTTAATGTGAAAAACGAAACATCATTAGCACTGCCATTCCATAACTCTTTTGTCTTTCTGCCGGTTAGAAAGAGTGCCAACTGACTACTTTCTGAAAATCCGGAAGGAAATTTTTGATAAACTTTTCCAAATTCAAATAGTTTAACCGAATCACTTCCATGGTTTTGGTTCAATCGCAAAGCTTCTAAACCATTAAATAATAAAGATTGCCGCAATACACTTAAATCACTACTTAATGGGTTGAGCATTGCAACATTGAATTCGGCTTGAATATTTGCGGTATTCGCTAAATCAACGTAACTTTCTTTTGTCAATGAATTTGACATGGCTTCGTTTAGTCCAAACGAAATTAGCATGTCGCTAATCATGTTCTGCATTTTTTCCTTATCAACTTTTGGTCTACTAGTAATAGAACTATTCAGTTTATCGGGAATAGGAACATTGTTGAAACCATAAATTCGTAATACTTCCTCAGCGACATCTACTTCTCTTAAAACATCTACTCGATAAGAAGGAACTTGAATGTTTAATTTTGCACCTTCTTTGTTGAGAATAGCGATATCTAATAATGTTAATATTCGTTCAATATCAGTTTGTACAAAATCAACCCCGCACAAACTTGAAATTTTATCGCAATGAACTTGAAAAACAAAATCCTCAATGGCCGTTGGATAAATATCTGTAATGTCCGATGAAACTTTTCCGCCTGCAATTTCTTCGATTAATAGCGCCGCTCTTTTAAGAGCTGGAATAGTAGTTTTTATATCTATTCCTCTTTCAAAACGAAAGGATGCATCTGTATTAAACCCGTGTCTTTTTGCTGTTTTTCGAACAGCAATAGGATTAAAATAAGCACTTTCTATAAACACGGATGTAGTTTCTGTTTTAACTCCAGATTCAATTCCTCCGAATACACCTGCGATGCACATGCCTCCATTCTTGTTGCATATCATCAAGTCGTTTTCAGACAGTTCTCTTTCCACATCATCCAAAGTTCTAAACTTGGTTCCTCCCTTTAGTTTTTTCACAATTATATTATCTCCGACAAAGTCAGCATCAAAAGCATGAAGAGGTTGGCCATATTCGTGCAGCACAAAATTGGTAATATCTACTATATTATTGATTGGAGAAAGACCAATTGAACGCAATTTGGTTTGCAGCCATTCCGGAGATTCCGCCACTTTAACATCGTTAATAACAAGGCCAGCATACCGAGGGCAGGCTATTGAATCTTCTACAGCGATGTTAATTTTACTATCATTTGACTGGATGGAAAATGCACTTGTGTCAGGAGTATTTAAAGCTTCATTTTCAGCAATTAAACCTTTGTATTTTAATGCGGCCAACAAATCTCTTGCAACACCAATGTGCCCCATCGCGTCAGCGCGGTTAGGGGTGAGTCCAATTTCAATTATCGTTTCATTTTCGACTTTAAAGAATTTACTTGCGTCTAGACCAACTGGAGCATCTTCCTTTAAAACCATGATTCCATCGTGGCTTGCTCCTAATCCAATTTCATCTTCCGCGCAGATCATACCAAAAGACTCCACACCTCTAATTTTCGCTTTCTTAATTTTAAAAGCATCTCCTTCTAGTGGATGTATTGTCGTTCCGGGTAAGGCAACAACAACTTTTTGACCTACTGCAACATTTGGGGCTCCACAAATAATTTGTTGTGGAGATTCATCACCTACATCAACCGTTGTAATGTTCAATCGGTCTGCATCCGGATGTTTTTCTTTCGTTAAAACGTGACCAATTTTTAAGCCTTTTAACCCACCGGGTATTGACTCTATGATTTCTGTTTTCTCAACTTCTAATCCAATGTCGGTAAGTATTTCCGATACTGCATTAGCGTCTAGATCTGTATTAATGTATTCTTTTAACCAGTTGAAAGAAATTTTCATGGGTTTTTCTAAAATTTAATTGAGATCAAAAGTAAAGGTTTTGGCAAGAAAAAAGAAAAAACAAGGAACTGTTTTAAAGCTTCTATATTTGTTGTTTCGAACGGAATGCGAAATCTATAATTACGCTGAGAAAAAATGGATTTATTCAATGATCTGCCACATTCTAATATTTTACCTTTTGATGGTGAAGCAAAATATTATGGAAGAATCATGGACAATGCAAATGCTAAACACTATTTCGAAAGATTATTGAATAATATTGAATGGGAAAATGACAAAGCAATTATTTTTGGAAAATTGATTATTACAAAGCGCAAAGTAGCCTGGTATGGCGACAAACCATTTGATTACACGTATTCAAAAACCACTAAATCGGCTCTACCTTGGACCAAAGAGCTTTTGGAACTCAAAAACATTATAGAAAACAAAACAGGAGAAAAATTCAACTCTTGTTTACTCAATTTATATCACAATGGAGGAGAAGGAATGACTTGGCATAGTGATGATGAGAAAAATTTAAAAAAAAATGGAGCAATTGGTTCATTGAGTTTTGGAGCAGAGCGTAAGTTTTCATTTAAACATAAAGAAACAAAACAAACGGTTTACGTTCATTTAGAAAAAGGTAGTTTATTAATTATGAAAGGAAAGACACAATCAAAATGGCTACACTGCATGCCAACTACCAAAAAAATAAAAAGCCCAAGAATAAATTTAACATTTAGAACTATCGAAATTTAGTTCGGATATGAGCGCAAAAACATGAATGCTTTACCTTTAGTATACTTCATAAAAAAAGGAACTACATTGCTGTAATTCCTTTTTATTATTTGTGTCACCTCCAGGGATCGTGCCGATAGCTATCGGCACAGGGACTTTATGAATATCTCGAGATTAGTTTCAGTTCTATTTCAGGAAACCGTTTTAGGTTTTCTAAGTATTTTCGACTTTTCATGTTTTTGATATGTGCTTCTATTTTTCGTGCAAGCACTCTGCTTTCGCATTTAATTGAATGAAAAACAACCCAATCATCTGCTCTTTTGGTAAAACTACCAGCATATAAACCATCATTATGCTGCAATAATCGTGTGGGCAAATCTTGAGTTTCACCAATATAATATTGCTTTACTGATGGGCTATAAAGTATGTAAACATAATACACTACCATTCACAAAAAAAGGAACTACATTGCTGTAATTCCTTTTTATTATTTGTGTCACCTCCAGGGATCGAACCAGGGACACATGGATTTTCAGTCCATTGCTCTACCAACTGAGCTAAGGTGACGACCTTAATCGGTGGGCAAA
This sequence comes from uncultured Flavobacteriales bacterium, assembly GCA_943787535.1. Taxonomy (GTDB): domain Bacteria; phylum Bacteroidota; class Bacteroidia; order Flavobacteriales_D; family Parvicellaceae; genus CALSMU01. Next base: position 147,229 of record CALSMU010000009.1, on the reverse strand, counting down.
GATAGAAATAAATTCAAATTCACAAACTTGGAGGATAAAAGATTCTTTATTTAATCATTAAACAACTTAATCACAGCCGATTTGTTGCTTTCTGCAGCATGCAAGCGATGTTTTAAATTTGTGCATTTAAAATGCTAATGGATTCTCATGTATTATTTATATATCACTAATTAGTAGCTTTTTATAACGATGAATTCCTATATTTACTGAGTTGATCTTTCTACCTATGCAAAAGGCATCTATTTAATTCGGGTAAATAACGATAACTTTTCGCGTGAGCTAAAACTTGTTAAGCAATAAATTAATTAAACAACTTAATCACAGCTGATTTGTTACTTTCTACAACATGTAAGAGGTAAACTCCAGACTTCGGTAAGGCAATAGTTATTTCGCTATTTGTTTTTTTGTCTTCCTGAATTAGCGAACCTTTAGCATCGTATAATTGAAAGTGCCTTTGTGCTGCATTATTAAACAGTAGCTTATAATTATTTTGAACCTTATGAATTTCAAAAGATAATTTATTTTCGTTGATTCCAGTTGTGTTAATTGTCACTTGTTGTGTTACGAGTGTCCGAATCACAGCCATTTGTTGCTATAAGTTCTACGTTGTATAACCCATCATCTGCGTAGGTGTAAGAAAATGAAGCTGCTGTTTCTGTGCTTCCGTCATCTAAATCCCAACTATACGTAGTTCCGTTTGTTCCGTTTTCAGAAAATGTAGTGCTGCCACTAACGGTATTAAAGGTAAAGCTAGCAACAACATCGTTATCTCCAATTCGCCATGTGCTTAAGCTATCCAAAACTACCAATTCTGCCGCTTCTTGTAAAATTGCTGCATCAATAACTGTAACCGCAGAAATAAAAGAAGCTCCAACAGGAGATTCTCTGTAAATAGAAGCATAATGCACACAAGCCGCTAAATAACTTCCGTTAATGCTTGGATGACTTTCATCTGCACTATATAATTCTATCGTGGGATAATTATCTCTAACGTATTTCCATGCTGCCCCAACGGGAGAAACCGAACAGTCATTATCAACGGACATTTCCATATAGCTCTCTCTCAATCGCCCTTGCATTCCATCATATGTGCAAAGAGGAGGATAGGCGGCACAATTACCTGCGTCTCCATTTTTTCTACCCCAAGTCATGTAAAAAATTGGTTCAGTGCAAGCGTTGGCCGATTTAATAGAATCAACTAAAACTTGCGCATATGGATAAACCTCTATGGCAACTTGCGAAGGCGGGAAAGAAGGCTTTTGCGATTGTTCTTGTAATACCACAAAATCCCAATTGCCTTGTGCAATTTTAGCTAAAGATGTAGCATTTGTAGAATGACCTTCATAGGTGTACCCACCAGGGGTATTTGAATCGTAATTAATAGTATCTCCTAAAGACAATGCCAAATTGTAAGTTAGCAATGGAAGGTTGTTTACTCCCGTGTAACTATTTCCAAGGAATAACACATTTTTTGTTTGTGCAAATGAAGCTACTCATAAAGAATGTCAAAGCTGCAATTAAAAGAGGGTTTAAAGTTTTCATTAATATTTATATACTTCTGAAACGGAGAGAAGTTTCAAAGGTTGCTAGCTCGCTTCTATTAGCAATTAATATCTTTTTAAACATGATAATTTGCGATGTATAAAAAGAAAAGGAGAATACCCTTTCACTCGATAAAATCCTTTAATTTTGTAGTAATTAATGACTACAAAAAAAGCACATAACAGGTCCTTACTGGTATTCTATTTATTAGTTGGTTATGTTGTTTTGCAGTTTAGCTGGTGGGCATACCATATTTATACATTAGCCCAAGAAGTAGCTAAAGAAGAGAGTTTTGTTCAGCGCAAAATCATGATGATTACTGGAGAAGCTTTGGTCTTCTTTTTGATTTTGGCAGTTGGCGTGTATTTTGTTCGCAAGACTTTCAATAAAGAGTTAGAGTTAGCCAAAGAAAAGAAGAACTTTATATTGTCTGTTACACATGAATTAAAAACTCCTATTGCATCTTCTAAACTATTCGCTGAAACCATTCTGAGCAGAGACATTTCAAAGGAGAAAAGGGATGACATTCTAGATAAAATTATAAAAGATCAAACAAGGTTAGAGAAACTGGTTGAAAATATTTTACTCATTTCAAAAGTGGAAGAACATCAACTGCATTTAGAAAGAGAAAAAGTGAACTGCCACGAATTTATCGAATCGGTAATAAAGGGTTTAGATTTCTCTGAGTCGACAAATTTTGATATTGATGCGAAAATAGAAATTAAGGTAGATCGTTTTTACTTTACATCGGTTATTCAAAATTTACACGAGAATGCAATAAAGTATTCCCAAGATAAAATAGGAATTGTTTGGTCTGCTCAGCAGCTAGAGAATTCGATTTCTATCCAAATAAAAGACCAAGGAATAGGAGTTCCCCTTAATCAACGAGAGAAAATTTTTAATTTGTTTCATCGAATTGGTGATGAGAACACAAGAGACACAAAAGGGACAGGCGTAGGGCTATATATCGTTCAGAAAATAATAGCGCTACATAACGGAACCATAAAAGCGAAAGAGAATCAACCACAAGGAAGTATTTTTGAAATAGAATTACCGCAATGAAAAAAACAGTGTTATTAATCCTCGATGGATGGGGGAAAGGACGAGGAGATGAAACCGATGGAATTCATTTAGCGAACACACCTTTTATGGACAGCTTATACAAAAGATATCCAAATTCTAATTTGGTAACTTACGGCGAAGCGGTTGGTCTACCAGAAGGGCAAATGGGAAATTCCGAAGTTGGACATTTAAATATTGGGGCTGGAAGAGTTGTATATCAAGACTTAGTTAGAATCAATAACGCAATTAAGGACAAGTCTTTTTTTGAAAATGAAACCTTACTTAATGCCATTAAAGAAGCTAAAGAAGGAAATAAAAAGGTGCATTTAATGGGGTTGGTTTCCAAAGGTGGGGTGCATTCTTCTCAAGAACATTTGTATGCTTTATGTGATTTGTTAGCGCAAAATGATGTTGAGAAATCTTATGTTCATGCATTTACAGACGGCAGAGATTGCGACCCTAAATCTGGCTTGGGATATATTACTGAATTAGAAAACCGCATTGAAGGGAGCAACACTAAAATCGCATCTGTAATTGGACGGTACTATGCAATGGATAGAGACAAACGCTGGGAAAGAATTAAAAAGGCGCATAGTCTTTTAACCAAAGGAGAGGGGCGTAAATTTTCTTCAGCTGTTGAAGCAATTCAATCCAGTTACAGCAACAATATTACAGACGAATTTATTGAGCCAAGTGTTATTGAAAACGTTAAAATTGAAGAAGGAGATGTTGTAATTTGTTTCAATTTTAGAACAGATCGCTGCCGTGAAATTACGATGGCTTTGACGCAGCAAAATTATCCAGATCAAGAAATGAATGTTTTGGATTTGCATTATGTTACCATGACGAATTATGACAATACATTTAAAGGGGTAAATGTGATTTACGATAAAGAGAACCTTAAAATGACAATGGGAGAGGTGTTGTCAAAAAGCAGGTTGAAACAAATTCGAATGGCAGAAACCGAGAAATACCCGCACGTTACTTTCTTTTTTAGTGGTGGTCGTGAAGCTGCGTTTGAAGGAGAAAGTCGTATTATGGCGAACTCCCCAAAAGTGGCAACGTATGATTTACAACCAGAAATGAGTGCCCTAGAGTTGACAGATAAAATCTGTATCGAATTGCATTCTGGAGATGCAGATTACATTTGTTTAAACTATGCCAATTGCGATATGGTTGGCCATACGGGTGTTCCTAAAGCAATTATTAAAGCTTGCGAAACTGTAGATTCTTGTGTTGAACGAGTTGTTAAAACAGGATTAGATAATGATTACGCACTTGTAATTATCGCAGATCATGGGAATTCAGATAAGATGCTCAACTTAGACGGAAGTCCAAACACTGCCCACTCAATGAATCCCGTTCCCTGTATATTGATAGATAGCAGGTTTTCGCAAATTAACAATGGAAAATTGGCAGATGTTGCTCCTACCATTTTAAAAATGATGGGCGTTGAGCAACCAAAAGAGATGACAGGGAAACCTTTGGTTTAATTATCGCATTAATTGAACGTAACCTGAGAGAGATCTTTGAATGTCCATTTCCTTATGGTCAGTGTATTCATACTTTGGAGAGTTCGGCGAAACAACAATGTAATACACTCCTTCTTCCAAATCGTTTCCAGATTTATAGTGTGTGCCGTCCCAATCGTTTTGATAGTCCTCCATGTAATAAACAATTTTCCCCCATCGGTTGTAAATTGTAATTGTCGGATGCGGATAATCATCTAAGTTTACGGCGCTGTATAAATCATTTATTCCGTCTCCATTTGGAGTAAACACATTTGCTATCGCAACAGGACATTGAACCCAAACTTCAGAGGTTTCTAATGTTCTAACACTTCCGCAAGCATCTACAACGTTGGCGTTGTAAAAAGTAGTAATATCTGGTGAGACTAAAACCGTATCTCCAATTCCTCCATTGTTGTTCCAAGAAACATAATAAGGCTCCCAGCCTCCAGCTATTTCTGCAACTAATTGACCTGTTTCGGGCGGGCAAATATTAATACTGTCTATAGTTAAGGCGGCATTTAATTGCTCAATACTCTGAATATATAAGGTTGCTGTATTACAGCCCAAATTACCTAAAAGGGTTAGTTGCAAAGTGTCTATGTCCTCAAACAAAAAGTCTTGGATTATCGTTACCCAAATAGTATCGCTTGCAACTCCAACCGGCAAGATTATACTATCAGGAAATGATAAATAATCATCAAACATTTCTGCATTTCCTCCAATTGTAAAACGAATCGTATCAGGCTCGTTTACATTTGAAGAAGAAAACACAAAACCTGCCTGACCACATGCTTCGCCTATTATATTACCTCCCTGGACTCCTGCAAAATTAGCAAAACTAGAAACCCCTATTCCATCAGAACCAAGGCTTCCTGCTTTCAAAAAAACAGCAGAAGCTAATGTGCCATCTCCACAATCAGCAATAGCAAATCTAAAGTGATAAGTTTCACCACATTCAACGGGATACTTTGCTTTAACTACCGTAGTAAAACCATTTAAACTAACAGTGGTATTAGCAGGGTTATCAATGTAGTATTGGCTGTTTAATCCAGGGTGAACAGAGCTAATTGTAATAGGATCAGTTGTGTTTGGAATTAAAGCGACGTTAACGGCTCCATTAGGGAATCCAGCTGGACTAGAATAAGGCCCCGAAATTCCAGGGCCGCTTAAAAAGAAGGAAAATACATCATTGTATTCGGAATTTACCCAACTGAGATATTCGTCTGACGCGAAGACAAATTCAAATTCAACGGTATCACCCACAACTTGGAAGTCAAAATTTAAATCAGCCAAATCGTGTGTTTCTGTAATTTGACTCGCACTAGGGTTGCTGGTTACTGATTGAGCAACCGTAATTAAATCGCTGTCCGTTTGGCTGGCAGGAGTTAAAAAGTCGTCAGTGCCTGTTCCTCCTGGAACTATTGTTGCTATATCGGCGGTATACATAACAATTCCTGAATCCAAACCAATATTCGAATTTATTCCATTAAAAAACCCAATTTGGGTTGGTTCGCCTGAAAAAGTTATGTTAGAGGCAGAAACTCCATTTCCTAAAAGAATATCTTCTACAAGATATTGTTCGCTGTCGTAAGGAGCGTTATTGGATACGTTAATTTGACTTGTTGCCCATAAAGGCAGTAGTAATAAAGGCGCAATATACAGTTTCATTAAGAGTCGTTTATTGCGCAAAAGACGCATAATCAAAACAGATAGTTGCCTTATCCAAAGAAACAATGCTGGTTTACTCTTGCATTCCCACTATTCTCCTATCTTTGTGTGATACAACCTTAGCCCAACCTATGGATCAATTGAATCAGCACATCTCTAAAAATAAAGAGCAATACTTATCAGAATTATTTAATTTATTGCGAATACCATCCGTTAGTGCAGATCCGGCTTATAAAAAGGATGTAGTAAAAACGGCTGAATTTATCTTTGATAAATTCATTTCTGCCGGAGCAGAAAACGTAAAGACATATGAGACTGCTGGACATCCAATTGTTTATGCGGATAAGATATTTGATGCATCTTTACCAACAATATTAGTTTATGGACATTATGATGTGCAACCAGCAGAACCTCTAGAATTATGGGAAACAAGACCTTTTGAACCAGAAATTCGTACAACCGACAAACATCCTGAAGGAGCAATATTTGCGCGTGGAGCTTGTGATGATAAAGGCCAAATGTACATGCACTTGAAAGCTTTTGAAGCTATGATGGAAACGGATTCCTTGCCATGTAATGTTAAATTTATTATTGAGGGAGAAGAGGAAATAGGCTCGAAACATTTGGAAGCATTTGTTCAGGCGAACAAAGCTTTGTTGGAGGCAGATATAGTTTTAGTTTCTGATACTGGAATTATTGCAAATGACACACCGTCAATAACGGTTGGGTTGAGAGGTATGAGTTATATTGAGGTAAAGGTAACAGGCCCAAATAGAGACCTGCATTCTGGCCTCTATGGAGGAGCAGTGGCGAATCCAATCAATATACTTTGTGATATGATAGCATCATTACATGATGAAAACCAACGTATTACAATAGATGGGTTTTATGATGATGTTGTAAGCTTGAGTGATGAGGATAGAAAAGAAATGGCGAAAGCGCCTTTTAGCGAAGAAGATTATAAATCAGATTTACAGATAGGTGCAACACATGGGGAAAAGGGTTACTCAACAATAGAAAGAGCTTCTATTCGGCCAACTCTTGATGTTAATGGTATGTGGGGGGGCTACATAGGAGAAGGAGCAAAAACAGTACTTCCTTCAGAAGCATTTGCAAAAATATCAATGCGTCTAGTCCCTAATCAAAGTTCTGAAAAGATTGCAAAACTTTTCCAAAAACATTTTGAAGCGATAGCTCCAGAATCGGTTGTAGTTGAGGTTAAGCCGCATCATGGTGGGGAGCCTGCGGTGGTGCCCACTAATTTTACCGGATTTCAGGCGGCAAGCTTGGCTATGAAGAAAACTTTTGGCAAGAAGCCAATACCTGTAAGATCAGGGGGGAGTATCCCAATTGTTGCTTTGTTTGAAAAAGAACTTGGATTGAAAACAATTTTATTAGGTTTTGGTTTGGATTCAGATTTGATACATTCTCCCAATGAACACTACGGATTATTTAATTTCTTCAAGGGAATTGAGACGATTCCTTTATTTTACAAGTATTATGCAGAATTAAATAAATAGACTAAATGGGGTTTTTAAGAATAGGGATAATTACATTAATTTCATTCGTTTTTTTAACATCTTGTTTCGATTATGAGGATGTTGAATTTAGAGGAGTCCAAAATGTTGGGCTAGAGGGACGTTCTGAAGGGAATATTACCTTAAGGATCGACATGAAAGTAAATAATCCAAATAACTATAATATTAAAATTAAAAAGTCGGCATTAGATGTTTATGTTAATGGCTCTAAGGTTGGTAGAACAAAAATGAAAAACAATATTGTACTGAAGAAAAATTATCAGGAAGTATATCCATTGTATTTGTCATTAAGCGAAAAGGAATTGAAAAGTTCTGCATTATCTGCTATAGGAAGCTTTTTAAAGGGCTCAATGAAAGTTCGTATTAAAGGAGATATAAAAGCAAAAGTTTATGGTGTTGGGAAAAAGTTTCCAATTGATATTGAGGAACCAGTTAATTTCCGTTCTATTTTTTAAAAATTATTTATCTCTTTCAATAGAATAGTTAACCAACAGTTCTAACGAAGACTTTGCGTCACTTTCTGGAAATTTTTTAAGAATAGTCAACGCCTTGTTTTTGTATAAATGCATTTGCTCTTCACCATATTTGATTCCGCCAGTAGAAATAACTAATTCAACTACTTCCTTTACACGAGCGGCATCTGTGTTGTGGTTTTTTATGGTGTTTATTATCCTTTTCTTTATCTTCTTGTCTACATTGTTAAGTGTATAGATAAGTGGTAAAGTCATTTTCTGTTCCTTGATATCTATTCCTGTGGGTTTTCCAATGTTTTCACTAGTGCCATAATCGAATATATCATCCTTTATTTGAAAGGCAATTCCAACATTATTTCCAAATTGTCGCATCTGCTCTACATCCTCTTCATTTGGATTAACCGAATGACAACCACTTGCGCAGCAAGCAGCAATGAGTGATGCTGTTTTTTTTCCAATAACGTCAAAGTATACTTCCTCAGTTATATCGAGTCTTCTTGCTTTTTCCATTTGAAGTAACTCTCCTTCACTCATGTCTCGGACTGCTTGAGAAACAATTTTCAACATTTGAAATTGGTTGTTTTCAACAGATAAAAGCAAACCTTGTGAAAGTAAATAATCACCAACAAGAACAGCAATTTTATTTTTCCATAAAGCATTAATAGAAAAATAACCTCTTCTTTCGTTAGCATCGTCCACAACATCGTCATGCACTAATGTAGCTGTATGTAACAACTCAATTAATGAAGCAGCGGTATATGTGCTCTCTCTTACGTTCCCAAATGTTTTAGCACTAAGAAAAACAAACATAGGGCGCATTTGCTTACCCTTTCGCTTGATGATATAATACATGATTTTATCAAGCAGAGCAACTTCTGTTTTTACAGAAGCTTTGAACTTCTCTTCAAAAAGTTTAAGCTCAGTTTCAATTGGAGCTTTAATTTTATTTACTATTGCGGACATCTGTTTGTAAATATAAGAAGATAAAAACTTGAAAAAAAAGTGAGCAGTTTCTATTCATCGCAATTAGCTATTCGCTCATTAATTTATCGTAGAATTCTTTCATTTCCTTAATTGAACGATCTGTATTCAAAAATGAACCTATTCTTGCTTTTGCATTTTTTGCCAATTTTTTACAAAGAACTCTGTCATTATACAGACGTAAAATAGCGTCACCTAATTCTTTGGGATTTTTCATTTTAACTACCAACCCACTATCTTCATGATTACAAAGTTCTACATTCCCCGGAATGTCTGTAATTATTGGCGCAACTTCCAAAGACATTGCCTCAATAATTGATTTGGTAATTGATTCTCCTTTGATGGAAGCAGATGCGAACACATCACTAGCAGCAACAATGTTTAACACATCATCCCGAAAGCCAACAAAATGAACTTTTTCCTTATAGTCCCCGGATTTAATTAACGCTATATTCGCTTTGGTATCCATATTTCCACCAATCAAAAGTAAGTGTATTGGCAGCCCTGGAGGAAGCATGTTCATAGCCTTCATTAGGTAAGGGATCCCCTTCATTCTTCGGTTATTGGCTACGTTAATTATTACAAAAGCATCTTCGGGCAAGTTGAATTCCTTTTTAATATCTAATGGTACAACATCTTGATACCATTCTAAACGATGCCCTTTATTAACCACATATGTTTTACCCTTGTTGACAAAAGGCTGATCATTGATAACATCTGCAACACCTTGAGAATTACACAATATTTTGTCTACTCTGCGATGTAAAAACTTGGTGTATGCTGTTGGGTCGTACCAATGAATATTTCCAGCATATCCTCTGTATAGGATAACTTTCACTGGCAGCCCTTTAGCAGCTTGAATGCCGTTCACAGCTGCAGGATTGTTGTATAATTTGATTATATCATGCTTCCCTTCGAGTAGGTGATTTCTGATAAAGGCAATTTCACCTTTATCCATCTTTTTTTCAGGATGAAAATCAATTACGTTTATTCCGGCTTCTTTGAATTTGTTATAAGTAAGCAGCGTCACCATAAGTCATGATGTCAATATCAACGCCAAGTTTTGCCAAGCCAATGAATATTTCTGCTTCTGGCCTTGCAGTATGATAAGGCCTATAATTACTAATTACTAGTATTTTCATTCCACTTATTCGCGGCAAATTTAAATTATCTTTTTACAACAATCATCTTTTTTGTCAATGATCTTTGGTTGTTCTTTTCGATATAGTAATAATAAACACCTTGTGATAAAGCAGCAGGTGGAAATTTCCACATGTTTGTGCGATGTATAGCTTAATAAAACCCTATCAATAATTTGACCCATACCATTGGTAATATTCAAATAAGCATCTACCTTTGGATTGTGTTAATACATAGTTAATCCAAGTTGTTTCATTTGCTCGGGTTTGGAATGTTTTGCGAAATGTACAAGCCATTTTCCGTTAATTGATCAATACCATTTGCTCCATAAACAACATTGATTTCAAAATCATCAAAATAGAATCCATCTTCTCTAACACCTCCATCTGAAACGATGGTAAATCTTGCCAAGATGTTTTCTCCAAGGTAATCACTCAAACTAATTTCTTCTTTTACCCAAGTTGTTTGAAAGCCGTCGTACAGAGGGCTCTCCTTGCGCTTGATTTGAGGAGCCGGCTTTTGTGTAATTTCCACATTGAGGCACCCAAGAGTTACCACCGTTTGTTGAAATTTCCAGCTGAACATAGTCATATCCAGCTTCAATCTCCCATTTTCCGTAAAATGAAAGTGTCGCAGCAACAGCATTATTCAAATCAACACCGGAATTCAATGTTATGGACTTATTAATGTTATGGCTATAGTTTCCATTCGGAGAATCAGTAATGGAGCTTGAAGGAGAATAGTAAGTGCTTGTTGTTGTGTTCCAGGATTGAGACACTGTCCAATTAGCTAGAGAATTTCCAACATCGGATAATAGAATTTGACTTTGCCCATATGTTTTAGTAACAGTATCATTTGACAGGTATTGTCCATTATCAACGGAAATTACATAAGTTAATAAATCTCCAGCGACAATTGACGGATCCAATGAATAGCTGATGGAGTCATTATCTTGCTGCAGTAAGGCCATTCCATTATGGGAGTTTGCAGAACCAACGGTTAAAATATTTGAACTAATTGGAATTATAGAAACATTGAAGTTTGCAGGATCTTCTAGGCCTAAACGCTGAATGTCATAGTGAAAATAACCAGAAATATTAGGTACTATTGCAGCAGTTAAATCGTTTGTTTTAGCATAATTAGTTACCAAATGAGCAGCAGTTAAATTAAGATAAACCATCCCTTCGGCGATAGGATCAATTTCATTTACAGCTGGCCAAAAACCTGTCCCCCCAATTTCAGGGGTGAAAGCAAATATCTTATCATGCGTGCTTGTTTCACCATACATAAAATCATCAGAATCGCCTGCTGCCGGATACAAACCTGCGCTAATCATGTTATTAAATCCATTTTCGGCAACCATCATTCCTGATATTGCAACATAGGTGCTATTGTCCGGAGTTAGCTGATTATTGGCATAGCCGTATGGATATAAAAGCAAATCTCCAGAGGTGTGATTGTTCAGCGCTAACTTAATGTTGTGATTTTCTACAAACCATTTTATCGCTTGGTTTTCTGGTTCAGTAAATGGCCCAGTACCAGGATAAACATCGCTATTTGGGTCAGAAGAAACTCCAGAAGTACCCCAGATACTATTTCCTGAACCATCAATATAATCGTAATTTCTGTTGTTGTCTACCCCTGGATTAGAAGATCCAACATTTCTTTTGTTTTTTCTGTGCATCCCTCCACCATTTGGGTCATTGTCAACATTGTGTTGGTAGCCATCAGGGTTAATCATGGGAATAAAATAAAGCTCTGTGTTATCTAATATCCCTTGAACTTCTGCGTTCGTTGCATAGTTTTCTAGCATGTACCACATGTAATACACTAATTGCTGCATTGCTTCAGGCTCTCTAGCATGATGTATTGCACTATATAATACTTCTGGTTCCGTTTCGTCTGTGTTTGGATTGTCGGACATTCGCATCCAATATATAGACCGACCTTCATGCGTGGTAAAGCTATTAATAGGTGCTTTTGTCGAAATTAAATTTGGGTATAGAGCCGCCATTTGATCTAGCTCCTGATATAATTCATCTAGCGTTAAGAAGCCGCCCATGGAACCATGGTTATAATTTGCTGGAACCGGATAACTCACAGATGAAGACCCCGAACAACTAGAGTTTTTTTCTAATGGCGTAGATTTAGTTATTCCTTTATTTTGATCGACATAAAATTGTTTTACATCTTTAATCTGGATTTCAACCTTCATTCCAAGCATTTTCGCTTTCTGGATTTCATTTTCGGAAAAGTCAGATTCTATGTAGACACCAAATTTATGTTTTCCATGATCGACAGCAAGTCCTTGATTTGCTAATAATAATATTCCTTTTGGACCATCATAGTAAATTCTTGCACGATGGTACATTATTGGTTTTTCTTTTACAGAAATTATTGTTTCAGATGAAAATCCAGTTTGTGAAGTTTGGCAAAAAAAGTTGCCGCTAATCAAAATAGCGAATGATAAAATAGTTAGTTTTTTCATGAGTTGAATAGGTTTGTGACGCATGAAGGTAATAAAATAAAACATTCAAATTACAAAATTCATGATTCGTCAGCGATTATTGGTTGTTAACCAATGACTCATGAATAGTAAAACGGTTGCTTTAAAAGAAGTACGGATGAGATATTTGTAATTTATTCGTAATAAATATCATCAAAATCTAAGGCATCGTCTCCAAATGATTCAATATTATCTTGGGCAACTAAATAGGTGCTTTGGTTACCGGCTATTTTTGAAAAGTATAAGTCATATTCAACATTATCTTCGATTCCAACCATCCACATCATTGCATGGTCTTTTCGGTTTGAAGATGTTAGGTCAGCTTTACAAATCGGACATGCAAATTCAACCATTTCACCTTCTTCTAGATTGAACTTGTCGTGGTGTTTGTATTTGTACTCGCCAACAGTTGGGTCTAACATTAATAATCCTTTATGATTTCTTCTTGTTTTTGTCGCAAATAGAATGTGTCCACCTACATTCAGATACCCTTTACATTTAGGACATAAATAATTGTTGTCTTTCATGCTCATAACTCAATGTTTTTAGTAAATACTTTTAATCAATGTTATCGCTAACAAACGATCTGTTTTAAAGGTAATTATATTTAATGATAAACGCAACAATAAATGGCATTTTTGCTTAACGTACTAAATACATCCGTTTCGTTAAATAAGGTTAAATAATATTATGCCAGCAATAAAAAAGATAAAACCTAGTATATTAAGAAGGCGCATAGTAAATTTGTAGTAATGACCGATCAAAAAGAAAATACCGACTGGAAAGAGCGCTTTAAAAATGCGTTCGTTCTTTATTTGATTCGAAACGGAGAAAGACCAGTTACCGTTTTCAAGTTTTGTGAGGAACTGGAAGTAGATGAATCCGTTTTTTATGAATATTATAATTCATTTCGCTCAGTTGAAAAGGAGGTATGGTTAACGTTTTATGAAGAGGTAAAACAGGCATTAGATAGGGATTCAGAATATTCCTCTTACTCTACACACGAAAAGTACCTTTCTTTTTTATACACATTAATTGAGGTTTATAAGCAGAATAGGAGTTATGTGGTTTTGCGATATGCTGAAGTGGATAGAAGATCTCTTCGGCCATGGTTTATGGACTCGTTTAGAGAGGAATTTGCTATTTGGGTAAAAGAAATTCTTGACGAAGGGTTTGAATCGAATGAAATTGTTTCAAGACCGCTTATTTCATCGAAATATTATGAGGCTTTGTGGGTTCAACTATTATATGTTACAAGAGTTTGGACAATTGATGAAAGTGAAGATTTTCAGGTAACAGATGCTGCAATAGAGAAGTCGAGTGCCCTTCTTTTCGAATTGATGAAAAGTGGGCCGGTAGATTTGCTCATTGACTTTGTAAAGTTTGCTTATCAAAACAAAGCTTATTAGAGTTGAATGAAAGAGCAAAGCAAAATACCAACGAGCAAAGTAAAACGAGCCGCCAAGCTAATTGGAACAGGAGCTAAAGTTGGCGGTAATTACGTAAAATACTATGCGAATAAAGTAATTGGAGATAAGAATGCAAAAGAAAAATTAGACAAAGAAAATGCGGAAGACATTTATCAGTCTTTAAGTGAATTAAAGGGAAGTGCTCTTAAAATGGCGCAAGTAATGAGCATGGATAAAAGCATGTTGCCTAAAGCGATGACTGATAAGTTTGCTCAGGCTCAATATAATGCCCCTCCATTGTCTTATCCTCTGGTTGTAAAAACGTTTAGGCAAATGTTTGGAAAAACTCCAACAGAATTATTTGATTCTTTTGAAAAAGAGGCCAAACATGCTGCATCCATTGGACAAGTTCATCTTGCTATCCAAGGAAATTTAAAGTTAGCAGTTAAAGTTCAATATCCAGGAGTTGCAGATAGTGTAAAATCAGACTTGAAATTGGTGAAGCCAATTGCTATGCAAATGCTGCACATGAAAGAAAAAGAAATTAAGCAGTATATGCAGGAGATTGAAGGTAAATTGTTAGAAGAAACGGATTACGTTTTAGAGTTGAAGCAATCTATGGAAGTTGCGACCGCTTGTTCTGGGTTAAACGGGGTGTATTTCCCAAAATATTATCCAGAGTTTTCGAATAAACGAGTTATTACAATGGACTGGATTGAAGGGATGCACTTGAAAGATTTTTTGGCAACAAACCCTTCCCAGGAGATTCGAAATAGGGTTGGACAACGACTGTGGGATTTTTATGATTATCAAGTTAATGAACTCAATCTTATTCATGCGGATCCACATCCAGGAAACTTTCTTTTTCAAGAAGATGGTAGCTTAGGGATAATCGACTTTGGATGTGTAAAAAGAATTCCGAAAGATTTCTATACTGTTTATTTCCAATTGCTGAATCCGACTTATCACATGAATGATGATAAATTAAAAGCTCTTTATTATAAACTGGAGTTTTTGTTAGAATCAGACGATAAAGAAACGGAGGAATTATTTTTTACTCTTTTTAAAGAATCCATGGACCTTTTAATTTATCCTTTCACCCAAGAGAAGTTCGATTTTGCAGATGAGGCGTATTTTGATCGGATCTACAAAAAAGGAGAAGAGCTTTCTAAAAGTAAGGATGTTCGAAAAGGAGGAAAGGCTAGGGGGTCTCGTCATATACTTTACATAAACCGAACGTATTTTGGGCTTTTTTCTATTTTGCATGAACTAAGAGCAGAAATTACAACAACGACATCTTTCGATTTCTAGCAGTTTATCGAGCCACAAAGAATTGGGTATTCATTCCCAGATAACGTTTTAGCTAAACTGCGTTTTAATGCAGTTTAGGTTTTGTTAGGCAATTTTTTAATCTTTTTGTAGGTAAATTCATTAAGCTATCTAAACTCGGCTTGTTCATAGCATTTAAAAAAACCTCCAGGTCTTTTTGTCTGATAGCCGAGTTTAGATAGCTTAAGATCTTCTTCCCTTGATATCCAAGCAACTCCGGGATATTCAAAAAGAGTTTCTACTATTGCATCCTTATCATTTTTCCTTATTAAGCTTTCTCTAAATTCTTTAATTGGAATTGTATGTTCCCATACAGCCATTGAATATTTACGACTATTCAAACTAATAAGACCCATTTTATGTCTTTCTTCCCAAATTAAATCAAATGGATTCACCATAATTTTATTCGCGTACAAATAATCAAGTACTTTTTCTGAAACAAAAGAGACGTGAGAACCAGTTATTATTCTTAATGCCATATCCAACCCACCTTTCAGTGGCTTATGGTATTCTTTTGGACTTTTTTGAATAGAAGCCACATAGGAGTAGACGACATCAATGAACGAATTTATGAGCGAATCATTTTTATCGGCATGTCTTACCTGTTCCAGTGTCATATGTTTTCTATTGATGGCAAATTATTAGAGCCCATCATCAGCACAATGTATTTCTCATTATCATATAGCATTGCACTTGATACTTTTCCGTTTTTCTTTGTAAGCTCCTTGAATTTCAGATTTTCAATATTGATGTTTGCTATCTCTGCTTGGTACATCAACCATTTACTGTATTTTATGGTATTGAGAGTAATTGAATTTTTAGAACCACAAGCAGCAACAATTAAAATAGGTTTGTCAAATAAAAAGTTTCTCAAGACTTCTTGATAACGAGATAAAATCCATGACTTTCCTATAATGTCTAACGCCTTACTTTTATTCAAAGTTGGGCTATGAAAAGGTATGGTTTCAATATTGACAATACTGTTGTAACCTAAATAATCTGACCATGCAATGCTTTTAATTAATCTTCTGTGCGCATTGGCACCGCCATCCTTTTTAAATTGCTCAGAGGTGTATATTTCACCTAAAGTTCTAGCAAATGTTTTATAATCACTCTTTTCAAAATTTTCATGTTTTTGAAATTCCATACCCGCTCCAGGGTTTGTTAAAAGCATAAAGAGTGGATTGGATCCATTCTTTAAAACAAAATATGGTTCAGGAGAATAATCTACTTGAAATATTTCTTCAAAATTATTTTCATATTTAATCGTTTTGTCAAACCATTTTTGGTGTAAAACGTCACAATAGTCATAGTAATCGTGTATTAAATTCAATTTGTTCATGACTGAATTATTTTTCTTTTACCGTTTTCATCTTTTGGACTAACAATTCCATCTCTTTCAAATTGATCAAAAATTCTTTCGGCTCTATTTTTGCCTATTAGTAACACATCGCAAAGAATTTCAGGTAGAGCAGCACCCTCACTAAGAATTATTTCTTTTGCTTCATGATATTTTTCATCGAATTCTAAGCCAATAGCTTCAGCCATATCATTCTTTACTACTCCTAAGTCAAGGATTGCAGTGAGTTTCGACAAATCAGGACAAACCGAACTCCATTGCTCTAAATACCATCTAAGTTGCTGGTCTTGCCATTCAGTGACCCCTCTAAGTTGACAAAGCTTGATCATTGAAGACCATAAAGTTGAAATCATGCTACAATTCAAAATCCCCTTATTGAAATAGCCTGCCAAGTTGGAATGTGATTCATTTAACTGGATAAACGGGTCTTTATTAGGTGAATCTCCCAACATGTATAGTGCGTTAAAGACAGAATCAGCTAGGCTTATAAAATTTTGAGGATTGCCATTGTCCATGCCATATTTAACACTATTTATTTCAAATTGCCATTTCTTTATTTCTGATTGAACAAAGTTGTTTTCAACTTCCTGCGAACCCTCATTTGCAAGGTTCGCAAAGAAAGTATAGAAACTAAATATGTCATGAATTATATTCCACTCAACAGTGCTTTCTTCCTCAGTAGTATCTTTTGCTTCATCGATCAAAGTACCCTCCCATTTACCTCTCATAGGTCCTTTGTCAAGTCCTTTTTTCCAACTGCCATTTAATTGGCCGTCAAGAACGGTGAATTGTACAAGTCCTTCCATACCTTTATTTCGCCATTCCCCTTTAAATTCACCATCAATAAAATCTCCTTCTAGTATGCCTCCGTCTTGATATTGCCCCATAGCATAACCATCTGATTCGACTGTAAGATTGATAGTTCCAAAGTTTCCTTCAAATTTTAAGTTTTTCTGTTCCATTGAATTGTTGTTTTCTTTAACTAAGTATTTCTTTGCCCAGGGGTTTTGATCCAATAGTTCATCCTCATCATCTTGCACTATACTTAAAAGTTCCTGCACGAAAGATTTAATTTCATTTGGATCGTCATAAAGGTTCACTCCCGTGCACTCCATATTTTCCAGATGTATTACACACTCATATATTTTATCATTTGTAAAATAATAGGCATTACCATATTCAGATAATTCGGCACCATCATAGGATGCTTCATCTTCTGCGTCTTCAAAATCGTAATATGTTTGTACTTCTCCAGACTGTGTTTCTCCTTCAACTACTTCGTGAATTAGAAAAGCATTATCTACTAAGTCTGTATAGAAACGGTCGGTGTGAATGTTGTCTAAATGTTTCATATTATAAATTTAAATTTTGCCTAACGTGTGCTAAAACACATATGTGTTTTAGCCTACTATGGTGCAATCTAATTAAAAACCTTCAAAAACACTATCATTCCTGCCTTTTCTGTTTTTTAATGTTGTCAAACGGACTTTTTATTTTGGAAAAATCAAATTTGACTTTATCTAAATATTGCGTCATGATGTATTAATAAAAGTATAGGCTTAGTTAAACTTACTTGCAACAACACATGTTTTTTTGACACCACTTATATTTCCATCTAAATCAAAGACTTCAAAATAAACAATGTACATGCCTATTCTTGCTTTCTCTCTTTTGTTGTTTAGTCCGTCCCATGAAACCGTTCCTTCAGCGGCTAATAATTCGTTTTGAACTAAATTCCTTATTATTCTTCCATTTGCGTCGAATATGGTAACGCTTCCCACAAAACCAGGGTTTGCCATGGTGTAGTTAATATTCAATATATCATCAAACCCATCATTGTCTGGCGAAAATATTTCGGGTTCAATCGATACCGCATCACTTGTGAGTTGACCTGGATAATACTGTGAGTTTTCAAGACCAGGAGTCGCCCAACCAACACTTTCAGCTGCACTGTGCCAATTCGTTGATTCGTTTGTTGGTCGGTCAAAATCAATTCTTTCTAAAGAAATTCCATCAGGATTGTTGATTAATCCAAATTGTAAATCTTCATTATAACTGAAATAGTCACATACAGTGCTATCTATATCTGGAAGAACTAAAAAGACTGTTCCCGAATCATTACTATAAGTTGGCAGTGATGTCAATTGAACAAAGTTGCCAATAATAGAGTTTAAGTAATTCGATTGTATATCAGAAGAATCTTTTGTCAAAACGATGTAATCACCAGGACTCATTAAATGATGAGATGTAATCGCTTTAAAGTTATCTGTAATTCCATCATCCCAATTTGCAAGTTTCCAATTATATAAATCGATATACTTTTCAGAGTTATTATATATTTCTACGAAATCATCTCCTCCCGTAAAAGGGTTAAATAATACCTCATTAATTATTAGGTCCCCAATACCCCCTGTATGTGGTAAAATAATTTGAGTTGCGCTATTTGAAACAAGGTTACCAGAGCAATCCCCCATACCATTTAAGGATATTGTATAAACAATTCCAGTGTCAATAGCAGGCGATAATGTTAAGGAGATGCAGTCAGCACTCGAGTTAACAAGAATATCTGTTATAGCAATTCCTCCAGAACAGGAGAGTTGACTTAACGAAATATTGGAGGTGTCTAAAGTTTCATCAAAGCAAAGATCTACCATTGTTGCCGAAAGAACATCAGAAGTTATGATAGAAGGAGTTGTTGCATCCGGTGTCCCATCATACACCGAATTTGTGGTTCCAGGTGTTCCGTAAGCAGTTAAGTTTGCTCCAATCCAATTAGACGAATTAACGCATGGTATAGTTGGATTGATTTGCTCTAAGGAATATCCTCCGTCATCTTTTATTGGGTCCTGATACCACGAGTCTGAGTAGGAGACTTGATCTATTGTATTGAATGCATTGTCTTGAAGTGTTAAGTCATCACCAGATATGTTCAATGCTGGAAATGATGCAACAAATAAAACGTTTGGATAAACGGAGAAATCAAAAGTATAGTTGTCATCTGCTATAATAACATATTCTCCAGGAAATAAAATATAGGAACCTAAGGATTCTGATGCAGCCGCATCAGAAAACACCCATCCGTTTAAATCAAAAATAGAATCGGAAGCATTATATAATTCTATAAAATCCGCGGCAGGAAGCCCTAATTGGGGAGTTGGATCTGCAAAAATCTCATTAATTACCACATCGCGAAAGGATGGTGTTGCAGGCACAAAATACATAAATGTTTCGGTCTGAGTAACCAACGTATTTCCAGCTGCATCTTGTATGTTTTGAACAGTAAGCGTATCTATTTGAGCATTGGTAAATGGTGTGGGAAATGTAAGGTGTATTAATGCTGGGTTGGAACCATCCTGAACAGCTGAGATTGGATTTCCCAACCCGCTAGAAGCAAAATAATTTGAAGTTATTTCTGCCGTGATTTGATCGACAGATTCGTTAAAAAGAACATCTAACTGGTTAATTGAAATAGTTTCAACCGAAGTTAAATTAGGAGCAGTTATGTCAACCGGAATATTTCCAATGATAAAGTTGTCGAAGAAGTGTCCGTTGACAGGGCTTGCAGCACTTGATTGTTCGATTAAAACTCCAAAAGTGGTACTTGTGTTTACGTCCGAGTCGGTCACAGTTCCTGCACTTACAAATGTTCCAATTGCACCATCGTCGTATTCTAAATTCCAGAGATTAGATACGTTTCTGCTTATTCTAAAGTTAAATGAATTTGTTTCAGTTATTCCTGTTGGACCATTGATGATTGCAGTTTCAACGCTACTAACTTTTTTGTAGAGAACAATTTCATCTGGGGTTCCTCCAACTCTAAGAAAGTATCCGTTATTTACAAGTGTTAAATCGCTGTTGTCAGCCATTAGGTAAATGTCAACAAAGTTTGCCCCAGATGTGTTGAATTGCAAATCTATATAAAACTCCCACTGCGCATCTGCTGCCAATATAGATGGTGTGCTCAAATAATAATTTGCTGCACCCGGGCTTTGTGAATTCAATTTACCAGAAGCAATAGTAAATAAACCTGCGTCTCCACTCCAAGTTGGATTGCTTGTAAAATCCCCATCAGTAAAATCATCCGTGAATTGTGCAGAACCTGTTAAAAGTCCAACAAAAAACAAACAAGTTGTAGCTAAAACACTTATCCTATGTTTTCTTTTATAATTACTCATCACCTTTACATTGGAAATATACTACTTTTGAAAAACAAAACGTAATCAAAACCGAAAAGAATGAAAATAGCTGTTGTTGGAGCTACAGGAATGGTAGGAAGTGTGATGTTACAAGTACTGGCAGAAAGAAAACTCGCAATAACGGAACTATTGCTAGTTGCCTCCTCCAGAAACAAAGGAAAAGAGATAGTGTGGGAGGGAAAAAAATATGTTATTAAAGATTTAGCAGAGGCGCTAGAATGCCGCCCTGATATTGCAATTTTTTCGGCAGGAGGTTCAATTTCTAAGCAGTGGGCTCCAAAATTTGCAGCAATTGGTACAACAGTAATTGATAATTCTTCCGCTTGGCGAATGGATGTAGATAAAAAATTAATTGTCCCTGAAATAAATGCTTCGTATTTAACGAAAGAAGATAAAATCATCGCAAACCCAAATTGTTCTACAATTCAAATGGTTTTGGCATTATTACCTATCCATCGAAATTATGGAATTGATAGGTTAGTAATTTCCACGTATCAGTCTGTGTCGGGAACCGGAGTTAAGGCTATGGAGCAAATGAATAATGAAAGAGTAGGGGTAAAAGCTGAAATGGTTTATCCTTATCCAATTGACATGAATTGTTTGCCGCATGGAGGAGATTTTGAGGAGAATGGCTATACAACTGAAGAAACTAAATTGGTTAATGAAACGCGAAAAATTTTAGGGGATAATGATATTCGAATAACGGCTACCGTTGTTCGAATTCCTGTTTTCGGAGGTCATTCAGAGGCTGTCAATGTAGCAACGAAAAAGCAATTTAAAATAAACGATATTAGAAGAGAATTAGCTGCTACAGATGGAATAGTAGTTCAAGATAATCCAGATGTAAATTTATATCCAATGCCACTTTATGCTAGAGGCAAAGACGATGTTTTTGTTGGACGTATTAGACGAGATGAATCAAACCCAAATACCCTTGACATGTGGATTGTTGCGGATAATTTACGTAAAGGAGCGGCTACAAATGCTCTTCAGATTGCAGCCTATTTGATTGATAAGAAGTTGGTTTAGCAGTAAGTTTGGAACAGTTTTTCATACCAGAGTGATATGATAACAATAGTTTGTTTTTAATAAGTTTTGCCTTTGTAGTAAACTTTGTTTGTGTTTATGCCTACAAGGTAATGTAAAGTATTGCCAACTAATAGGAATGAAGTAATTCTTTCAACACTTACTTTCGTCTTTTTCCCTGCATTAAAGAGCCATAATTTTCCTTGTTGATCGGTAAAGGCTACTGAACCTCTATCAATTTGGTAGTTGTTTGGTAAAAAATTGGCTATCTCATAGCTTTTTCCTTGATAAAACACATAAAGTCTTCCAAGTTGTTCGTATACGAGCATGTCGTCTACTACGGAATAAGAATCAGGAGCGAATGAGCTTACTTCCATTTTGTTTCCTTTAAAATATTGGAAGAACTCCCCCTCCATTGTAACGTAGGCGACCATGTTGTCTCCACATTTAAAGGATAAAGGAGGGTATTCCTCTAACTCCTTTTCTTCTCCGTAATGCACCACATGGAAGGATTCAATAACAGGGTTAATATATGCAATTGTATTTAACCCAACTTCAAATTTTATAGGGTCGTCGGTATACATTAACTGAATTATCTCTCCATGGTAAAAAGCCAGAAAATAGTTTTGGGGATTGATATAAGCAACTAAATTTTCTCCAACTTTAAAACTTTCAATACCATTGAGCAAGTCTGTTTCTAGTTGAAGAATTTTTTGATTATAGTATATTTCAAATGAATTATTTTGAATGTCATGATAGGCGACAATGCTATCGCCTATTCCATGCAATCCTATTTGTGAGCAAAGCAGTCTGGCGTTTCCATTTTCATATACATTCAAAAAGCCATTATCTCCAAATGCTAATATATTATCGGTAATTGTATAATTTTTGACCCAATCAATTATCTTTTTTTGCTTGCCATTTTGATACACCCATAATTCATTTTGAGGGTTTATATACGCAACTAGATTAGTCCCAACTTTATAGTCAAGTACCTGCCGGTGATCCAGTTGTGTTTTAACCCCAGCATTAAAAACATTAAATGCATTTTTATAATCTACATAAGCTGCAAGGTTTTGACTTTTCCCACTTTGAAAGAATAAGAGATAGCAAATTGCCAGCAAGCAGATAGAGGTTGTTTTTTGTTTCATGAATTGATTTCAGCCCTGTTATAACCCAGTCTTACAACAAATATTGTTCCCGTTATTACTCAGCTACTTCATTCTTGTTTGCTAATTGCCCGCAAGCGGCATCGATATCCTTACCACGACTCCTTCTTACATTTACAATAAGGTTTTTTCGTTCTAAAAATTCTGCAAAAGCATCTACTTTTTCCGGGGCCGCTTGTTGAAATTCTCCGCCGTCGATTGAATTGTACTCAATAATGTTGATTTTACAAGGTGTTATCTTGCAAAATTCAGCTAATTCTCGAGCATCGTTAATCGTGTCGTTGAAGCCTTTAAAAATGATGTACTCATAGGTAATTCGCGTACCTGTTTTTTCATGAAAATAAATTAACGCCTCTGCTAAAACATCTAATGTGTTTGACTCATTGATAGGCATGATTTTATTGCGCTTTACGTCATTTGCGGCGTGTAAAGAGAGTGCTAAGTTGAACCTTACTTCATCATCTCCTAATTGCTTAATCATTTTTGCAATTCCCGCGGTAGAAACAGTAATTCTTTTTGGAGACATTGCCAGGCCATCTTCACTCGTAATTTTATCGATGGATGCAAGTACATTTTTATAGTTTAGTAGGGGTTCGCCCATTCCCATGTATACGATATTGGAAAGAGGAGTATTATAATTTTCTATAGATTGTTTGTTGATTAACACTACTTGATCAAAAATTTCGTCAGGATTAAGGTTTCTAACTCTTTTTAACTTTCCTGTGGCGCAAAAAGCGCAAGTTAAACTGCACCCAACTTGTATAGATATACAAGCAGTCATTCTTTTTTTTGCTGGAATTAAAACTCCTTCTACCACCGCGCCATCCGCTAATTTAAAAGCATTTTTTATGGTCTTATCTTCGCTTTTTTGCGCTTCTGCAATTTGCAAGAATCGAATTTCAAATTTCTCGTTTAATTTTTCTCTCGTAGCAAGAGAAAGATTCGTCATTTCTTCGAAATTGATAGCGCCTTTTTTCCATAGCCACTCATAAACTTGTTTTGCACGAAAAGCTTTCTCTCCGATTTCGGTAAAGTATTCCGTTAGTTCTTCTAGCGAAAGTTGTCTAATGTCTATTTTCTTTTCCACGCAGCAAAGATATTGGAATAAATGGAGATAATGAGATAAAAAAAAACCCCGCCTTTGGGCGAGGTTTTCCAAAAGTAAAAATTATTTAGATGATTAACATAGCATCACCATAAGAGTAGAAGTTGTATTTTTCTTTTACGGCTTGCTTATAAGCTTCCATCATCAAATCGTAACCAGCAAAGGCACTAACCATCATCAATAAAGTAGATTTTGGTGTGTGAAAGTTTGTAATCATTGCATCGGCAAGATTAAATTCGTAAGGAGGAAAGATGAATTTATTCGTCCATCCTTCGTATGGCTTAAGGTGTTTGTCAACTGACACTGATGTCTCTATTGCCCGCATCGCAGTGGTTCCAACAGAAACAATACGTTTTTTTGTATCTTTTGCTTTGTTGATTAAATCAGCAGCCTCTTGGTCGATCCTTAGTTGCTCTGAATCCATTTTATGCTTGGTAAGATCTTCAACTTCCACAGGTCTAAATGTTCCTAAACCAACATGCAAGGTTAATCTTGCAAATTCAATACCTTTAATTTCCAAACGTTTCATTAATTGCTTGCTGAAGTGTAAGCCTGCAGTTGGTGCAGCAACTGCCCCTTCTTCAGTGGCAAAAATTGTTTGGTAACGTTCAGCATCAGATTTCTCGGCTTCTCGTTTAATATATTTTGGAAGCGGAGTGTTTCCTAGTTTGGTAATCGTAGCTTTAAATTCTTCATAAGGACCATCAAAAAGAAAACGCAGTGTTCTTCCTCTTGATGTTGTGTTATCAATTACCTCAGCAACTAATTCATCATCTTCTCCAAAATATAACTTATTTCCTATTCTAATTTTTCTTGCAGGGTCAACGAGAACATCCCATAATAAGCTTTCTTTATTTAATTCTCTTAATAAGAAAACTTCAATTTTAGCACCGGTTTTTTCTTTGTTTCCGTACATTCTTGCAGGGAAAACTTTCGTATTGTTCAAAACAAAAACATCTCCATCGTCAAAATAATCAAGAATGTCCTTAAACATTTTGTGCTCTATTTCTCCAGTATCTTTGTGTACAACCATCAATCGAGACTCATCTCTTTCTTCTGAAGGATACTCTGCCACTAGCTTTTCTGGTAACTCAAATTCGAATTGTGATAACTTCATATTTAATTTTTAATGATACGCTTTAGGGCCGCCAAAAGTAACAAATAAAATGAGAAAAGTAAAATGCTTTTTCAGTTGACTTAAATATAGGTTAAATCATTTCTTCCGATACTGCTGTGTTATTGATTATTTCCATCCATTCTTCAACGCTTTTAGCATCGTCAGTAGTAAAGCGACCAGACCTAGTTCTTCGCAACTCTATAAGGTGTCCCCCGGAGTTTAAGGCTTTTCCAATATCGTTTGCCAAAGAGCGGATATAGGTTCCTTTTCCGCAATTCACTTTAAAAGTAATTTGGTTGTTATCTACAAGGGTTAACTCTAAGTCGATAATGGTGATTTCATTTTCTTTCAATTCCAATTCAATACCTTTCCGAGCTAGGTCATACGCTCTTTTCCCATCTACTTTTTTTGCAGAGTAAATAGGAGGAACTTGTTTAATTTTTCCCGAAAATTTAGGGATAATCTGATTAATCAATTTTTGGTCAATATGTTTCGTTGGGAAAATGTTGTCAATTTCTGTTTCCAAATCGTAGCTGGGGGTGGTTGCTCCCAATTGAATAACGCCGGTATATTCTTTACTGTCTAAAACAAAACCATTGATTTCTTTGGTCATTTTACCCGTGCAAATAACCAATAGGCCTGTTGCTAATGGGTCTAGGGTCCCTGCATGACCCACTTTGAAACGTTTAATGTTATATTTCTTTTTTAATGGATATCGGAGCTTGTTTACTACATCAAACGAAGTCCAATGCAAAGGTTTGTCAACTATAACAACTTCTCCTTTTCTAAAGTTATATTTTTTTGAACCGCTCATTTTAGAGAAAAGACCATATGATCGCTATGGTTCCTACAACAAAACAATAAAAAGAAAAATAGACCAATTTACTTCTCTTTACTAAGGAGATCATCCAGGTGCAGGCAACTAGGCCTGTAATAAAGGCCGCAATAAACCCAATTGCTAGTGGAGCAACTTCCATATTAAGGGTTGAAAAATCACCGCTTAAAAGGTCTTTTGCAATTTTTCCAAAAATTAGAGGAACCACCATTAAAAAAGAAAATCGAGCTGCTTTTTCTCGATCTATTCCAAGTAGAACGGAGGTGCCAATTGTTGCTCCAGATCTTGAAATACCTGGAAGAATGGCTATTGCTTGTGATATGCCTATTATAATCGAATGGAAAAGACTAACTTCTTTCGTTGTGTTTTTTGTTTTGTCAGCCAGGAACAATAATCCACCAGTAACAAGCAACATTGACCCAACCAATAGAACTGCGCCATTAAAAAAAGATTCTATTATATCGTCAAAAAACACACCTACTAGTGCCGCTGGGATCATTGAGATAATAATTTTTACAGAGAATTTTGTTGCTTCATTCCATTGAAATTGGAAAATCCCTTTGATAATTTGCATTAAATCTTTTCTGAAAATAACTACAGTGCTTAAAGCAGTTGCAAAGTGCAAAACAACTGTCATCAGCATGCTCGATTCGCCAGTATACTGACTAGGAAGAATTAATTTCGCTAACTCTAAATGACCACTGCTACTAACAGGTAAAAATTCTGTAAGCCCTTGAATTACCCCAAGAATAAAAGCTTCTATCCAGTCCATTTTTAATTGTTGGGCATGTCGTCACGGATTTCCTCGCTCTCAGTAACGGATCCTTTAACGGTGTCAGAATTTTGGACGGCTGCTTCTTTTTTTGGACGTTTTAATATCCCAAAGAGCACTACGCCATATCCAAGCATAACCAAAAATGGCGCTAGGGTAATCCTTCTAAAACTAAATAATTCTTCCTCATTAAATTGAGTAGGGTCTTCTGTGCCTCCACCAGACATGAGTATAAAGCCCACAATAACAACTACACAGCCAACAATTATGTATTTGAAATTTTCCCTTGAAAGGGCCATTACTGAATTTTCCATTTAATATAGTTTTTCTGTTTTGATCCAGATATATTTACTTAATGCAAAGTAAGTTGATACCCAACTTACAAAAATACCCAAAAGGATAATTCCACCAAAAAGCTTGGCAAATATCTGAAATTCTTTTTGAAGCTGGACCTCGCTCGCAGTAATCCTTTCTATTTGTCCGGGACTGATTTGTCCAAAGAAATATCCAAAAGCTACTAAAAGCCCAACTGCAATAATTCCAGAAAGCAAACCTTGGCCTAGAGCATTAAGCAAGAACGGAAGCCTTATAAAGCTTGGCTTTGCACCAACTAATTGCATGGTTTTTATTGTAAATCGTTTGGAATAAACGGATAAACGAATTGTATTGTTAATTAATGCCATTGCAATAAATAGAAGAATTCCTCCAATCGTGAATATTATAAAGCGAAGCCATGAAAAAGTATTGGTTAATTCTATGAATTGAGTGGTGTCGTAAGAAACATCTTCAATTACATGTTCATTTCCGCTCAGCACTGTATTTTGAAAACTAGTTGCACTATCCGCATTAACATAATCCGATGCAAGATTAACTGCTATGGAAGGTCTTAAGGGGTTTGCTCCGTCTAAAATATCAAATGAATCATGCCCCAACCTTTCCATCATCAAAGCTTTTGCAGAGTCTTTCGAGACATATTGTGCGGTGAGAACATGCGGCATTGAAGCAAGTTCTTTTTCCATTTTCAAAATATCAACTTCGCGCGCCTCTTCTCTAAAAAGAATATCGACAACTAACTGTTCCTTCATTGCATCGGCACTTGCAGTAAGTGTTGTAAGGATATAGGCAAAAACCCCAAGAAGAAAAAGTAGCAGAGATATTCCAACAACTGTCGATAATCCTGTTCTTGCTAGTTTACTTTTTGATTTTGCCATAGGACGAAAGTAGTTTAATTTATTAATGAGTTACCCTGACAGGTCCCAAATAATGTTAACGAAGGAATGTGAAAATAAAATAGATGTTGCAACAAATAAATATAAAAAATGTAGGATTTTTAAAAAATGGTAGTAGATTTACCAAAAAATTAATTAAAATGAAAAAAATAGTATTATCAATGTTGACATTGTCAACTATCGCTTTTTCTTCCTGTGGAGAAAAAGAAGCAGAAACAGAAAAAGAAGGAACAGAAAATGTTGAAGTTGCAAAATTAAGCGGGACATATCATGTAGCTGAATCTTCAGTTGTCACTTGGAGTGCCCAATCCTACAAAGATACGGTTCCTGATCATATTGGAACAGTAGACATTAGCACTGGGTCTATTGTTGTTGAGGACGACCTGGTCGTAGGAGGCGATTTCAGTTTTGACATGACTTCTATAATTGAATCTGGAGAGCCAAATGAGTATACAGTAATGTTGCAAAATCATTTAATGGATACTTCATTTTTCTTTGTGGCTGATTTCGCAACATCTTCGTTTACAATTACAAACATCACTGATGGAGTATTGACAGGTTCCCTAAACGTACTTGGAATAAGTAAGGAGGTTTCATTTCCTGTTGAAATGAATATGTCTTCTGAATCGATTGCTGCCACAGCAAATTTCGATTTAAACATGTTGCAGTTTAACCTACCCTATTTATTGGAGCAAGATACTCTTCCAGAAGCAGAAAAATTGGAAGCAACTAATCCAACCGTTACTTTTCAGTTAGATATTTCGGCGAGCAAAGCCGCTCACTAGTCCGGAAGATTTGATTTGGTTTAGAGAGGAGTGAGTAATCACTCCTCTTTTTTTACCCTATATTTTCTTTAATCTCATTTTCTTCCTTTAATATCTTTCCGATATATTTATTATATAAAAAAGAAACGATTAATAAAACAGCTCCCAAACTAATCATTACAATTGTTTTAGATATTGTACTTTGATGCGCAATATCGTAAAAGAATAATTTCAAGATTGTTATTCCAAAAATGATAAATGCCATTATTCGCAGGTGTTTTAATCGTTTCCATATGCCGAAAATAATCAATCCAAACCCATATATGCTCCATAGCAAGCTTAGTCCAAGTTTATATATTGACTGGGTATTCAGCAAGTGCATCCAGTTAAACAATTCGCTTGTTAGAACACACAAGAAAATAATATGCGTTGCGACATTTATTCCAACCGATGAATTAAGCAGGATAAATGGCTGCTTTATATATTGACTTGTTGAAAAAAGTAAACCGCCAAAAATTGCAATAGAAGAGTATCTTAGAAGATACTGTGTGCCAAAATCCCCGAACCCTTTGGATAGGCTCAAGTTATAGAGACCAAAAGTTAAAAACAAGAAAATAGCAATAGCGTTTATAATTAAATTGATCCCTGCGAAGGTTCTATTTTTGTAAATCTTTATGTTGACCCATGAGATAACGATTAGATACAATAAAGTGTAGTTTGTTAACCAGATTACCCTAAATGCTGAAAGTGCTTGAGCTTTGGGATTTTTCCAAAGCCATTGAGGAAGTTCATTGTTTATTCCCAACTGGGCACTCCAATATCCATTAATTTCCATGAAAAACGCAAAATATAGCATTGTAAATAGAGCCCACGTTAGAACTCCACTATAATCGTTAAAAGCAGCTTCTTTCGTTTTCCTAGAGATAATTAGCATTAAGCCCAATATCAAGATAAACATTGCTGATATTAAAAAGTCAACATTTAAAAATAATTTGAACTCATGAAGATTACCATAGTATTCTCCCCATCCGTAAAGAAGAGAACAAATTGCAACTCCTAATAACGGATAGGAGAAGATTTCATAGAATCGAACTTTTTGCGTTCTTCCAATCCAAAAAAGAACTGCAGATTCAGCAAGCCAAAACAAAGCCAACCAGCTACCATCAAATTCTACGGGTATTGCAATGGTAACAAATGCTAGCGCAAGTCCAAACGTGAGATAATGCATATTTTTATCATATTCTTTAAACCTTTTGATAGTTAGGTTCACGATAATATGCACTACTCCATTTAAAAGCGTAAATAAGCCCAAGTAGTTTTCTGTAGAAATGCTATTAGATAAAATTGCTAATCCAAAACTGTATGCGAAAACAGCGTTTAATATGATTAGGGAGATGTCTCCACCATCAAAAACTTTTGAATGCAATAGCTTGTAGGCAAGAATGGTTGCATAGAAAATGATAAAGAACAAAGAAGCAAATATGATCGCTGTATTTAGGTCAATAGAGGGATTATATACTGATAGAAACCACTTTGTAAATATTAACCAGGTTAGAAAGAAGGCTGAATAGAGTAGTGATTGCCAATACTTTTTAATGGCTACGGCAAGTATTCCAACATTTACTATAGCCATAAAGGAGAACAATGCAACAACATTTTCATTGTTTCCGCGCACAAGAAACGGAACAGCATATGCTCCAACAAACCCAATGTGGGCAATAATTTGATTGTCGTATCGTAATGCCGCAAGTACTGTAAATACAGTAAAAACAAGCATCATTCCGAACGCTACTTCTCGTGCAATAAGGTCGTATTGAGCGAAAGCAAAATAAGTGGTAAAATAATAGATAGCCATCGCACCGCTTAATAATACGGCAGAAAAGTTTTGGTATTTGCTTTTTAGTTTTAACGCCAATAGTAGCAGCGCGGTTCCTAGAATGTATACTGCAATTATCCAAACTGTAGGGCTTATTAAGTTGTTTTCAATGGCATATTTTGCCCCATACCCAATTCCAAGCATCATCAGTAAAATGCCCACTATACTAATTACCTTTGTTCCAATAAAGCTTTCTGTGTCTTCAGCTCTTATTTTCTTTGGTTCTTCCTGTTTCTTGGTCTGAATGGGTTCAGTTGTCGTTTTTTGCTTTTCTGGAGAACCTTCTTTTTCCTTTTGAGGTGCAGTCGCGCTATTTTGAAAGCTATCTAATTCTTGTTTTAGCGCTTTCAATTCAAGAACAAGTTTTTTGTATTTTGTCGTGGCATCTTCATGTTCTGGTAGCAAACTGTCAAAAGTTGCAAGAGCTTCTCTAATTAGATATAGCTCTTTGGCTACCTCTTTTAGATGTTTGTGGATGTTTTTAAAGCGAGGAGAAGATGAGTTTTTTATTAATTCTTCCGACGAGAGTTCATTCCTTACTTTCTCAATTTCATTTCTTACAGCTTTTAAATGACGCTCAGAGTATATTATATTTGAATTAACCTCTTGAAAGTTTTTCATAATAAACAATTTAAAAACTATTTCAACGTAAATATAATAAAAGAGGTTGTTAAAGGATGTTAATCTTAGTTATAAATAGAGAATAGAAGAATTACAAAGGCCAGGTTAGCTTGTATGCTTTCCCAGCTCTTTGTAATTAATTGTTTAATCTTTTTTTGCAATGTTAAACCCTACTGATAGTCCAGTATACCATCCCTCTTTTCCATAAGAGAAGTATGCGTTTACAGGGATGTTAAGGTATCCTGAATGGAATGTTTTACCTACTGCCCATACCCATGTTGCAGCTAGTTTTATGTCTCCTCGTTTGTCGAGCTTTGTAACGATTTCGTAAGGGTTTGGGTTTGCATTATAATCTGTATAGGTGAAACCGGCACTATCAGTTACTTGTTCACTCGCATCCCATTCCTGGCTGCGGTGCCAAATGTTATCTTCATCTCGATATCCTTGTGCCTCTCTCTTAAACTTAATGCTAGGTCCAAATGCAATCTCAATTCCCGTTTTAGAGTTTCTAAATCCATTCATAAAAGCAAAACTCGGGTTAAATAAGCCTTGCTCCAGTCCAGTCATTAAGACCATTCCTTCAGCAAGTGCTTGAAAATTACCAGAGCTTAAATAAACTTGTTCAAATTGGTAGCCAAACTGAGATAATATTGGAATTGCTTCATACCCTCCTTCTTCTTCTGAGCGTGTTAATACCTCTTGTAAGTCTCCTCCAACCATAGCCAGCCCCATTCTTGGTCCACTATTGCTGATTTGAACTGTTGGTGTTTTTGGTGGTTGATTAAAATAAACCAGTGTTTCCATTGCGGCTTTATCGTTTTCAATACTTAGCGCTTTATTTAAGGTAATTTGAACCATATTTTGAAGCTCTGTTTCAATATTGATGAACTCTTGAATTGCAATTTGATCATAGCTGTCGGTATTTATGTCAAGAATCTTTATTGTTACGACTATTTTCTTCCCTAAGTTTTCGATGGAGCCTGTAACGA
The DNA here is from genome assembly GCA_943787535.1 of uncultured Flavobacteriales bacterium. Lineage (GTDB taxonomy): Bacteria > Bacteroidota > Bacteroidia > Flavobacteriales_D > Parvicellaceae > CALSMU01. Next base: position 115,011 of record CALSMU010000009.1, on the reverse strand, counting down.
TTTTGTCAACTTCGGCCAGAACACCAATATTGTGTAAGCACTTTTTGCCATAGCAATCTTTAAAGTCAATTTCATTGTCTTTAGCAATTTCAAGCATATCTAGTTTGTCAAATACTTTAAATTGTTCGGTTTTGGTTAGTTCTATTCTGAGTAAACTTTCCGCCCCATTTGGAGAAATTGTTACTCCATCTGTATAAACGTTAACTACTGCAGCTTTGTCTTGACATTGTATTTTAATACTTGCTGAGGTTAAAGCCAATGTCATTAGTGTGATTCTAAATAAATTTTTCATGTTTTTTGTTTTTAATTACATAGCAAACATACTTTAAATTGTTCGGTTTTGGTTAGTTCTATTCTGAGTAAACTTTCCGCCCCATTTGGAGAAATTGTTACTCCATCTGTATAAACGTTAACTACTTCTGCTTTGTCTTGACATTGTATTTTAATACTTGCTGAGGTTAAAGCCAATGTCATTAGTGTGATTCTAAATAAATTTTTCATGTTTTTTGTTTTTAATTACATAGCAAACATAGAGAAGTGTGAGCCTTCTCAAAACATGAAGTTTTAAAAATACGTAGTTTATAAATGTTATTAAATTGGCTAAAAACCACTTTAATAAGTGAATTTATTGATTAAATACGTGCTTTTAAATAGTTGTATAAATGTTGGGAAATACAATTCTCCAGGTTACTTTCCACCAATCTTCTCCTAACTCACAATTATTGTGTTTTTTTCGGAGTTAACATAAATGAATTGGCCCAATATTCCTTGGGCCATGTAACTTGTTCTTGCGTTCTATGCTCCCTTTTCTTTGGTCCGTATTTGAATAGCTTAATGTTAAAACTAATTCATCTATAAGCTCATAGGAAATTATTGCGGGTATTGTTTTCTATTCGTATTCTTGGTACAAGAAATCATTGTAAGGAAACCGAGTGATATGAATTTTTTTCACTTCTTCGTACATTACTTTTCGCAATTCATCAATATTCGTTTTTTTCTCAGCAGAAATAAATAAGCACTGATTATTTAGATTGGCCATCCACGTTTTTTGTAATTCTTTTAAAGTGGGCCTAGAAAACTCTCCATCTTCAAAACCGCCTAAAAGATCATATGTGTCTATTTTGTTAAACACCAATAAAATGGGTTTGTCTAAAGCTTTAATTTCAGCTAAAGTTTGATTAACTGTGTTGTAATGGTCTTCAAAAGCTGGATGTGCTATGTCCACAACATGAACTACTAGGTCAGCTTCTCGAACTTCATCTAATGTCGACTTAAAAGACTCTACTAACTGGTGGGGCAATTTCCGGATAAACCCAACAGTATCAGACATAAGAAAAGGAATGTTTTGCAATACTACCTTTCGCACGGTGGTATCTAAAGTTGCAAAGAGTTTGTTTTCGGCAAAAACTTTAGACTTACTCAATACGTTCATTAAAGTTGATTTGCCAACATTTGTATATCCGACCAATGCTACACGAACCAACTTACCACGATTACCTCTTTGGGTAGCCATCTGTTTATCAATTGCTTTTAATTGTTTTTTTAGACGTGAAATTTTATCTCGAATTATTCTTCTATCTGTTTCAATTTCTTTTTCCCCAGAACCTCCTCGAGTACTTGTTCCTCCTCGCTGTCTTTCAAGGTGCGTCCACATGTTGGTTAGGCGCGGTAATAAATATTGATAACGTGCTAATTCTACTTGTGTTTTTGCATGTGATGTCTGAGCTCGTTGTTGAAATATTTCTAAAATCAATAAACTTCTATCTAATATTAAAACTTGTAATACCTTTTCGATGTTTCTTAGTTGGGAGGGCGATAGGTCATCATCAAATATTACCGTATCTATATTATTAATTTTAACATATTCCCTTATTTCATCCAACCGACCTTTTCCAACAAAAGTAGCTGTGTTTGGGGTCTCTAGTCTTTGTGTAAATCGTTTTTTTGTTTTTACACCATAAGTTTTTGCTAGGAATTCCAGTTCATCAAGGTACTCCGTAATTAGTTCTGGAGTTTGTTTTTGCGAAATTATTCCAACGATTACAGCATTGTTTGGATCAATATTTTCTGAATTAGTACCGCCCATTTATTTTATTAATGTTTCGATATGTGCAGTTACCGCAGCGATTTCTTTTTCAGTTAAGACTCCTTTATAAGAAGTCATTTTACCACTCTCACTACCATTCGTAATTATGTATAGTTTTTCCTGAAAGGTTTTTTTCGAAGCACTCAAATCCGCGGCATCGCCAATCCCTAAATCTCCTTTCCCTCCATGGCATACTTTGCAGTTTTGCTTATAAATCGCCTTTCCATTTGGGCTTCCATTGTCGTTAATTACTATTTCTTGTTCGCTACAAGAAGCCAAAGTAAAAACAATTCCTATTAAAATAAACCAGCTCCTGATATTGTAAAAGGCCATGGGATGGAAATTAACACGATTAATAATGCAATTGAAAACCAAACAAATATTTTTTTGAATTTTGCTTTGTCATCTCCTGCTTTTTTAGCTTTACTATGTCCAATTGTAATAAGAGCTACTGCTATTAACATACCTAAAAGGTGTTCCACAGCATAAAAACGAATAATTCGGTCTCCCATTTCTGAAAACCCTTTATACTTCTCCTCTCCAAAATATAATATAAGTCCAATAATAGCTTGGGTGTGCGTAAATGCAAGCGCTAGAATACTAATCAACTTATCTTTTGCTTCAAATTTATCACCAGATTTCCATTTTCTAATTGCGTTAATAATTGCAAAAATTATTATCACTAGAAAGAGCCATCTCAGACCAGAGTGCGCATGTTTTAATATTTCCATTTTAACCGTTTATAAAAAAGTTTCTTTGCAAAGCTAAAAATATGAGACCTTTAATTGTCATAACAATGCTTATTTTTGTTTGCTTTAGATTTAATTTATGAAAAACTACTTATTTTTATCATTCATTTTCTTTTCAATCATAGGGTTTTCGCAAGAAGATTTTCCAATAAATGGGGTACGTGATAAGAATCATAATTCTCATGCATTTATAAATGCTACTCTGCATATAGATGCAGATGCCGTAATTAATGATGGGTATTTATTTGTTAAGGAGGGAAGGATAACTTATGTTGGACCAAAAACGAAACTTCCTAAAAGTTGTGTAGTCCACGATGTTAATGGAAAGCATATTTATCCATCTTTTATAGATCTCTACTCTTCTTATGGTATTGAAAAGGCTGAAGCATCGCCACGAAATGACTATCCCCAATATAATAGTTTAAAAAAGGGAGCCTATTCTTGGAATCAGGCGATAAAGCCAGAGGTTAATGGAATTGACACATTCAAAGATAATGAAAAGTTGGCAAAGGAATACCGTAACAACGGATTCGGAACGGTGCTTTCTCACCAGCAAGATGGTATAGCTCGAGGGACATCTGTCCTTGCTAATTTAGCCTCTAACTCTCAACACGAGAATATTATTTTGGAAAAGGGAGCGGCGCATTATTCATTTAAAAAAGGAGTTTCGCGACAAGCCTATCCGAGCTCTTTAATGGGGTGTATTGCTCTGTTAAAACAAACCTTTTTGGATGCAGAATGGTATCAGAACACACTTGAAGAGAAACAGAAGAATCTTTCTCTAGAGGCCTTTACAGCGACACAAACCTTACCACAAATTTTTGAAGTTAGAAATAAATATTCAGTGTTGCGAGCGGATAAAATAGGGGATGCGTTTAACGTTCAATACATTTTTAAAGGGTCTGGAGATGAATACCAAATGGTAGCAGATATGAAAGCTACCAACGGAAAATTTATTGTTCCATTAAACTTTCCTAAACCATACGATGTTGAGGACCCCTATGATGCAAGACATGTTTCTTTGGAAGAAATGAAACATTGGGAGTTAGCTCCATCTAATCCAAAATTTTTAGAGCAAAACCAAATTGTGTTTGCATTAACAACAGATGGATTGAAAAAGAAATCAAGTTTCTTAATGAATTTGCGTAAAGCGGTAAAAATGGGGCTTTCAAAAAAACAAGCGCTTAAGTCTTTGACACAAATACCTGCGGAAATGATGGGGGTTTACAAGGAATTAGGATCATTAACTATAGGAAAACAAGCAAATTTTCTCATTACCTCAGGAGATATTTTTGAAAAAGGGGAGAGTATTCATCAAAATTGGATTAGAGGTAAGAAGCACGAAGTTTCTGCTATGGATCTAGTTGATATTCGAGGTGTATACAACTTAAATGTTAATCAGAATATTAGAACGCTAGTAGTCTCGGGCTCAAAAGCAAAACCTTCAGGAAAATTAACTTATGATATGATTACGGACAGCATAAGTGCAAAAGGAGATTTGGTTTTAGATTCATTGACCGGCAAGCCATATAAGGTAATTAGAAAGAAGTCAGTAAAGGTCGTTACTAGCCTGAATGACCACACGATAGCAATATCATACCAATTAAATGGAGGTGTATATCGTTTATCAGGAAATGTAAATTTTGATTCAGGAGTATGGGATGGGCGTGGTCAAATGCCCAATGGAGAGTGGATTGAATGGACAGCTATCCGAAGTGAAAGACATAAGAAAAAGAAAAATCTGGATAAAGCACTTGAATTTGCAAAGTCCATAGACAAGGAATTTCAAGCTATTACTGATTCAGTAAATCTGGGGAAGTTTAATTATCCTATGATGGCTTATGGTTGGGATTCATTACCTACTCAAAAATCAATTTTAATTAAAAACGCAACAGTTTGGACGCTTGAAGAACAAGGTACGTTAGAGACGGACTTGTTAATCCGAGAAGGCAAAATAGCGCATATTGGCAAAATAGCTGATATTGTAGATGTAAATACATTAGTAATTGACGCGAAAGGCAAACATGTTTCACCTGGGATTATTGACGAGCACTCGCATATCGCTATTGAGAGAGGTGTCAACGAAGGGTCAAGTGCCGTCACTGCAGAAGTGCGTATAGGAGATGTGGTTAAGCCGAATGATATTAACATTTATCGTCAGCTTTCAGGAGGTGTAACGGCGTCGCAATTATTACATGGCTCTGCAAATCCAATTGGAGGTCAAGCGGCATTAATAAAATTAAGGTGGGGTAATAGTCCGGAACAAATGAAGGTAGAGAATGCCCCCGGATTTATAAAGTTTGCTTTAGGTGAAAATGTGAAACAATCAAATTGGGGTTCTTACAATACCATTCGTTTTCCACAAACAAGAATGGGGGTAGAGCAAGTGTTTTACGATGCTTTTATTAACGCTCAAGAGTATGAGAAGAAATGGTCTGTCTATAATGCCCTTGCAAAAAAGAAAAAACAAGAAGTAAGCGCTCCAAGAAGAGATTTGCAAACGGAAGCTATTTTGGAAATACTAAATGCACAGCGTTTTGTAACCTGCCACTCCTATGTACAATCTGAAATAAATATGCTAATGCATGTAGCGGATTCTATGAAGTTTAGACTGAATACATTCACGCACATTCTGGAAGGGTATAAAGTGGCAGATAAAATGAAGGCTCATGGCGCAGGAGGATCTACATTTAGTGATTGGTGGGCATATAAATTTGAAGTGAATGACGCTATACCACACAATGCTTCTTTGCTAAATCAGATGGGAATCGTAACCGCTATAAATAGCGATGATGCTGAAATGGGGAGAAGGTTAAATCAGGAAGCTGCTAAGGGAATTAAGTATGGCGGGATGACGGAGGAAGAGGCGCTTAAAATGGTAACCTTAAACCCCGCTATTTTATTACATGTGGATGAAAGGATGGGGAGTATAAAGATAGGAAAGGATGCTGACATAGTAATATGGAGTGACAATCCACTTTCTGTGTACGCAAAAGTGGAGCAAACAATTATTGACGGTATAGTTTATTATGATTGGAAAAGAGATCTTAAAATGCGAAAAGAGATTCAGCAGGAGCGTCTTAGAATTATTACGAAAATGATAGAAGAAAAGAATGGAGGAGCTGAAACACAAAAAGCAGTTAAGAAGAAGTCTACAGTGCACGTTTGTGGAACTTTAAGTGATGATGGTAATTAAAATTGGGTAGAAATGAAAAATGTACAATATATATTAATAATTCTTCTTGGATTTAGTTTTTCAAATTTTCAAGGACAAGAAGCGCCTGGTGCAAAACAGGGAAAAAGCGTTTTGTTGTTAAACGGAACGGCCCATTTAGGAACAGGGGAGATGATTAATCGTTCAGCTATTGTTTTGGAAAACGGTAAAATTATTAACGTGATGAACGCGCTAACCAATACAATTAATAATTCAGATTATGACACCGTAATTGACATTAAAGATAAGCACGTATACCCCGGTTTTATAGCGATAAATTCTACTCTTGGATTAATGGAAATAGGAGCAATTAGAGCCACTGAGGACTTTGATGAAATCGGAACCTATAATCCTAATGTTCGATCCATAATAGCATATAATACAGATTCAAAAATAACACCAACCATAAGAACCAATGGAGTTTTATTGGCTCAAGTAACTCCCCGGGGAGGAGTAGTTTCAGGGAGCTCGTCAGTCGTTCATTTTGATGCTTGGAACTGGGAAGATGCCCTTGTAAAAGAAGATATTGGCATCCATTTAAATTGGCCAAGATTTATGAAGTCGAGTGGGTGGTGGTCAACTCCTGGAGATTCGAAAAAATCAAAAAACTATATGGAAAAAACAAAGGATATAAATATGTTTTTCGATGAATCGCTAGCCTACAGTAAAGCTTCAAACGAAGGAGACAGAGATTTAAAATTAGAGGCAATGAAGGGGTTGTTTTCTGGAGACAAAACGCTTTTTGTAAATGTTTCTTATGTGAAAGAGATTAATGATGTTATCAATTTTAAGCGAAAGTATAACTTGAAAAAGGTTGTTATTGTTGGAGGATATGATTCCTGGATGGTGACTGATCGATTGAAAGAAAATAATATTTCTGTAGTTGTTCAACATGTTCATAGCTTACCAAATCAACCAGAAGACGATATAGACCTGCCTTATAAGTTGCCTAAATTATTGAATGATGCTGGGGTCCCTTATTGCTTGCAATACTTCGCTCGAATGGAACAAATGGGAACGAGAAACTTGCCGTTTGTTGCGGGCACAGCTATTGCTCATGGACTCACTTACGAAGAAGGTGTAGCATCAATCACATTGAATGCTGCAAAAATTTTGGGAATAGATAATGTATTAGGGTCGATTGAGGTAGGGAAAAAAGCAACCCTATTTGTTTCGGATGGAGATGCATTGGATATGAAAACAAGTAATGTTGTCATTGCTTTTATCGATGGTAGAATGATTAATTTAGATAATCATCAATCCAGAAATTATAATAAGTATAAGACCAAATACGGACTGGAATAAAACAATAGTCCGAATTGATGCCTTTGGATAAGGTGATTTATACATTATTCTAGACTGCAGGTCCCCGCATAAATGTCAGTTAATTGATCGCAGGTTGCTTGTGCATCACTTTTCTTTACATTTTCAATTGGCCAAGAATAAAGGCTAGAACCATCTGAACAAGTACAAGTCCAATCTTTTTTACAAGATGCAACTCCAATAAACAATGCTAATAATCCTATACAAATAATTAAATTTTTCATACGCTCAACTTAATAAATTAAAGTTAAATAAAACAGTTTATTTTATGTGAATTTAGCCGCAAAAACTTGGAAATACCTTTAAATTAATTCTCTTTTTTATTCACGATAGTTGTTTCTTTTTTTAAATATTTAGTGGCTATTAGAAGTAGTCACTTTGTCTCCATTTTTGAATAAAACATCTTTTAAATAGGACCCATCTTCTTGGTAAAAAAACCAGTGGTCGTCTTTTTTATTATTGACATAAAGCCCCATGTATTGCACATTACCATTGGGATAATAAGCTGCCGTTTTTCCATTCAATTTACCCTTATCGAATTTGCTTTCACTTTGCACTTTTCCATTGATAAAATAGGATGTCCAGACACCAGTTCTCTTTCCGTTTTTAAGTAAGCCTTTTGTTTTTATATTTCCATTGGGATGATGTTCAATAAACTCACCATCGGTCTTGGTTTTTGGTTTCTGATCAGCCGGGATGGTTTTTTCAACAGGAATCCTACCCTGCTCCTGAGAACAACTAATAAACAATAATAGTAATAGAAGAGAAAGGGGTTTCATAAGTTATATTGATTGGAATACAAATGTAATAAAGAGAGAAAGGTTTCCCTAAAAGTTAGCTATTTATTAATTGAGTAAATAGAGGATTGTACCACTCAAACTATGTATTTTTGAAAATCAATGGGCATTTATATCCACATACCTTTTTGCAAACAGAAATGCCACTATTGTGATTTTCATTTTAGCACTTCTTTGAAAAATAAAGAGGACTTAATAAACTGCTTACTAAAAGAAATAGAAATTCAAAAAAGCTATTTGAATGAAGAATTAGTAGAATCGATTTATTTTGGAGGAGGTACGCCAAGTTTTTTAAATGCTAAAGAGATCAGAAGAATTTTGAATAAGGTATATGCTGAATTTGCTGTTATTTCTAATCCTGAAATAACATTGGAAGGGAATCCTGATGATTTCACTTTTCAAAAACTACAAGAACTAAAACAAGCAGGCATAAACAGATTAAGTATCGGAATCCAGTCCTTTAATGATGTTGATTTAACTTGGATGAATCGCGCACATAATTCAATTCAAGCCACTAAATGTGTTCAAGATGCACAAGGACTAGGCTTTGATAACATTACAATTGACCTTATTTATGGCTTACCTGAAATGACAATTGAAGCGTGGAAAGTTAATTTACAAAAAGCATTAGATCTTAATGTTCAGCATATATCAGCTTATAATTTAACGGTAGAAAAAGGAACAGCCTTGTATCAATTTATCAAAACGGGTAAATCTAAGCCATTGAGCGATGCAGCAGCAGCAGCGCAGTTTGAATTGCTAATTAATACTTTGGAAAACAATAAATTTAAGCAATACGAGATTTCTTCTTTTGGTAAAGAAGGATATTTCTCAAAACACAATTCATCTTATTGGAAAAGAAAATTTTATGTAGGTATAGGACCTTCTGCTCACTCATTTAACGGTAATACCCGCCAATGGAATGTTGCTAACAATGCTAAATACATTAAAGCAATAAAAGGCGGAGAAGTTCCATTCGAATTAGAAAAACTTTCTCAAAAAGATAGGTATAACGAGTATATTCTTTTAGGTCTAAGAACTATATGGGGATGTGAGTTTGACTATGTCAAAAGTGAGTTTGGAGAAGAGCAGTTGCTTAATCTCAAGAAACAGTTAGTTGTTTTTTCTGATCAAATCAGCATAAACAAACAGGGATTCTCTCTAAATCAAAAGGGTAAGGCATTCGCTGACCACATTGCTAGTGAGTTGTTTGTTAGCTAATCTATTAAAAACAATTCCATAATTAATAGTACATTTATGATGTTTATAAAGAATTAGTATATAATTATGATAGCCTCTATTGAACATAAAAACCAGACCTATAAAGTGGATCTGTCAAACCCGATAGATATTTCTGTTCCGCTTCGAGGTGATAAGAAAGGTGTAAATGCCTGGTACGTAGAACCAATGAAAATTGAACCCGTTCGTACGGATCAATTTTTAGGCAGTGTTGCGGAAGGGGGAGATGTTAATTTTCGAAATATTTTTTTTAATCCGCATGGAAATGGAACACATACAGAATGTGTTGGGCACATTTCTGAAGAGGTATACTCGATAAATGATACGTTGAAAACCTTTTTCTTTTTTGGACAAGTAATTTCGATTGAACCAGAAATATTTGTTGGAGCGGAAACTGAATGGCAAAAAAAAGGAGATCGGATTTTAACGAAAGACCAAATTCAAAATGCAATTATTGGTAATCCTGAAGCTATTGTTATTAGAACTCTACCTAATCCGCTAGAAAAAATAGGCGCCCAACATTCAAACACAAACTGGCCTTATTTGACTGGAGAAGCAGCTCAATATATATCGGATATGGGGATCAAACATTTGTTAATTGACTTACCTTCTGTTGACAGAGAAATTGATGGAGGGAAAATGATATCGCATAGGGCGTTTTGGAATTATCCGGATAGTCCTAGATATGATTCAACGATTACCGAATTGATTTTTGTTCCTGATAACGTAGTTGATGGCACATTTTTCATCAATATTCAGATAGCAAGTTTCGAAAATGACGCTTCCCCGAGCAAGCCGCTTCTGTTCCAGGTTATTTAAAATATAATTCTGCAAATTAAATAATTTCAGTACATTAGTTTAGGATTAGTTATTTATCTAATTCGATAGAGCAATGTATTATATGAAAATAGACGCGACCGACCTAAAAATCCTAAAGGAACTCCAAAAAAATAGTAAAATTACGAATGTTGAGTTAAGTAAAAAGATAGGGCTGTCTCCTGCTCCTACACTAGGAAGAGTTCAAAAGCTGGAAAAAGGAGGCTATATCCAGAGCTATCATGCATCTGTAAATGGACCCATGTTAGGGTTGGGTTTTACAGCGCTAATTCAGGTATCGTTAACAAGGCAAGTGAAGAATGCTATTTCTAACTTTATTAATCAGATTAACAAAATAGATGAGATAGTTGAGTGCTATCAATTAGCAGGGGACTTCGATTATCAGCTTAAAATTATTGTAAAAGACATACCAGCATTCGATTATTTAATTTCAGAAAAATTAAGTTTAATTGAAGAAATAGGTCAGATGCAAACATTAGTTGTGTTGAGTCAAAAAAAGAAATCTTTTGTGCTGCCTTTAGAATATAAGTAATTATTTTCTAAACGAATATAGAGTAATATAGAAGCTACTGGTTATCATTTACCGTTACATCCGAAGGTTTTGCGTTTAATGATAAAGTGCTTGTATTTTGACAAAGAAAAAACAAACAGAAATAGGTTAAATTTGTTATCTGAAAAAAAGTGAACACATAACTCAAATTATTTCATCGTTACCTAGCACTCCTGGAGTTTATCAATATTTCGATAAAAACAATGTGATTATTTATGTCGGAAAAGCAAAAAACCTGAAGAATAGAGTCTCCTCATATTTTAATAAAATAAAATATGAGGAGACTAAAACGAAAATTTTAGTTGGAAAAATTGTGGATATTAAAACCATTAAGGTTAGTACCGAAATGGATGCTTTGCTTCTAGAAAATACGCTCATAAAAAAATACCAACCAAAGTATAATGTATTATTGAAAGATGACAAATCTTATCCCTGGATTTGTATTCGAAAAGAACCATTTTCAAGAATTTTTTACACACGTCAATTAGAAAAATCGGCTGGTGAATATTACGGTCCATTCCATTCTGTGAAAATGATTAAAACTTTAATGGATTTGTTCAAGCAAAGTTTTGAAATAAGAAATTGTACACATAAGCTTACAAAAGAGAATATTGGAGATAAACAATTTCAAACTTCCGTAGAATACTATATTGGGAATTGTAAAGGTTGCTGCCAAGGAGAGGTTTCAGCCAAAGAATATGATCATCGATTGAGAGATGTTCGAAAAATTTTGAAAGGTAACATTAATTCTGTCATTGAACAGTTGCGCAATAAAATGAAAAATGCTTCTGCAAAATATGATTTTGAAAAGGCACAAGATATTAAAGAACGTTTGGCATTGGTTGAGAAATATCAATCCAAATCTATGGTGGTTAGTGCAACCATTAACAATGTTGATGTTTTTGCTATTGATTCTGATATTAACACAGCCTACGTCAATTTTTTAAAAGTGATGAATGGGGCAATTATTCAGAGTCATACTTTAGAGTTGAAAAAGCGTTTAAACGAATCAAATAAGCAATTGTTAGAATTTGCAATTCTTGAAATTCGTGACCGATTTCCAAGTATGTCGAAAGAAATATTGGTTCAACAGAAACTAAATTTAGTGTTTGAAAATACTAAATTTATTGTGCCCAAAAAAGGTGACAAAAAAGGGCTTCTGGATTTGTCATTTCGCAATGCTGAACATGCTAAAACGGAGCATCAAAGCCAAATTAAAAATACAGATCCGGATAAACACGCTAAAAGAATTATGGATACAATGCGAAAAGATTTGCGCTTATTGGAATTACCAACACACATCGAATGTTTTGATAATTCAAATATCCAAGGAGACTTTCCTGTTGCGGCTTGTGTAGTTTTTAAAGATGCTAAACCATCTAAAAAAGAGTATCGTCATTTTAATATAAAAACGGTTATTGGCCCCGATGATTTTGCCTCCATGGAAGAAGTTGTTTATAGACGCTATAAAAGACTTCTAGATGAAAACCAGCCGCTTCCACAGTTAATTGTTATTGATGGAGGAAAAGGCCAATTAAGTTCAGCCGTTAAAAGTTTAGATGTTTTAGGGTTAAGAGGTAAAGTTACCATTATAGGTATTGCTAAACGTTTGGAGGAAATTTATTTTCCTGGTGATTCTCTGCCCATTTATTTAGATAAAAGATCCGAGTCGTTAAAAGTAATTCAGTATTTGAGAAATGAGGCACATCGATTTGGAATTACGCATCATCGAGGAAAAAGGAGGAAAGCTAATTTAAGTAAGTCAGAATTGCATCAGATTAAGGGAATAGGCCCAAAAACACATTTAGCACTAATCAAAAAATTCAAATCGGTTAAACGAATTAAAGCGTCTTCTTTGGAGGAGATGGAAAAAGTGATTGGAAAAGCAAAAGCAGAAATTGTTTTTAAGACTTTTAAGAAAAAATAAACCTTATCTCATTAATTGAACGGATCCGCTTAAAGCATAAGTCACATCACCAACATCTGTAGCTGTAACAACATAGAAGTAGGTTCCGGCAGGTGCTAACTGACCTGAAGGACGCGTGTATCCATCCCAATAACCATTAATTCCTTGCCATTTGTAGATTAATTCTCCCCAGCGGTTATATATTTCGCCAATAATTTCGGTCATTCCAATAGTAATTGGTCTAAACACATCGTTGACACCATCGTTATTTGGTGTAAACACATTTGGCATTGATATGTCCGGCGTTCCTATTACACTGATAACTTGATAAGCAGTATCTGTACATAAAAGTTCTGAAGCCACCATCATTACTGTATAAAAACCTTCTGTTGTATATTCGAATGTTTCATCCATCGCTAGGCTAGTAGAGGACGAGCTTCCAAAATCCCAAAAATAAGATGTTGCACCAACGCTTGAGTTTGTAAATACCACAGTTAATGGTGCTGGACCATTAGTGTCACTTACTGTAAATTCCGCTATTGGAGGCATGGGAGCAGTTAAAATGAGGTTCTGAGAAGTTTCACACCCCTCTATATTGGTGATGTCGATTGTGTAATTTCCACTGCATAAATCTATGAATTCTCCAGTAGCTTGATTCGTTACGCCGCCATCTAAAGAATAATTAATGGAAGAATTGTCAGTGGCAGTAATAGAAATAGTTCCATTACAATTGTTAGAACAAGCAGGGTTTACAAAACTTGATATTCGTAATTATTGGTCCTGGAGTACTTGATAGTGCGGCTTGTCCAAAAACTTGACAAGCATTATCATCTTCAACAACATAGACATACATTCCTCCAGTTAACCCGGTAAACAGTGATCCAGCTTGAAAGCTAGCACCATTATCAATGCTGTAAGTATAAGCTCCGGTTCCTCCAGAACTTTGGAAGTCAATGGATCCATTATTTAAAACACATGTTTCGTCAATTAAAATTGGTGAAACTGAGATTACATCTGGTTCCGTCAAGTTAAGATAATCTAATGATTGACAGCCATTTCCATCTTGTACAATAATCGGATACCCACTTGCAGGTAAGTTATTGTAAACTAAATTTGTTGAAAATGATATGCCACTATTAATACTTTGGGTTATTGGCGAAACTCCTAGTGTATCTATAATCGTTATTAATCCATTAGCTTCTCCGTTGCAAGGGGGATTTACAAAACTACTTGTAAAAGAAGGCCCATCAGTAGAACTAACATAATCTGTGAATTCTTGCGAACAGCCACAGTTATCTTGAATAGTAATTGTATAAAATCCAACAGCTAATCCAATCGAGTCTGATCCTAGCAGTGCAACACCATCAATATAATAAGTATAGGGTGGACCACAACCCCCGCCTCCTGCAATGTTTAATTCACCAGCGAAGCTTGCGCAAGGTGTATTCACTCTTGCAATGGTTGAGGTAATCGCTGCCGGTTCTGATAATGTAATGATAGTGTCTACAGTGCAATTATTATTATCAGTGATAATAACGGTATATGTTCCCGCACAAAGCGCTGTTGCGGTGTCATTGTTAATTCCTAAATCAATATTACTTGCATCAAACCACTGAAAAGTAGCTGGACCTATCTCTCCTGAAAAAGTAACCCTTAATTCACCATCACAAGATCCATTACAAGAAACAGCACTCGATTCTACTATATCGTCTACAGTCAAAGTGCATTGAGCCGAAACAGTTCCAATAATTAGCGTTATTGTTGTTGTGAAAAATATGTGAAACAACAAGCGTTTTGTCATGTTTTATAATATCTATAACGACAATTATACAAGAATTGCCTAAATTTGTTCCATAATAATGACGTAACTAACCTTTCATAGGTTAATTTAAAGTCGAATTTCATATAAATTAATAAGCAATCACCTCATTTTTTTTAAACTTATACACGTATCAATGTGTAACTTTTGGTAATCAATTTCGATTATCCAACTCAATTATTGTCGTAATTGCTTCATAAATAAATAGTCTTAATTAAATAGACGTAACATTCAAATGCCAAAAAAAAAGAACAAATCAGGATTTAGGTTCAAAAAGGATTTAACAAAAAAGATACTAAATCTATTTAGTGAGAACCCTTCTAAGTTGTATAACTACAAGCAAATTTCAGCAAAACTGAATATAAAAGATTTATCACAAAGAAAATTGATAAACGAGATTCTCTATGACTTAGAGTTCGATGAAATGATAGAAGCGAAAGGAAGAGGACAGTTTAAAGGAATAAAATCATCTGCCAGCTCGTCCAATATAGAAGGACAGATTAGCTTTACTCAAAGAGGCGCAGCTTATGTTATTAGCGACCAATTAGAAGAAGATGTTTTTATTCACCAAAGAAACACAGGACAGGCTTTCAATAATGATATTGTTTCGGTTCAATTAAAAACGCATGGGGGAAAATTAGAAGGAGAGGTAGTTAGTATTGTTGAGCGCGCGAAACATGAGTTTGTGGGGACAATTGATGTAAGTGCTTCTGCCGTTTTTGTTCGTCCTGATGATAGTAAAATGCCTGTTGATTTTTTTATTGAAAGAGGCCATTTAAAAGGAGCGAAAAATGGAGAAAAAGTAATTGTCAAGTTTCTTACTTGGCCAAAACGTGTTAAAAGCCCATTTGGCGCTGTCGTATCAAGACTTGGTGCAGCAGGGACTATGGATGTTGAAATGCATTCTATTTTGGCAGAATTTGGTTTTCCGTTTAAATTCCCAAATGAAGTAACTTTAGAATCAGAAAAGATTAAAGAAGCAGATTATGATATAGAGGTAAAAAACAGAAGAGATTTTAGGGATGTGTTGACCTTTACTATTGACCCGCATGATGCAAAAGATTTTGATGATGCTCTTTCTTATAAAGAATTAAAAAATGGCAATATTGAAATTGGAATTCATATTGCGGATGTTTCCCATTATGTTCAGCCAAATACCCAGTTAGACAGAGAGGCATATAGCAGAGGGAATTCCGTTTATTTAGTGGACAGGGTAATCCCCATGCTTCCTGAAATATTATCAAATAAATTATGCTCCCTTCGCCCAGAAGAAACCAAATTAACATTTTCTGCAGTATTCGAATTAGACAAGGAAGCGAAAGTGGTAAGCGAATGGTTTGGGAAAACAATAATTTATTCAGACAAACGATTTGCTTACGAGGATGCACAAGCGATTATTGAGGGAAAAGTAAAAGATGATCATTTTGGAGATGTTATTCTTACCATGGATAAATATGCAAAAGTTCTTCGAAAAAAGAGAATGAGTACCGGAGCTCTGGAAATAGAAAGTCAAGAGGTTCGATTTAAATTAGATGCACAAAGTAACCCATTAGGAATTGTTTTGAAAGTGTCCAAAGATGCTAATAAATTAATTGAAGAGTTTATGCTTTTGGCGAATAGAAGTGTTGCAGCTTTTATCGGTAAGCCTGAACCAAATAAATTGGTAATACCTTTCTTGTACAGAACGCACGATCAACCAAATGAAGAGAAAATAGCAGATTTAAAAATCTTCTTGGATCAATTTGGATACAAAATCCAACATGTAAAAGGCAAGCCAATTTCATTTGCTTTAAACAAAGTAATGGAAGAAGCTAAAGCAAAAGATGAATTACATATAATTGGACCAATGGTTATTCGTTCTATGTCGAAAGCAATTTACGAAACCGATAATATTGGGCATTATGGATTGGCATTTGATTATTATTCGCACTTTACCTCTCCAATTAGAAGGTATGCAGATTTATTGGTTCATAGAGTTTTATTTGAAAAACTAAATAACAGAACCTATAACGGGAGCAAAGAACTAGACGCACAATGTAAGCATATTTCAGCAACAGAAAAGGAAGCTTCGAGTGCTGAGAGAGCATCAACTAAGTATATGCAAGTCAAATTCATGAGCGATAAAATTGGTCAATCATTTGAAGGGAAGATTACAGGGGTAACTGATTTTGGATTGTTTGTAGAATTAAACGAAACAAAATGCGAAGGCTTAATACATGTATCTTCTTTGGATGGAAGTTTTTCATTGAACGACAAAACCAAGCGGTTGGAATCATACCAAACTAAAGAGTCTTTTTATTTGGGCCAAGCAATTCAAGTGGTTGTGAAGAATACGGATATGTTTAAAAAGCAAATAGACTTGGAGCTTGCGGATTAGTATTTCTAGGTTTTAGGTGCTAATAATAAAGTCCTCGTGAACCAATTCTTCACCCTTGTATCTTTGAACTAACTGAATAGTTGCAATTACATCTTTTTCGCAATAAGTAATTATGCGGTCGATGTCTTTTTCTTCATAAAAAACACTAGCAACTTGGCTTCCGTCAATGTCGTCTTTTGGAGTTGGGATGTTAAAAATATACGTCAAAAGCTCTAGAGAGGTATAGTGTTTATAGTCACCAAACTTCCATAGCTCCATGGTGTCAAGGTGATTTATTTCCCACGGTTTTTTACCGGCAATGTTTAATAGTTTAGGAAGCTTTAATCCTTTAATCAACATCCTTCTACCTAAAAATGGAAAGTCAAATTCTTTTCCATTATGAGCGCACAATGAATAAGAGTCATGATTATAATGTGTGTTCAATAAGTTGTTGAATTCTTTTAGCAAGGTTTTTTCATCTTCTCCGGCAAAGGATTTTAGTCTAATTTGTGTCTCACCATCTTTTTGAATCAGCATTCCAACGCTAATACAAGCTACTTTGGCAAATTCGGAATAAATTCCTGCTTTCTCATAAATTTCGTCGGGAGTTTTATCTTCTCGTTCTTGCAGAAAACGTGTTTTTTTTGTCCAAAGTTCCTTTCCTCGTTCTGAAAGCTCGTCAAACTTATAGTATTCTGGAACCGTTTCAATATCTAAAAATAAAACCTTTGAAAAGTCAACATTATGTAACATGGTGCAAGAAATTTGTTTTCTCAAATGTAAGAACTTTATATATTTACTTAGCGCTATTCAAACTTTAAAAAAGAATACATTTGCAAAGATGAAGATTACTATTTACACAGACGGTTCAGCTAAAGGAAATCCTGGAAATGGAGGTTTTGGAACGGTAATGATTGCAGGAAAACACTACAAAGAGGTAAGTGAAGGATTTAGATTGACCACAAATAACCGTATGGAGTTATTGGCTGTTATAATAGGGCTGGAACTTCTGAAAAAGCCAGGGATGGATGTTACGATTTATTCGGATTCAAAATATGTTGTTGATTCCGTTGAAAAAGGATGGTTAAAGGGTTGGGTAAAAAAAGGATTTAAAGGGAAAAAGAATGTTGATTTATGGAAGCGTTTTTTAACCATCTACGATAAGCATAACGTATCTTTCGTTTGGGTGAAGGGGCATGCAGGTAATAAATACAATGAAGTTTGCGATCAATTAGCTGTGGATGCTGCAGATCAACCAAACTTGACTGCTGATGAAGGGTATGAAGCATCTCAAAAAGAACAAGGCTTATTTTAATAGTATGAAAGTAGCAGCGTTAATACGAAATGGAAATGCAAACCAGGCATTCGAAATAAGAGAAATTGAAAAACCAAAATTAGATGCCTTAGATGTTTTAATCAAGGTAGAAGCATTTGGGTTGAATTTTGCAGATGTTATGGCAAGAAAAGGCATGTATGCTGCTGCACCTCCCATTCCAAGTGTTTTAGGTTATGATGTTGTTGGCGAAGTAATTGAGTCAAACTGTGAGGAAGGTGAGAGTCTAATTGGGAAAAGGGTTGTGGCTATGACGCGTTTTGGAGGGTACGCAGAATTTGCTAAAACTGACTATCGTGCATGTGCAGTTATTTCGGACCAGATGAATGCTGCTGCAGCGACTGCTTTGGCAACCCAATACTGCACAGCGTATTATGCGGCTTATGAATGCACAAGTTTATTTGCAGGCGATAGAGTTTTAATTCACGCAGCAGCAGGTGGTGTAGGAACTGCAATAACGCAATTGGCAAAACTTAAAGGCTGTGAAGTTTATGGGCTTACAAGCACTGATGCGAAAATGGATTATCTAAAAAGCCAAGGTGTTGATTATCCTATTAATCATGTACATGAAGATTATGTTGCGCAAGTTTTCAAACATTCAAACGGTAAAAAAATAGATGTTGCTTTTAATTCTGTTGGTGGATCAACCTTTAGAAAAGACACTCAGTTATTAGATAAGGGGGGGAAGCAAGTAATTTATGGAGCAGCCGAAATGGCTGATTCAAGAGGTAATATTTTCTCTAAGTTAAATCTGGTTAGAAAGTTTGGGTTTTTTACACCAATTTCTTTGTTAATGAAATCCCAGGGTATCATAGGAATTAACATGTTAGAAATTGCGGACAATAAAAAAATGGTGTTGAAAAGATGTTTGGAAGAAGTTGTAAAGTTGACAGCAGCAGGAGAATTAAAGCCTGAAGTTGGTGGCGAATTTCCAGTAGACAAAATAGGAGAGGCACACGCATTTTTAGAAGGACGAAAGTCAACAGGGAAAATAGTCGTAAAATGGTAGTATTACGATTTAAAAACTTATACCTGATCTAAGAACTAATTTAGAGGAAAGTCCCGATAAGTAGCATTTCGAATCAAAGTCAAAAAGATTTTTGTATCAATAATACATAGTTTATAATTGTTAGACTATATCTTTGCAGAAAAGAATAAATGAAGAAAACTATTCTGTATTTAACTGTGGTTGCCATTAGTATAATTGCAATAGCCACATTCATCCTGTTTGAGCAAAAACACCAAAGGAAACTGCCAATATTAAACCCTACTGATGTAAATCATGCTTTGGTTGATTCCTCCTTGCATAATAAAGGGGTTAATCATACCATTTTAGACTTTCAATTAATCAATCAGAATGGAGAAAATGTTTCGCAAGAAATTATCAAAGACAAAGTAGTTGTCGCTAATTTCTTTTTTGCTACGTGCCCCACTATTTGTCCAATAATGAATAATCAATTAAGTCGAATTCATGATAAATATTTATACAATAATGATGTCATAATATTGTCTCATACAGTTTGGCCTGAAATTGATACTGTTGAAGTTTTAAAAGACTATGGAGAAAGATATGAAGCCGACTCTAGAAGATGGCAATTTCTAACGGGCAAGAAGAAGATGTTATACAATTTGGCGAGAAAAAGTTATTTAGTGGCTCCTAGTGAACATGATCCTAACTTCGACCAGGGAGGTGAAGGAGATTTTATTCACACAGAAAATATTGTTTTGATTGATAAAAGAAGAAGAATTCGAGGGTTTTATGATGGAACGGATTCACTAGAAGTCAGTCAGTTAATTGAGGATGTTCAAATATTATTAGGCCCTAAATAACGGATTTATAATTTTCTTTGGTTTGATGTTTTATGTGATTCGTCATTTTTTAGAAGGTTTTCAACGAATGAGTCTTAGTATTTAAGCAACTTAAATAGGAGTGAAAGCGTCAATTATTATACATTCAACCTTTAATTAGGGCTTCTTATGTGAAAAAAATGACAACACGACAACTTAAATAACTTAAATAATGAATGTATTAGTTATATCATTAATTAAAATTTATAACTTAATTTCTATTTCTTCGTAAGAGTAATGCTTTATGAAAACCTTCCTTCAGAATCAGATAAAAAAGCACTTGTTTTTTACAGCCCTTAGTCTGAGAGCTTTGCTTTTGAGTTTTTGCTTATTCCCTTTTAGTTATTCCGCTCAAACTACGTGTGGCTCCCTTACAATAGATGCTGTTGTAACTTCAAATTATAATGGACAGGATGTAAGTTGTGCAGATCTTTCTGATGGAACAATTTGTGTAAATATCATTTCTGGATCTGGCTCCTACAATATTATTTGGGTAGGAGGACCAAGTGGTCCAGCGGCAAATTGCTACAATGGAGTAGATGCAGGGACATATACTGTAATCGTCCAGGATCTTATTTCTGGAGAAATTTGTAATGAGGATGTAATTGTAAATGAACCTGCACCACAAATTGTTTTTTCATTTACGCTTACTGACCCTTCCTGTAATACGAATTGCGATGGTACTGGTACGGCAATTGTTATTGGTGGAACTTCACCTGTTGATTATTTATGGGGAAGTGGAGAAACTGGATTTTCTGCCAATAATTTATGCGTTGGTCTTAACACATTGAATGTTACTGATGCTAATGGTTGTTCTTTTGATACTACCTTTTCCATTAATACTCCTACCCATATTTTTCCTAATGTAACTGTTACTGATGCTAGTTGTTTTGGAGATTGTGATGGTATAGTGGAGTCTTTCCCTTCTGGAGGAAACGGAGCTCCTTATCAATTTTCTTGGGTTAATAACGCAACTTCAAGTGTTGTAAGTACATCATCTATAGCCAATGGGTTATGTGCGGGATCCTATACTGTCACTGTTGATGATGTTAATTCATGTAGTGATGACACTGTCGTTGTTGTGAATAGTCCAACACCTATAGTTATTTCTTTTGACAATAGTTCAGATGCATCTTGCTCCTATATCTGTGATGGAACGGCATCGGTATCTGTTTCCGGAGGTACTTTACCTTATTTTTCTGTTGAATGGTTTCAAGGTACAATTGGTGCAGGTTCTTCTACGGGAGAGACAGGTTTAACAATTAACTCTTTGTGTCATTCTACTGACTACTATGTCACAGTTACGGATGCTAATGGATGTGTTCAAAACCTTCAAATTCCCCAAGTTTCTGCTCCTCCGCCAATTAATATATCTACTGTTGTTACTAATGTAGATTGCAATGGCAATGGTAATGGAAGTGTTGTTGCAACTCTGTCTGGCGGAACTGCTCCCCTAACTCCCTCTTGGACAATTGTCACACCAGGAGGAGGGCTCGTGCCTACCTCTCAAGATCAAAGTACCCTTGATGGAGGTGTTTATCAACTATTAGTAACTGATGATAATGGTTGTACTGAGAACACAGATGTTACCATTACGGAGCCTACTGATCTTACAGGATCTATTACTGCGCAAACTAATGTAGATTGTAATGGAAATGCTGCGGGTTCTGTCACTGTTGCAGCAGACGGTGGAACGGGAACAGCCCCTTATTTGTATTCTATAGATGGCGGGGCAACGCAAGTATCTGGGACCTTTTCTGGTCTTGCAGAAGGCGCTTACACCATTACAATTTTAGATGATAATGGTTGTACTGAGGACGTTCCGGTTACCATTACAGAGCCTACTGAACTTACCGGTGCTATTACTGCTCAAACTAATGTGGATTGTAATGGAAATTCTACAGGCGAAGTTACCGTTGCAGCAGATGTTGGATCCGGAACAGCACCTTATCTGTATTCTATAGATGGTGGAGTAACTACGCAAGTATCTGGCACCTTTTCTGGTCTTGCAGAAGGTTCTTACACCGTTACTATTGTTGATGATAATAGCTGTACAGAAGATATTCCGGTTACTATTACAGAACCTACCGATCTTACAGGCGCTATTACTTCTCAAACCAATGTAGATTGTAATGGAAATGCTACGGGTTCTGTCACTGTTGCTGCAGACGCTGGAACAGGAACAGCCTCTTATTTGTATTCTATAGATGGCGGGGCAACGCAAGTATCTGGCACCTTTTCTGGTCTTGCAGAAGGAGCTTACACAGTTACCATTGTTGATGATAATGGCTGTACCGAGGATGTGCCAGTTACCATTACAGAACCTACCGATCTTACAGGAGCAATTACCGCTCAAACCAATGTAGATTGTAATGGAAATGCTACTGGGGAAGTTACCGTTGCAGCAGATGCTGGTTCTGGAACAGCTCCTTATTTGTATTCTATAGATGGTGGCGCAACGCAAGTATCCGAAACCTTTTCTGGTCTTGCAGAAGGTTCTTACACCGTTACCATTGTTGACGATAATGGCTGTACTGAGGATGTGCCGGTTACCATTACAGAACCTGATGGGCTTACAGGCTCTATTACTTCTCAAACAGATTTGGGCTGTAATGGAAATACTACAGGCGAAGTCACCGTTGCAGCAGATGCTGGAGTAGGAACAGCACCTTATCTGTATTCTATAGATGGTGGTGCAACGCAAGTATCCGGAACGTTTTCTGGTCTTGCAGAAGGTTCTTATACAGTTACCATTATTAGATGATAATGGCTGTACTGAGGATGTCCCAGTTACCATTACAGAGCCTACTGAACTTACCGGTGCTATTACTGCTCAAACTAATGTGGATTGTAATGGAAATGCTACAGGCGAGGTAACTGTTGAAGCAGATGCTGGAGCAGGAACTTCTCCTTATTTGTATTCTACAGATGGTGGAGTAACTACGCAAGTATCTGGCACCTTTTCTGGTCTTGCAGAAGGTTCTTACACAGTTACTATTGTTGATGATAATAGCTGTACAGAAGATATTCCGGTTACTATTACAGAACCTACCGATCTTACAGGCGCTATTACCGCGCAAACTGATGTGGATTGTAATGGAAATTCTACGGGCGAAGTCACCGTTGCAGCAGATGCTGGTTCCGGAACTTCTCCTTATTTGTATTCTATAGATGGTGGGGCAACGCAAATATCTGGAACATTTTCTGGTCTTGCAGAAGGAGCTTACACAGTTACCATTGTTGATGATAATGGCTGTACCGAGGATGTGCCAGTTACCATTACAGAACCTACCGATCTTACAGGAGCAATTACCGCTCAAACCAATGTAGATTGTAATGGAAATTCTACGGGTTCTGTCACTGTTACAGCAGACGCTGGTTCAGGAACAGCGCCTTATCTGTATTCTATAGATGGTGGCGCAACGCAAGTATCCGAAACATTTTCTGGTCTTGCAGAAGGTTCTTATACAGTTACCATTGTTGATGATAATGGTTGTACAGAAGATATTCCGGTTACCATTACAGAACCTGATGACCTTACAGGCTCTATTACTTCTCAAACAGATTTGGGCTGTAATGGAAATACTACAGGCGAAGTCACCGTTGCAGCAGATGCTGGAGTAGGAACAGCACCTTATCTGTATTCTATAGATGGTGGTGCAACGCAAATATCCGGAACGTTTTCTGGTCTTGCAGAAGGTTCTTATACAGTTACCATTATTGATGATAATGGCTGTACTGAGGATGTCCCAGTTACCATTACAGAACCTACCGATCTTACAGGCGCTATTACCGCGCAAACTGATGTGGATTGTAATGGAAATGCTACAGGCGAGGTAACTGTTGAAGCAGATGCTGGAGCAGGAACTTCTCCTTATTTGTATTCTACAGATGGTGGAGTAACTACGCAAGTATCTGGCACCTTTTCTGGTCTTGCAGAAGGTTCTTACACAGTTACTATTGTTGATGATAATAGCTGTACAGAAGATATTCCGGTTACTATTACAGAACCTACCGATCTTACAGGCGCTATTACCGCGCAAACTGATGTGGATTGTAATGGAAATTCTACGGGCGAAGTCACCGTTGCAGCAGATGCTGGTTCCGGAACTTCTCCTTATTTGTATTCTATAGATGGTGGGGCAACGCAAATATCTGGAACATTTTCTGGTCTTGCAGAAGGAGCTTACACAGTTACCATTGTTGATGATAATGGCTGTACCGAGGATGTGCCAGTTACCATTACAGAACCTACCGATCTTACAGGAGCAATTACCGCTCAAACCAATGTAGATTGTAATGGAAATGCTACGGGTTCTGTAACTGTTGCAGCAGATGCTGGTTCTGGAACAGCACCTTATTTGTATTCTATAGATGGCGGCGCAACGCAAGTATCCGAAACCTTTTCTGGTCTTGCAGAAGGTTCTTACACAGTTACCATTGTTGATGATAATGGCTGTACCGAAGATATACCGGTTACCATTACAGAGCCTGATGAGCTTACAGGTGCTATTACTTCTCAAACAGATTTGGGCTGTAATGGAAATACTACTGGCGAAGTTACCGTTGCGGCAGATGCTGGAACAGGAACAGCCCCTTATTTGTATTCTATAGATGGCGGGGCAACGCAAGTATCTGGCACCTTTTCTGGTCTTGCAGAAGGTTCTTACACCGTTACAATTTTAGATGATAATGGCTGTACTGAGGACGTTCCGGTTACCATTACAGAGCCTACTGAACTTACCGGTGCTATTACTGCTCAAACTAATGTGGATTGTAATGGAAATTCTACAGGCGAAGTTACCGTTGCAGCAGATGTTGGATCCGGAACAGCACCTTATCTGTATTCTATAGATGGTGGAGTAACTACGCAAGTATCTGGCACCTTTTCTGGTCTTGCAGAAGGTTCTTACACAGTTACCATTGTTGATGATAATGGCTGTACTGAGGACGTTCCGGTTACCATTACAGAGCCTACTGAACTTACCGGAGCTATTACTGCGCAAACCAATGTAGATTGTAATGGAAATGCTACGGGTTCTGTCACTGTTGCTGCAGACGCTGGAACAGGAACAGCCTCTTATTTGTATTCTATAGATGGCGGGGCAACGCAAGTATCTGGAACATTTTCTGGTCTTGCAGAAGGAGCTTACACAGTTACCATTGTTGATGATAATGGCTGTACCGAGGATGTGCCAGTTACCATTACAGAACCTACCGATCTTACAGGAGCAATTACCGCTCAAACCAATGTAGATTGTAATGGAAATGCTACGGGTTCTGTAACTGTTGCAGCAGATGCTGGTTCTGGAACAGCACCTTATTTGTATTCTATAGATGGCGGCGCAACGCAAGTATCCGAAACCTTTTCTGGTCTTGCAGAAGGTTCTTACACAGTTACCATTGTTGATGATAATGGCTGTACCGAAGATATACCGGTTACCATTACAGAGCCTGATGAGCTTACAGGTGCTATTACTTCTCAAACAGATTTGGGCTGTAATGGAAATACTACTGGCGAAGTTACCGTTGCGGCAGATGCTGGAACAGGAACAGCCCCTTATTTGTATTCTATAGATGGCGGGGCAACGCAAGTATCTGGCACCTTTTCTGGTCTTGCAGAAGGTTCTTACACCGTTACAATTTTAGATGATAATGGCTGTACTGAGGACGTTCCGGTTACCATTACAGAGCCTACTGAACTTACCGGTGCTATTACTGCTCAAACTAATGTGGATTGTAATGGAAATTCTACAGGCGAAGTTACCGTTGCAGCAGATGTTGGATCCGGAACAGCACCTTATCTGTATTCTATAGATGGTGGAGTAACTACGCAAGTATCTGGCACCTTTTCTGGTCTTGCAGAAGGTTCTTACACAGTTACCATTGTTGATGATAATGGCTGTACTGAGGACGTTCCGGTTACCATTACAGAGCCTACTGAACTTACCGGAGCTATTACTGCGCAAACCAATGTAGATTGTAATGGAAATGCTACGGGTTCTGTCACTGTTGCTGCAGACGCTGGAACAGGAACAGCCTCTTATTTGTATTCTATAGATGGCGGGGCAACGCAAGTATCTGGCACCTTTTCTGGTCTTGCAGAAGGAGCTTACACAGTTACCATTGTTGATGATAATGGCTGTACCGAGGATGTGCCAGTTACCATTACAGAACCTACCGATCTTACAGGAGCAATTACCGCTCAAACCAATGTAGATTGTAATGGAAATGCTACGGGTTCTGTAACTGTTGCAGCAGATGTTGGATCCGGAACAGCACCTTATTTGTATTCTATAGATGGCGGCGCAACGCAAGTATCCGAAACCTTTTCTGGTCTTGCAGAAGGTTCTTACACAGTTACCATTGTTGATGATAATGGCTGTACTGAGGATGTGCCAGTTATCATTACCGAACCTGCTACTATTTTTGCAAATGGAGTCATTACTGACAACCTTTGTTGGGATCAAATTAATGGATCGATTACACAGTCTGTGACAGGTGGTTCAGGTCCTTATAGTTTCTCTTGGATGTTTAATGGTTCGCCAATAGCAGACATTACTCAAAACTTAACAAATATTGATTCAGGTTCTTACACAGTTACCATTATTGATTCGGAATTATGTACGTATGATACTACATATGTAATTTCTACGCCATCAATAATTTATTTAAATGGAATTGTAACTAATGTTGATTGTAATGGAGCTTCAACAGGAAGCATTGATATTAATCCATCTAGTGGAGTGGCTCCTTATTCCTTTGATTGGGATCATTTGCCTCCAGGGGGTTATGTAGATGCTCAAAATCTTACATTGTTGCCTATAGGAACTTATAATGTTTCCATTATGGATGGAAATGGTTGTGTGGTTGATTCTTCGATGGAGGTAACGGAGAATCCTCTTATAACAGGAGTTTTATCCAGTACAAATTCAAGTTGTATTGCGGATGATGGAACAATTACTGCAGTAATTTCGGGGGGAGCTGGAGGAGGTACTTATTCATGGACCAACACTTGTGGGTTGCCTTCACCTGTTGGGGGGTATACTGTAACTGGGCTAGCTGCTTGTTGTTATGATTTAACTTATACTGATGCAGTTGGGTGTATATATACGGATCAGGTCTGTGTAATGGACGCAATTCCTTCAACGGGTAGTTTTGTGACGGAGGATTTAACATGTTTTGAGTCTTGTGATGGATCAATTACTTCTTCAATAAACGGAGGAACATTACCATATGTCATAACCTGGACTTCAACCGATCCTACATTTGTTGATCCTGGTACTGCTAATATTTTTAGTCTTTGTGCAGGAGACTATACAATTACTGTAACAGATGCTAGTTCATGTATTTTGACAGAGACTCTGACGATTAATGAGCCTAATACTATAGTAGCTGGAAATACTGTTGTGCCGGATATTCAGTGTTTTGGTGATACGGATGGTTCAATAGATATTTCTGCAGCTGGAGGAGTTGTTGCCGGACCATATGCTTATAGCTGGACAGGTCCTGGGTTCACCTCTCTTTCCGAAGATATATCAGGTCTAGCAGCAGGGGAGTATTGTGTTAATATTTCGGATGATAGAGGTTGTTCAATTGATACATGTATTATTGTTTCTGAACCAACTTCACTAACAGCTACTTATACCACAAATAATGCACAATGCGGAAGTTCTGATGGAGATGCAACGATTGTCCCTTCGGGAGGAACGCCATTTGCCCAGCCAGCACCTGATGATTATACTTATAATTGGTACACCATATTACCTAATAACACCATCTCCGTTGGTGGTTTGGGAGCAGGAATTTATCCCGTAGAGGTTTCGGATGCAAATGGTTGTGTGGATACAGTTCAAGTTACTATATCGGAAGATAATTCACCTACAATAGTTGTGGATGATTCTACTTTGGTTTCATGTTTTGGTATTTGTGACGGAGCTATCAATACAACGGTTACTAGTGCAACTCCATTTACATTGTCTTGGACTGGTCCAGGAGGATATTCAAGTGCACTGGATGATATTTCCAGTTTGTGCGTAGGAACATATACGCTTACAGCTACCGATAATATTACCGGTTGTCAAGTTTTTCGATCAGTCGAAATTACTGAACCTACAGTTTACGATCTTTTAGGGGTTGTTACTCAGCCAACTTGTTTTGATAGTCTGGGATTGATAGACATAACGATAACAGGTGGAACAGCACCGTATACTTTTGATTGGGATAATGATGGTACTGGTGATAATGATGACGTCGAAGACTTAGAAATAGGTGATGGTACTTATGTAGTAAACGGATTAGATGCAAATGGTTGTGTCGCGACCGGAAGTTTTACTGTAATAACTCCTGCGCAGGGAACATCTTCAACATCTTCAGTACCGTCATCAGATTGTGTAACACCAGATGGTTCCGTTTCAGTAATAGCAGGAGGAGGAACTCCTGGACCATTGCCAAATGACTATACTTATTTATGGACAAATACTTCCACAGGAGTTATCGTTGGTAACACAGCAACTGTTACTGGCTTAATACAAGGTTGTTATAATGTTACTATAACAGATGGAAATAGCTGTCCTGTGACGGATTTAGAGTGCTTTTCTCCTGCTGTAGAGCAACCAATAACATATACACAAACAGATGCAAACTGTTTTGGAGCTGCTGAAGGGACTATCACAATTACCTCTGTTACATCAGGAGATTCTTTATTTTACACTAGCGGGCCAACTGTAATTCCCGACAACACTTTGAATCCTACAGGGTTACTTCCTGGACAATACACTGTCGAAGATACTGAAGACGGTTGTGTGTCATCCGCAATCATTGACATTTTAGGTCCGGCTGATGCTTTTGATCTTCCAGGGGTTGTAACTCAACCAACTTGTTTTGATAGTCTTGGTTTGATAAACATAACGCCGATAGGTGGTACAGGGCCTTACACTGTTTTTGACTGGGATAATGATGGTACAGGGGATAATGATGATACTGAAGATTTAGAAATAGAAGATGGAACTTATGTAGTAATTGGAGTAGATGCAAATGGTTGTGCTGCAACAGGAACATTTACCATAACAGAACCTTCGCAAGTAACAGCTTCAACCTCATCAGTACCCTCAACAGATTGTTTTACTGCAGATGGTTCTGTATCGGTAATAGCGGGAGGAGGAACCCCTGGCACCTTGCCCAATGATTATACGTATTCATGGACAAGTGCCTTAACGGGAGCTGTCGTTGGAAATACGCCAACTGTTTCGGCGTTATTACAGGGATGTTATAATATAGAGGTTACGGATGTAAACGATTGTCCAGTAGCGGATGCTGAGTGTATTTCTTCTCTTTCATCACCTCCTATAACTTTTACACAGACTGATGTAACTTGTTTTGGTGCTTCTGATGGCAGTATTTCAATTACCTCTGTTACTTCAGGAGATTCTTTATTTTACACTAGTGGCCCAACCGTAATTCCGAATAATACATTGAACCCTACGGGATTATCTCCAGGACAGTATACTGTGGAAGACACTAAAGATGGTTGTATTTCTTCTGTAGTTATTGATGTTTTAGGTCCATTGGAAATTACATTGGCCGAAGCAATAATTCATCCTTTATGTGCTGGAGAACTTACGGGTGAAATTGATATTACAGCTGCTAATAATATAGGAATAACAACTTTTGCATGGACTGGGCCAAATGGATATGTTTCAACGGATGAAGATTTAACAGGTTTGGAAGCAGGAGAATATTGTGTTACCCTAACAGATGGGAATGGTTGTCAGGCCGCAGAATGTTACGATATAAATAGCATACCTGCATTAACACTAAATGGATCAAGTGTGACTGCCTCTTGCGCGGGTAATGATGGAGAAGCAATGGTTGCGGCATCAGGAGGAACTCCAATTACTCCTTCGCCGGAATATACTTATCAATGGTATGACCCTTTATTGGATCCTCTAGGAACAGCTGATACTGAAACAGGGTTGGTAGAAGGTATTTATGTAGTAGAAGTAACAGATGGAAATGGCTGCATAGAATCTATTGCGATTACTGTTTCAAGAGAGGCTGTTCCTGCAATAGTTGTCGATGATTCCACAATGGTCTCGTGTTTTGGTGTTTGTGATGGAAATATTACTACTACTGTTACAGGCATAAATCCATTTACATTGTCTTGGTCTGGACCAGGTTCTTTTTCCAGTTCTTTGGAGGATTTATCTACTTTGTGCTCAGGAATATATATTCTTACTGCAACAGATAATATTACAGGTTGTCAAGACATTAGATCTGTCGAAATTACTGAACCCGCAATTTATACTCTTTCGGGAATTATTGCTCAGCCAACATGTTCTGACAGCCTTGGTTTGATAGATGTTACGCCAAGCGGAGGTACTGGACCAAATGTTTTTGACTGGGACAATGACGGAACTGGAGACAATGATGATGCAGAGGATTTAGAAATAGGCGATGGAACTTATATTGTAAACAGTATAGATGCCAATGGCTGTATTGCAACAGGAACTTTTACCGTAACAGCACCTACTCAAATAACAGCACTAACTTCTTCAGTACCTTCAACAGATTGTGTTACACCAGATGGTTCTGTTTCAGTAGTGGCTGGAGGTGGCACCCCTGGATCATTACCAAATGACTATACTTATTTGTGGTCAAATTCATCAACCGGAGCAATTGTTGGTAATACAGCAAATGTCAGTGGGCTATTGCAAGGTTGTTACAATGTTATTGTAACGGATGGTAATGGCTGCCCAATTACAGATGCTGAATGTATTATTTCTCTTGCATCTGCGCCAATAACTTATACGCATACCGATGTAACTTGTTTTGGTGATTCTGATGGCAGTATCACCATTACTTCTGCTACGTCTGGGGATTCTTTATTTTACACGAGTGGTCCAACGGTAATTGCTGATAACACAATTAATCCTTCAGGATTACTACCCGGACAATACACTGTTGAAGATACAGAGGATGGTTGCGTATCATCTGTCGTTATTGATGTTTTGTCTCCTTTGGAAATTACCTTAACGGCAGTATTAACGAATCCAATATGTGCTTCAGGGTTTACAGGAGAAATTGATCTTATACCTACTGACAATATAGGGATAACAACTTTTGCATGGACCGGTCCAAATGGATATGTTTCAACTAATGAAGATATAACGGGATTAGAGGCAGGACAATATTGTGTTACTGTAACAGATGGTAATGGTTGTCAAGCTACGGAGTGTTATAACTTAAATGACAACCCTGTTCTTTCGTTAACAACGACAAGTGTCCCCGTTACTTGCGCAGGTAATGATGGTGAAGTTACTGTAATTCCGGATGGAGGAGTTGCACCCTATGCTATTGACTGGGACTTCAACGGTATAGGACTCGATAATGCTAACGAAACGGGACTAACACCTTTAACTACTGTTGTTACAGTTACTGATGATGCGGGTTGTATAGTCATCGCAACTGAAACGGTTACAAATCCGAGCGCTCCTGTAATTACTTTAGTGGCTCAAACAGACGTTACTTGTTTTGGTGACAATGACGGTTCAATAGTGGTTAATGTTTCAGGGGGGACAGCTCCATATGTAAGTTTTTTATGGAGTCAATCAGGTGTAATAACGCAAGACCTTACTAATTCTGGGCCAATACATGACACCCTTACGGTAATAGATTCTGATGGTTGTATCTCAACCTATATTGACAGTATTTTAGAACCCTCTGCACTTTCGATATCCGGACTAGAGAATAATGTATTGTGCTTAGGAGCAATGGACGGAAGTATTGATATTACTGTTGATGGAGGCACACCATTTGTGTTGGCTCCTGAATATAATTACAGTTGGACAAGTACTAATAGTGGATTTGTCCCAACTCCAACACTCACAGAAGATCTTGTTGCAATAGATACAGGAACTTACACTGTTGTTGCTACAGATTCTAATGGGTGTACAATATCAGATCAATACACGATTTCGCAGCCAGATTCAATGCTTCTTTCTTTCATCGTTGTAATAGATAGTTGTTTTCAAGAGGGTGCAGGAGAGATAGATATTACCGTAACACAAGGAACCGGGCCATATAATTATTCTTGGACTGCTTTGCTTCCGACTTTCACACCTACTAGTGATGAAGACATCACGAACTTAGTAGCCGACACTTATAATTTAACTATTGTAGATGATAATGGGTGTCAAAAAGACACGTCGTTTGTTTTGACAGAATCACCTCAGATCATTGCTGATGTTAGTGTAATAGATGCTAATTGCTTGTTATCTAATGGCGCAGCATTTTCTAATGCTAGCGGTGGTGTTGCACCTTATACATATGATTGGGATGCAATTAGTACAGGTACTGATACAACTAATGTTCCTTCAGGAACATATAATTTAGGAGTTATTGGAGCTTTTGGATGTAGACTAGATACAATTATTACGATAAACGATATTGCTGCACCTACCATTACGATTGATAACATTACAGATGTTACCTGCTTTGGTTCGCAAGATGGTAGTGCGGACGTTACAATCACAGGAACGGCGCCATTTACTTATTTATGGAATTCAAATGCAATATCGCAGTTAGAAGATTTAGCAAATGCCCCGGCGGGAGATTATATATATCAGGTTACTGATGCAGCGGGGTGTGTTTCGTTTGAAACCATAACTATTGGTTCTCCAGCTGAAATCACAGGAACTTCAGCGGTAATTGATGCTACATGTGGAATTTGTGATGGTGAAGCAACAATAACAGCATTAGGAGGAATAGCACCTTATGCATACAACTGGTCTGACGGACAAACCACCGCTACTGCTGATAGTTTATGCCCAGGTGTTCAAACAGTTCAAATTACAGATTTTAATAATTGTGTTGTAAATGTTAATGTAAGTGTCAGTGATAACGGAGGACCTACAAGTTATACAATGAATGAAGTTGATGTAACCTGTGATGAAGGAACTGATGGATCTGCAGAAGTTAATGCAACTGGAGGAACATTGCCATATAGCTATCTTTGGATTCATGATGGCAATACAAGTAGTTTGGCATCCAATTTAGAAGCAGGAACTTACAATGTTGAAATTACTGATTCAGATGGGTGTGTTTTGATTGGAGAAGCAAATATTGGCGTAAATACGGTTATTAGCTCAACGGCATATGTAACTCCGTCAACTTGTGGTGGTTCTGATGGAGCTATTGAAATTACTGCTACCGGAGGAACGGGAACTTATAGTTATGTTTGGTCGCCTGGAGCTGGAACAGGTCAAGATACAACTGGAGCAGCAGAAGGGACATATACCTTAACGATCGACGATGGAAATTGCCAAATAGAGGAAACCTTTGCTATCCCGGGAATGGGGGCTCCAGGAGTTGCCTTGCAAATAGTTGAAAGCAATTGTTATGATGATAATACTGGCTCTATTTCTGCTGCAGTAACTAATTCTGTGGGTGTATTAACATACGAATGGTTTAATGGAGCAACATCCTTGGGTGCTGCTGGACCTACAAGTGCTATTAGTTCATTGGCGCCTGGAACTTATACTGTAGAGGTATTTGATCCTGGAACTGGATGTTTTGCCTATGGAACAGGCATTATAAATTCTCCAGACACTCTTTTATTTAGTAGCCCTACTTTGGTTGATGCTTCTTGTGGAGGAGGTTGTGATGGAGAGGCTTATGCTGTAGTTTCGGGAGGAACATTGCCTTATACATATTCTTGGAGTGGTAACCCTTCTTCAAGTTCTACTGCATCTAACTTGTGTGTGGGTGCTGATACAGTAATTATTACCGACGCTAATTTATGTATAGTAGTTTCGGAAGTAATCCTTAATGAGCCTTCAGCAATTTCTATAGTTGTAGATTCCATTACGGATGCATATTGTGTGAATTCAACAGCGGGCGCTATATATATAACAGCTAGTGGTGGCTCTGTTCCTTATACATATAATTGGGCCTCTATTCCTCCATCAGGATTTGTGGATCCTGGGGTGCCATTTATCACTGATGTTCTTCCAATGAATTACGAAATTTCTGTAACGGATGATAACGGATGTGTCTATATAGATACAATTGGAATAGACACACTTAATACATTGATTTCTAATGCAGGAATAGACACTAGTTTTTGTTTTGGAGGTTGTGTTGATTTGATAGGTACAGTTATTGGGGCTACTAATTACAGTGTCGAATGGATGGAGGTTACGAATGGGGTTAGCAATACTTTATCTATAACAGATACGCTCTTGCATTGTCCGTTAGTTGCAGCTTTAGATACATTGGTATTTGTTGCTACAGATCTAAACTGTAGTTCAGCGGATACAATTGAGGTATTGACTCACTCATTACCTGTTGTAGATGCAGGACCGGACTATCTTGAAAGTTATGGAACACCAATTGTTATAGGGGGGTCACCTACTTCAGGTTACGGTCCGTATCAGTGGACGCCAACCACAAATTTTACAGACACTTCAGGTATAGAGGCGAATCCTGAATTAATTGTTTTATTCAGCCAAAACTATGTAGTTACTGTTACAGATACCAATGGATGTGTAAATAGCGATACGGTTTATGTAGAATTATTGCCTGAGATTATTTTTCCTAACGGATTCTCTCCAAATGGGGATGGAATAAATGATACTTGGCAACTTGATCTAATGACAGATTTTCCAGAATGCGTTATTGAAGTTTACAATAGATGGGGTCAACAGCTATTTATTTCTATCGGAGATTTACAGCAGTTTGACGGTAGATATAAAGGAAAAGACCTACCGGTCGGGACATATTACTATATAATTGTTCTTAATCATCCTGAATATCCGGATGCTTTTACTGGACCAGTAACTATAATGCGATAAAGAAAGTAGAGATGAAAATGAGATATTTAATCATAGCATTTTGCAGTTTGTCTTTATTACATATAAAGGCTCAGCAGTTGCCAACTTTTAGTCAGTTTCTATTCAACGATTATGCATATAATCCCGCAATAGCTGGCTCAAAACCTTATTTTGATGTTAAGTCAGGACATAGATACCAATGGGTAGGATTGTCTGATGCGCCAAGAACGTATTCATTAACGGTAAATGGTCCAACAAAAAATCTCAAAATGGGATTGGGGGCATTTCTTTATACTGATCATGTTGGACCAACGCGGCGCACCGGTTTGCAGGGGTCTTATTCTTATCAACTAAGCTTATCTGAATCCATTCGATTGTCTCTAGGTGCAAGTTTTGGAATATCAGAATGGAAGTTAGATGGTCACAAGATAACTACCTATTCTCCGAACGATCCGGTAATAATTGATGGAGTAATGCAAACGCTGGTGCCAGATGCAAAATTTGCCTTTTATTTATATCATGACAACTGGAATTTTGGAGTAGCTGCACCAAATATTTTACAATCTAAATTAAAATTCGACGAAGGAACAAATACAGGTTTAAGTAAGTTAGAGAACCATTATTATATGCATGGAGGATACCGTTTTAATGCGAGTGAAGACATTCAAATCGAGCCAACTGTTTTGGTTAAGTATGTTGAAGCGGCTCCAATTCAAGTTGACTTGATGGCCAAGGTAACTTATAAGAATCAAATATGGCTTGGTGGTGCCTACAGAACAGCTGATGCTGCTTCTGCTATGATTGGATATCTATTCCGTGAAAATTTAGTAATAGGATATTCTTTTGATTTTACAACCTCCAATTTAAAAAATTATAGTTCAGGAACGCATGAGTTATTAATTGGTGTAAGGTTTGTACGTGGAAGTACTTTTGAAGTTCCAAACTTAGAATGACTCAATCGATATTGTGGCTCAAAATTTGTCCGTATATAGAAAATAATATTTTGTAAATGAGTTTTTACCGTCCAAGCCTTAGAACAAGGATTTATATATCCATGTTGGCTATTATTCTTCTATCATTACTAATAATTGGAGCTACTACCATTATTTTTTTCGATAATCAAAATGAGAAATATCATCAAGACAGATTAAAAAGAAAGGAACATACAGTTGCTACATCTTTGCAGTACTTTTTAAAGGAAGTTGAAATTGCGAAAAACATGGATTTTGTGCGGAAGGATTTCGAGTACAAAGTTAAGGAGCTAGCCGATGTCAACAATATTGAGATAAACATCTTTAATACCAAAGGGCAAGTGCTGATGTCCAGCAGAGATGACAAAAGTGATCCGGAATTTTACACACAAACCATCGCGCCAGAACTTTTAAAAAAGTTACAATCATCAAAACAACGTCAAGTAGAAAACTTAAACAAGTACTATGTATCTACTTATTCTTATATCTTAAATAATAAAGGGCAAGAAATCGCTATTATTAATATTCCATATAATTTGGAAAATTCTAATGATAAAAGTGATTTGGCTCCTTTTTTAACAACACTTCTAGAGATATATGTATTCTTACTAATAGGGGCAAGTTTACTTGCTTACTTATTGTCAAAGTACATTACAAAGTCTCTAAGAGAAATTGCAAACAAGCTAAAAGAAGTTAAAATCAATAAGAAGAATTTATTAATTGACTGGAAAGGAGAAGATGAAATAGGAGCTTTGGTGGATGAATATAATTTAATGATTAAGGAATTAGAATCAAGTGCTGAGAAACTTGCAAGGAGTGAAAGAGAAAGCGCTTGGAGAGAAATGGCAAGACAAGTGGCCCATGAGATTAAAAATCCTTTAACGCCTATGAGATTGAGTGTGCAACATTTGGAAAGAGCATTGGATAAAAATGATCCTGATTTTAAGGAAAAGCTATCAAAATTTTCGGTTACAATGGTTCAGCAAATTGATACATTGACATCCATAGCAAATGAATTTTCTAATTTTGCTCAAATGCCAAAAGCTACCATTTTGGAAATTGATATCAAAGAAGTGTTAAGATCTACCTGTGAGTTATTTAGTGAGACTGTTGGCGTAGATGTTGTCTTTGAAGCAAATGATCCAAAAGAAGCAATAGTTTTAGGCGATAAAGAACAATTAAACCGTGTGTTTAGTAATCTGATAAAAAATGCGATTCAGGCAATTCCTGACGATAGAAGAGGAACTATTAAGGTTGGATTAGTTCCAAAAGAAAATACACATTTAATTTTTATTAAAGACAATGGTGTTGGTATAACTAAAGAAATTGAAAAAAAGATATTTTCACCAAACTTTACTACGAAATCTACTGGAGCCGGTTTAGGTTTAGCTATGGTTAAACAGATGGTGGATAATCATACCGGTCAAATTTACTTTGAAACACAAATAGGAGAAGGTACTACATTTTATGTGGAGCTTCCTAATAGATAAGTTGATGCGGCAATCGATAAAAGGAATTTACTTAAAGCATTTCCCTTACTCAGAAACAAGTGTTGTTTTAAAAGTATTTACACAGGAGTATGGTTTGCAATCTTTTATTGCAAAAGGCATAAAGAAAAAGAAAGGGGCAGCAGCAGTTCTACAACCTTTTCATTTGTTAGAAATTGATTGCTCATATAACTCAAATAAAAGCCTTAACTATGCGGGGCCAATTAAATTGCAAAAACCTCCTGTTTCTATTACAATGGATGTAAGAAAGAGCATGGTAGCTATTTTTCTTACAGATATTTTATATAAGTGCATTAAAGAGGAGGAAACAAATCCAGAATTATACCGCTATACTTCTACCGCTATTGCTATTTTTGATGAAAGTGAATTTAATGTCAACTTCCATCTGGTTTTTTTAATGGGGCTTTCAAGGTATTTTGGTTTTCAACCCTCAGCACCCGAGAAGCCCAGTCAAAAACATTTTAGTTTAAAAGAAGGTATTTTTGAATTTCCCAATGATATTTTTGATTACCATTTATCGGTTCAATTATCCGCTCTTTTTAGACAGCTTATAGGCACGAAGTTTGATGAAATTTCAGAATTGAACTATACTAATCCTGAACGAAAGGAATTATTAGAGTCAATGGTTAAATACTACGAAATGCAATTGGGAATGAAAAAGGATATAATAACTTCGCACAAAATTTTGGAAACTATTTTTGAAGATTAATAAATGAAACGTAGGAGAGAAAGCTTAAATAATGGTAAAATTCTATGTGTTTTCATGTTAATCTTCTTCTGCTGTGGTTCTTTATTTAATGCACAACAGATAAGAATTGTAAACGAAATGTTCGAGCCTCTAGAGGAAGTAGATATTTGCAATGTTCTTGGGACAAATTGCACGAGTACAGGTTATAAAGGAAATACAAACATTTCTGAATTTGGTATAAATGATACACTCGTCTTTACTGTAGCATCCTACAAAACGCAAAAATTAACGGTAGCTACTATATTAAACGAAGGTCGTTGGGTAATAATGGAGCCTGCGAGTAACATGCTAAATGGACTTCACATAATTGCTCCGCTGCGGAATGAGAATGGGAATAAAGAAAAATCCACAAATCAAACTGAAATTATTTCTGCTGAAAAACTAGAAGAGTTAAGTGCTCAGACTACTGCAGATGTATTGCAAAATGCTGATGGAATTCAGGTTCAAAAGAGCCAAATGGGGGGAGGGAGCCCAATAATAAGAGGATTCGAAGCAAATAGAGTTCTTTTGGTTGTCGATGGGGTTCGTTTAAACAATGCGATTTATCGTGGAGGTCACCTACATAATAGCATTACGGTTGACAACAACGCCCTTTCTCAATTGGAGATCCTTTATGGGCCAGGCTCTGCGGTTTACGGTAGTGATGCAATCGGTGGTGTGATTCACTTTCACACAAAAGACCCAAAGCTTTCTAAAGGAGACTCAATTATTACAAATGGATCAGGAATGTTGCGTTATAATAGTTCTAACCAAGAAAAGTCGGGACATTTTGATATAGCAATAGGCGGTAAAAAGTTTGGGTCAATTACCTCTATTTCGGTAAATGATTTTGGAGATTTATTGTCGGGAAGTAAACGTTTTCATGGATATGATGATTTTGGGAGAGTTAATTTTTATTCTAAAAGAATTGAAGAAAAGGATTCGGTGATAATTAATAAAAACCCTAATTTACAGATAGGAACAGCTTATAAACAATTTGATGCACTTCAAAAATTGATTTACCGACACTCTGATTTTGTGACATTTAAACTGAACACACAATATTCAAATTCAACGAATGTTCCAAGGTTTGATAGGCTTAACAATGTCCTAGAAGATGGTAGCTTAGAATACTCAGAGTGGTATTATGGTCCTCAGGAAAGAATGTTCGCAGCTTTAGAAACCGAGATATCGTCTTCCAATTTTTTATTTTCAAAAGCTTCTTTTATTGCATCTGCACAAAACATAAATGAAGAGAGAGTTAAAAGAAAATTTGGTTCGAATTCAAGAAGTAGTAACAGTGAAAATGTCAAAGTGTATGGGTTTAATGCCGATTTAGTGCGTGTTATGGATAGCACATCACAATTGTTTTATGGCCTAGAACTTACCACTAATGCTGTTGTCTCAACTGCATTTACTGAAGATATCACAACTGGAGAAAAGGGGGGTGAATCTACGCGATATCCCGATGGTGGAAGTGGAATGAGTACAGGGGCATTTTACTTAAGCTATTCACACACATTTAAAAAG
This sequence comes from uncultured Flavobacteriales bacterium, assembly GCA_943787535.1. GTDB lineage: Bacteria > Bacteroidota > Bacteroidia > Flavobacteriales_D > Parvicellaceae > CALSMU01. Next base: position 75,387 of record CALSMU010000009.1, on the reverse strand, counting down.
CTAATTGCTAAGATAGGAGGGAGGTACAATTACAATAACCTACAAGCTCGATTTATCGACGATTCCTTTGTTGCGCTGCCTTTTGAATATATCAACACAACTAATCAAGCTTTGTCTGGTAATGCAGGTCTAGTTTATTTGCCTACAAAGAACTTTAAGTCAAACTTTAATGTTAGCGCAGGCTTTAGGTCTCCAAACATTGATGATTTTGGGAAGGTTTTTAAGAAAGGAGATTTTGTAGTAATTCCGAATAATAAAATTGCACCGGAATATGCTTATAGTGCTGAGTTGGGCTTTTCCAAAACGTTCCAAAGAGAATATCATTCTAATGGAATTAACATTTATAAAGTAAATTTTTTTACAATTGGAGTTACTGGGTTTTGTACGGTCTTGGATAATGCTATTATAAGAGAAGATTACGAGTTGAATGGGTTAGATTCGTTAATTTATGAAGGCGAAAACAGAAAGATCCAAACAAACATAAATGCTGAACAGGCTATTATATATGGAGGTTCCGGAAGGATTAAGGTTATCTTTAGTAAGAATATCCACCTTTCATCAAGTATAAATTATACGAAAGGATACTTAACAAATTCTAAGGATCCGTTTGCTCATATACCTCCATTATTTGGCAAGACAGGGTTGTTGTTTGAAAAGGAGAACTGGGATTTAGAGGTGTTTAGTCATTATAATGGTTGGAAAAGAAAAGCTGATTTTGCTGCAGGAACCTCCGACAATCCGCAAGAAGCAACGGTTGATGGAAGCCCTTCATGGTATACAATTAATTTTAGAGCAAGTTTGTCTTTAAATGAGTCTGTTACGCTTCAGTTTGGGATAAACAACCTCATGGATCAGCATTATAAAATGTTTGCATCTGGAATAAGTGCTCCTGGAAGAAATCTAATGGTTTCTGGACGCGCCTTTTTTTAATCAAGATAAAATTTTATATCTTTCACGTATGATTTACCTTTAAAATCATAACAGCATAAAATCGAATAGATGAAAAAGTTACTATTACTACTTCCGTTATTTCTTTTTAATTATACTTCAATAGCTCAGGTTGGACCATTAACAAATATTTGTTTGGTAACAGTTGATACGACATTTACACACAATGTAGTTGTTTGGGAAAGAACTGCTCAAACAAGCACTAACCCCATTGATTCAATAAGAATTTACAGGGGAAAATTATTGGGAGGTGATACGCTGGTTGGTTCGGTTCATTGGGACTCGGTGAGTCAGTTTCGGGACTACAGTTCGGATCCAAATTTGCGACCTTATCGATATAGAATCTCTGGAGTAGATAACCAGGGTTTAGAAGGCCCTTTGAGTCTGCCTCACCAAACGATTCATTTTGCAATATTGGAACAAGGAGATAGCATCCGTCTGCGATGGACTAAATACATGGGACAGCCTATAAATTATTATAATTGTTGGGTTGACTCTGCAGGAAGTGGTCCAGGCGTCGACCTTCTACATTCTACAGTTAACGATGCAGATACAAGCTGGTGGCATAGTGATACTCCATTAGATTGGACAGGGTTGGGTTATATAGTTGATGTGGATTGGAATGATCAATGTTCTGCAAACAAAGCGCAGGATCACAATACAACAAGATCAAATAGAGCAAATTCAGTATCTCCCAACCCAAATAGCATTTATGAGGGCCCAGCAATAAATGAGATGGCAGTATATCCAAATCCAATAAGCGAGGCAACTCAACTTGTTTTTAGCTCAAAATCCTGGTCGCCAATTACTGTTTTTATTACGGATGTGACCGGAAGACAAATAGCAACACTTGACCCAATAAAGGTTTTAGGTCAACACCAACTAAATATTGATTTAGGACTTTATAATCCAGGGATGTATTACATTGTGCTTGTTCAGCAAAATAGGGTTTATTCTAAAGCTTTATTGAAATTATAAATGAGAAAATGGAATATTGTGATCACTACAGTGTTATTATTCTATCCAATTTTTATCTTTGTTAAGTGAAAATTACGTTTTTATACTTTGTTATTCTTTTTCTTCCCTCAATTTTAGGGTTCGCACAGGGTAATTCCAGTAATTTAAATGGAACATTTTTGTTGCAAAACTATTCCCCAAAAGAATATAACGGGAATCCACAAATCTTTGATATTGTTCAAGATTCTAGAGGTTTAATGTATTTCTCTAATCAGAAAGGGATATATGAGTACGATGGAGTAACATGGGCAAAAATTCAAATAGGTGAAGATGATTTACGGTGTCTTTCATTGGCAAAAGGCCCAGATGGGTGGATTTATGCTGGAGCTAATGGAGATTTTGGCGTACTTAAATCTGATTCGGTTGGCAGGTTGCAATTTAATTCTGAATTAGAGAATATAGGAGTTAATTCCATAGGAAGAGTTGCCAAGATAATCATTGATGGAGAAAAAAAATATTTAAAAACTGAAAAAGTAATTTATATTATATCACCTGAGGGTGTCGACAGTATTATTCCAGAAACAGAGATAGAAGACATGTTCTTTCTTGATGGCCGACATTATATCAAGCAAAAAGGTCTGGGATTATTTCTGCTGAAAGGCAAACAATTGAAAACAGTAGAAGGGGGTTATCAGTTATCTAATAAGGAGGTTAAATCATCAATCAGATTTCGAGATAGAAATTTGTTTTTTACGGCGCAATCCGGGGTTTATGAGATGTCGAATACTGGAAGGCTTGTTAAGAGAGATTTTTTAGAAGGAATAACTATAATGTCTGTTTTAAAAATTGAAGATAATTTACTTTCCTTGGGGACCAACTCAAAAGGCGTTATTGTTGTTGATGGAAACTTTGATTTTGTGTATACAATTGGTTTAGAGCAAGGTTTGAAGGATGCTGCAATTAAAACACAATTTGTGGATAATGAAAAAAACCTTTGGTTAGGCACGAATGTGGGTATTTCTAAAATTCAGATCAACTCGCCTATTTTAAAATTTGATTTAACTTCTGGACTTCGAAGTACAATAGAGGCAATTATTAGATATAAAAAACGTCTATTTGTTGCTTCGCAAGATGGGGTTTATAGCAAGAACAGTAATGGATTTTTTGAAAAAGTAAAAGGTATTGAACAGGATTGTTATGGATTACATCTGTTTTATAATGGAAACGATACATTATTGTTGGTATCAGAACGAGACCATGTATTGGCATTAAATGAAGCCAATGAACATACGAAACTGCAGCCAGGAGGTCCATATCAAGTTCAGGCCTCTCCACTTAATCCAAATGAGCTTATTGTTGTTCACTATGATGGATTGGCAAACTTAATTTATAATGGGGGACAATACATTACAAACAACTACCTAAGAAATTTCACGCAGGCTGAAGCCCATAATATTGTCATCGAAGAAGATGGCACCATTTGGATTGGCACAATTGCAGATTTGGATGGAGGTGTTTATAAAACACATGTTGATATATTCCGCGATTCGTCTATTAAGTTTGAACGATATTATACAGATGAAGGTCTTCCAGAAGGAGCTACTTATATGTTCACGAAGGATAAAGAAATTTATGCTGGTACCGACCAAGGACTGTTTAAACATGTGGATGGAAAGTTTGCTTTGTACAATGAATTTGGGGTAGATTTTTCAAAAAAGAGAGGTGTACATCGAATAAGCGAAGATTTAGAAGGAAATATTTGGATGGTTTTATATGATAATGATAATAATTACGAAATAGGCTTTTCAAGTCTCCATGGGGATAAATATGTATGGAATTCTAAGATGTTTAGAAGGCATTCTGAAGATGTTGTTCATGCCTTATTTCACGATCAAGATGGAATAACATGGTTAGGAGGACCAAGTGGATTAATGCGATATGATAGTAAAATAATTAATAATTATGAGATTCCTTTCAATGCTCTGGTTCGAAGTGTAGTTTATGGAGATAGTAATTTGTTTGTAGGCGCATATCAAGAGAATGGGTTGTTGCAGCCCAATGATTTGGATTATACATTAAAATACTCATCGAATACACCGATTACTTTCACTTTTGCATCAACTTCCTTTATTGATGAGAGCAAAACAGAGTATAGCTTTTTACTAGAAGGGCATGATGACAATTGGAATAAGTGGTCGTCGAGAACAATAAAAGAGTATTATTTAGCAGAAGGATCCTATTCATTTAAAGTAAAAGCTAGAAATGTTAATGGCTTTATTTCGGAAGAAGCAGTCTTTTCTTTTGTTGTCTTACCTCCTTGGTATAGAGCAAGTTGGGCTTATTTTCTGTATGTTATAGGATTTATATTTGTGGTTTACATAATTATTCTTTTCAGTATTAGGAGAGTAAAGCAAAAAAACATTCAATTAGGGGCCCTGGTGGACGAGCGAACCAAAGAGGTTGTAATTCAGAAGCAAGATGCCGAGAAACAAAGAGATATTGCAGAACGTCAAAAAGAATTGGTTGAAGCAGCGCATCGTGAAATAACGGATAGCATTAATTATGCTGAACGAATTCAGCGTAGTTTCTTGGCAACAGATGACATCTTAAATTCGAATTTGGAAGAATATTTTGTGTTCTTTCAACCAAAAGAAGTGGTAAGTGGAGATTTTTATTGGGCAGATAAGTTGAGTAACGGTAATTTTGCGATGGTAAATGCTGATAGCACAGGACATGGAGTTCCCGGCGCTATTATGAGTATCCTGAATATTTCTTCTATAGAGAAAGCTGTTAGGTTGAATTTTTTGGAACCGCATGAAATTTTCAACTCTACCCGTAAAACGATTATTGAACGTTTAAAAAAAGACGGTAGTCTTGAAGGGGGGAAAGATGGAATGGACGCGAGTATTATATGCTTCGATTTTGAGAATAATAAATTTACTTACACTGCAGCTCAAAACCCAATTTGGATAGTTCGAGATGGATCTCTGACTGAAATAAAACCTGAGAAGATGCCTGTTGGAAAACACGATAAAGATTCGGTCCCATTTCTTGGTGGTGTCTTCGAAATGGAAAAAGGGGATGTAATTTACACATTAACGGATGGTTTTCAGGATCAATTTGGGGGTCCTAAAGGGAAGAAGTTTATGGTAAAGAAAATGAGAGAATATGTTCTGTCGATTTCTCATTTATCCATGAAAGAGCAGCATACGAAAATTAGTGAAGTATTTTCTAGTTGGAAAGGCGACACCGAACAAGTTGACGATGTTTGTGTTATAGGTGTAAGAATATAGCCTAAAAGATTTCATAATTAGTCTTGTTTTCTAATCATTATTTAATGGTTAAGGTTCCTTAAGATCAAACACTTATTTCTTTTTTATCCAGTGCGTTAGGTCATTCAAGTTCTATGTTATATTTAGAGTTAAATTTTATATATTTGCTTTCTATTTTAAAACCCTCTCGAAATGAAACAAAATTTTTTACTTTCCGCGCTACTTTCAATCTTTACATTTATTACGATTAACGCACAAGTCTCTTTTACGGCAGACGTTACATCGGGGTGCGCGCCTTTAACTGTTAATTTTACCAATACTACTAGCGATCCTAATGCAGTGTCTTATCAATGGTACTTTGGAACGGGAAATTGGTTCAATGGAACCAATGAGACCCATACCTTTTTGTCTGCGGGTAATTATTGGGCTCATCTAGATGCTTATGATAGTAATGGTGGGTATTTGGGTAATTATGAAATTGAAATACAAGTTTCTGGAGCGGCCTCTTACATTTCAATGAATAATGACTCAGCTTGTGTTAATGATGTTACAAATTTTTGGGTAGCTGCCGAAGGAAATAGTTGGTTCTGGGACTTTGGAGATGGGACTACATATACTGAAAATTCTGATTATTCTGGAGCAAGTCATACTTATACATCAAATGGAACTTACCTAGTTAGCTGTGAATTTGTTAACACTTGTGGTACATTTAGCATTGACACAACAATAAATGTTGTTTCAAGCGGTCTTCCTATCCAAGGTTCTCCTTGGATCTATGTTGGAGCTGATACTACTTGTCCTAACTCCTTGGTTAGTTTTCAGACGAATAATAACTATAGTAGTGTTCAATGGGATTATAACGATGGCTCTTTTGATTTTGATTATTATACCCAGCATGGGTTTTCAAATCTTGGATGGAATTATGTTGATCTAACGGTATCTAATGGTTGTGGGTCATCGGCAACTGTTTCGGATAGCGTATTTATTGATAATAGTGCTCCTGTAACGGGAGTTTATATTTCTGGGCCGGATACAATATGTCCCGGGGAACAATTTTATATCAACGCATGGAGTGATAACGGTTTAACGTATGAGTGGGACATGGCGGATGGTAGTTCAACCATCATGGGCGAATATATAAATCATATATATAGTTCACTTGGGGTTTACAGTATTAATTTGTTAATTACTAACGACTGTGGAAGTACTTTAAATGTGCCTTACGAGGTTGTGGTATCTAACAATGCTTCTATTAATAATGGATATTTACAATTCAACACAACGAGTGTTTGTCCAGGTGATCAAATGGAGTTTTGGGTAAATTGGGATTACGATTACTATGTTGATTTTGGAGACGGAACAGGTACTAGTGATGGTTATAATCATGTATATAATAATGTTGGGACATACCCAATTTCAGTAACCTATCAGAATGCTTGTGGAAATAGTTTAACGTTGTATGATACAATTAATGTACAGGACAATTTGCCGTTTACAGGAAATCCATATGCAAATTTAGTGAATAGCACTGTATGTGTAAATTCGGAGGCTGAATTTTATGCACAATCGGGATATGCAAGTTATTTATGGGATTTCGGCGACGGAAACTCTTCGGCTAATAAAGATGCTGAGCATATTTATAATGCTGCAGGAACTTATAATGCATCTGTTGAAATAACAAATGGTTGTGGAGCAAGCACTACTATTCCTTTAATGGTGAATATTGTTAATAGCATGCCTGTTACCAATTTGAATTATCAGATATTCGGTGATTCTGCTTGTCCTAATGATGAGGTTATGTTTGTTGGACAAGTTTATGATGGATTGAGCTACTCTTGGGATTTTGGAGATGGAACTTCTTCAAATGAATCTAGCGTTTCTCACGCTTACACAAATACCGGGTTGTATATTATATCTATTACTGCCACGAATGGATGTGGAAATGATTCCACTGTATTGGATTCAATCGTTATAGATAATAATGTTTATCCAGGCCCAAATACTGTCCAGGTGTTTAATCAGGCTCAAGGTTGTATTGGAGATGAGTTGTATTTTGTTGTTGCTCCATCTGGAGCAGGCGACTATACCTGGGATTTTGGGGATGGAAACTCAACCACCTCCACATTTCCCTTAGTTGTTGAGGGTGAGGGTTCTTATGATGTTGCTTTACATCCTTTTTTAGCATCGGGGAATTATGAAGCGCACTTTTCTGTTACAAATGGATGCGGGAATGTTTATTACGACACAATGCAAGTGCAGATTGGAGCAATTGGAGATAGTGTTCAAGTTAATACAGGATTCTTTTATAATGAAGGAGGGGCATCTTGTCAGGGTCAACCAATAGAGTTTTCTGCGGTGGGAGCGTCTAGTTATTCTTGGAATTTTGGTGATGGCTCAGGTGTTTTAGTTACACAAGGTTCATTAACTCCTGTTTATCATACGTATGATCATCCGGGCACCTACAATATAGTTGTAGATGGATTTAATAATTGTGGAAATTCTGACAGCCAAACTCAAGAGATTTTTATTCCTCAATCATTGATCGATATAACAACAAACGCTGTTCAGCTTGCAAATTGTGGTGAGAATGATGGGATGGCAGTTGTCTCCGCTACTGGAGGAATGCCACCATATCAATATTCATGGAGCAATGGAGATAATTCGGTAATTGCAGACAGTTTGGGCTCAGGTTTATACGTAATTACGGTAACAGACAACAATGATTGTTCTAGTGAAGGTATTGTTACGGTTGATGATAATCAAGGTCCAACTATATTAGTTGATAATGTTACCAATTTAGAATGTTTTGGAGGAGAGAACGGAACAATAAGCGTTTCTATTTTAGGAGGTGCTTCACCTTATGAAATCATATGGTCAAATGGAGACCAAACAGAAGATATTTTTGGCCTGGTTGCTGGACCTTATGAAATTTTTGTTACGGATGCAAATGGATGTATGGGGATGGAGAGTATTACTGTTACGCAGCCAGAGGAGGCAGTTGTTTCAATTATAACGCAACCATCTGCATGTGGAAATAATACAGGAGGAGCGATGGCTGTAATAAGCAATGGGGCAGCTCCATATAACTATATTTGGCCAAATCAAACAGGGCCTGTTCACCAAACGGGAGGATTAGCTCCGGGAATGCATGAATTATTGGTAATTGATGCAAATACATGTTTATTGCAAAAAGAATTTGTGATAAATGAAACTACAGCTCCAATAATTTTACTGGACTCTGTAATAACTGGAACTTGTTCTGGAGATTTGAGCTCAGTTTACATAAATACAATCGGAGGATTACCTCCTTTTCAGTACAGTTGGTCAGATGGATCCACTAATCAAGATTTGACGGATGTTTTACCGGGAGATTATGATGTTCAAATTACTGGAAATAACGGATGTTCATCTTATTTTGCTTACACAGTAGAAATGACTTCACCTGATGAAAATCCAATCTGTATTGTTTCGGTAGATACCGTACTAGGAGGGAATTTAGTAGTTTGGGAACCGGTTCAAACTACAGGAGTTGATTATTATAATGTGTATAAAGAAACCTCTCAAAGTGGACTATACTATTTGATTGGAACTACAGACTCAGATAGTTTAAGCTTTTATCATGATGTTTATTCTGATCCGCAAATTAGATCTTGGAGATATAAAATATCTACAGTAGATAATTGTGGGAATGAGTCTAACCTAAGTGATGAGCATAAAACAATTCATTTATCGGCCAACTTAGGTGTTGGAAATGTGGTTAACCTTATTTGGGATAACTATGAAGGATTTAGTTATTCTACTTTTTATGTGAATAGATATCATCCAACCACCGGCTGGATGGTTATAGATTCATTAGGAGCGAACTTAAATTCATATACGGATGTTACGCCTCCAAGTGACAGTAACTTAGTTTATCAGGTAACAATTAATGCACCGGGATTATGTTCTGCGCAAAAAGCACAAGATCATAATACTACCCGCTCGAATAGAGCATCAATTAATGAACCTGAAGAAGAAATAGAAAATCCAGATGCCATTGCAGAGTCATTGGCTGCGCAAATAGGTATTAGACCAAATCCAACTAATGGAATATTTACATTGTATTTTGACGGGTACGCAACAGAAAGGAATATAGAAATTTTCGATCTTCAAGGAAAACGTCTTGCAAACAAATTAAGCTCAAAAGAGAACAAAACGATTGGCTTTGATATATCGGAATTTGAAACAGGAATGTATTTGATTAAAGTATCCTCAGAAAATGAAGTGAAATCTATGCGATTAATTAAACAATAAACGCCTCAAAATAACATCTATGAAAAATATATTATCCACTATTATTATCTTATTCATTTCTGTTGTCCAAGGTTTTTCCCTTCCAACTTTACTTGTTAATGGAATAACAAATGTAACTTGCTTTGGGGGCTCCGACGGAGCTATTACTTTATCTGCCTCTGGAGGCCAAGCACCATATCAGTTTAGTATAGATGGTGGTTCTAATTGGTTTACTTCTAATCAGTTTACGGGATTACCTGCGGGAACCTATGATGCGATGGTAATTGATGCTACCGGCTCAACAGATGGGCAAAATGTAAACGTATTAGAACCAGCTGCTTATACTGCTAGTATCACTGCTACAAATGTTTCTTGTAACGGTGCGTGTGATGGGAATGCAGCTGTAGTTGCTACAGGCGGAACCCAAACCTTGACCACTGTTGATGTTCAACAAAATACGCAAGGATGCGGTGCTGGAAGTAATGACAATCAGCAATATTGGCAATCCTTTACAGCGATAGAAAGTGGTTATCTGAGATCATTAGAGCTCAAATTTTTTAATAGTTATGGTGAAACTCCTACAATATCTATTCGGCAAGGGAATGGTACTGGTAATCCCGTTATAACTTCGGCAAATATCACCAAAGCATCGGTGGCTACTTGTACCTTTCACAACCCTGTTTATTTAAATGCAGGACAGCAATTTACTTTTCAGATTTCAGATGGATCTGGATTACGGAGTTCCTGTTCTAATGTGTATGCGGCGGGAGAGTGTGGAGGAGGTTCTTTGCCAGGTTCAGACTTGGTTTTCTCTACATTTATAAGCGAATTTTCCGATCCCTATTTTTATCAATGGGACGCTGCCGGGGGTAATGGAACTGCAGCTGCAACCAACAACACATTGTGTGCTGTTACAGCAAGTGTTACCATAACAGATGCATTTGAATGTGTATTAAATAAATCTATTGTTATTACTGAGCCAACAATTTTAGCAGCTCTAGCGGGTCTTGACCAAGCTATTTGTGAAGGAGAGAATGTTGCGTTTAATGGAAGTGGAACTGGAGGTACACCAGGTTATACGTATTTATGGGATTTTGGAGATGGCAATACATCATCACAAGCAGCACCAAGCCATACATACGCTACTGCAGGTTCTTATAGCGCAACACTTACTGTTACAGATGCACACGGCTGTAATTCATCTGATGTTTCTGTAATTACAGTAAATGCATTACCTGTTGTAAATGTTGATGCTACTTTGGATGTTACTTGTTCTGGTATTTGCGATGGAAGTATTAGTGTTTCAGGAGGTTCATCGTATCAATGGGATGCTAATGCAAATAATCAAACTACAGCTACAGTTACAAATTTATGCGCTAATACACACACGGTAATTGCGACGGATGTTAATGGTTGTATGGTAAGTGAATCTGTCGTTATTACAGAACCAACAATTTTAACAGCTCTAGCAGGGGGTAACCAAACTATTTGTGAAGGAGAGAATGTTGTTTTTAATGGAGGTGGATCAGGAGGGACGCCGGGTTATACTTATTTATGGGATTTTGGAGATGGCAATACATCATCACAAGCAGCACCAAGCCATACATACGCTACTGCAGGTTCTTATAGCGCAACACTTACTGTTACAGATGCACACGGCTGTAATTCATCTGATGTTTCTTCAATTACAGTGAATGCATTACCTGTTGTAAATGTTGATGCTACTGTGAATGCTTCCTGTTTAGGTAATTGTGACGGAAGCATTAGTGTTTCAGGAGGAGTATCTTACCAATGGGATGCCAATGCAAATAACCAAACTACGGCTACTGTTACAGCTTTATGTGCTAATACATATACGGTAGTTGCTGCGGATGCTAATGGATGCGAGCAGACAGCAGATATTACGATTAGTGAACCTGCTGCTTTGACAGCTAATTCGGTGTTTACGGATGCTTCATGTAATGGTGTTTGTGATGGAACGGCTTCAGTATCGGTCTCTGGGGGTACTTCTCCTTATGATTATACTTGGGATAGTGGCTTAGGTGTAAATGCGGAAGCAACAGATTTATGCGCGGGAACAGTTAATTGCACAGTGCAAGACGCAAATGGTTGTCTTATTGTGGAATCATTGGTTATTTCGGAACCAACCCCAATTACTGGTTCACTAACAGTAACTGATGTTACTTGTAATGGAGATTGTGATGGTACTGCGACCATTTTGCCTAGTGGTGGAACCCTACCTTATAGTTATTCTTGGAGTTCTGGAGGACAGCTACAATCGGAATCCGGGTTATGTGAAGGTAGCTATGGGTTAACAGTTGTTGATAATGCGGGATGTGTATATGCCGATAACGCAATAATAAATGAACCAACAGCTCTCACCTTTTTGGCAATTCCCGGTGCTGTAAGTTGCAATGGGTTTGCAGATGGAACAATAGATTTTGATGCTTCTGGAGGAACACCTCCTTATTCATATTCTATAGATAATGGAGTAACTTTTCAAACGACAGCATCTTATACAGGTTTGTTAGCAGGATTATATGAAGTTATGGTTTTAGATGCAAATGGATGTATGAGTTCTTCGTCTATTGTGGTTTCTGAACCAAGTGCAATCACTTTTTCTGTAATTACTATAGAAACAACAAATTGTGTAGCCACCGATGGTGAATTGGTTTTAACTGGTTTGGACGTAACGGCTTCATATGACATTTCGTTTACGGATCAATCAGGATCTCAGGGGCCTTTAACGCTTAATTCAGATAGTAATGGTGTTTTAAAAATTGTAGGGTTAGCTGCGGGACAATTTACTAATATCATGGCCAGTCAAAATGGTTGTTCGTATATTGATAGTAACGCTTACATAATTAACCAAGGAGTTGGAATTTCAATTAATGAAACGGGGGTTTCTGTTACCGATGCCTCTTGTGCAAATAATGATGGAAGCTTAGTTGGGTTTTCAATAGTTGGAGGAACGCCCCCTTTGTCTTATGATTACAATCAGATCCCGAACCCTACAGTTGATTTATTAAACGCTACTCCAGGAACCTATGTTTTTACTGTAACTGATTCAAATGGATGCAGTGCATCTTCGCTAAGCTATCAAATTTTATCCACGGTTGCTTCACTAAATTTAAATGTGTCAGCAATTGACGCTACTTGTTTTGCTCTATGCGATGGGAGTTTAGAGGTGTCAGTTTCTGGAGGTTTGGCTCCCTATTCTTTTCAATGGAGTAATGGGGTTACGGGGTCTTTAGCGACTAATATTTGCTCTGGCACATACAGTGTTACAGTGACTGATGCAAATAACTGTGAAGGGATATCTACCGGAACAATTCTTGAACCATCTTCAATTGTAAATACTATTTCCCTAATAGAGCCATCTTGTGGTTTGAGCAATGGAACGGCAGAGATTACAGGAACAACTGGAGGTACAGCTCCCTATACATATCAATGGTCAAATGGAAATACCTCTACCACTGCTGATAGTTTGTTAGCTGGAGTTTATGTTGTTAATGTGCAAGATGATAATGGGTGTACTGTATCGGAAACAGTTAATATAACAAGTGGAGATGGACCATTAATTACAGTATCATTGACCTCGCCTTCTTGTAATGGAAATAATGACGGAAATATTGATTTGACTGTTTCCGGAGGTACGTTACCTTACACATTTGATTGGTCTACAGGAGAGTCGACTGAAGATATTTCAAATTTAGCCGCTGGTATTTATGATGTCATACTATCTGATGCAAGTGGCTGTACAGTTATAGAACAGATAACGTTAAATGGTATTGTTCCTATTGATTTATCAAGTTTTACTACTTCTGATGCAAGTTGTGGGAATTCTGATGGGATTATTGCTGTTTCTGCCTCGGGAGGTTCTGGAAACCTTAATTATTTATGGTCTTCCGGAGGGGTTTCGTCGATTGAAACCGGGTTGTCTCCAGGTGTTTATACATTATCTGTTTCAGATGCAAATGGGTGTTTGGCAATGGGAAATTATACGATTAGTAATGTCGCTGGCCCAGTCGTTTCTATTGATCAGGTAAATCAACCAACTTGCCAAGGCGCAACAGGAGAAATATTGGTCTCTGTTTCAGGAGGAGCGACGCCATATTCGTACTTATGGTCAAATGGTTCAAATAATGAGGATTTATTAAATGCTCAGATAGGAGAATATGAATTAACCGTTACGGATTCAGCAGGCTGTATAGGTGTTGAATATGCAGATTTAATTGGGGTTAACTTTAATGCCACACCTATCTGTATGGTTACTGTTGATACGGCGACGGGAGCAAATATTATTGTGTGGAATAAAGAGCAGAACCTAGGGATTTCCGAATATGAAATTTACAAGGAAACGAGTTCTTTTAATGTTTTTCAGCTTCTAGGAACTGTGCCGTTTGACAGTTTGTCGCAATTTATTGACACTGCTGCAAATTCTGGAACTCATTCCTACAGGTATAAGCTAAGAACTTTGGATAGTTGCGCTAATGCTTCTGAATTTTTAGCATATCATAAGACAATTCACTTAGCTTCAAACATTGGGCTCAATAATGTAATTAATTTATCTTGGGATGATTACATAGGGTTTACTTATTCTACGTTTTACATAAATAGATATCATCCAACAACTGGCTGGGAATTAATTGATTCCGTTGCTTCAAATGTTCATAGTTATACAGATAATAGCGGATTGTCATTGTCAGGATTGGAATATGGGATAGAGGTTGTTCCTAGTTTTCCATGTTTAGCAGAAAAGGCCCAAGATCATAACACTACTCGATCTAATCGAGCTACAATATTACAACCAACTGACGATACGGGAATAGATCAATTGCTAAACGGAAAAATAAGCATTAGCCCAAACCCTACAAATGGCATATTTGCACTGTATTTTGCTGGGCAAGCAACAGAAAGAAATATTGAGATTTTTGATCTTCAAGGAAAACGACTCGCGAACAAATTGTGTGCAAAAGAAAACAAAACAATTGGTTTTGATATTTCTGAATTTGAAACCGGTATGTATTTGATAATAATCTCTTCTGAAAAGGAAGTGAAATCAATAAGATTAATAAAACAATAGAATGAATTATGAAGAAATGTTTTTGTGCGTTACTATTGGTTCTTGCCAATGGTATAGTGATGGCCCAATTAGTAATTAACAATGTTGTAGTTGAATCTCCTCAATGCCACGCATTATGCAATGGCTCTCTTTCCATTTCTGCAAGTGGCACCTCCGGCCCCTATCAATATAGTGTAGATGGCGGAGTTACCTACAGCAGCCAGAATTTTTTGAGTTCTCTATGTGCAGGTACCTACGATATTTGGGTACATGACCCTTTGTTAAGTTTATATGCTGATACAACGGTGGTAATGACGGAGCCTGCTCTTTTGGACATAAATTCTTTTACATCTGATGTTGTTTGCAATGGCGATTGTGATGGATCAGCCTCCGTTGCAGCTTCCGGCGGGACTGTGGGATCTGGCTATATGTATAGTTGGACGTATGGGCCTACTACGCCTGCTATATCTGGATTATGCCCAGGCTCATATGAGTGTACGGTTTCTGATGATAATGAATGCTCTGACAGCATTACTTTAGTAATCAGTGAGCCTAGCGCGCTAGTCTTTACGATAGATGCACAAAATGTTTCTTGCCATGGTGGAAGTGATGGGGTGATCAATTTTATGGATGGTATTGGTAATTCTGGAGCATTTGGCGGCACCCCCTTTGCAAATGGAGGTTATGATTACTCCATTGACGAAGGACAGACCTATCACATGAACTCTCAATTTTCAAATTTGACAGCTGGTTTATATGGATTAATTGTTCAGGATTCACTGGGTTGTATTGCATCCTCATCGCACACCATTCTGGAACCAGCACCTATTAATTTTTCAGTTACATCTTCAAACCCAACAGCTTGCAACGTAGCGGACGGATATCTTGTTTTTTCAGGTCTTACCCAAGATTCTACTTATATCCTTAGTGGTTTAAATCAGTATGGTGATACATTGCCCCCGGTTACACAAATGGCTGATCAAAGTGGACAAATAGTAGTAGATAGTATTGGTACGGAGCAACTTTCTGATTTTACAATTCAATTAAATGCTTGCTCGGCGTATTTAGATACTATTATTTACTTAGTTGCGCCAACCAATGGCTTTGCCATTAATACCAGTTCCGCCTTGGTTAGTGATGCTTCTTGTGCAAATACGGATGGTAGTATAACTGGAATTACAGTTTCGGGCGGAACAGGTCCAGGGACTTATACATATCATTATACTGGAGGGTCATCTACTTTAGACTTATTAAACGCTCAACCGGGGTCTTATGTTTTAACAGTTTCCGATACGAATGGATGTGTAATAGAATCGAATCCATTTACGATAAATTCCACAATTTCGAACATCACCCTGTCATCTTCATCTAGTCCTGCTTCATGTCATGGGAGTTGTGATGGTGCAATTGAGTTGTCAGCATCTGGTGGTGATGGAAATTATTCGTATACATGCAGTAATGGTATGCAAGGAGATAGCTTGTCAAACGTTTGTGCGGGAACCTTTACTGTTTCGGTTATAGATGGTTTAGGCTGTCAAGGCATAGATATAGTCACAATTCTAGAACCGACAGCAATTTCGAATACAATTTCTTCTGTTGCTCCTTCTTGTGGGTCAAATAATGGCTCTGCGGAAGTTACCGCATCAACAGGTGGTGTTCTTCCCTATTCTTATCAGTGGTCTAATGGGTCTACTTCAGCATTAGCGGATAGTTTGCTTGCGGGGGTTTATTTAGTTACTGTAACGGATGACAACCTCTGTGTAACAATTGAAACCGTTAACATTACAAGTAACGCTGGACCGATCATTACAAGCAACATAATAGATGCATCGTGTAATGGAGGAAATGATGGTGGAATTGATTTGATGATTAGCGGTGGAACAGCTCCTTATACTATTGATTGGTCAACAGGTGAGCATACTGAAGATATTTCTGGCTTAGCTGCAGGTATTTATGATGTCACAATATTCGATGATGCTGGTTGTGGAGTCGTTCAGGTGTTTTCTGTTTCGGAGCCTATGCCGATTGATTTGTCGATAGCTGCTATCACGAATGCTTCCTGTGGCATTGCAGATGGTATGATTTCAGTTTCTGCTTTAGGAGGTGCAGGTGGATACAATTATCTTTGGTCTAGTGGTTCAACAACAGCAGATGCGACAAACTTAACAGCAGGAACATATTCTCTGTCTGTTAGTGATAATAATGGATGTATGGCAATTAATAGCTATTCTGTCAGTAATGTGACTGGACCTTCTATTGCAATTGATCAAGTTATTCAACCTGTCTGTCAAGGTGGAAGTGGAGAAATACTTGTTTCAGTAACAGGAGGTACTTTGCCATATTCATATGCTTGGAGTAGCGGAGCAAATAGTGAGGATTTATTTAATGCACCAGTAGGAAGTTACGAACTTGTCGTAACAGATTCAGCGGGATGTCAGGCCGTTGAGTATTTAGAGCTTGATGGAATTAATTTTAATGCTGCTGAAATTTGTATGGTAACAGTAGACACGACTACTGGAGCAAATGTAGTGGTTTGGAATAAGGAGAATAATTTAGGTATTTCAGAATATGAAGTTCATAAAGAAACAAGCTCTCTTAATGTATTTCAACTGCTAGGAACAGTCCCTTTTGATAGTTTATCGCAATTTATTGATACAGCAGCAAATTCTAGTGTGCACTCTTATCGTTATAAATTAAGAACGATTGACAGTTGTGGGAACTTTTCTGAATTTTTAGCTTATCATAAAACAATACATTTAGTTTCAAATATTGGGCTTAATAATACAGTGAATCTTGTTTGGGATGATTACATAGGGTTTGACTATTTAACTTTTTATATTAACAGATACCATCCAACTACAGGTTGGGAGGTGTTAGATTCTGTGGCAGCTAATATTCATAGTTATACGGATAGCTCATATCCTTCATTAGCTGGATTAGAATATGATATTGAGGTTATTCCAACCTTTCCTTGTTTAGCTGAGAAGGCGCAAGATCATAACACTACTCGTTCTAATAGACATACTATTGCTCCTCCAAATGCAAATGCAATAGATGAACTAACTCTATTAAACGCTCGAGTTCAGCCAAACCCAAGTAATGGATTATTTTCGATATTTGTCGAAACTTCAAATTGGAGTTATTCAATATTAGATATGAACGGAAAACTGATTTTAAATGAAACAGTATCTAATAACAATGCAGAAGTAAACATTGAAACTTTAGAAGCGGGTATTTATATGCTACAAATTTCTGCAGAAGATCAGTCTATCCATAAGAAAATTGTGAAGCAATAAGGGGAATAAAATATTTAGTCTGTAAAAGCCTTTTGATTTTGTCAAAAGGCTTTTACATTTGAGGAAACTTCTAAATCATTCTATTGTGTTAAAGAATATTGTATGTTCAGTTGGTGTTTTATTTTCAATGGGTCTTCAGTCTTGTAGTGATCCGGTTCATCCAGATTCAGAAAGGTTATGCAGGTGCTATACGCAACAGTTTAGAGCGGACTCTATTAGAGTTGATGTCATCGGTGATTCGTGCCGAGCAATCTATATTGGCATAATCAAATCACTAGAAAATGATGCAGAAGAAATGGCAAAATTTGAAGAAGCTTTAGATGTTTGTCGATAAGAAACGCTTGAACTATGGAAAAAATCCTTAATTACATAAATGGTGCGTTAGTAGAACCAATTAATAATGCATATTTGGATAATTACAACCCATCTATTGGAAAAGTATATAATCAAATTCCTGATTCCAATGAAAAGGATATTGATTTAGGTTATAACGCAGCAAACGAAGCTTTTTCAGGTTGGAGCAAGACACCAAAAGAAGAACGCTCAAAAATCATGATGCGTATAGCGGATTTGATTGAAGAGAACTTAGATGAACTCGCAAAGGCAGAATCCATGGATAATGGGAAGCCTGTAAAATTAGCAGCGCATGTTGATATTCCTCGTGCTGCAAGTAATATGCGCTTTTTTGCTACAGCAATTTTACACTATGCTTCCGAAAGCCACGAGATGGATGGTGTAGCAATTAATTATACCTTGCGTAAACCAATCGGGGTGGTTGGATGTATTTCTCCATGGAATTTACCATTGTATCTTTTTACGTGGAAAATTGCACCGGCATTAGCTTCAGGGAATTGCGTAGTTGCAAAACCTTCTGAAGTAACACCCATGACAGCTTATTTGTTTTCTAAGTTATGTGTTGAAGCAGGGCTACCAAAAGGGGTATTAAACATAATTCATGGAATGGGGCCAAGCGTAGGCTCTCCAATAACGACCCATCCTGGAATTAAGGCAATTTCATTTACTGGAGGTACAGCTACCGGAAAAGCTATTGCTAAAGTTGCTGCTCCAATGTTTAAAAAATTGAGTTTAGAGTTAGGAGGTAAAAATCCAAATATCATTTTTGCAGATTGCGATTTCGATAAAGCTTTGAAAACAACCATGCTTTCTTCTTTTGCTAATCAAGGACAGATTTGTTTATGTGGTTCTAGAATTTTTGTGGAAAGACCTATATATGAAAAATTTAGAGACGCTTTTGTTGCTAAAACAAAACAACTAAAAGTAGGGAATCCTAACGATGCAGACACCAACCTTGGTGCAATTGTATCGAAAGCTCACTTAGAAAAGGTATTGTCTTATGTGCAATTAGCGCAGGAAGAAGGTGGAACTGTGTTAGCTGGTGGAAACAAAGTTCAATTGGAAGGAGAACTTTCTGAAGGATATTTTATGGAGCCAACTATCATTGAAGGTTTAGCATTTGATTGTCGTACGAATCAAGAAGAAATTTTTGGACCAGTAGTTACAATTATGCCTTTTGACACAGAAGAAGAAGTTGTAGACATGGCAAATAGTACCGAATATGGTCTAGCAGCAACAGTATGGACACAAGATGTTGGTAAGTCTACAAGATTAGGCGCTAGTCTAGCTTCAGGAATTGTTTGGGTCAATTGTTGGTTGGTTCGAGATTTGCGAACACCTTTCGGGGGAGTTAAAAATTCTGGTGTTGGTCGTGAAGGCGGATTTAATGCGTTGAACTTTTTTACCGAACAAACAAACGTTTGTATTAAGCTGTAAATAATATATTATACATTTCACCGTTTTATACGCACTCACCATTCAGATATTTGTGTTAATAACTTAAAACAAAGAGGACAGTAAGCATGTACTATCCTTATATTTTTGTATTAAATGATGCGATTAATTATTATATTTTTTTGGCTGATTAGTTTTTCTAACCTGTATGCGGGCCAGAACGTATATAATCCAGATTCTACATTTTACGATTCTTTATATACCTATGAAGAACTAGCAAAAATCGACTTCCCTGAAATATGTCCGGAAATCACTTTTGAAGAGGAATTGTATAACCCAACCTTTTTATTAGAAAGTGATTATTATGTGAATCGATATAAAGAGCCTGACTTAATGTATAAGGTGATTGACAATTTTGGTAATGGTTTTGATAGTTTATATGGCACGCGAAATATGAGGACCGTTCTTCACGGAGTAGCATATAGAGGTGGTGCAAATAACTATTACCACAAAACAAATAAGCGCAACAATCATAATCCTCTGCCCGATGATGGAATTGCGAACCTATGTAAAGAAGGCTTTTCTCATTCTATTTATTTGTATAAGCAAAATTGGGACAGTGCACCAGAATATGAAACATGTGATTGCGTTAACGAGGCTCAAAATGAAATGGAGTATTCCCAATATGATTATTACGATAAGGATCACATTAAGGAAATGCTCGGGTTAATTTATAAAAGTGCTGTTGATCCAAATACAGGTCCCGTATATTTGCACTGCTGGAACGGTTGGCATGCTTCTGGTTTTATCTCTGCAGTAATTTTAAAGCAGTTTTGTGGGTTTTCTGATTTAGATGCTACAGCTTATTGGGATTTAGGAACAGATGGCGCAAATACAAGTCCTCGATATAATTCGATTCGACAAAAAATAATGGATTTCGAACCTTATTCGGAATTCTTGCTTGAAGATTCCCTGGGGAACAAAATCTGTGCGCCTATGCCCGAGTTTATCGATAGCTCCCAGTTACACATAAGTGTTGAGCATTTGGTAATCGTTCCAGAGGCAATTCCTTTGAATACAATTTTGATATTAACGCATGTCAAGTTTGCTCCAGGGAAGACCATTTTTTCCGGAACAAACACAAACGAAGATTTGATAAATTTGGTTGCTGCAATGCAAAAGAGCCCTGATTTAAAAATTCAAATAAGTGGGCATACTGATCGTTCTGGAAATGAGCAAACGAACAAGACACTTTCAAAAAGTCGAGCTAAGTTCGTTTACGATCATCTTATTGCAAAAGGAATCTCGCCAGATAGGTTATCTTTTATAGGTTATGGTTCTGCCAAGCCGGCCTACTCTAACAGAACCAAAGATGGTAGAGCAGCAAATCGAAGAATAGAAGTAAAGATTCTTTCTAAAAAAGCAGAATCAATGGATAACCTTGTCGATGAAATTCCAGCACCAGTGGAAGATTCGTTTGAAAAGCATACTAATTCATCATTAATTGACTTTGAGAAAAAAGAAATCGGGGAAGCTCTTATTTTGAAACATATATTGTTTGAGCCTAATATGACGGAACTCACAGCAACCTCTAAATTTCAAGCAGATACTTTAGTTGATATACTTAAGGGAAATCCAGAATTATCGATAGAAGTTTTTGGGTATACGGATAAATCTGGGATAGAAGATAAAAACATTGTACTCTCTAAAAATCGGGCAAAAGCACTGCACGATTATCTGATTGAAAAAGGGATTGATGCCGATAGACTTTATTATTCCGGATGTGGTTCAGGTAACCCAATAGCATCTAATAAATATAGATGGGGCAGAGATATTAACCGCCGAATTGAAGTTGTAATTATCAAAAAATAAAACATGGAAAATGACAGAATAAATTCACAAAACGCGCCGAAACCAATGGGGTTGTATCCGCATGCGAGAAAGGTAGGGAATTTATTGTTTTTGTCTGGAGTAGGTCCGAGAGCTGCAGGCTCTGGAAGTGAAGAAGCGAATATACCTGGGTTAAAGTTTGATAAAAATGGTAATTACGAGACTTTCGATTTTGAAGCGCAGTGTCGATCAGTTTTTGAAAATGTAAAATTAATACTAGAAGAATCTGGTTCTAGTTGGGAGAACTTAGTTGACGTAACTACTTTTCTTGTAGACATGAAAAGAGATTTTAAAACGTATAACAGGGTGTATGCGGAGTATTTTAAAGATAATCAACCCTGTAGAACTACTGTGGAGATAAATGCATTACCATCTCCTATAGCAATCGAGCTGAAGTGTATCGCTACGATTAATTAAAGCCACCTAACTCCGCTTTTTGGGATTGGTTTACGCGCCTTACTCTTATTAATTTTAAGAACGATTGCGTAAGTTCCAATACGACTTTGCATTTCTGGTTCACCTTCGCAGATATCCCATTCCCCTTCTTTTACTTCATAGGTAACGGTTAACCCTTTGTCAATGTACTTCTTCATCTTCTTCAAAGAAACTCTGCTCTCACAAAATTTGATGAAGTAATCCTGAATAGAACACCTTAGGTATAGTTCTTTAAATTCTGTGGTCTTGCCAACTTTATTTACAAATGCTTTTTCAACTACTACGCAACCTGCAATTATAATATTAGGTTCTTTTGGTAGCATTTGTTGGGAAAACAAATTGATGTACGGCATAATAAAAATAAAGAAAAGTATGTTTTTCATTGAATATCTTATTCGGTGCTAAGTAAAGGTACAAAAAAAGCCCGTGATTCGAATCACGGGCTTTTTTTTGAATTTTATATTGTTTTTATTATCTAGAAAAAACAGACCCTCCAGCACTAGAAACTACTTTCGGGTTAACGCATAAAACGGGTATTTGTGCTTCGTTAGTGATGATTGATTGCTCATAACTACTTCCAAACATTCCCATTAATGAATTTTTTTGTAGATTCATTATAGAAATTAAGTCAATCTCTAAGTCTTGAGCTGTAGTAATCATATTTTTAACAAAGCTCCCTTTTTCAGCAACATGTGTTGCACTTTTAATCCCTTTTTCAGCAAGGTATTTTTTAGCCCAAGCAATATTTCCGTTAAGTTTATGTCTTAAAAACTCATCTGTTTCTTTTGGTGTAAATATGTGTACTTCAGAATCAAAATATTTAGCCATATCAGCAACGATTTCTAATTTCTGCTTGGTTTCATTATGCAGATCTAAAGGAATCATAATCTTATCATAACCTCCTACATGCATCATGTCATTTTGTACAATAACAAAAGGTACAGAAGAATTTGTTACAACTTTAAGCGCATGACTTCCAGCAACTTTTTGCCATCCACTAGCACCATGCGTTCCCATGATTATCATAGAAGCATTTATTTCCGCGGCAGAATCACCTATGTCATTGAATATGTTTCCAATACGAATCATTGTTTTTACTGGAACACTTCCTTCCATTTCATTCGCAAGCTTTTGTTCTTCGGCTAATTTAGCTTTCGCAGGTTCTACATCCTCTTTGTTTTCTACCACATGAAGTAATATAACCTCTCCGTTGATTGTATTTGCTAATTCTACAGCATGGTTGATTGCTGTGTGAGCTTCTTTAGTAAAGTCAGTTGGAACCAAAATTGATTTTAAACTCATTATTATTCTTTTTAATTAAAAACTCTAAATCTATATTGTAATATTAGTAAATCTTATTCACATTGCAAAAGTAAACTCTATTTCTCTATTTTACAGTTATTTCTGTTAGAATAATTAACAGTTATTACGGAGACCTATTTTAATTCTTTTATGGCTGTAACAACTTCATATATAAGGTAGAGAAAGAACACCCCAAAAAAATTAAGTATAATTTCGTTCTTATTTAAACTGGAATTCTGTTTTATTACAAAAATAAATACAATTGAGAAGAGCATTTTAAAAACTGTAATCGCTAAAAAAGTCATTCCAACTTTTTTAGGGTCAATTGATTTTACTTTCCGCATAGCTAGGTTTCCCACGAATAAAAAGAAGAACAAAAAAGCATGTGTTCCTATTATAAAACTTAAATTTTGACCTTTGAGCAAGAAAAAGATAAGCATTAAATGCAGTCCAAAAAGGACGAATGCAAATGAAAACAGTGGAATCAGTTTTTTCATAGCGCAAAATTAGTCTTCTTTAGTAATATTCAAAACTTCTTTAATGATAAGATAAAGTCCAATTGCTAAAGCAATTAATGAAAAAACAACAGTGTAAATAGGTTTGTCATTTCCACTTTTTTCATCCAAATATTGACCGCCAAGAGCTCCTCCAATAATTAATATTGTCATTTGTATTCCAGCAGATGAAAACCTGACGAATAAATTAGCTTTCTTCTTCTTTGCCTCCATCATTTAATAGGTTATTCATCGCGTAAGCAATCATAGTAGCCATAATTGGCAACACGATGGTGCAGATTGGGAAATTGTTTTGAAATTGCTGATCACAAATGTATCCGCCAGAAACTCCTGCGATGATTAAAAGAAACCCTCTTACTCCATTGCTTATTGGCAGTTTAAACTTGATACCAGTGAATTAAGCAGTTTTATCTTCTCTAATAGCCTCTGAAGAAACATCTTCTGAAGATTTTGGCATGCCCTTTACGATGCCGCCCATGTTACAGGTACCTCCAAATACAGCTCCTGGTTCAATCGATAATTTTGAGGTTACTATATCTCCTTGTAATTTGGCAGTGCTTTTTAATGTTAGTAATTCACTTACTTTAATTGTTCCTTCCAAAACCCCTTCGACATCAGCATTAGAACAAGTTATATTCCCTTCAATGTTTCCCTCCGGTCCAATCACTAATCTTCCTTTGGTAGAAACTGTTCCTTTTACCTTTCCGTCAATTCGAATGTTACCCTCCGACATTATTTCTCCCTCAATAGAAGTTCCTGCTACAATTCGATTTAATTTGTCTGGTGAATTAACGTTTCCTGCTGCCATTGTTTCTTTATTTCCTTTAAACATATTGCGTTGTTCTTTAGGCGAAGATAGTGAATTTGAAATTAATGCTATTTTACGCTTTACAAAAAGTTTTTGATTCCATTATTTAGACGATTAATATATCTACGTGAGATTTAAATTCTAGGTTAAATGAACTGCATCAATTTATTACTGGCGAGCACAAGGAGGAGCAATTATTTTGTATAGTTTTTTTTGAAAAAAGCAAGATAGTCGTCGACTGATTTTTCGATCATCAGAGAAGCATAATTCTTGTTGGTAATAACAAAATAAGTATAGGCATTGTTAAGTGATTTCACTTGTTTTTTATTTACTTTAAACGCCAAGTAATAATCATCTGCAGCTTTTTTGTTTTTAAATTCTTTTACTAAAACAAGCTGCCTTTCTTGATCAATGAAAGTGCTGGTTGTTTTTAATTTACTTTTCGAGAATGAAGTAGAATTGAAATTCGATAATTTCATTTTAGCATCTTTTGTTTTACCCGTTTCGTTAGGAATGACCATTACAAAAAAGTGCTTTAAACTTGGGTCGAAAATATAAGTTCCTTTCCCTTTTTGAGCTTCTTCAATAGAATTCGTTTTTCTTATTTTGTCCAATGCGGCCTTTGCATTAAAATATACCTCATGTTCTTCGCAATGATCTACGACATCACTCAGAGCCTGCTCTAATATTCCTATGGTGTCTAGTCCAGAGTTTTTTTCACTGATCGCTTGTGCTTTTAAGAAGTAGTAATTGCAAAGAAATGCATTGGCCGAGTCTGTCTTAATTATCTCATCACAATTAATGATTACTTCAGCATACTGCTTCTGCCTATATTTTTTATAAGTAGCAGCATATCCAGCCTTATCTTTCTCTTTGGCTAATTGCTCGGCCTGCTTGTAATTAGGATTAAGAATTAACTTGGCATACTCACTATTTGGAAAGTCATTCAGAATTGTTTTTTTGTGTTTTTTCTTTTGTTCTCCAATTTCCAATAAATATAACTGATAAAGCCCAGCAACGGCTTTTTGTTTGGGTAAAAACCTATTAACTAAAACATTGAAAGTCTCTTTTGCTGCATTCGGATCATCTAATTTTACCCTATATATTGTTCCAACCTCGTAAAGCGCGTTCATCATTTCTTTCTCAGATGCTAGTAGTTTTTCGTCATCTCCACAAGGAAGATTTTTCATATAAAACTCAACCGTGTATTCATCTTTCACATCTCCATCTTCTCCATCTGAATTTTCCTCTCCGACTGAAGTACTACTTTTGTTTAGTCTTCTCCAGTTGTCTTCTAGTTTTCTGCTTCCCCATGCTGTTTTAAAGTCATTAAATCCCTTTCCTCGTAGGTTGTTGTCCCATACCCAGAATTTCCCTCCTGTAACACCGGTTGTGTTTCCTCCAAATGGAACGGGCGCCATTGAGTTATTTTCTTCTTTAATTCTAGTGTCATAATCTTTCTTGTTCTGAATTAAGTCTTCAATTTTTGCAATCAAATCTTTTTCAGAAAGCGCGCATAGTTGGCTAATGCTGTCGGTATTATTTATTATTTCTAGTTGGTTTACTAGCTCTGTTAAACTGATGTTTTGAAGCTCTATCAATGCATATTCCTCGTGTTCTTTTGGTAAAACAGTCATGGTGCTATCGTAGTATCGCTGAGCTTTTATGTAGTTTTTATCCGCATAATATAATTTACCTAACCGAAGAAAAGATTTACTTTTTTGATCATTATTTGAGCTGCTTTCAAGTACAGAAAGCTCCAAATATTCAATGCCTTTGGGACGATCTCCTTCTCTTAGAGTCATGTCAGCTAAAGCAAAATATATTTGATCTAAATACTCAGCATTTTTATCATCTTTCACCATTTTTAAAAGCTGTGCCTTTATTGATTTATTGTTTCCTCCACTATAAGCCAATGCTTGCTTTATCTTGGCTTGAAAAGCCATTTCATATTTTGGGTTTAACTTTACAACTTGTTCATAAAGACTCGATGCTTGCGGACTTCCTAATTCTTGCTGTACCTGAGCAAGGATGAAAATAAGACGTGTTTTAAATTGTCGTTTTGTTTCTAATTCAATTGCTTCTATTAGTTTTTCCGCAGCTTGAGGATATTTTTTTTGTCGTAAAAACAAATCTGCATAGATAGGAGCAATTTCTTGATTAAAATTTTTCGGAAATGGTGGTGGGGTTTTATCCTCTTTGATGGACTTGCTCTTCTGTTTAGATTTAGAGCGAGATTTAGATTTTCCTTTTTGCTTTTTTTCTTCCTCTTTTTCTTCCGCAAGAAGTTGTGCAAGCTCTTTTTCTCCTTCTATGAGTTTTTTTAAAATGTCTTCAGCGTCTTCATAATTTTCAAGCTCGATATATGTTTTTGCTTGCCAAAGCATACTAATATACTTTATTGGCTCTTTAGAGTATTGTTTTTCAATGTAGATAAACCTTTTTAAGGCTTTTTCAAAGTCTCTTTTGTAAAAATTGGATTGACCAATTACCAGCCAATTATTGTCAATCCATCTGCACCACTCTGTCTTTCGGAATTGCCCCTTTTTCGCAGAAGGCATTGAATGTCTTCCAATAACAGTTTCACACTTGGCTGCTGCTGTATCCATCGGAGCATAAAGAGATTTTGATCCTATCTCATCAGCATATTCATAAATAGGAATAATTACGTTGTAATTTTCCGTCCTAGTTTCAGAATAATTAGTCATTGCTTCCTTAATTATTTCACCCGCATTAAAGTAGCCGTTGTATTTAGCTGTAGTATTATGATAAGTTCTATTTAGCCATGCATCTTTTTCAGTGCTACAGCCAATAATTGCTATACCTACAATTAATAATATGGGTACTAAAGCTTTATATGGATTGATAACCTTCACAAAGGAATTTGAAACCTGCAATAATAACTACAATCCTTCTAATTTATTTTGTTTATTGGGTTTTATTTTATTTACAAGCGTTAATTTTTGTCAGGAATCGCGGATACCTAAATGATTTTTAACAATATTTGTAGCAATCAATGGCCAAATCGAAAAAAGAAAAGGAACAAGATTTATCACTATTTCAGCGTTTTAGCAAGAAGGTTCGCATTGTTGTTGTAAATGCAGAGAGTTTTGAAGAGAAAAGACATTTTACGCTTTCTCCTCTAAATGCTGCTGTGCTTATCTCTTTTTTTACAATACTAATTACTGTATCTACTTATTTAATAATTGCTTACACACCATTAAAACAATGGATACCTGGAATGCCTAGTTATAGTAGTGAGTTGACTTTAAAGAAAATAGATTTGGAAAACATCCAATACTTGGAAAAGGTAAAGCACCAATCTAATATTGAAGATCTTTACTATAAAAATTTAATATCTATTCTTAATGATGAAGTGCCTCCGGATCCTACTTTGCAAGATTCAGCTTATAATCGAGATTCAACAAATTTCGCAGTGATGGATTTTTCAACCTCGGAAAAAGATAGCTTATTACGGGTTAAAATTGATTTAAGAGAAAAGTATGAGTTACATAATAAAGAGGGAAGCCTGAGTCAGAATGATGATATGAAAGGTGTGTTTTTCTTTACTCCTATTAATGGCTCCGTATCAGGTTCCTTTGATTTAAAGGAGGGTCATTTTGGTGTGGACGTGGTTGCTCCAAAAGATGAAGCTGTTATGGCAACTTTAGACGGAACTGTTGTTTTTAATACTTGGACACCAGAAGAAGGACATGTTATATACTTACAACATAATTATAACTTAATTTCGGTCTACAAACATAATGCGTTTGTCTTGATGAAGGTTGGTGAATTTGTAGAGGCAGGTGAGCCTATTGCTATCATTGGTAATTCTGGAAGACTCTCAACCGGGCCGCATTTACATTTTGAACTTTGGCACAAAGGGACAGCTTTAAATCCAGAAGACTACATGCGCTTTTAATTGAAGAGAAAAGTTAGTAATAAATACCTAAAAAACTTACCAATTAACATAAATATGGCTGTTGCAGTAAAGTTCACTTTAAAATAGCCCAACGATAAGGCAAATGCATCTCCCAGAATGGGCACCCAGACAAAGAATGCGAGCAATATTCCATGTTTATCGAGATATCGTTTGATTTTTTCTATCTTTTCTCGACTTATTTTAAAGTATTTTTCAATCCATTCAACATTTCCAATATAACCAATTCCGTATGTTGTTAAGCTCCCAAGCCAATTTCCAAATGTGATAATTATTAAACAAAGAAATGGATCAAATCCATTCAGAAGAGCTATAGCTAATAAGCCTTCTGAAGAAAATGGCATAACTGTAGCAGCTAAAAAACCTGCAATAAACAGCCCTAAATATCCGAATTCCTCTAACCCCATAAGGTCCAAAAATAAATAATATCGAACTTCGAAAAGAATAATTATTGAGATAGGTGTTTAGGTATTTTGGATAAGTTTTTATATTCAGACATATTTTTTTATCTTTGCAGTCCATTTTTTGGATTTATGAAGGAAAATCTTAAGAAATATAACATTTCATTTGTAGGGCTTAAGGAAGGAATTCATGGTTATAGCTATAAAATTGGAAAAGAGTTCTTTACAAATTTTATAAACGCAGACTCTGTTTTTGAGGATGGGAATGTAGATGTTGAATTGCAGTTGGAAAAATCCAGTACTATGCTGGTGCTTATGTTTTCAATAAACGGAACGTTAAATGTCGAATGTGATGTTTGTATTGATCCTTTAGTGCTAAATATTTCCAATGAATTTAGGCAAATCTGTAAGTTCTCAGATGAGGCTTTTATAGGTTCAGACGATGAAGTTACAGCAATCCCTTTATCCGATTATGAGATTAACGTTTCCCGTTTTATATATGAATTTATTCATCTCTGTATTCCAGCTAAAATGACGCATGAAGATGGAGGGTGTAATGATAAAGTAAAGGATATAGTTAGTCAGTATTTATTGACAGAGAAACCTGAATTAGAACCGCAAAGTAAAGAGAGTGAAGATGTTGATCCTCGATGGGCAACATTGAAAGAATTAAAAAACAAGAATTAATAAGAATTAAAAACCATATATAATGGCACATCCTAAACGAAAAATCTCGAACCAGAGAAGAAAGAAGAGAAGAACTCACTATAAAGCTGAAGCACAGCAAATAGCTACTTGTCCTACAACTGGTGAAGCACACTTATATCACAGAGCTTATTGGTCTGAAGGTAAACTTTACTACAAGGGGAAAGTTGTAATGGAAAAAGAATTGGCGCTATAATTAAATAGGGATTTGTAAAAAATTCTTATTACATTTCGTCGATGAAAATCGGTTTAGATATTATGGGTGGTGATTTTGCTCCCGAGGCTACTGTTCTCGGAGCGATTGAGGCGCAAAAGCAATTTTCAGATGATATTCGCCTGGTTTTAATAGGGGATAAATCGAAAGTTGAGGAGATACTTAAAAGGGAAGCTATAGACGCTTCTCTTTTTGATTTAATACATGCTTCTGAAGTCATAGAGATGGAAGAACATCCCGCAAAAGCTTACAGAAAAAAACAAGATTCTAGCATTGCAAAAGGTTTTGACTTATTGCAAAAAAATGAAATTCAGGCATTTGCAAGTGCAGGTAATTCAGGAGCTATGCTTGTTGGATCAATGTACACTATTCGACCAATTCCAGGGATTATACGCCCTAGTATTACTTCGGTTTTGCCAAAAAATAATGGCGGTGTAGGAGTAATTTTAGACGTAGGAATAAATGCTGATTGTAAGCCAGATGTTTTATACCAATTTGGAATATTAGGTTCGTTATACGCTGAAAGTGTTTTTGGAATTAAGAATCCGAAAGTGGGCTTATTAAATATTGGAGAAGAGGAAGGTAAAGGAAATTTGCTTTCTCAGGCGGCTTATCAGGTAATGAAAGGATCGAAAGATTTTAATTTCGTGGGGAATATTGAAGGTAGAGATTTGTTTTCTGATACTGTGGATGTTGTTGTTTGCGATGGTTTTACAGGAAATGTAGTGCTAAAACAAGCAGAAGCTGTGTATGGTATTATGGCAAAGAAAGGTTCTTTAGATGAGTACTTTAGCCGCTTTAATTATGAGATTTACGGAGGTACTCCTATTCTGGGTGTTAACGGTAACGTGTTGATAGGTCATGGGATTTCAAGCCCAAAAGCTATCAAGAATATGTTAGTTTTGGCAAAAGATGTTACGGAAGCAAGTCTTGCATCTAAAATAAAAGAAGCATTTGAATGAGTAAAATTACAGCAGCAATAACAGCGGTGCATGGCGCAGTTCCAGAAGGAAAGCTTACTAATGCCGATTTAGAGAAATTGGTTGACACTAATGATGAATGGATTGTTTCAAGAACGGGAATTAAGGAAAGAAGAAAGTGCGCTCCGGGCCAAGCAATGTCAGATTTAGGAGCTGAAATTGTTAAGGGTATTTGCGACAAAAGAGGAATTTCACCTTTGGACATTGACATGATTATTGTCGGGACGATTACCGGAGATTACAGGTTTCCAAGTACTTCGAATGTTATATGCGACAAGTCTGGAGCAAAAAACGCTTGGGGTCATGATGTCAGTGCTGCTTGTTCAGGTTTTTTGTTTGCACTAACTTCGGGTCAGCAATACATTGAAAATAAAACTGCCAAAAAGGTAATTGTTATAGGTGGTGATGTGATGTCGAGTATAATTGATTATCGAGATAGAAATACATGTATCATTTTTGGAGATGGCGCAGGTGGAGTTCTTTTAGAGCCTAATGATGAGGGGATGGGGATTCAAGATGCTGTTATGAAAGCGGATGGTTCTGGGCGGGAGTATTTACTCCAAAAAGCAGGTGGATCTATGCATCCTATAACGAAAGAAAATGTAGGTTCTCCTGAGATGTATGTTTATCAAGAAGGACGAACGGTATTTAAATTTGCCGTAACCAATATGGCTGATGTTTCTGCTCAAATAATGGAGAGAAATAATCTTTCAAGTAAAGATATTAATTGGTTAGTTCCTCATCAGGCAAATTTACGAATCATTGATGCAACCGCAAACAGAATGGGCTTGCCAAAAGAAAAGGTCATGGTAAATATTGAAAAGTATGGGAACACTACAGCTGGAACTATACCATTATGTTTATGGGAATGGGAAGACAAGCTGAAGAAGGGAGATAATATTGTTTTATCTGCTTTTGGAGGAGGATTTACTTGGGGTTCTATTTACCTGAAATGGGCTTATTAAGGCAGAAACTTTAAAGTATTACTATTTAACTATTAAATCTTAAATGGGATTGAACTTCCATTCACATTTTTTTATACCTTAGCCTCTCCTAAAATAAATATAAATAACCTTAATATATGAAACTTTCTGAAATTCAAGACTTAATAAAATTTGTTTCTCGTTCCGGGGTAAATGAAGTAGAAATTGAGCAAAAAGATTTTAAAATTCTTATCAAGTCAGATTATATGGCTAAAAAGAAATCTAATGTTGCTTCTGATCCGGTCATTCAACAAGTTCCTGTTATGCAGCCCCAGCCAATTGTCCAGCAAGTTGCTCCTGCTGCTCCTGCTGCATCTGCTGCTCCTGCTCCTGCATCAACACCAGCAGCTGCCACACCAGATGAGAACGAAAACTACATAACAATAAAGTCACAAATGATTGGAACTTTTTACCGTTCTTCTTCTCCGGATAAACCGGCTTTTGTTGAGGTAGGAGATTCTGTCAAAGAAGGTGATGCGATTTGTATTGTAGAGGCGATGAAGTTATTTAATGAAATTGAATCTGACGTTTCTGGAAAAATCGTAAAAGTATTGGTAGATGATGCAACTCCAGTTGAGTTTGATCAACCATTATTTTTAGTAGACCCATCTTAATAGATTCAATTTAAAAGCAACTTTTAAAGTTGTAATTTTTTTACCTAAGCAAATTACCATGTTTAAAAAGATATTAATTGCTAATAGAGGCGAAATAGCATTGCGTATTATTCGCACTTGCAAAGAAATGGAAATTAAAACGGTTGCTGTTTATTCTGCAGCTGATGCAGATAGTCTGCATGTCCGTTTCGCTGATGAAGCTGTATGTATTGGCCCGGCTTCCAGTGCTGAATCGTATTTAAAGATTCCTAATATTATTGCAGCAGCAGAAATTACAAATGCGGATGCAATTCATCCGGGATATGGATTTCTAAGTGAAAACGCAGGTTTCTCTAGAATTTGCCAAGAGCATAATATTAAATTTATTGGCGCACTTCCTGAACAAATTGAAGGAATGGGAGATAAAGCAAATGCAAAAGCTACAATGCTTAAAGCAAAAGTTCCTTGTGTGCCTGGTTCGAAAGGATTGTTAAAGAATTTATCTGATTGCCTTAAAACGGCTGAAAAAATAGGATATCCTATTATGTTGAAAGCTACTGCTGGCGGCGGTGGAAAAGGTATGAGGTTATGCTGGAATGCTGAAGAGTGCGAAGATGGGTGGCATAGTGCACGAGCTGAATCTGCTGCAGCTTTTGGAAACGATGGAATGTACATGGAGAAATTCATTGAGGAGCCTCGTCACATTGAAATACAGATAGCAGCAGATCAATTCGGTACAGTTTGTCACTTATCTGAAAGAGATTGTTCGATTCAAAGACGCCATCAAAAATTAGTTGAAGAAACGCCTTCTCCATTTATCACTGATAAACTTCGAAAAGCTATGGGTGATGCTGCAAAAAAAGCGGCACTTGCAGTCAATTATGAAGGTGTTGGAACGGTTGAGTTTTTAGTAGATAAACATCGCAAATTCTACTTTATGGAAATGAATACCCGTATCCAAGTAGAGCATACAATTACAGAAGAGGTGATTAATAGAGATTTGGTTAAAGAGCAGATTAGAATTGCTAGCGGTGAGAAAATTTCTGGAAAAGATTATTTTCCTCAAGCGCATTCTATTCAATGTAGAATAAATGCAGAAGATCCGCATAACAATTTTATGCCGAGTCCTGGTAAAATTACGTCTTATCATTCTCCGGGCGGACATGGAATCAGAATTGATACACATGTATATGCAAACTATATGATTTCGCCTCACTATGATTCTATGATGTCGAAGTTGATTACCGTTGCTCAAACACGTGAAGAGGCCATTACTAAAATGAAAAGAGCTTTAGATGAGTATATAATTGAAGGTGTAAAGACAACAATACCATTCCATCAACAGTTAATGGAAGACGAGAAATTTAACGAGGGTAATTTTACGACCGATTTCATGAATACATTTGAAATGAAGTAGTAAAAAATCAATTTATATGTTAAAAGGTCATTCATTCGGATAATTATCTGAAGATTGACCTTTTTTGTTTTACTGTTGTATGTCCCCAAAATTCGTGTTATATTTGTTTTAGCCTCTTATTGAGTTAAAGATTCACCATTTGAAAAAGATTGACCAACATATTTTTGAGTTACTATTCCAGCATGATTGTGTTATTCTATCGGATTTTGGTGGTTTTGTTGCTAATTATGTTTCTGCAAAAGTTGACGAAAATACTAGGCGTGTTTTTCCTCCAGCTAAGCGAGTGATTTTCAATAAATATTTGACGAATAATGATGGATTGCTTGCGCATAAAATAATTGCAAACAATAGCATTACTTATGAGCAAGCGCTTATTGATATTTCCAGATTTGTGGGTGAGATTAAATCAGCTTTATCTACCTCAAAACGATTTGAAATTGATAAAGTTGGCGTTCTTTTTTTAGATCCAGAAAATAACATTTGTTTTAAACCTAGTTCAACCAACTTTTTGATAAATTCATTTGGATTGCCAATTGTAAAAGCTATTCCTATTGAACGAAAGAAAGAATCTATTTCTGAATTACCAATTAAAGAGGCTAAGGTTAAGCCATTAGATATTATTCATGACAAGGATAAGCTACAACCGATTCAAAATGAAGATGAGGTAATACCGATTTCTGCTGCAGCGAATTCTGCCAGCCGCAGGAGCTATTGGTGGGTAGCAGCAGCTTTAATTCCCATAGTGTTTTATTCTGCATGGATTCCTATGAAAACGGATTTGTTAAATGGAGGAGATAATTTTCAGTATTCAGATTTGAATCCATTTACATATAGCAAAACAAAGAGAACAACTAATTATAAGCCAGAGCGAATTAACTCCTCTTTAATTGAGGAAAAGGAAGTGTCTGAGGTATTAATAGGAGAAACTAAAATTGACCCTCTTAATGAAGTTGATGTGGTAATTGAAGCGAATGAAGAGATAAGTGTTTCACCAGAAGAAACTAATGATGTTGTTGTTGCGGATACAACGTTTGTGGAGAAAGAAACATATACGAGCATCGAGCCTATTGATTTGGAAAAAGGGTATTTTGTAATAGGTGGTTGTTTCGGTAAAAAATCAAATGCAGATAGGTTGGTTGAAAATTTTATAGATAAAGGTTATGAAGGTGCAATGATTATAGATCAAAATAAAGGATTGCATCGCGTTTCATTTGGAAAATATAGCTCTCGAAAGGAAGCTAAGAAAGCAAAGAAAGAGATTAAAGAAAACGAAGGGCTGTCTGCCTGGGTGTTAAAGAAATAAAATGGCCCAGTGGCGCAACTGAATAGCGCATCAGATTTCGGCTCTGGCGGTTACAGGTTTGAATCCTGTCTGGGTCACTAAGAGTAAAAAGCTTACTGTTTACAGTAGGCTTTTTTGCGTTTTAGAACGAATTGAATTTATTCAAATGAGTGATAAAAGAGCAAAGATATATCAATTGAAAATTGATAGCTTTTTACTCGGAATTCGGAGTTCAAAAGGATCATTAGCGGTAGCGATATAATCCTGGTGAACCAGACAAGAAAGCAAAGCTCGATGCGAAAGTATCGAGCTTTATTTGTTTTAGGGCGAATCGAATTTATACTAGTGAAGAATGGTCAATAGGGTTAAATTAATCTAATGAACTTCAGGTTGTAAATCCTTACCCAGGCTTTTGTTATTTCACAGGTACTCATTCTTAATTGATTTAATTTTTAGGTTGGAGCTCATTCTCAAATTGATCTTCAAATTCTTCAACCCATTTAATTTGCACACCAAGTGCATGGGCATATGGAAGGTAATGATCAAGCTCATTTTGTCCAAGCTGAAAAGAATTAAAGGTGCTGTTTTTAAAATTACTCAACTTGGAAAGATACATTTTGAAACCTTTGATGTCAGCCATATATTGTTGCCCAAGAGTGGTTGGAGCCTTGAGAAGTTCTATAAAACGATAATTGATTCCTAATAAGAAAAGCCAAAAAAAGAAATATAACCCTGAAGCGAAAGTGGCAAAGAAATACAAGCAAAAGACGGTCAGAAAAAAGAATATAAAACCATAAAGTAATCCTCTAATTAATTTATATCTGGAAAAACTAGGAACAATAAACCTCATGATTACCGCTATTACAACAAAAACCAAAGGAACATAAAATTCGGTATTTTGAAAAGACACCAACCAACCAATTATAAAATAAATGGCTGATATCAGCCAACCGTATATTACCCACTTATCATTCGTAGCAAACAAACGATTATTCTCATTTTGGGATCCGGAATGCCTCAAAACAGTTAGTTTTGCATCTCCAATAATACCGCGGTTTTCAGGAGAAATAACCAGTTCATTTCCTGTTGGAAACAAAGTATTTAATAGCTCTTCCTCAGACGGTGTAAGTCGGATCTTGATTTCCTTGAGGACCGACTCTTCTTCAGATGGAGTAAGCTCAGTAAATTCATTTTTAACAAATACTATAGATTCACGGCGATTTTTTCTTTTCTCAATTCGAATCGCATTTTTGGATACTAAATTGAGGACCTCACCTGTAAAATAACGATCTGTCGTCATATCAAAGTAATCCAGTATATACCCCATTGCTGATGGCTGTAAATTGTGTGGAGGGTAGTATATAGGATACACCGTATCCTCAGGTGGATCCCTTCCATACATTCTCCACACTACAAAATAAAATGAACCAATTAGCAATATGCCAATAACGGTAAAACGAATAGTGTAAACGGAGTCTCTCTCATACAAACCGATCATTTCATCTTGATTTGCATTATTTTCCTCTTCTCGAGCTAGCTCTTCAAGTTTTTTTTCCTGATACTCCCAACTGTCCATTATTAGCTCCCGATCTTTTTCGGATACTTTTTTATTTTCATTTGGATCTGCTTGTTTTTTAGTTTCTTTATCAATTGGCAAACCATTGTAATCTCTCTTGGATTGCTTTTGGGCAAGGTCAAGAATTTTTTGATGTTTTAATTTATCTCTTTCTATGGCGGAATTTACAACAGCTGGCGAAAAATATTCTTTTGGAAGAAGCACCGTAATCCGCTGTCCCTCATCCGATTTATATTTCTTTATTGATTTAAAAACAACATTGTTGGTATCGGATTGAATTGAACAATATTTTCCTCCCTCAATTGTATAACCTAATGATGTAGGGACCATTGAACCACCATAAGAACCAGGGTAAGAGAGGATGTTTTTTTCTTCAGCCGTAACAATACAAATCAACTGATCAATAGCATATCCTGAATTAAATCCATTTACATCCCAAGTTAAGTCGCAATAATCTCTATTCTCGCTGCAAGATATTTGGTTAACAATGTCATATTTAAATTCAAATTCATAAGTTCCGGGTAAAATTCTATCATTGGCTTGTCCGAAATAAATGAAAACACTATCGTCATCAATTATATACGTAACCGGTTGTTTGTCTATCTTCAATGATTTAATTTGGCAACTGCTGTTGTGTTGTTCCTTTTGGTGGAGGTTTTTGTACCGGTGACTGATTTTTCGAACAAATACGGGATTGCCAGTAGACTTTTTGAATACACAAGTTATTTTTTCTGAGACTTCTATATTTCCAGTACGCGGAATCCAAACTTCACTTTTAAAGCGTTTTATTTTGACGTCTTCGTAAATCTTCTGACCAATCAGTTTGGTGGACATGAAAAGGATACATATGTATATCAGGATTTTCATTAATAGCTTTTGGGAACTTTTCTTTCTTGAGTATCTTGTATTTCAAAAAACTCAGCTTTTTTAAACCGAAAAAGACGTGCAACTATATTTGAAGGAATCTTTTCTATTAAATTATTTAAATCCCTAACAGAACCATTGTAATATCTTCGGGCATGCTGAATTGTATCTTCAATATCTGCTAGATTCTTTTGTAGGTCTAGGAAATTATCATTTGCTTTAAGATCGGGGTAATCTTCAACCAATACCATTAAATTTCCCAATTGTAGGCCCAACAAACCCTCTCCACTGCTCTTTTCATTAATCATTTTGGCCTCCATAGCAGATGATCTGGCCAAAGTAACTTTTTCAATAAGGTCACTTTCATACGCAGCATAGGTTTTTACAATATTGATCAAGTTAGGAACAAGATCATGACGTTTCTTGAGTTGGACATCCACACCACTCCATGCTTCTGTTTTAATATTTCGGGATTTAACTAATTTATTATAGACATATATGATATAAATGACAACAATCCATACTATGGGTGTGGATATGATCGTAATTAAAATATCGATGACAGACATAATTTACTTTTTTGATATTCCTAAATATACATATTCAGCAGTTACATTTCAAAAGAATCGAAACATTGTTAAAAGGTGCTATTCCAAAGAAAGAAAACTATTTATTAGAAAATATACAGATCCAATCGTAATTGAAGTTGTTATTTAACATATAAATCCCATTTATTAATTCTTTCCTCAATTGTGCTTGGGTGTGATGAAAAGTGAAAATATAAATCTATACATAACTTAATGCCTGTTAATATACATAGCATAGGAAAATCATAAGTATGACCTCCAGCTGCCAAAGCACCTAAACAAATAACAACATGGAGGATCATCATTCGAAATATAGGGTCCAGTTGACTCTTGTAAAAAGTGCTGCTTTTTTCATTTTCTTGTTTAAAAAAATAATTTGCGATGAACGAGATAAAGTGATAAAAAAACAATAAGCTGATCGCATATAGCGTGGAAAGGCTCAATAATGCAGACCAGTTCTCAGGCCCAATAAAAACAAAGAAAAAGAGGGACCAAACGAAACACAAGGATGACAGAAATAAAACGCGATGTATTTTGTAACGATATATGTGATAAAGAAACTTTGCATTTTTCTCTTTAGACAATTTATAATCGTTCTGCAATTTTTCTGTTCTGCTTCTACCAACATTTGGAAAGGGGACCATATCATTCGTAATACAAAAGAGTTTATTCGGTTCGGGGTTTATTATTTTTTTAGGCGCGTGTTTCATTATTTCTAGGCACGTGCTATTTTTCAAAAAAAAGATTTTGTAACACGAAAAAAACAGAATGACAAATGTTTCTAAGATATAGGCGCCAAGAATACCAAAAGCCTCCCAATCATAAAAAATTACGCCAAATATTGGGATTAGATTTAAAAATAATATTGGAAGAATGCTGGGATAGTGAGTTATCCAAAACATCAATGCTTGTAGCGGCTTTTGCTTTTGTTCATTGAAAAGACTGCGTTTATCAGAATTCTGCCATTTATTCCATAGTCTTCGTTCCTGTTCTCTGTGATTATATTGCTCTCTTTTCATGTTGCCAACCTCTATTTCAGAAGTATCAGAGGATAATAACCCTCTCAATTCTTTTCACTAACAATATACCCAAATAAATTAAAAGAAGGTTTGATATTATTCCAAACTGCTGTTACCTTTATGTATTGTTGGCTAGAATATTCAAAATGGGGCCGTACAGTTTTATTTATTTTCTTCTTTTCCACTAGTGTGTAGAGCAAATCGTCATTTTTCTCTGTGGTGCACAACTTCTCTCTCTGACCATGGCCATCCTCCGAATTGAGTTCTGCCATAGTCTTTCATTGCTTGTTGTATTTCTTCTTGCGTATTCATAACAAAAGGACCATATTGTGCTACGGGCTCCCCAATAGGTTTTCCTTCTAGAATTAGGAAGTAAGCGTCTTGATTCCCATAGTGTTTTATTCTGCATGGATTCCTATGAAAACGGATTTGTTAAATGGAGGAGATAATTTTCAGTATTCAGATTTGAATCCATTTACATATAGCAAAACAAAGAGAACAACTAATTATAAGCCAGAGCGAATTAACTCCTCTTTAATTGAGAAAAAGGAAGTGTCTGAGGTATTAATAGGAGAAACTAAAATTGACCCTCTTAATGAAGTTGATGTGGTAATTGAAGCGAATGAAGAGATAAGTGTTTCACCAGAAGAAACTAATGATGTTGTTGTTGCGGATACAACGTTTGTGGAGAAAGAAACATATACGAGCATCGAGCCTATTGATTTGGAAAAAGGGTATTTTGTAATAGGTGGTTGTTTCGGTAAAAAATCAAATGCAGATAGGTTGGTTGAAAATTTTATAGATAAAGGTTATGAAGGTGCAATGATTATAGATCAAAATAAAGGATTGCATCGCGTTTCATTTGGAAAATATAGCTCTCGAAAGGAAGCTAAGAAAGCAAAGAAAGAGATTAAAGAAAACGAAGGGCTGTCTGCCTGGGTGTTAAAGAAATAAAATGGCCCAGTGGCGCAACTGAATAGCGCATCAGATTTCGGCTCTGGCGGTTACAGGTTTGAATCCTGTCTGGGTCACCAAAGCGGAGAATTGGTTAAAATTAACTGGTTCTCCGCTTTTTATTTTTGCTAAATCCATTGATAATAAAGGGATAGCGGAGAAAATAGAATTTACTCTTTTGGTTTGAACTTTGCCTTTTAACTTGTCGTAACCTATTCCGGATGGAAACACTAAATTTTGTATTTTCTTCTTTTGAAATAAATCGCCAGAAGTCCATAATTCACTAAGGTTAGAAGACATTTTTAATGCTTTGTCTATTGCTTTTTGAAGGTTTGAACTCGAAATTTCAGAACTGAATAAATTTGACTGTAAATTCTTTTCTTCTGCTTCATATTTGGTTTTGAATTTCTTATATATTTCGTTGTCAATTTCTCCAATTGCAAAGCGTTCTTCAATAGTATCAATTTTGGACTTTAGCAAGCTCAATTGCTTTTTGACATTCGTCTCATTTTCCCTGTTGTCTTTTGTTATAGAATAATAGGTGTAAACCATTACCTCCTTGATTATATCGGCATATTCTGAATCAACTTGAAAATTACTTAATCTCTGCTCAAATTGCTCATGAAGTTTTTTTGCCGATTTTGTACAGCTACATCCTTTGGTTCTGCATTTATAGTAATACAATCCTTTTTGTTTAACAATAAAACCTGTCAAAGGGGTGTGGCAAGCTTCACAGTAAACGAATTGCTTTAGTGGAAGTTGATCGTTGTCTGTTTTATATTCTTTTACCTGAGAATGAGATTCAGAATTGATTACTAAAAAATCCTCTTTAGATACAATAGGTTTGTGCTTCCCTTCAATTATTTCACCAGGTAACATTTTACATACAAGAATTCCGCAATAAAAAGGATTCTTGAAAATCTCATGTAAGCGCTTTTCATTTATCTTCATTCCTGCTGCATTCAATCTTCTGACGATTTCAGCATTAGAGTATGTGTTTTTCAATCTCCACTTAAAAGCTTTTTTTAGTTGTTTTCCGTTTTCATCAATCACAATATCCCAATCCACTGCTTTATGATATTTTTTCTTATTGATATAACCCAGTGGGGGATTCCAAAGCCAATAGCCTTTTCGCAATAAGTCACTCATTGCGGTGATTGTTTTATCTCTTCTCAGTTCGTTGTCAAATTGACTAAACATATAGAATAGGTTTTGCTGGAATTTACCTGATGCTGAAGTCGCATCAACCTCTTGAGTCACTGCTTTTACTTGAATTCCTTGATTCAGTAATTCATGTGTGATTTGAGATGCACTGGATCCTGTTCGTGAAAATCGATCGTATGAATAAACGATAATGTAGCCTATTGAGCCACTTTGCTTGACATACTTCAGCATTCTTTTAAATTCCTTTCTGTCATCACTTTTTGCTGATTCGTGCGTTCCTCCAAAATAGCCTACTACATTTAATTCATTCGCTTTAGCATAATTTTCGCAATACCTTTTTTGAGTTCCAAGACTTGTGTTTGTGTCTGCTTGTTCCTTTGTTGAAACGCGAGTATAGATAATTGCATTATTATTTTCTCCAAGAGCTTTGCGCTCAGGGCTAAATTTTTTGAATTCGTTTAGTTCTTTCATACTACTTATTATTCATTGTGTGAATTATTAGTTCACAATAGGACTCAAGTGACTTCACAATTTTTATAGCGTCTTTCTTTTTCAGCTTTAATTGTTTTTTCAGTTTATCTATGACTTCATTTCTTCTTTTTGTTAATTTGTTTTCATCCATTGCTTTTAGAGGATGCGTCTATCTTTCATTTGTTTGATAAGTAGCCGATTTATTTTGCTTCCGCCTTCTACGGTAATTTATCCAAGTTTTATTTTTCGCGTATTCTCAAAACATACCACCTTGCCATTTTGAGTGGTTATTTTAATGTCTTGATATCCGCCATCCATTAGTAATTCTTTAACCCTCGCTGCACTATCCAATTTATTTTGATTCGTAATCTTTATCATTTGCGGCGAGTCGTCTGACGCGAATGATATTTCCGCTTTTTTTGTTCCCTTCTCTCTGATCAATTGAATGATTTTTTTTTCAGGGTCTGAAAGTATTTGTAAAGTGACTAAATGATCATCTTCAATCAATTCATTAGTAATCTCAAAAAGAACTTGATTGAGAGAAACTGACACGTGCGTTGATCGTATAAACTGTCGGTACTCAGGAAATGATTTTAGGTATTCATCATAATTGTCTTTATGAGTCATAACATCTCCATTGTTATTAAATAGCAACCTGAAATTGCTCCTGGTCACTATTAAATCTATAATCAATGAGTCAAGCACTGTCATTTTTTCTTCTCGCATAGAATCCTTAAAATCATCTGAATCGATAATTTCCGAAACGTTTTCGTAATCATTGACTTCGAATGCACCTTTTAGTTCTTTAAAGATATCATGTTCCTCCATTAGCTCGACGAAGTCAGGTTTACTGAACAAAGACTCTTTGATTATTCGAATTGCATCTAGGTTAATATTCAGCTCTCGCAGGTGAAGAATTATTTTGAGCCAAACACATTCTGTAAGATTAAATTTATGCCATCCTTTCTTTTTAGCTACAGGAAGTAAGCTATTATCACTCCAATTATTAATGTTTCTTGCTGAGATTCCTAACTCGCTTGGTTTGTATTTACGTTCGGAAAACTCTTTTAGATAGCTAGGTTCGTTCAGTTTTAGCTCTGCGATATATTGTGGTAATCTATCAAGATCATGTTGGTGAGCAGTCATAATAATTTAGTTTATTCTGTAAATGTAACAATAATGTAATATATTTGCAATAATAACAGTAAAGTATTTTTTTTATGACAATTGATAAACGCTTAACGGGAGGACCTATAACTCCTGCTCCTCGGCCTATTGCAGAGAGGATTTGTATTTGTGGATGCGGTCATTCATTTATTCCATCAAGAAGAGATAAAGTTTACCTCAACAATCAACATGCTAATTATGGTTATAACCATGGAAAGAGAAAGTCCAAGAATAAAAATAGAATTAGCGTAGAAAAAATTTTATTGAAAAATGATAACGTTCTGAACAAACACTATAAATCGGAAAGAAATACCAAACATGTCGATAGGCATTATGCTATACTCAAGGCAGACGGATTCAAATTCGGATATCATATAGGGAAATCCGAAACGGATAGCATTGAATACTACTATACATACAATTACTACTACTGTATATTCTTTCTAGATAATATTAAAATGATAAAAATATTTAAACGATGAAAACACCAATGCCAATAGATCAGTTGCCAAGCTTCATCGCAAAAAGCAACGGCACGAATCACCCAGGATCAAACCCTTGGTTAAAATTTATAATTGTGGGAGGAGTAATACTATTGGGAGTAGCAATTTCCGCATCTGTTATGAGAAGCGCACAACCAAAGATAACTAGAATTAAACCTGTAGAAAATGAAAACGGAAAAGACTAAATCTTCTAATGAAGAGATTCAAAAAATTGTAAAGACAATGATTGGAGCAGTAATTATTGTTGCAGGAGTAAC
Organism: uncultured Flavobacteriales bacterium; assembly: GCA_943787535.1. GTDB lineage: Bacteria > Bacteroidota > Bacteroidia > Flavobacteriales_D > Parvicellaceae > CALSMU01. Next base: position 31,801 of record CALSMU010000009.1, on the reverse strand, counting down.
TGCATTGTTAAGATTAAGTAAAATAATGATAGGAGATTTTAAGGATATGGGAATGTAAATAATCAGCACTCTTTCAGTTTCATTATTCAGACCTAAAGGTTAAGCAAAACTGCTTGACCTTTTTTATTTTTCATTTTACCTATCCCTATTCCATTTTCAAAAAAAATAACCTTAATGCGGCGTTGAATGCCGTTAAACGTCGTTTTACTCCGTAATTCGCGTTCAAACGACGTTTTTCGATTAAAAAGGCTAAAGAAATCTATATTTTTAAAGTAAGTTATGGAGATATGACATAAGGAATTTCTTGTTTTATAGAGGTGCTAAGTTCTTTTGAACGCTCGAAAATTTTCTAAAACGGCAGGCCGTCTGGTGTATCGTAGCTAATGATCGGTTCTGGTGATGGGCTGAATTGCTTGTCGTAAACTGAATTTATTTTTACAAGAAGCTCCCGTACATCCCATTCGTGAACAATGTGGACATCGCAGTTCAGCTGACCGTTAGCTCGCTCATGAATTGTTTGATCGTCGGTTGTTCGGTGTGTAAGGTAAAAGTCCTGTTCGGTCCAGAGCTCGTCGGTTGTTCCGTCAGGAAGCAATGCCTGACCATAGCTCAGCTCCAGAACAACTTTGTATTCGTCGTGCAGCGATTCGGGAAGCTCATTGAACGGATTGCCCCTTAATCTCAGCTCGACCAGATCCATTGAGATAATCTCGGAGGGCAGCTCAGAGAGTCTGTTGAAGGCAAGATCCAATGACTTCAGCTCCTTAAGCGAATAAATTGCAGAAAGATCCGACAGTCCCATCCGAATCACTTCAAGGTTTTGGAGATTATGCAGCTCTGAAATAACCTTCGGCAATGCTGCTTCGGGCAAAAGGGCATGAAGCGAAAGCCTCTTTAATGAAGCACGATCGCACAGTATTGTATCGAGATCGTCGCGGTTGCATTGTAGATACTCGAGACGGGCTGTACAATTTACGCTCATATTCTGTTGCCTGTTGGAACATGCCAGCTCCCGCAGTGCCCTGTTTTTACTCAAATCGATTTCCCAGCAGGGGTTGTCGTTTACCGATAGTTTGATCAGGTTAGTGAAGTGTTTCATACCCTCAAAGCTTTTTATACTTCTTGCAGAAAGGTCGAGCTCGGCGATGTTGCTGACCCGTTGTTCACCCACCATATAGGTAAATATGGGGTCTTGGAGCTTTATGTTGTGATCTTTCCTTTTCATTACTTTGTGTATGTTAATTAAAATATATTAATTTTACCCTGTAATAAGCCGCTGTATATAATGCGGATGTAACTGTAACATTTAAAACATACATGTTCTGTCATTGTTTAGTTTTAAATATCAATGATTACTTGAGGTATCTAGCCAGTTTTTAGAGGATGATATGAGGGTTTTTGTGGTCAATGTTTAATAATTTTACTAGTGTGTTGTGACTCTTATCAATTGCTGCGCAGTATTGCCTGTATTAGTTGTAGTTCTTGCTCTGTCCTGTTATTTGTCGTATATTTGTGTTATAAGAATACGGAAGAAAAGAAAACATCCTAGGTTCAATATAGACTAAAGGTAAAAGCCAACCAAGAAAAGAGGAATAAATAAAGTCCTTAAGTTCATTAGAAACTAAAGGCAGCCACACCCAATAGAGGTGTGGTTTTTTTATTCTATTGGTACCAGCAGGACAATCTCCAACAAGTGAAAGAAAGAATGAAATTGAATTGCATTGTCGAAATTCATTATACCAGATACTAGGATGAGGCATGCTTGATATTTGTGGCTCAAAATCACCCATCGGTTCCTGGTCTATTCGCAGTATTGCTTTTATTAGATGTTGTTCTTGCTCTTGCTCTTGTTCTTGTTCTTGTTCTTGTTCTGTCATTTTTTAGTTTTCTCTGCCAATGCTATTAATTCAGGATCATTTTGAAGCGCTTCTGAGGCATACTCCAAAGCCTCTCCTGCTTGTTTCACTGCCTCCAGGACAACCTGTCTATCTGCCCTAAACTCTTCTGAAGTAAATTCCAAAGCATATCCATTGTTTTTAACTGCCTCTAAAACAACTTTTTTATTAGACTGTAAACTGTCTGACAAATAAATAAAAGTTGGCCAACTAGTTGGATCGTCTCCAAACCATGGGCAAATTTTTAAAAGGTCCATTGCAAAATCTATATCTGATAATAATTCTTTTGGTAAATCATAGAAAAAGGATTTATCATTTTGAGGCTCATAATCTGATTTTAATGCCTTAAGGACAAGTTCTTTTTCTGTTTTTAAATTATCGGTAACCTCACAGACATACTCATAATCTGATTTTAATGCCTCAAGGAAAACCTCATAATCGTTTTGTAATTCTTCTGAAGCCTCAAATAAAGCGCAAACATTGTTTTTAACTGCCTCTAAAACAACTTTTTTATTAGACCGTAAACTGTCTGACAAAAACATTAAAGTTGGATCGTCTCCAAACCATGGGCAAATTTTTAAAAGGTTCATTGCAAAATCCAATCCCTTTAACGAACGTAAGTCTTCACCATCATTCAGTTCTAATGGAAGGAACACAACCTGATTATTACTACTGTCTATAAGCTGTAGTATACGGTAGAAAGGGGGTTTTTGCTCTGTTATATCTTCCAGTCCTTCAAAAGTAACAAGAGCACCACATCCATTTAGATATAAAAATTCCAATTGAGTTAAAGGCTTCAATGCGCTAAGAGATTTAAGATTACTGCAATCGTTCAGTGACAGTTTTTTAATATTCGATAAATTTTCAATTCCCGTTAAGGACTCAAGTGAGCTACAACCGTTTAGCTGAAGCTCCTCCAGAAAATCAAGTGCACTTAAGTTTTGTATTGACATCAGGGATTTGCAATCGTTTAATTTCAAAACCTTGACATCCACAAAACTCCGACTCCTTTTTAACAGCTGAATATCCGGAAATTCAGCAAATTGTGACGAGGAAAGATCTGCTGTGGAATTGATCTTTTCAAGTATCTCTACGTCCCTGTATTTAATAAATCTTGAAACTTCTTCATCATTAGCAAGCTCTTCAATTAACGCAAGCTTGCTTTCCGGAAAATAGGCACTGGTCTTACTGCAACTCATTAAAACATTGCACAGGAATTGCTTATCAGAAAATTTATCATTTGGAACCTGATCAAAAACGTAGCCATCGCATACGCAAAAAAGAGGTACGTCATCCCATCTAAATTCAAATAACCATTTAATGTATTTCCAGCTGGTAAAAAACTCTTTTGGGGCAACCATATTCAGATGTTTATGACCGTCATGCCCCTCAATTCCATCTCCAACATTTTCTGTTGCGTAAATGAACCACCGGCAAAGATTATCCCAGTTAAGACTTTTATGAATTTCTGCATCTGCCGGACAGTCGAGCACCAGCCTGTAGATCAATATTCCCAGTGCTTTATTTTCATACCATGAAATAGCATATTTATCTTTCCATTCATCAATACCTTTTAAAGGGAAACCTTCACAATATTTATCATTTCCTTCAAAAAACAATCCGTCCAAAAGTTTTTCATAAATGGCGTTGTTACCGTTTTTTCCAATTTCTTTGAGAGTATCCAAATACTCTCTCAATGTATCTTCCAGAGGATCATCATAATATAAACTAAAGTCCCAGTGCAGGCCACTATACCGTACCATAGCCAGTATTGCCTCCACTAGAATTTCTTCGTTTTTCTGCCAGCTTCCTGCGAATTTTAAGGCGCTTCCATCATTTCGTATAACATCACGAACAAATTCAAAATCCTTGAGCTCTTCATCCACATGTTCCAGGATATAGCCTCTGTTAACCGATCTTTTCACATCCGCACTAATTGCCTTTCTTTTTTCTTGATATTCCTTTCTTTTTTCTTGATATTCATTATACCCGGAATCATTATACTGAGGTGCTTCCTTTTCCAGTATTCTATATTCTTGAATGAGATCAACAATATTTAGATTTCCGAGAGCCGCACGCTGAAAATTATGATCTTCTCGAAAATTAATGTTTAATTCGAGGAATGACTCTGCTCTTTGACCAAGCTCTGCAATTATAATTTCGTGATGGCATTGCAACTCTCCAGGGTAATCCTTGAGTTTCCATTTTCCATTTGATATACCTTCAATAAATATTGGTATGGCTTGATGCATCCGTTCATCAGCATGCTCCGGCTCAAAACCTCCAATTGTTTCCACATTGATAAACTCTTGTTCATTATCAGGGTAGAAAAAAAGCAGAGCAAGAATCCGTGCAGTGAAATCAATAGGATGATTTCCATATTCATTGTCTTTGGTGCCATTGATAGTATAGGCAAGATACCTGTTAAGATTATCGGTAATTTCCTGTACTTCTGGATGGTGTGATGAAAGTTGTTTTACATACTCTGCCATTTTGCGCAGCCTATTATCCACAGTTTGGTCTATGTCTTTAACCAACGCCATTGCAACCTCCGGTGCTGAAGCATGGTCTATTCGCAGTATTGCCTGTATTAGTTGTTGTTCTTGTTCTGTCATTGTTTAGTTTTAAATATCAATGATTGCTTGAGGTAAAAGCTCTCTGACTTCTTGCTTGTTTTGCTCTGTTAGTTGATTATCGGAACAATCCAAATAGTTCAAATTCAAGTTGTTTGTAATATCAAGGGAGGTCAGCTGACTCTCAGAACAATCTAACTCAAATAAATAGGTCAGCATCGACAGATCAATGGAGCCTAGTTGGTTTTCAGCACAATTCAAATATTCTATTTTTGAATTGTGGCTCAAATCAAGCTGAATCAATAAATTTTCAGAACAATCCAAACTTACCAAATTACTGTTATCGCTGAGGTCAATCTTTGTTAGGTCATTGCAAGAAAAAAGCAATTCTTCTAAATTAGTCATTCGATGCAAACCCGGTAAAGTTAGAAGGCCACAACTAGAAACATCAAGCTTAGTTATATTTCTGACGCGAAGAGATTCATCGATATTTAGATCTGCTTGGCAATCGCTAATCAGATGGAGAAAAAAGGCAACTCTATTTACATGTGAAAAATCATTATACCAAGAACTGAGCTGGGGTCTGCCGCAGCGGTGCCTGATGCTACATCCATCTAAAAGAAATGAAAAGCGTTCCTCAGCATGCTGTGGCTCAAAACCATCCAGCGGCCCTTCAAAATCATCATAATTATCCCGAGGATGAAAATGATACAGAGCAGCCATTAAAGTAAAATCATGTACAACGTCATTAAAATGTTGAACTTCGCCCTCCCATGCTAGTTGCAGAAACTCATTTATAGGTATATGTCCGTTATCATTTCTTTGCCCGTTGAATGAATTAATCGTTTCTGGAATTAATATTCTAGCCGCCTTTAAGTTGGTACGCCAAAATAGATTCTGTAAATTAATGCCTTTAACCAAAGTCATGGCAAGCTCCGGTGCTGAAGCATGGTCTATTTCCATTATCACCCTTATTAGTAGTAATTCCGCCTCTGCTTGCTGCCATTTTTCTGTATTCATTTCTTGAGTCTCGTTTGTATTAGTTGTTGTTCTTGTTCTGTCATGTTAGTTATTCATTGTTAAACCTTAGCAAAAGGAAACTGAGCTTTGATCTGTTGCTTTTGTTCTGAGCTGAGCTGATTTCCATCTAAATAGAGCCTAGTCAAAGAAGTTAAATTACCAATGGTGGAAGGTAATTCACTGAGCTGATTTCCATCTAAATAGAGCCAAGTCAAAGAAGTTAAATTACCAATGATGGAAGGTAATTCACTGAGCTGATTTTTACCTAAAAAGAGGTATTTCAAAGAAATTAAATTTCCAATGGTGGAAGGTAATTCACTGAGCTGATTTCCATCTAAATCGAGCAAAGTCAAAGAAGTTAAATTACCAATGGAAGGTAATTCACTGAGCTGATTTCCATCTAAATTGAGACTAGTCAAAGAAGTTAAATTTCCAATGGTGGAAGGTAATTCACTGAGCTGATTTCCATGTAAATTGAGACTAGTCAAAGAAGTTAAATTTCCAATGGTGGAAGGTAATTCACTGAGCTGATTTCCAGATAACAAGAGCCTAGTCAAAGAAATTAAATTTCCAATGGTGGAAGGTAATTCACTGAGCTGATTTCCATCTAAATCGAGCCTAGTCAAAGAAGTTAAATTACCAATGGTGGAAGGTAATTCACTGAGCTGATTTCCATCTAAATAGAGACTAGTCAAAGAAGTTAAATTTCCAATGGTGGAAGGTAATTCACTGAGCTGATTTCCAGATAACAAGAGCCTAGTCAAAGAAATTAAATTTCCAATGGTGGAAGGTAATTCACTGAGCTGATTTCCATCTAAATAGAGACTAGTCAAAGAAGTTAAATTTCCAATGGTGGAAGGTAATTCACTGAGCTGATTTCCAGATAACAAGAGCCTAGTCAAAGAAGTTAAATTTCCAATGGTGGAAGGTAATTCACTGAGCTGATTTCCAGATAACAAGAGCCTAGTCAAAGAAATTAAATTTCCAATGGTGGAAGGTAATTCACTGAGCTGATTTCCATCTAAATCGAGCCTAGTCAAAGAAGTTAAATTACCAATGGTGGAAGGTAATTCACTGAGCTGATTTCCATCTAAATAGAGACTAGTCAAAGAAGTTAAATTTCCAATGGTGGAAGGTAATTCACTGAGCTGATTTCCAGATAACAAGAGCCTAGTCAAAGAAATTAAATTTCCAATGGTGGAAGGTAATTCACTGAGCTGATTTCCATCTAAATAGAGACTAGTCAAAGAAGTTAAATTTCCAATGGTGGAAGGTAATTCACTGAGCTGATTTCCAGATAACAAGAGCCTAGTCAAAGAAGTTAAATTTCCAATGGTGGAAGGTAATTCACTGAGCTGATTTCCAGATAACAAGAGCCTAGTCAAAGAAATTAAATTTCCAATGGTGGAAGGTAATTCACTGAGCTGATTTCCATCTAAATCGAGACTAGTCAAAGAAGTTAAATTTCCAATGGTGGAAGGTAATTCACTGAGCTGATTTCCATCTAAATCGAGCCAAGTCAAAGAAGTTAAATTTCCAATGCTGGAAGGTAATTCACTGAGCTGATTTTCTCTTAAATTAAGCGTTGTTATATTACTTCTGCGCAAAGATTCATCCACATGCAAATCTTCCGGGCATTCACCAATTAAATGAAGAAAAAATGAGATGGAATTTGATCTTGAACATCCATTATACCAATTACTAAACTGGGGTTTACCCTCATCGACGATGCTACATCCATCTAAAAGAAATGAAAAGCGTTCATTTGCATTTAATGGCTCAAAACCTCCAATTGTTTCCACATTGATAAACTCTTGTTCATTATCAGGGTGGAAATAAAGCAGAGCAAGAACCCGTGCAGTGAAATCAATAGGATGATTTCCATATTCATTGTCTGTTGTGCCATTGATAGTGTAGGCAAGATACCTGATAAGATTATCGGTAATTTCCATGCCATATCGATCTCTCAAATCGACAAACGCCATTCCTTGTAATTCTGGATGGTGTGATGAAAGTTGTTTTACATACTCTGCCATTTTGCGCAGCCTATTATCCACATTCTGGTTTATGCCCCTAAGCAAAGTCATGGCAACCTCCGGTGCCTCCGCATTATCCCAACGCAGTATTGCCTGTATTAGTTGTTGTTCTTTTTTAGTCATTTGCGTTATTCATTATAAAAATTAGCAAAAGGAAATTGAGCCTTTATGCGTTCTTTTTGTTCTTGGCTGAGTCGATTACTACTACAACTCAATTTATTTAAAGCAGTATTTTGACTGACATCTAAACTCACTAGTTGATTATTTCCACACCACAAATAATCTAAAGCAGTATTTTGACTGACATCTAAACTCGACAGATTATTACCATAACAACTCAATTTATTTAAAGCAGTATTTTGACTTACTTCTAAACTCGTTATTTGATTATTTCCACAAAACAATACAGTTAAAGCAGTATTTTGACTTACATCTAAACTCGTTAGTTGATTACCATAACACCTCAATTCAGTTAAAGCAGTATTTTGACTTACATCTAAACTCGACAGATTATTACCATAACACCTCAATTCAGTTAAAGCAGTATTTTGACTTACATCTAAACTCGACAGATTATTACCATAACAACTCAATTTATTTAAAGCAGTATTTTGACTTACATCTAAACTTGTGATTTGATTCTCCTGACAATTCAATTGAGTTAAAGCCGTCATTTGATTATTTCCACAAAACAATTCAGTTAAAGCAGTATTTTGACTGACATCTAAACTCGTTATTTGATTATTATCACACCTCAATTCAGTTAAAGCAGTATTTTGACTTACATCTAAACTTCTAAGCTCATTTGACCAACACCACAATACAGTTAAAGCAGTATTTTGACTTACATCTAAACTCGTTAGTTGATTACCATAACACCTCAATTCAGTTAAAGCAGTATTTTGACTTACATCTAAACTTGTGATTTGATTCTCCTGACAATTCAATTGAGTTAAAGCCGTCATTTTATGTAAACTTGGTATGGTCGTGAGACCAATATCTATAATAGATAGTGTTGTAATATTTCTCACACGAAGCGATTCATGGATAGCAATATCCAATGGGCATTCACCAATTAAATAAAGAAAAAATGAAATGGCATGCTTCTTTGGAAATTGATTAAACCAAGAATTAAGCTGGGGTTTACCCTCATCATTGATGCTACATCCATCTAAAAGAAATGAAAAACGTTCATTTGCATTTAATGGCTCAAAACCTCCAATTGTTTCCACATTGATAAACTCTTGTTCATTATCAGGGTGGAAATAAAGCAGAGCAAGAACCCGTGCAGTGAAATCAATAGGATGATTTCCATATTCATTGTCTGTTGTGCCATTGATAGTGTAGGCAAGATACCTGATAAGATTATCGGTAATTTCCATGCCATATCGATCTCTCAAATCGACAAACGCCATTCCTTGTAATTCTGGATGGTGTGATGAAAGTTGTTTTACATACTCTGCCATTTTGCGCAGCCTATTATCCACATTCTGGTTTATGCCCCTAAGCAAAGTCATGGCAACCTCCGGTGCTGAAGCATGGTCTATTCGCAGTATTGCCTGTATTAGTTGTTGTTCTTGTTCTGTCATGTTATAAATTTATAATTGAGCAAAAGGAAACTGAGCTTGGATATGTTGTTTTTGTTCTTGTTCTGTCATTTAGTGTTAATAACTCTAATCTTGTTTCAATAAAATAAATCATTATTCAATTATTTTTTTGCATGCTTCTATCCATTTCCTTACCGCTGTATCTGATACACCATATTCTCGGGCTATTTTTGACTTATTTATTTTTTCTTTCAATAGCTCACTACAATCTGGTCGGGGTTTTCTTTTTTTAAGATCTGTACAAACCCTGCAAAGAAAGTTACTCTTATCATTTTTAATTCTTTTCTCATCTCTGTATCCGCCGCATGCTGTGCATCTATGCTCACTCGCTTTTTTTTCCAGATAAGCAGGACTCAACATCGCAGTTTCCGTATGTACTAATTCATTACTCAAATATTTGCGAATCACAGCTTTGTCCCGATGCCTGTTCTTATATTCCTCAATTCCCATTTCTTTCCCCAAGAACAATGGAATATACTTTTTTAGAACAAAGTGCGTTTTATCGTCATACGTTAATGGAAGAAATTTATCAATGTAATTTAACTTTAAGTGTTGTCGAAACAACCAGTTTCTGATAAAATTAAAGTCAGGATTAAAAAATTCCTGTTTTTGTGCTGCACTCAATGAACCGTTTTTTGGGTTGTCCAAAAACTTCATAGCCCTGAATATTGAAAGTAGATGCAACTGGTCTTCAAGTTTCTTATTTCGAAGATGATCCATCAGGTCATAAGAGGCCTTTGTGAAAGACACATCTCTGTTATAAATCCGGTTTAAAACAGTGTCGTTTTTTTTGTCAAAATCAACAAAGTTCAACCCTTTAAATATTCTTTCTGTAATTTTTGATGAATATCGATGATTCGAATGCAGAAGTTCATCTAAAAACTCCAGTTCCAGACAAAACGGAAATGGTTCTTTTAAAACTGTATATAAGTCTTCTGACGATTCATTATTGAGTAATTTTTCAAATTTTAAAAGAGCAGGATAAATCTGCATTGAATCTAAAAAAAACTGCTTATCAGCTTTCAATTCATCTGAGGCAAATTCAATCGCTCGTGGATTCTTTTTTGCCGCTTTTAATATAAAGTCCCCATCATTTTTATAGTCAAACTTTGCATGGCTCAGAATGTCCACATCAATATCAATTACCTCCAGAAAAAATTCCTTGCTGCACAACAGCTCTTGCGGAAGCCATAGACAGATATCAATACTACCGTGCAACAATGATTTTTTTATGAATTCAATGTCATGTTGCAGGTGCGGAGACATTTCTAAGAAATAGCCATGCTCCATAACCACTGCTGCAAGACTTATGTCAAAATCGGTTTTCAGCTGTTCAGGAAATGTCGCAAAATCCCATGTGAAATAGAAATCGTGTATCCCATCTATTATTTGTTCTCTGAATGGTTCAATAAAATAAGCAACAATTTCTTCATCAGAACGAGAAATTGAAAAACCTCCAATTGTTTCCACATTGATAAACTCTTGTTCATTATCAGGGTGGAAATAAAGCAGAGCAAGAACCCGTGCAGTGAAATCAATAGGATGATTTCCATATTCATTGTCTGTTGTGCCATTGATCGTGTAGGCAAGATACCTGTTAAGATTATCGGTAATTTCCTGTACTTCCGGATGGTGTGATGAAAGTTGTTTTACATACTCTGCCATTTTGCGCAGCCTATTATCCACAGTCTGTTCTATGCCTTTAACCAACGCCATTGCAACCTCCGGTGCTGAAGCATGGTCTATTCGCAGTATTGCCTGTATTAGTTGTTGTTCTTGTTCGGTCATATTTGTTATTCATTATTAAACTTTAGCAAAAGAAAATTGATTTTTAATCTGTTGTTTTTGTTCTGAGCTGAGCTCATTATAAGAACAATTCAATTCAGTTAATGCATTGTTTTGACTTACATCCAAGATCGTGAGCTTATTAAAAGGACAATCCAAATCAGTTAATGCATTGTTTTGACTTACATCCAAGGTGGTAAGTTGATTTTCAGCACACGACAATTTAGTTAATGCATTGTTTTGACTTACATCCAAGATCGTGAGTTGATTAACTCCACACCACAATATAGTTAATGCATTGTTTTGACTTACATCCAAGATAAAGAGCAGATTCTCAGAACAGTGCAATTTAGTTAATGCATTGTTTTGACTTACATCCAATACCGGGTAGAGATGATTAAGAGAACAATTCAATTCAGTTAATGCATTGTTTTGACTTACATCTAAGATCTTGAGCTTATTATTAGAACACGACAATATAGTTAATGCATTGTTTTGACTTACATCCAAAGTAGTGAGTTGATTACGCCAACACTCTAAATAGTTCAAATTCAAGTTTTTTGTAATATCAAGGGAGGTCAGCTGATTTTCAGAACAATCTAACTCAAATAAATAGGTCAGCATCCACAGATCAATGGAGCCTAGTTGGTTTTCAGCACAATTCAAATATTCTATTTTTGAATTGTGGCTCAAATCAAGCTGAAGCAATAAATTTTCAGAACAATCCAAACTTACCAAATTACTGTTATCGCTGAGGTCAATCTTTGTTAGGTCATTGCAAGAAAAAAACAATTCTTCCAAATTAGTCATTCGATGCAAGCCCGGTAAAGTTAGAAGGCCACAACCAGAAACATTAAGCTTCGTTATATTTCTGACACGAAGCGATTCATCAATGCTAAGGTCAGCAGGACAATCTCCAACAAGAGAAAGAAAAAACGAAATGGAATTGCATTGTGGAAATTCATTATACCAATCACTAAGCTGAGGTTTGCCCTCATCGTTGATGCTACATCCATCTAAAAGAAATGAAAAGCGTTCCTCAGCATGCTGTGGCTCAAAACCATCCAGCGGCCCTTCAAAATCATCATAATTATTCCGAGGATGAAAATGATACAGAGCAGCCATTAAAGTAAAATCATGTACAACGTCATTAAAATGTTGAACTTCGCCCTCCCATGCTAGTTGCAGAAACTCATTTATAGGTATATGTCCGTTATCATTTCTTTGCCCGTTGAATGAATTAATCGTTTCTGGAATTAATATTCTAGCCGCCTTTAAGTTGGTACGCCAAAATAGATTCTGTAAATTAATGCCTTTAACCAAAGTCATGGCAAGCTCCGGTGCTGAAGCATGGTCTATTTCCATTATCACCCTTATTAGTAGTAATTCCGCCTCTGCTTGCTGCCATTTTTCTGTATTCATTTCTTGAGTCTCGTTTGTATTAGTTGTTGTTCTTGTTCTGTCATGTTAGTTATTCATTGTTAAACCTTAGCAAAAGGAAACTGAGCTTTGATCTGTTGCTTTTGTTCTGAGCTGAGCTGATTTCCATCTAAATAGAGCCTAGTCAAAGAAGTTAAATTACCAATGGTGGAAGGTAATTCACTGAGCTGATTTCCACTTAAAAAGAGCTCCCACAAAGAAGTTAAATTTCCAATGATGGAAGGTAATTCACTGAGCTGATTTCCAGATAACAAGAGCCTAGTCAAAGAAATTAAATTTCCAATGGTGGAAGGTAATTCACTGAGCTGATTTCCATCTAAATCGAGCCTAGTCAAAGAAGTTAAATTACCAATGGTGGAAGGTAATTCACTGAGCTGATTTCCATGTAAATTGAGACTAGTCAAAGAAGTTAAATTTCCAATGATGGAAGGTAATTCACTGAGCTGATTTCCAGATAACAAGAGCCTAGTCAAAGAAATTAAATTTCCAATGGTGGAAGGTAATTCACTGAGCTGATTTCCATGTAAATTGAGACTAGTCAAAGAAGTTAAATTTCCAATGATGGAAGGTAATTCACTGAGCTGATTTCCAGATAACAAGAGCCTAGTCAAAGAAATTAAATTTCCAATGGTGGAAGGTAATTCACTGAGCTGATTTCCATCTAAATCGAGCCAAGTCAAAGAAGTTAAATTTCCAATGGTGGAAGGTAATTCACTGAGCTGATTTCCATCTAAATCGAGACTAGTCAAAGAAGTTAAATTTCCAATGGTGGAAGGTAATTCACTGAGCTGATTTCCATCTAAATCGAGCCAAGTCAAAGAAGTTAAATTTCCAATGCTGGAAGGTAATTCACTGAGCTGATTTTCTCTTAAATTAAGCGTTGTTATATTACTTCTGCGCAAAGATTCATCCACATGCAAATCTTCCGGGCATTCACCAATTAAATGAAGAAAAAATGAGATGGAATTTGATCTTGAACATCCATTATACCAATTACTAAACTGGGGTTTACCCTCATCGTCGATGCTACATCCATCTAAAAGAAATGAAAAGCGTTCATTTGCATTTAATGGCTCAAAACCTCCAATTGTTTCCACATTGATAAACTCTTGTTCATTATCAGGGTGGAAATAAAGCAGAGCAAGAACCCGTGCAGTGAAATCAATAGGATGATTTCCATATTCATTGTCTGTTGTGCCTTTGATCGTGTAGGCAAGATACCTGTTAAGATTATCGGTAATTTCCTGTACTTCTGGATGGGTTAATGAAAGTTGTTTTACATACTCTGCCATTTTGCGCAGCCTATTATCCACATTCTGGTTTATGCCCCTAAGCAAAGTCATGGCAAGCTCCGGTGCTGAAGCATGGTCTATTTCCATTATCACTCTTATTAGTAGTAATTCCGCCTCTGCTTGCTGCCATTTTTCTGTATTCATTTCTTGAGTCTCGTTTGTATTAGTTGTTGTTCTTGTTCTGTCATGTTATAAATTTATAATAATAAGAAAGGTGGAGGTTGATCAGGCCTCCACCTCATGAAACTATGCTTGTATCTAAATCGTTACCCACAAGGTTTCATTTTTTTTTTATAGCGGTTTAAACCCAGCCTCTTTCATTTTATTCATTCATTGTTAAACCTTCGCAAAAGGAAACTGAGCTTGGATCTGTTGTTTTTGTTCTTGTTCTGTCATTTTTTAGTTTTTTTAGCTAATAAAGATGAGGCCAGTGCTATTAATTCTGGGTCATTTTGTAAATCCTCTGATAAATAATTGAAAAGGTTGTTGTCACCTGCCATTCTTTTATAATCATTGCCATAGGGTAGGATTCCTATTAAGTTCATTTGTAATACTTCCAATACAAATTCTTTATCAGATCTCAGGTCATCTGATTCTTCTAAAACATATTCAATATGGCCCCATAATGCATCTCCGAAACTATCCAACCGGTGGTCCGCTTGAAAGTAAGGTCCCATTTCACCCTTTTCAAACTCTTCCTGCATTTTCCTGCAATATGCCATAGATTCCATGAGAAAATCTTTATCGAATTCAAACACTCCAAATAAATTAAATGCTTGAAAACCATCAAGTTTGATAACTTCTTTCATGAACTGTTTGTCCTCTTGAAGTTCCTGTGAGATATTTTTTAATATTTGGTAACGGCAACCATCATCACGATCTGCATCATAATAATCTGATATAGAGCGTATTTTTTGAATGTGATTGACCAGTTCCAATACAAATTCTTTATCAGAACTTAGGTCATCTGATTCCTTTAATGCTTTTAAAATATGGCTCCATAATTGAACTTCGAAACTATTCTCCCATTTCCATAACAAATCCTTTTCAGAATATATTATTTCACTCTTTTCAATCTCTTCATACATTTTCCTGGAATACGCCATGGATTCCAGGAGGATATTTCTATCGAAGCTCAACTCTCCACCGTAAACAGAAAAAAATGATTCAAATAGGAGGGTTGACGTTAACTTAGTAGGACCATTAATTTTGATTACCTCTTTCATGAACTGTTTATCCTCTCGAAGTTCCTGTGAAATATTTTCTACTATTTCTGAACTGAAATCAACGAAGCAGAATATTTCCAAGGTCAAATAATCGCTTATGTCACAACTAACATTATATAGTTTTTGAATGTGCTTAAATAACTCCAATAAAAATTCTTTATCAGATTTCAGGTCATCTGATTTTCTCAATGCTTTTAAAATATGGCCCCATAATACACGTCCGAATACCTCGGGGTTTGCTAATGTGAGACTTCCCATTTCATCCTTTTTAACCTCTTCATACATTTTCCTACAATATGCTATAGATTCAAGGAGAAAATCTCTATCGAATCTCAACTCTCCCGCATAACAAAAAACTTCCCAACCATCAATTTTGAGCATCTCTTTCATGAATTTTTTGTCCTCTCGAAGTTCCTTTGAAATATTTTTTATTATTTCTGAAATGAAATCAATACAATCTGAACCAAAACTTACAAACTGGATATACGATTTTTGAATGTGCTTGACCAACTCCAATAAGAATTCTTTATCAGAATTTAGGTTATCTGATTCTTTCAATGCTTTTAAAATATGGTCCCATAATTCATCTTCGAATTCCTCAGCCATCTCTTGTTCTTCCAAGCTCATTTCATGATATTTGGTCTCCTTATACATTTTACCGCAATAAGCCATACCTACTGAGAGAATATCCTTACCGGCATTCCCACCTCGCAATTTATTTCCTATCTTTTTTATCTCCCAGTATTTATCGCATTCCAGACGCAACATAATTGAAGTGCTGAAAAAATCTTCGATCTCTTTTCGTGTACAAATAAAAGCATCCACATCCTCTATATCATTGATATGATATTCCAACATCGTTTCTGTTTCCAATAGACTGCCATTTTTAAATTTCAAATCCAGCCAGAAAATACCTGCATCTCCAATTCCGGCAAGGACCTCTGAATCCGGAAATTTTGTACTCAGATAAGCAATGCTTACCATAAACTCAAAAGCTTCAAATGGACTTGAGATAAGGCAATATTCATCCACGATATATTCTCGAATTGTATTATAGGTCAATTGATATCCAGTAAATTGAGCGTAATAGGCCAATGTTTTAAAAAACAATGGTTCGCCTATGTCTTTTGGAATGATTACTTCATTTTTTCGCAAAAAATCCAATGATTCTTCAAATATTTGACTGATGGCCTCATCCTTTAAAAGCATATCATTTAAATACTGATCATTTATTTTAACGCTGACTCCTGCTGCACATCCCCATCCCATAATTTATACTGTTTTAATTATTTTACCTCCCCGGTCCTCGATCCAGGCAATCCACTGTTCCATTGCCTTCAGCTTTTCGTCCCCACAATACCGTACTCCGATTTTTTTATCATGTGCTTGATCAGAGTAAGTCTGTTCGGCATAGGCTATTGGAGAGAAACCATCCTCGTCCAGCACATTGATGTCGGTTACATGCTCTACAAATAACTTAATCGCCTCAATAAAGAAATAGTAGCAAGCGTAATGGAAGGCTGTGCATGCGGGCGTTGCATGATCTGCGAACGCATGGTCCTGACCGTTGCTTCTGTGGTCGGGATTGACGCCTGCGCCTATAAGCGCATTCAGAACAGCTCTGTTGCGAACGAAATACAGCAGGTTGAAACCAAACTCATTAACGAATTGATTCAGATCTGTTCCCTTGTTGGTCAGCGCTTCTATCTGTGCGATTACATTATTTGGGTCTGATGCTCGTATACAGCTTACATGCAAATCGTTGACCTGCTCAAATGGTATTCCATAAGCATTTTCTCCCACATTTGTTTTGTCGGAGCTCAGGTCTAGGTTGGTTAATCCGGCGGAACGTAAAAATTGATTGTAATTCATAATTAAATGTATGGTTTATTATCTATTTATTCAAATGATTAAGGCTCTCATGTTTTGCTCTCCCTGCTTGTTTTGCGTATGAAAAAGGATTTGCGGTAGGGTGGTATTGTTGTTTTTACAATGTTCAATCAGCCATTTTAAACAGTGCCATCCTGAGGGAGTCTCCATAGAGGAGTAGTCTATATCTTCTTGATTATGAGGCAGATAGTGATTTTGACTTAGATCATGGTCTAAGCTTATAACGGTCGGAATGCCGTGTTTTTCAATGTATGATACAAATTCAGAATAATCTTTAACTATTATCCAATCAGAATTATGCTCGTAAAGAGGGATGAGCGTCTTGAAGAATACAGAATATGGGGAACGGATATCGTCTAAGAATAAATTATATTTTTTCATATTTTATGAGTTAGGATGTTTCTAGAGTCAATGTTTATGTGTTTGTTTTCATAGATTGTAGAAGTAATACTGCAGTTTTGCAGTCTAGAAATTACTGGAGCAGAAAAGGAGACATATTCTTTATCTGTTGATATAAATTGAACTTTCAATTGTTTAATAACTCGTTCAAATTCTTCAATGTCGGATTGCCAGCTGGTTCCGACACAAAATCTGCTATGTATGCAGTAGATAGGTATCTTGCATTCCGTCAGAAGCTGTTTAACAGCTTCATTAGAGGCATTGATAAAAAGGAATTTTTTACATGTTGTATTTCCCTGGAAAGTTCTTTTTGCAGTATAACACATAATTGGAATGTTGTTGTGATGGTGTTCAAGAGAAATGATTGTGTTCAGCTCGAAATGGATTACTGCGTTATGGGTCACAAGAGGTTCACTAAATGGAGTAGAATATGTATCGTTCAAAATGTATGTGGTTACTTGCATATGTTGATTACTATTAAATGCGTTTTTAAACAAAGGTCGGACATCGTTATACGAGGAGGGGTACCATAAAACGGCTGGTCGAAGACCTAGTGAATTTCGTTTGGTACGTATGATATTTTTTAATTTATTCATGATTTAGAATTAAAATAATTTTGTTTGCGAACCCCATTTGAGGCTCGTTTATTCTCTGAATTTCCGTTCCTAATACCTTTTTGTTGATATCGATTATCGCATAACCCAAAGGTTTGACGGTAACTCCTGTATTGATAATAAAATGATTCCACCACTTCAGTTTTGTCCTCGACAGTCCGAAGATCGTATCTGGTTTGATTAACACCCTGGAGAAAAGGATATCGTCTATGTAATTGAACTTCTCGGGAGTGGTGCCAAATTTTTTGTAAAAGACATACTCCTTCAGCGCGGCTCTTTTTTCGTTCATGTCATGTTGCTTCATGGTGTTTTTCCAGATGTCACGATATTTCTTCTCTTTGTCAATATCGTAGAGTTTACCGGGTAAAATTTCTCTATACCTGAGGTCGAAATTAAGATCAAAATCGTGTCCGATAATTTTTTGAATTAGATCTATAGAATCTTTCGTTAACACCTTTTTTAGTGATGGATATTGAAGACCTTTTTCAGAAAATGATATTTTAAACTTATCCTTCAATGTTTCTCATTTCTTTTTGGTATTCGATGGTTCCGGCCACACCCTGAGGGAGTTCGTATCTAGATGGATAAACACCACCGTAGGCACTTTTGAAAGGTTTCTCTCCAAAAATGCAGATGCCATCCTGTATCAGCTCTACAGCATGATTTCCATGATGTCCCTGAAGGTTCCACACTTTTCCAGTATCTATCAAATACTGGAAAAGTGGTGCCTCCATTTCAAGATCAAGGTTGCCGTACTCAAACATGGTGAGTAGCGGGAACCAGTTGTTTTCATTGATCATTTGATCGTTGTTCTCATTGATTATATGATCGTTTCTGAATTTATCGTATCCTAAAATATTTCTGACGGTCGCTATTAAGGTGTCAGCTCTTCTACTAACCGCCCTGGTAACTTTATTAATTACACTTAAATTGAAGTATAATTTTATGGGTGGTATTGAAAGTATTTTCAAATCAATTAATTCATGTATATCGTATGCAGGCCCAAGTCTGAATCCCGCCGCACTTTTATTTGTAACTATAAGTTGAAATATGTAGTTTTTCGGGTGCTCAAGTGCCTTCAAGACCTCCGATAATGTACATGCCCCAAAACACTTACCTTGTGCTTCAGTAGCCTTGATTTCGATGTATTTTATCACTCCATGAGTATCTTTATACACAATGTCTGCATGAGGTTTCGACGTCTCCATGATCTGGTTTCTTTCCAACTTATTTTCTTCATTAACGTTTACGGACGTTAGCCCTGACAGGTGCGTGTTAATGTAATAATCTCTTGCTCTAGTAGACAAAGATTTTGGGCTTCCTCCAATGTTAGTATTGGACGAAAATGTTTCAACTGCTTTTTGCTTTTTCATAATTTTTAGTTTTTAAATATTAAATTAAAGTCATTACTCTTGTCCTTTCTGAACATACTTGCATTTAGAGTAAAGGCTTTCTCGTTTCTGTAATTATTGGTCTGTACAATCCTCCCGACTCTTTTTAGGTCGTGTTCGTAGGGTAAAAAAACATATGCAGGAGGTTTTGACTGACCCGGAGATCCTCTATTCAAAATATAGCATTGTTTACCTGCATATTTACCAATATCTATAAGGACCGTGAAAAGCTTGGAGTCTCCGGAAACGAATTCACTTACTTTTTTGTTGAATTCATTTTGTAAGAAGTATAAAAACCTGTATTTACTCATTCCCAAAAAGTCCCCTTGAGGATGTAGTAATTTCTTTACTGTATCCATATCCTCAAATAGGATTGCACAATAAATTAAGCTCTGCATGGATTGCAGGTTTTTATTTTTTTTCATGTTCAGTTCTATCCTTTTATTTCTTTTCATTTCAGTTGTTTTATATTTGTGTCACGTGTTTTCTTGAGCATATCTATCCCATGCAAGTCATTTTATGATTTGCCAGTTATTAATGTAAACCGAGATTATTTAGCAGTGTTATTCGACTTCCCAAAGAAAGACTAGTCTTACAAACTCATCAAATTAACAATCACAGAGGTTCCTACTTGAACGTAAAATCATTTTTTTCATCTTTGTCATTTTTAAAGACTTTTTCAATCTCATCAATCTTTTTTCTCAGCGCCTGGATAATCTGATTCAGTTCATCCGGTTTGGCATCATAATTTGTTTTCTGAGCGAAACTTCGTAAGCTATCTAATGAATTCAACATGTTTGTTACCTTACGCGCTCCATACTCTTTAAATCGCTTTCTGCGGATGGATAATTTCTGATCATTTTGCTCTTTCATTTCATACTTATTATTAATTTGACACAAATATAGTAATTATATTTAACAAATCCTAATTATAACACAATATTATTATACATAAAATTATATAAAACAATATATATATAACTATTGAAGTAAGTTATTTATAGATTTTCTCTATATTTCATACAGGTTTGTGTAGTTTCATACACATTGTAAAATACTATTTAATATTCCTTGGCGAATCTTAAATGGATTAAAAATTATCTGAATCCTCGATGCTATAGTTAACCTAACAAAGAAGCTGATGCGTTTAGAAGATATATTTGAACCATTTTCAAAGAGTTCAGCGCGGTGAGGGATTAGTTATTTCTTTGTCTTATTCAAGCGGTCATTCCAACGCTTTCAAATCCTCCAAAAAGTTTGAACTGTCACCACTTGAGGTCACCAAAGCGGAGAATTGGTTAAAATTAACTGGTTCTCCGCTTTTTATTTTTGCTAAATCCTTTGATAATAAAGGGATAGCGGAGAAAATAGAATTTACTCTTTTGGTTTGAACTTTCCAAGAATATAATTTAGCTAGTAAAATAATTTTTTACCTAAAAACATGAAAAGAACCTTGTTTTAACTCTTGGTTTTCATTCTTTATATTGTAATAAGCTGCTAAGTAAAAATACACTCCCTCACTAATATTTTTTCCATTTAGTTTGCCATCCCATTTAGGGGAGCTATCAGATTGATAAGTATAAAGGTATATAGAATTACCCCAACGATTAAATATTTCAAAACTTTCTATTTTAACCCATTCTGCAGGTAGCACATAAATTGGTTCATAAAAATCATTTACCCCATCATTGTTAGGTGTAAAGACATTGGGAAACTCAATTATCGGTTCACAAAAAGTTGAAACATAAATTGAATCTTTATTCTGACATCCATTTATTGGCTCTTCAATTATGACACTATACCAACCAAGTTGAGAGGAATCAATTTGTATTGTCTGATCGTTTGAAATAATTGGATTCCACGTGTAGGACATACCATTATTTAGCGCATCTAAAACAACTAAGGTGTTCAATGGGCAGTAATTTAGACTATCAGAAGCAAAAGGAGAAGCAGGATTTTGAACAACAAGTACCATTGCCGTATCAGCATAAGAATTATTATTAAAGTCAATACTTAAGATAACGTTTCCCGATTCGTCTATTCCTACAATAGTATCTTCCAGTGGAAAAGGAAAAGGATAATCGATACTATTCCAATCTGATAATGTGTCACCTTCTTCAGTATACCATGTATAGCTCGTAATATTCTCTGTGTAATAGCTTAAATATGCCATGTCCGGATAGCATACGGTGGCATCCAATAAATCTATACTTCTTGATGGAAAACAAATTTGCTGGAGGTTTGATGCACCACCAGTTGACGCGGTAAATCCCCAAAAAACTTCATTTTCACCATTAAAAATTTCATTGATTAAATCAATTGTATCCGTCATTCTCAGGGTTCCATCAAAATACATATCTATTACTTGAGTATTTGCATTCCATACAATTCTTGTAGTATGCGTATCACCATCTTCAACGTTGGCTCCAGAAGGGTCCAAACTTATTGATGAAACCAAGGGGGTAAGCCAATTATTATTGTGATACATTCCGGTATGGTCTTCAGCTATATCATCATTAGCTGTTCCATTGTTCCAGGTATCAAACTCAATGGCTAATGCATCAGAAATACCTTCATATCCAATACCTCCTCCAGACCCTCCGCTATTAGACGAGGAAAGTCCTCTCAAAACAAACGCAAATCCATCTGCACCAGCATCATTAGCTCCAAGATAAAGACAAAAAGTAGCATCAAAACTTTCCAATAAATCTATTGGTTCTTGATCCCAAACCGCTCCAGCTTGTGTGGTTAAATTCTGCGTTAGAGTGAAGCATGTATCTGATTCACCACAGAGTAGTTGATTGATGTTGCTAACACCAAATGCATCACCAACTAATTGGTAGTTATTTTGTCCATTAGCTACAGCAGATATTGAAAAAACAACTAAAACCAGACCTATTTTAAACATATCAAGTTATTCTTTGACTATCCAGAGGTTATTCTTTGTCAGGTATTGAATAAAGTTTACTACACTGATCTGAGATGTCCGATCTTCTTCTTTCATTATTTTAATATATTCTTGAGCAACTGCAGAATTTCGATTTTTTTTCTCGTAGCCAGAAAATGCGTAGTAACAATCTTTTGTTTGTCTTAATTCATTTAATGTTCGCTTTTTTATTTTCATAACACACTTATTGTATTTTTTACAATATCAAATATAAAACTTTTTAATTTATGAATCAAAAAAAGGATATGGATCTTTACAAATCTTTGTGCAATAAAATTGTATGAGAAAATACGAATTCATGATAATGGGAAAAATGGATGTATAAGTCTATTATTTTACAAACATTGCTTTTGAGTAGCTTCCATCAATATTCTCTATTTTCAGAAAGTAAAACCCAGAATCAAGATTAGAGACATTTATGGTTTTCTGCTGTTTAAATGATGGGGTGATTTCTTTACCTTCAATAGTGAAGATTTGGTAAGAAATAAAGTTTTCTTTTGATATGTTAAGAACATCTTTAACTGGATTCGGGTAAATTTTGAAGTTCTGATTTGGATTTTCACTTTCAATTAAAGTAAATTCATTTTGATATACGCGCACATAATCCACCATCATAATTCCTGGGAAATTTGTAGAACTATCAGGGTTTCCAGGCCACAAACCTCCTACTGCTAGATTGAGAAGTAGAAAAAAAGGAGAATGGAATTCTTCTTTAGAGACTGACGAAGGATCTATGGAATTTTGAAAATAGATTGAGCCATTCAGATACCATTTTATGCTATACGGAGTCCATTCAATACTGTAGACTTGAAACTCTGAGGCATCGCATACTACTGAGTTGCCAATATAATTATGGCCATTGTTATCATAATGATGTGTGCCATGAATAACATTTTCGTTATTTACATGTTCCATTATATCTATTTCACCACAATACGGCCAGCTTACGTCGTCAATATTTGATCCAAGCATCCAAAAAGCCGGCCAAAACCCCTGCCCATATGGAATTTTAATTCTAGCTTCTACTTTTCCGTAAGTAAACTCGTAAAGGTCTTTTGTTTTTATTCTAGCAGACGTATAATTTGCTCCTGCAAATTGCTGGCTTTTTGCTATGATATGCAAATAACCACTATCAACATTGATATTGGCACTATTATTTGTGTAAAATTGAAGCTCGTTATTACCCCATCCCCAATCACCTTGACCCAAATCATAAGTCCATTTGTTTAGGTTCAGTTCGTTATTATCAAATTCATCTGACCAAACTAGAGCATACTGACTATAGGAAAGTGATGAAAAGAAAATTGTCGAGAGCCATAATATAAGCTTCATAATTTCAGAATATGTTCGTTATAAAAAGAGGGAATTTAAGATTCCCTCTTTTTGGTTAATCAAAATAGTAAATTAGTTAGTTTTTAACAAATGACGCCTGCGTTTTAGAATTATCTGAATTTATCACCACAAAATAGATCCCATTTTCCAGTGAAGAAATATCTATCTGAGATCCATCATAACCTTTTATCATCAGGCTCCCTATTGAATTATAAATTGAATATGCAAAAGATTCAGGAGCATTTTTAATAGTAATACTATTTGTTGCTGGATTTGGATAAATTTTAAAATCTAATGACAACTCAAAAATATCGTTTGAACCACTACAGTCGGCACATGTATTATATGTATTAACTATCGAAGAACCATCAGATAATTGCCATAGCCTATTTGCATAAGAAGAATAATCTGTTATTGGCGCACAATTGGCTCCATCAATCATTTCTTGAATCAAATTTTCTTCAACGCCATCTACCACTATTCTGTATTCCAAAGAATCAGTTGGCGCAGGAGAATAAGTAAATGTCCATGTTCCATCACCATTGCTTATACCTTCTTTTGCATTATTCCAATCCCAGTTAGGAGGACGTAAAATTTTCACAGTTGATACTCCAACCGTATCACAAATTTCAGTCGTAATTGAAATATCAGGAAAACTACATGGAACACATCGGTTGTAAATCGCATCAATAGATAAAGAGTCTGTAATTAACCATTGTCTATTTGCATATGAGAAGTAATCGGTTACGGGTGCACAACTGCCTCCATCAACCATGTCTTGGATTAAATCTTCTTGCACTCCATCTAAGATTAGTAGGTATTCCATATCAGTGGTAGGAGCAGGGGATAAGGTAAATGTATATGTTCCATCCATATTATCAACTGCAATTGGTCCAGTTGTTGGATCCCAATTCCAGATAGGTCCAGTCATCCTAACTTCAGAGCCTCCTGTGTTTCCACAAACTTCAGCTGTGATTACCAAATCGCCAGAAGGTGGTGCAGAACAAGGGCTACATTGTCCGTATACTAATCCGCTTAAAGAAAGTGGGTCAGTCATTAACCATTGTCTATTTGCATATGAGAAGTAATCGGTTACGGGTGCACAACTGCCACCATCCACCATCTCTTGAATTAAATCTTCTTGCACTCCATCTAAGATTAGTAGGTATTCCATATCAGTGGTAGGAGCAGGTGATAAGGTAAATGTATATGTTCCATCCATATTATCAACTGCAATTGGTCCAGTTGTTGGATCCCAATTCCAGATAGGTCCAGTCATCCTAACTTCAGAGCCTCCTGTGTTTCCACAAACTTCAGCTGTGATTACCAAATCGCCAGAAGGTGGTGCAGAACAAGGGCTACATTGTCCGTATACTAATCCGCTTAAAGAAAGTGGGTCAGTCATTAACCATTGTCTATTTGCATATGAGAAGTAATCGGTTACGGGTGCACAACTACCACCATCCACCATCTCTTGAATTAAATCTTCTTGCACTCCATCTAAGATTAGTAGGTATTCCATGTCAGTGGTAGGAGCAGGGGATAAGGTAAATGTATATGTTCCATCCATATTATCAACTGCAATTGGTCCAGTTGTTGGATCCCAATTCCAGATAGGTCCAGTCATCCTAACTTCAGAGCCTCCTGTGTTTCCACAAACTTCAGCTGTGATTACCAAATCGCCAGAAGGTGGTGCAGAACAAGGGCTACATTGTCCGTATACTAATCCGCTTAAAGAAAGTGGGTCAGTCATTAACCATTGTCTATTTGCATATGAGAAGTAATCGGTTACGGGTGCACAACTACCACCATCCACCATCTCTTGAATTAAATCTTCTTGCACTCCATCTAAGATTAGTAGGTATTCCATATCAGTGGTAGGAGCAGGGGATAAGGTAAATGTATATGTTCCATCCATATTATCAACTGCAATTGGTCCAGTTGTTGGATCCCAATTCCAGATAGGTCCAGTCATCCTAACTTCAGAGCCTCCTGTGTTTCCACAAACTTCAGCTGTGATTACCAAATCGCCAGAAGGTGGTGCAGAACAAGGGCTACATTGTCCGTATACTAATCCGCTTAAAGAAAGTGGGTCAGTCATTAACCATTGTCTATTTGCATATGAGAAGTAATCGGTTACGGGTGCACAACTGCCTCCATCCACCATCTCTTGAATTAAATCTTCTTGCACTCCATCTAAGATTAGTAGGTATTCCATATCAGTGGTAGGAGCAGGTGATAAGGTAAATGTATATGTTCCATCCATATTATCAACTGCAATTGGTCCAGTTGTTGGATCCCAATTCCAGATAGGTCCAGTCATCCTAACTTCAGAGCCTCCTGTGTTTCCACAAACTTCAGCTGTGATTACCAAATCGCCAGAAGGTGGTGCAGAACAAGGGCTACATTGTCCGTATACTAATCCGCTTAAAGAAAGTGGGTCAGTCATTAACCATTGTCTATTTGCATATGAGAAGTAATCGGTTACGGGTGCACAACTACCACCATCCACCATGTCTTGAATTAAATCTTCTTGCACTCCATCTAAGATTAGTAGGTATTCCATATCAGTGGTAGGAGCAGGTGATAAGGTAAATGTATATGTTCCATCCATATTATCAACTGCAATTGGTCCAGTTGTTGGATCCCAATTCCAGATAGGTCCAGTCATCCTAACTTCAGAGCCTCCTGTGTTTCCACAAACTTCAGCTGTGATTACCAAATCGCCAGAAGGTGGTGCAGAACAAGGGCTACATTGTCCGTATACTAATCCGCTTAAAGAAAGTGGATCAGTCATTAACCATTGTCTGTTTGCATAGCTAAAGTTATCTGTTATCGGAGTACAGGACCAGTCTCCTGATGCGGTTCCTGCAGCTACCATATCTTCTTGCACTCCATCTAAGATTAGTAGGTATTCCATATCAGTGGTAGGAGCAGGGGATAAGGTAAATGTATATGTTCCATCCATATTATCAACTGCAATTGGTCCAGTTGTTGGATCCCAATTCCAGATAGGTCCAGTCATCCTAACTTCAGAGCCTCCTGTGTTTCCACAAACTTCAGCTGTGATTACCAAATCGCCAGAAGGTGGTGGCGCTGAAAATATCAAGTCATCAAAGTAGTATGTTTTAGAACCAGCCGTTGCTCCATCTGTACCGAAGTTGAAGAAGATAGAAGCCTTGTTATATGTATTTGCAAAATTGATAGCTGCTGTACCAGAAGCCTCATTTGCGAAATCAAAAACCAATGTTTCCCATTGCCCAGCAACCGTTGTCAATGCTTCAGTTTCAACTGAAATCGCAGGGTCTGTGTGATCTTCTACTTTCAAACGAACAGGAATCCCGGCATCAGGAGACCATACACGAACAGACATCTCTGTTTCAGTTGCTGTGAAAGGAATTGCATTTACAAAACCAAGAGAAGTACCTATCGTTGTACCTGCCCACGTTGGAGCACTTAATGGTTTAACCACTTGCATAACCATATTCGTAGGAAGCGTTGGGTCAACTAATAATGTTGACATATTATCTCCGAAATCTGTCATTGTATAATCAACAGTTGCAGATTCAAAAGTAACAGGAAGATCAATTTGCGTCAATGGTGATGCCGATTGTTCAATATCATCAAATAAGAATGTAGAGGTAGCGGTTCCGTCACCTACATTTCCAAAATCGAACATTAGTACGATAGTGTTGAATGTGTTTGCAGTTCCCGAAAAATTCCAAGTGATTTCTTCCCAAGCTCCCGTTACCGTAGTTAAGGCATCTACTTCCGCTGAACCAACTCCTCCTTCAAGTTTGAATTTAATAGTAGTTCCAATTGGAGCAGCTGTATAGACTTTCATCGTAATATTCGTCATTGTAGAGAAATCAAGATTACCAGCAAGAGTATATTTACTTCCGCCCCAAGTTAGCCCTCCATTACGAACAATTTGACCAACTGTGGCGCTAGTATTTATTCCAGAAGATTGAGGGTTTGGTAATACTGTCGCAACACCACCATCGAAATCAGTGAAGTCGGAGGTTATTATGGATGCTTCGAAATCTTCTGGTAATGTCTGGGAGAACCCAATAAACACCATTAGAAGAAATGTGATACTAGAAAGGATTTTCATAATGTTTTAGTTTAAAAAGTTAAATAACCGTAATTGTATATTGTACAATAAGTATTGTTTGTACGAATATAGTAAAAATTACAATAAGTATCATAATTACTTTGAATTAAATTAAATTATTCATAAGTAATTTTGGACCCAAAAACATGATTAAATGTATTCAGATGAAATCAGAAAGATCCCGGGAGACACCGTCGGAACTGATAAAAAGTATTTAGAATGTCAAATGGACTTTAACCTTTCCTTTTTAATTTTGTGCGTTATTACTATTTAATTAACCAAGATCCTCCAACAGAAATAACATTGTTTAAAGCTAGAAACGAATGATGATTATTTTCATTTATTCCTCCAGTAGGACAAAATTTAACATTTGGAAAAACGTTGTTGTAGGTTTTCAAAGCATCAATTCCTCCAAATAGATTGGCTGGAAATAACTTGAAGAATTGGCAGCCGTCCTCAATTCCTTGAATTATTTCTCCAGGAGTCGATACACCCGGAAGAAAAGGTAATTTACTCTTTTTATATTGCTTTAGCATTGATGCGCTATATCCCGGACTTACTATAAAGTCGACATCCAATTTTTCGCATTTAATTATATCTTCAACTGAAACAACGGTGCCAACACCAATTTTAAATTCCGAACCATATTTAGTTTGAAAGATAGAAATTGCATTCCAAGCAACCTCTGTTCGAAGGGTAATTTCGATGCATCTAACATTTTGTGCAACCAACTGGTTATAGATAGTATCTATATCATCTACACTTTCAATAGTAGCTACAGGTATAAGAGGATTATATTTTAAAATATTTTCTATATTGTTTTGCATATTTATCTTATAAAATTCCTGCGCCTTTTTCACTTTCAGAAATAAGTCCTCTAAGGTTTTTGAATAACTGACGACCATGACTCATATCATCATAGTTCACTATTCTGTTTGGTCTATTTTCAATTTCTTTTTCCAAGCAATTGAATACACCAGTTGATGCATCTAAAGTTATTCGATCACCCGTCTTAATTTTTCCAATTACTCCTCCCGTGCTTGCTTCGGGGCTTACGTGAATTGCTGCGGGCACTTTTCCGGATGCTCCAGACATTCTTCCATCGGTTATTAAAGCTACCTTAAAACCTCTTTTTTGTAATATTGTGAGAGAAGGAGTTAGTTTGTGTAATTCAGGCATACCTTTATGCTTTGGACCTTGGAAGGGAATTACTGCTACAAAATCTTTTTCCAGTTGCCCGGCTTGAAAGGCCTCGATTAAATCATTTTGATGATCAAAAACAATAGCTTCTGCTTCAATAATATAGTTGGATGGATCAACAGCAGAAGTTTTAATGACAGCAACACCAATATTTCCCTTAAGTACTTTTAGTCCACCTGATTTTTGGAATGGATTGTTTGCAGAACGTATTATGGTATCATTTAAAGATTTCTTAGGTCCTTCTTTATATTGTATTGTACTATTCTGTAGTTTCGGTTCTCTGGTGTAAAGTTCTAGTCCTTTTCCTATGATAGTATTTACATCTTTATGCAATAAGCCTTGCTCTAATAATGTACTAATAACGAAAGCCATACCTCCCGCTGCATGAAAATGATTGATATCTGCAGGTCCATTTGGATATACTCTTGTTATAGATGGGATTACTTCCGAGAGATCAGAAAAATCTTGCCAATTTATGGAGATCCCAGCAGCTTTGGCTATTGCTACTAGGTGTAACGTGTGGTTTGTAGAACCTCCGGTTGCAAGCAATCCAATAATTCCATTTACAATGCACTTTTCGTCAATTATTCTTCCGATGATTCTTGATTGATTCTTTGTCCGAATATTTTCTAATAAAACACAAACAGCTTCTTTGTTAAGTGCTCTTCTCATTTTAGTATCTGGATTTACAAAACTCGACCCAGGAAGCTGTAAACCCATTATTTCCATTAACATTTGATTGCTATTGGCTGTGCCATAAAAGGTGCATGTTCCGGGAGAGTGGTAAGAATCTGATTCTCCTTTCAAAAGTTCTTCTCTTCCTATTTTACCTTCTGCAAAATCTTGTCGAATTTTCCCTTTCTCTTCATTCGAAATCCCGGTTGGCATGGGTCCACCGGGAATAAAGATAGAATGTAAATGTCCAAAGCTAAGATTGCCGATTAATAACCCAGGGACAATTTTGTCGCAAATCCCAAGATTCATAACTCCGTCAAACATATCATGAGAGAGTCCAATTGCTGAAGATAAAGCAATTATATCCCGACTTAATAAAGAAAGGTCCATTCCTGGTTGACCTTGAGTTACACCATCGCACATTGCTGGTGTTCCGCCTGCTACTTGCACGGTTGCGTTCATTTCATTCGCATATTTTCTAACTTCTTCGGGGTAGTGCTCATAGGGCTTATGCGCAGAAAGCATATCGTTATAAGCAGAAATAATTCCAATATTTGGTTCAATACCTTCTGAAATTATTTTTTTATCGGATGTTCCACATCCAGCAAATGCATGTGCAAGATTTCCGCAACTCAACTGACTTCTTCCTCCGGAATTATTAAAATTAAAAGCTACTGATTCTAGATAGGAGTCACGTTCTGTTTTACTCCGTTCAATAATACGATCAGTTATTTCTTTTATTTTTTTATTTATCATCATCTAGGTAAAATATTTTAACATCTTTTCTTTTTTCAAGTAAATCATGAATAGGTAAAGATTGAGTTTTATCATGTAGCACTTTTCTTTTTTCATTGCCATGAAAAAGCATGTATATACTAGTTGCTTCAGTTATCATTTTCATACTACAAGTAATACGATGAGACGGTTTGCTCGGAGCTTTGGTTTTAAGAATTGTTTTTTCGCTTGTTAAAAGAGCTCGCAAAGATTCCTTGTCCTCCGGAAAAATAGAGGCTATATGTCCATCTGTTCCCATTCCAAGTATTACAATATCTGTTTGGTTTAGAAAATCTTGATATTTAGAGTTTACATGGTCTATGTTTTTTTTTTCATCTTCTGAATCTATTACCATTCCCGTTATTTGGTAAAACGCTTCAGGATGCTTGGAAAAACAGTTTTTTATGTACTTTTCATTGCTGAATTCACTTGAAACAGGAACGTATCGCTCATCTACCAATCCGATTTTGATTTTTTCTAAAAAGGCACATTCTTCATCTAATAACTTATATAAAGGACCAGGAGTACTGCCTCCAGATAGTAACATGGTAGCTTCTCCTTTTCTGATAATTACATCTTTGAGCTCTTCAATGATAGAATCTACCATCGATCTAAAAAGTATGTTCTTATCGAAGAATATATTAGTTATTTCGAATCTTTGGTTTCCCATTTTGTGTTTTTTTCAAGAATTTCATCTCCAGGGCCCCATGTTCCCGATTCATATAATGACAGTGGTATCTCTTTATTCCAAAAAGCACTAATTGACTCAATCCAATTCCAAGCCGCTTCTAATTCATCATGACGCATAAATAGAGTTTGATTTCCCCGGATAATGTCAATAATTAATCTTTCATAGGCTCTTGGCATGGGATCTTTGAAAGAATCTATAAAATCAAGTTTTAAAGAAATTGGTTTAAATCTGTAGCCTCCTGGACCCGGTATTTTACTCAGTTGAACTAGCTCTATTCTTTCTTCAGGCTGAAGACGAATAATTAACTTATTTCTTAGTCGGTGTTCAGAGTCTGGAAAGATATTGTGCGGTAATTCCTTGAAGTTAATAACAATGTCGGAATATCTTTTTTTCATTCGTTTGCCAGTCCTGAGATAGATTGGTACATTTTTCCATCGCCAGTTATCTATATAAGCCTTTATGGCGACAAATGACTCTGTTTCTGAATTGTATTTTTCAATGTCTTCGAGGTAAGAATTTAATTTTTCATTACCATTTGCACCTCTGGTGTATTGACCACGCACCACATTGCCTTTGATTGTTGAAGGCTTGAAAAGTCTTAGTGACTGAAGAACTTTTACTTTTTCGTTTCGTACAGAATCTGGATTTAAGCTTGCAGGTGGCTCCATGGCTATTAGGCAAAGGAGTTGTAAAAGATGATTTTGAATCATATCCAATAGAGCTCCGGTGTTATCATAATATCCCGCTCGCTTTTCTACACCTAAACTTTCTGATACCGTAATTTGTATGTTTTCAATATTTTCCGCATTCCATGCTCTCTCGAAAAGATGGTTAGCAAATCGCAAAACCATAATGTTTTGTACCGTCTCTTTTCCAAGGTAATGATCAATTCTGAATATC
>CALSMU010000008.1 GCA_943787535.1 uncultured Flavobacteriales bacterium | reverse complement strand
GGAAAAGGAATTCGAATTTGTGTGATCGATGCTGGCTTTCCTGGTGTAAATACTTCTGCTATCTATCAGCACATCAGAGATAATAACCGCATTATAAAAACATGGGATTTCAAAAAAAACAAACCGGATATATATAAATACAGCTCTCATGGCTCAACCGTACTATCTTGCATTGCCGGAAAAACCAATGATGTTTTAATTGGATTGGCTACCGATTCAGAATTCTTACTTGCCAGAACCGAAAGAGTGCTATACGAAGGAGATGCTGAGGAAGAGGATTGGCTCATGGCGATTGAGTGGGCAGATAAGAATGGAGCTGATATTGTAAACAGTTCACTTGGCTACACCTCAGCAAGGCATTTTGTAGAAGACATGGATGGAACAACATCTATTATTTCTAGAGCAGGAAATCTTGCCGCTAAAAAGGGAATACTGGTTGTTAATGCTGCCGGAAATGACGGAGATGGAAACTGGAAATACATTGCAGCACCCGCCGATGCCGATAGTGTATTAACCGTGGGAGGGATAAACCCTTGGACCGGGTTGCACACCGTATTTAGTTCATATGGACCAACAGCCGATCATCGCTTAAAACCCAATCTATCTGCTTTTGGACATGCCATGGGATATGGTCCCAAGACAGGTGTTCATGAAACGCAAGGAACATCTTTTTCTAGTCCTTTGGTAGCTGGATTTGCTGCTTGCGCATGGCAAAGCGACACTAGCCTAACCAATATGCAACTGTTTAAAAAACTGGAAGAATCTGCTAACTTGCATCCTTACTTTGATTATGCACATGGATATGGAGTTCCGCAGGCAGGTTATTTTACTGAAACGGTAAATAAAAATGAAGGAATAGAAACTTTTACAATAGACGAAAGTGAATCCTTCATCCAAATCATCATAAAAGATGAGTACTTTTCGATAGAGGACAAAATTGTTTTCGATTATTTCCCATACACGTTTAAAAAAATCAATTTAATTCCATGGCTGCATTTAAGAGATACCTATAACACTTCGGAAAGTAATATTAAGAAAAGTGATTCGGGTTATTTTTATTACCACATTGAAAATGACGCAGGTTATTTAGATGAATACATTGTTTTATCGGTTTATGAAAAAAATATTTTAAGAATACAGAAAAAGCGAAAACATAGGGAAAACATATCGATTTCACTACAAAGGAACTTCAAAAACAATAACCATACAATGAGGCTGGTGCGAAAACATAGTATTCTTTTCATCCTAATTATCAGCTCCGCATCGTTGGTTGCACAAACGGTATTAATAAAACAAACGGTACCTGAAAATTTTGAAGATATAGACGAAGGACACGGACCAAACAGAGCGCACTTCTCATACCCTTACTTTGCATTAGGCATAAATGCAGATGGTTATAGCCATGAAAACGATACCGTTATTTCTCCAATATATGGTAAATCTATGGAGATGAGATTTGGAACACGCACTCGGCTTAAATTAAACCGATTTCTTGGATTTGGAATTGACTACGAATTGGGATATTCGGCGCACTTTATAAACCTAGAAAGACGCTTATGCTTTGAGCAAACTTCTCCCCTGATGTGAAAAAAGCTAGGTATCAAATCTATACGATAGGAGCAGCTAGTTACTTTCAATTTAACTTCGAACCTAAAAGAGGAAACCAACTAGGATCTTATTTAGATATAGGCAGTTTTTGGTGGATATAACTATGGAAGAAAATACAGTCAAACGTTGAAAATAGGGAAAGAAAAATCGGTTTATACGCTTAAAAAATTACAGGATTTTGAAAAACTAAATTACGGAGCAATTATTCGTTTTGGGAAGAGAGTATGGGCAATATATGCTAAGTATAGATATTCCAATAGCTTTAAAAATAAAACGACCAATGGTAATTACGAACTACCTCGTTTGACATTTGGTTTTGAATATTTCTTTGGAAATACATAACGACCAGCCAGAGTGGGCTCACGTTTTATTGATGAGATTGCCGCACTTAGAGTCACTCTATAGAAGATTTTAATCGGGTAGTTTGTAAAGAGTACTTCTTCCTACTTTTTTTCCTGCGTCAAAAAAAGTAGGCAAAAAAGGACGCTTACAATGCGGCTACTTTTGATATTCAATCACCATCAGCGCAAAGCTTAAGTGCGCTCGAATGATCTTCTCTTTCCTCGAAGCTATTCGGTCTTACTAAACCTTTTGCTCGATGCTTCAATCCATCAAAAAAGGCCGAAAATACTAGTCGTTTGTACATCCATAAAAACTGTAAATAATTTGGGAACTTCATGATTCACTCAAAAGATAAATAATAGCACAAATTAACCCCTCGCTTATTGATGAAGGTTTATTAACATTACATTCCTTGTGCAGACAAGGAATCTTAGACACAGACGTACTAAGATTCCCTGTCTCCGTTGCACTTCGCATGGAATGTAGCAGGAGACTCCGTAATGCCATCAATGTATGTGTAAATAAGAGGTTGGATATCGCTTCTGAATTATTTGTTCCCCTCAATCAAATACCAATCTACCCAAGCATCCATTTGATTCACAGAATTTGGTCTGAGTAGAATTTCTCTTTTTTTGTCTAACAGATACATTGTTGGGGTACCAAATACATAATAATCTTTCACGATTTTGCTGTTCCACTTTTGATAATCACAAGTGGAAATGAACGGAAAGTTTTTTACGAAATCTTTATAAGCGATTTTATCTTCATCTAACGAAACAAAAACTACATCCACTCCTTGCGCTTTCCATTTTTGATACAAGTTTACAATTTTGGGTAGTTCTTCTGTGCACTTTGGACACCAGCTAGCACCAAATACTACAACAGTATAACTGCTGTTAAGATTAGATAATTTTTCAGGAGATATTATTAGCAGCATAGCCTGGAGTGCTATTATCTCCTTCAAATAGAATCTCAGGAGCAGTATTTCCCTTTTTCATGGCGCGGTACGTTTCTAATTGCTTGGCAAGGTCATTATCTATAGTACAGCTTACTTCATTGAGCACTTTTAAGGCGAGATACTCAGATGCCTGAAACAAGCTATGCCGTTCGAGTAAATCAAAAAGGAAATCGGTAACTTCATTGAGTATTTTTTCCTCTTTAATAAGATTTTCCATCATTGCATCAATGGAAACTTTCATTTCGATAAATACGGAATCCAATGAACGACCACTGTTTTCCAATAACCAAAAATGGCTTTCGATGGCATCTTTGAACAAACCACTTTTATAAAGGCGGTTATCGGTGTAATCTATTGCTCTAAATGCTTTAATGGTTGCCGGAATCTCTTCTGGGCGGTATTGTGCAATGGTGGAAGCACCGCTTACCAATTTACGCATAGGTAAAAACCAACTTACATAACTGTCTTTTGGTAGTTCTGCCAAAAATGTTGAATCTTCAGCTTTGATGCGTTGTTTTTCTTGTGCTATGGCTTTCTGCGGAGTTAATTGCAAGGCAAATAATGAATCTGCGGTGTACATTTTTTCCAAATAGATCCAGGCGCTCAATGCTTGGTCTCTTTTTGGATGTTCTTTTGCATACTGCTCAAACCACTGGTTTTCTTTTCCCTTTGTTATTTTAATTGATTCAACATAAGCTCAAAGCTGCTCCAGCTAACTCTATATCTTCTCCACTTAGTATTACAAAAAGGGTTTTTTATCGGATGATAGTAAATAACCTACTCCATAATCTGCTTTAGAGTAGACAAGTTCAAAATTTCCTTTGTCATCAATTTTAGAAGATGAAATGGGATAGGTTTTTAATCCGTTGAAGCCTTCGAGATTTATGGATTGATTTGTAAGCAGGGATAAGTTACCTGTGATGGTTTGCGAAAAAAGACCTAAACAGAAGGTTATTCCTATAATTAACAAACTTAATTTTCTTGTCATAAAACTAAAAAAACCGACCCGCTACGCGGGTTATTTAGTAAACTCTCTGCCCTGCGGGACAAAGAGTTAAAGTGTCAAATCCTATCAAATCGCTTCGCTAATCAAAGTGGCAACCCTTCAACTACGCTAACGCTGCGTTTAGGGTCAATCCTTGAGGCAACGCACAGAGAATCCGTACGCTCGGTAGTGTCGTTCATGAGGCAGTGCTGCTGTTGAAGTGAGGTTGCGCGAGTAGCGCCACTAACCGTACTGCTCCAATAGTAGCCGTAGGTACCGACATTGTGAGCGAACCATTGCTGAGTGCGGTAGCCCGCCATGGGCAATTTAAGCGGTGAAGCAATAGCACCAGCTGATCGTTACTACTCCAGCTTAAACGCTCGGCTTCTAACTCTGCTTCGGTTGGGATACGGTAGCCACTTGGACAGGGGTTGTTTATACCATTTACGCCTTGCCATAAATTATCATTTTGTGGGCTGCGCCAATCGTATGGTGAGTTATGAGCTAAATAAAATCACCATGTGCAGGTTGGTCAATGCTGCTTAATGTAGCTGTAGTTGCTGAAGTACGACACTGGTGGCCATCACTAAATCTACCCCATTGGTACAAATCGCCATAAGCATCCACATCGGTGCTACTTGTGGCTGCTTGCGTAGCTCCCAAATTACGGTCCATCCAAATTGCTCCAGTTGTAGGGTTGGTTACATCTACTATGGAAGTTGGAGAACCATTACAATATACTGGGCTTCCGCCTCCACCACCTGATGCATTTGCTGCACTAATTCCTGGAATGATTACAAAACCTCCGTTTTGTAGGTATAAGGTATCGCCTGCAGCAGATACGGATAAAGTTTGCAGCTCATTGGTAGCATCCGCATCGGCATCATCTACATTTAATGTTAATGTGGTCCCATTATGATAAGGTAATATTACCAGATGTATTATCTGCTGATATATCTTGCAACTCATTTGTAGGATCCGCATCGGCATCATCCACATCATCCGTTCCATCAGATAATCCAGCAGGTATTCCAGGTAGGTTAGACCAATCTTGTAGCTCATTGGTTGGATCTGCATCCGCATCATCCACATCATCCGTTCCATCAGCTAATTCTGCTGGTATTCCGGGTAGATTTGACCAATCTTGCAACTCATTTGTTGGATCTGCATCTGCATCATCCACATCATCCGTTCCATCAGCTAATTCTGCTGGTATTCCGGGTAGATTTGACCAATCTTGTAGCTCATTGGTTGGATCTGCATCCGCATCATCCACATCATCCGTTCCATCAGCTAATTCTGCTGGTATTCCGGGTAGATTTGACCAATCTTGAAGTTCATTTGTAGGATCTGCATCCGCATCATCTATTAGGTCATTCGTTACATTTTCTGCAGTTTTAGCATACAAGGCATAAGGAACACTCATTAGCTGACTTGTTCCCATTACAGCCCAAGTCATTCCTCCTAAGAAATCAACTGCCGTTTCCATAAAGTAAGGACCGTTTGCCCAATCAATTGCGGTAAAGTCATCTGTTGTAGTACCTGTTCCTATTTCAAGATTTACCAAACCATAAGCGTTTGTGGTAGTTGAAAACGTTTCGGTATAAACCAGAGTTCCTCCGATACTTCCTTGTTGAACTGTTAAACGCATTCCAACCGCTTGGTTATTTAATATTAACCCACCAGCATCTCTTACCACTGCTTGGTATTTAAAACCTTCGGGTGCTTGACCGAAAGAGCTTAATGATATTGTTGCAATAGCAACGAGTGAGAGGAGTATTTTTTTCATCTTATTGTTGTTTAATTAATTGAAAAGTTTTTAAATTTTGTGTGTCATTATTCAAGAGTCAAAGAATAAGCTCCAGGTGCTAAATGACTTACTTGAATTGGTGTTTGTTGCCGAAGAAAGCTTATCCTGTATTACCAATTTTCCACGTGCATCATATAGTGTGTAAGTCACATTTTCAAACGTGCTTGTTCTAATAGTTAACACCTCTGAAGTTGGATTGGGAAAAATGATAGCTTCATAACTAGGAACATGATCTTCTATGCTCACAAAGTTCCAGTTCGTTTGATGAAAACCTTGCGTTAGGTCGTTGCTTCCATCGGTTCCTGTATTGATTACAACTTCACCTATTGTAAAGTCTATACTTCCATTGGAATTGGTATAGGAATCTCCTTGAGTGGCTACTACTTCTTGTGCCGAAACACACACGCTAGTAAGTAGTAAAAAGAATAATAATGTGTTTTTAAGCATAGGTTAAACCATTTATATTGGCTAAGTTAACAAATAATATTAAAAATTGTGTGTGTGTGTGTGTGTGTGTGAAAAGAAAGAAAATATATACACCTAATGCAATATTTTAAACACCAACTCTTTCAATAGTTCTCCATCCGAGATGGAAACATTCCCAACCCCTTTGGAGCGAAGGTCATAATCTTTTAGGTATCCAAATATTCTGGCCAACTTTGCTTTAGTATAGTTTTGAGCTGCTACCCGGTAATCTTTTAAAAAATATGGATGAACTCCTAATATAACAGCTAGTTCTTTTTCGGATGATTTGGGTGCATAAAAATGATACTTCATTAACTTGGTAAAATAATTATACAAGCGTTCCCAACGTTGCGGGAAATGGATAATTCTTCGGGTTTTGCGCAAAATGATTTACGATAAAGTTCGATTTATAAACGTTTTTTTCTGCCAGTGCATTGCTTAACTCAAACATGTTGAAATCCTTTGAAATACCAACATTTTTCTGAATTACATCTTCATCGATAACCGTTTCGCCCTCGAGTATAACTTTTAATTTTTCAATTGTATTCGCAATCTTACTTAAATCATTTCCTAAATACTCTCCCATTAAATGGGAAGCTTTCGGCTTTATTTGAAGCCCTTGGCTTTTGCAAAAACCAACTATCCAATCTGCTAATTTGTAATCTTTTATTTTTTCGGCCGTGTAGAATACGGTATTCTTAGCAAGTAGCTTTCCGATTTTTTTTCGTTTATCAATGGTTTTATACTTGTAATTAAAAACAAGAATAGTAGAAGCTAACGGATTGGTAATATAAGCCTCCAGTTGGTCGATCGTTCTCGATAAATGTTGCGCCTCTTTTACAATTACCACCTGGTATTGAGACATCATCGGATACCGTTTAGCTGCACTAATTATATCTTGGATAGAAACGTCCTTACCATAAAGAATTGTTTGGTTAAAATCTCTTTCAGAAGCTTCCAAAACATTTTCAGCGATGAAGTCAGATATCTTGTCTAAAAAGTATCCTTCATCCCCTTGCAAAAAGTAAACAGGTTTGTAAACCCCACTCTTCAATTCCTTTATAATTTCTTCGTATTTCATTGCTTAATCGAATCGCATGTGACGCACAGATTTTCCATCATTGATTAACTCATTCAGAGAATCTATTCCTATCTGAATGTGTTTGTTTACAAAATCTCCTGTAATTTTTTTATCGCTTTCATCTGTTTTAACACCCTCGGGAATCATGGGTTGATCAGACACCAATAACAAGGCTCCTGAAGGAATGGAATTAGAAAACCCACCTGTAAAAATGGCTGAAGTTTCCATATCAATGGCCATTACACGGATTTTCCTTAAATAACTTTTAAAGGCTTCATCGTGTTCCCATACTCTTCGGCTAGTTGTATAAACTGTACCCGTCCAATAATCCAAATCCATTTCTCGTACGGAGTGTGAAACCGCTCTTTGTAAATTAAACGCAGGTAAGTGCGGGTACTTCTGGAGGAAAATAATTATCAGAAGCTCCTTCCCCCTTTATAGCTGCAATTGGCAATACCATATCTCCAATTTTATTTTTCTTTTTAAGACCTCCACATTTCCCTAGAAACAAAGCTGCCTTTGGCGAAATTGCCGACAACAAATCCATTATAGTTGCTGCATTGGCAGCCCCCATTCCAAAATTGATAATCGTGATTTTATTCGCCGTAGCACTTGGCATAGCTTTATCCTTACCATCTACTTTTACACCGTTTAATTCTGCAAAAATATCGACGTAATTATCAAAGTTCGTTAGTAAAATATACTTCCCAAAATCTTCCAACTTCACTCCAGTATAACGTGGCAACCAATTCTCTACTATCTCTTTTTTCGTTTTCATCTCTTTGTCTCTATATTGTGCGAAAGGTACGAACTCCTTTTGAATGAAGAAACTCCTATTTCAAAAATTCAAATATCTTTGTAATTAGATGCAAGAACTGAATTTACCCTCCTATCCATTTAATGTAAAAAGAGATGCTGATGTTTTGCAAATATTTGACATAATTCGAAAAAAATGGGTGGTGCTGCAACCTGAAGAATGGGTAAGACAGCATGTTGTTTGGTATCTAATTGAAGAAAAAGGATATCCTGCCTCCTTAATAGCTATCGAAAAAAGTTTGCTTGTCAATAAACTTCAAAAACGTTTCGACATTGTCCTCCACAACAATATTGGAAAGCCATTGATCATCGTAGAATGCAAGGCTCCGGGAATAAAAATAAGTGAAGACACATTGCATCAAGCATTGCGGTATAATTCTATTATTCGCGCCCCATATATAATGCTAACAAACGGATTAGAAATGTATTACGGAAAATTAAATTTTACCGACGCATCGTTTTCTTATATAAAAGACATTCCGTTTTACAAAGAAATTAAGTAACTTTGAAATTATGACATTAAAACATTTACTGTTCTTTGTATTTATAGGTCTTGGGACAATAGGGTTGTCGCAAAACAAATTTGAGGGAAACTTCTATCTTCAAAAATACTTATTAGACAATTCAAACTCCACTGAAAAAGTAGGTCTGTTTGTAAAAGGTGACCTTTCCGAAATTAAAAACATTACAAAACAACGTAGCGGAATTTACCGCGGCTCGGTAAAAGGATGGCATTATGTTCGAATTCCTTCGAATGAATTACAAGAATTTGTTGAAAATCAAAACATTTTAAATGTCAATTTTAGAGCATACAAAGGAACAGCATTGAACGACACAATGCGGGTAAACAATCGTATAAATGACATTCATTTAGGTGCAGCGCCCTTAAACACTTCTTTGGATGGTGATGGAGTTATTGTTGGATTAATTGATGCTGGAATCGACTTTTTACATCCAGATTTCATGAACCCTGACAGTAGCACGCGTATTATGTATTTGTGGGATCAAACACTTGGCGTTAACCAGTATACTCCGTCTCAATATGGTTATGGCCAGCATTGGGATAGCACTAAGATTAATTTAGGGTTATCCACCAATGTTGACCAATGGGGTCATGGAACTACTGTTGCAGGAGCAGCTTGTGGGAATGCATTTGCCAATGGAAAAAATAAAGGTGTTGCACCCAAAACAGACATCATAATGGTTGAAAGTAATTTTAACGCTGCTGATTGGCTTGCCACAGTTGTAGATGCAGTAGAATATATTTACACAATTGCAGATTCTATTGGCAAACCTTGTGTTATTAACGCAAGTATTGGTGAATATTACGGATCACATGATGGCCTTGATCCTTATGCCCTTTATATTGACAGCCTCATTAATGCTAAGAAAGGACACTTATTTGTTGCGGCAGCAGGAAATTCCGGAGATTATGACCCCTATCATTTGCATACAGAAGTAACTGACACTTCGCTGACTTGGTTTAAATTAAACCCTTCCTCGGCCTTTGGAGTGCCTACTGTATTTTTTGAAGTATGGGCTGACACTGCAGATTTAAACAATGTTAATTTTAGTATTGGAGCAGATAAAGTTTCTCCTAGCCATAGTTTTAGAGGAAGGGGACAGTTTTTTAATGCTGGTTCGTTGCCCCAAAATGCTTTGACTTTTGACACCATCAGAAACACCAACGATGATATTTTAGGAACCATTATGTATTGGTTTGAGCCTCGGGATGGCCAATACCTGTTACAAGCTTATATGCAAGAACCTGATTCAGCTCAATATCATTTCAGATTTGAGACAGCGGGAACCGGAAGTTTCGATGTATGGACAACTTCGGTATTTGGAACTTCAAATATGGAAAACAGAGCAGATACAATTGTTGGTTTTACAGAAATCAATAAATATGTTTACCCAGATACATTGCAAACAATTGTTAGCTCATTTCAATGTTCTCCCAATGTTATTACAGTTGGCAATTATGCAAACGATAGTGGATATGTAAATAATTTAGGAGGATGGAACCCAGCAGGAGAAATAAGAGGCAAATTAGCAGCCAGCTCTAGCAAAGGACCAACTCGTACCGGCTTATAAAACCAGAAGTAGCAGCTTCTGGAGCGGTAACAAACAGTGCTTATCCTCTTTAACAGGAATTGATTACTTTGTTACAAATAGTCTAGACGTCGTTTTAGCCCTTGGTGGAATGCATTACAGAAATGGAGGAACCTCCATGTCTAGTCCCGTAGTTGCAGGAGTAGCTGCATTGTTTTTAGAACAATGTCCAAAAGCAGACCCTAGCTATTTTAGCGATGCCTTAATAAATGCTGCCTATACAGATTCTTTTACGGGAGCAGTGCCAAACAACGCATTCGGATATGGGAAATTGGATGGATTTGAAACTTTAATAAACGGAAAAGAATTGGCAACTTTTTCTGGAAATAGCGTAATATGTGAAGGTGACAGTAATCAATTTTCCATTACTTCCAGCAATGTCTCCTACCTCTGGGAATCCGGCGACACAACAAGTTTTCAATATTTTTCTGATAGCATTGAAACCTATTTTATGGTCACAAACTTAACGACTGGCTGTATTAGTGACACAATGAGCATAACCACATCAGTTGCTGAAAAACCCACTTTGGAATGCTTGACAAACACCTATGATTTCTGTGAAAACACTTCTATTACAATTACAGAAAGTGGAGGATTCAATTCGGTATTATGGAATGATGGATTAACCATCAATCCAAGGGTATTTACACAGGATTATGATGGGTATATCTTAGGACTGGACACCAACTCTTGCTTAAGTGATACTTGTTTCATTACAGTTACAGAACAACCTAATCCAGCACAAGCAACAATTACAAATAACAATACAATTTTATCCACATCCAGTGGCTATGAAAGTTACCAATGGTATTTAGACGGATCAATAATAGCAGGAGCCAATGACAGCGTTTACACAGCAATGCAGAATGGAAATTACCAGGTAGAAGTTTTTAATTCATACGGATGCAGTACATTTTCGAGCATTACAACAATTTCAACTGTTGACATAAATGAACATACAATCAATGGAACCATATACCCCAATCCAAATAACGGAAACTTTACCATTGAAACAAATCAATATAATGTTACGCTAAACTTGTATAGTAGTTTAGGCAAACTAATTTCAACTACACCATTATCTGATTCTACAGTACATGAATTTCGAAACTTATCTGCAGGATCCTATTTTCTTGTACTTTCTGACGACTTACAAGTGATTTGCAAGAAAATTGTTGTGCTTAAATAGTCGAAAAGTTTTCCTACCAAATATATATTTTTATTTTTGTCTCTAACAAAATTTAATTTTAATACGAATTATGAATTTAAGTGGAATTATTGCTATTTCCGGAAAAGGTGGTTTATTTACTGTTGCTGGTCAAAGTAAAAACAATGTTATCGTTGAATCAGTAATTGATGGAAAGAAATTTCCAGCTTTCTCATCAAACAGAATTAGTGCATTAGAGGATATTAGTATATATACTTATGAAGGTGATGAACTTCTATCCGACATATTTAAATTAATTTTTGAGCAAGAAAAGGGAGGAGAAGCGCCAAGTCATAAAGACAACGTTAATGATTTAAAAAAATACTTAAGAGGTATTATCCCTGAGTATGACGAAGAAAGAGTATTTACCTCTGACATTAAAAAATTATTTCAATGGTATAATCTTTTGCATAGTGCAAACAAATTAGAATTGAAAGAAAAGAAAAAAGATAAAGTTGAGAACAAAGAAGCGGCTCCGAAAAAAGAAACCGCTGCGAAAAAAGCCCCAACTCAGAAGAAATAAAAAATTTATATTGTACGAAAAAGCCACTAATGAAATCATTAGTGGCTTTTTTTTGTTTCTATTTTGAACTATATACTTTGTTTACCCAATAGTAATACAGGATTCTCCATGTAGTTTTTAAAATCTTTTAAGAAAGCCGAACCAACAGCGCCATCCACCACACGGTGATCGCAGCTTAAAGTCACTTTCATAATATTACCCGGAACTATTTCTCCATTTTTCACAACTGGGACGGCATTTATACCACCTATCGCCAAAATACATGCATCTGGGGGATTCACAATAGCAGTAAAACTTTCTATACCCATCATTCCTAGGTTAGAAATAGTAAATGTATTTCCTTCCCATTCCTCAGGTTGTAATTTTTTATCTTTTGCTTTTTGAGCAAGTTCTTTTACCTCAGCTCCAATTTGCGTTAATGATTTACCATCAGCAAAACGCACCACCGGAACCAACAAACCATCAGGAACTGCAACAGCTACTCCAATATGAATGTGATCGTTTCTTCTAATAAAGTCGCCATACCAAGCAGAATTCACATCAGGATTATCTTTCAAAGCTGCGGCACAAGCTTTTACTACCATATCATTAAATGACACCTTTTGTGGAGCCATCATTTTATTTATTGAAGTTCTTGCTGCCATTGCATTATCCATATCAATGGATACATTCAAATAAAAATGAGGAGCTGTAAACTTACTCTCGGCTAAACGTGAAGCAATGACTTTTCTCATTTGAGAAACAGTCTCATCTGTGTAGCTTTCTGTTCCGACAAATGAAGTTCCACCACCTTGATAATTATCAATATCTCTTTTGACAATTCGACCACCTTCACCTGTGCCTTGAATAAAAGAAAAGTTAATTCCTCTTTCTTTGGCTAATCTTTTCGCTAATGGAGATATTTTAACCTTACCTCCACTAACAGCAGTTGCTGGTGGGTATTTAACAGGATTACTAGCTGCAACTTCCACCGGAGATTTTGCTATCACCTCTTTCTTTAAAGAAGGCGCAGGAGTTGGAGTTGGAGTTGGAGTTGGAGCTTCCTTGACAGGTTCATCTTTGTC
Organism: uncultured Flavobacteriales bacterium; assembly: GCA_943787535.1. Taxonomy (GTDB): domain Bacteria; phylum Bacteroidota; class Bacteroidia; order Flavobacteriales_D; family Parvicellaceae; genus CALSMU01. Next base: position 133,086 of record CALSMU010000008.1, on the reverse strand, counting down.
CTCAGTTATAGTATCAGCTTCTGCTTTTAATATTGCTTCAATGTTTTCATCTTTCTTACCTAATACAGCTAGGATAGAATCTATAGGAGCTGCTTTACCTTTGTCAACGCCAATGTGCAACAAAACACCTTCTTGAAATGCTTCAAACTCCATTGTCGCTTTGTCTGTTTCGATTTCAGCTAACAAATCACCCGTTTCAACATTATCTCCTACTTTTTTATGCCATTCAGCAACAACCCCTTCAACCATGGTGTCACTTAATTTCGGCATTCTTACAATTTCCGCCATTTCAAATTATTTCTTTCCGTTATTCCTCGCTAGATTTAATCTTTGTATTCCATTATATAAGGGTAATCGCCAATATATACATCTTCATAAAGTTCATTTGCTTCCGGTTCTGGAGAATCTTCAGCAAATTTTACAGACTCATCAATGACGTCTTTAACTTTTTGAATGATTTTTTCAATTTCTTTATCAGTAGCCAATTTGTTTGTTTTAATCGTGCTTAAAACTTTATCAATTGGATCCTGGCTTTTAAAATCTTCAACCTCTTGTTTGGTTCTGTATTTCTGTGGATCAGACATTGAATGACCTTTGTATCTGTAGGTTCTAATATCCAGCAAGACCGGTCCCTTACCTGCACGAACATGAACACATGCATCTTCAATCGCTTCATGCACTGCTTCTATAGTCATACCATCAACAACAAAAGAAGGCATTTGATAGGAATCCCCAATTGTAGACATATCCATAACATTGGTTGTTCTTTCTACAGAAGTTCCCATTGCATAGTTATTATTTTCAATAATAAAAACAACCGGTAATTTCCAAGTCATCGCCATATTAAATGTTTCGTGCAAGGCTCCTTGACGCGCTGCTCCATCGCCAAATGAACAAAAGGTAACATTCTTCGTTCCTTTATATTTTTCAGCAAATGCTATACCAGCGCCCATTGGAATTTGTGCACCGACAATACCATGCCCTCCCATTAAACCACTTTCTTTGTGAAACATATGCATAGAACCACCCTTCCCCTTCGAGAGTCCTGTAGTCTTCCCGTAGAGCTCAGCCATCATATATTTTGGATGCACTCCCAATGCAATTGGGTGCGCATGGTCTCTGTAAGCAGTAATATGCTTATCCCCTTTTTTAGAACCAGAAACAGTGCCCGTTACCAGGGCCTCTTGTCCTATATACAAATGGCAAAATCCACCAAATTTCTGTTGAATGTATAGATGCCCTATTCTTTCCTCAATCTTGCGCATCAATAGCATATCTTCATACCATTTCAAATATTGCTTTTTGCTATATTTCAGTTTAGCAGGGGATTTCGTTGCCGCTTTGCTTTTTGCTATAGTTTTTGTTGCCATCAGTTATTAATATTGGTGCACAAATATAAATTAAATTCTCATCGGTTTAGAAGAATTATCTACTACTATTTAGAAATATTCTACAATGCTTTAGTTTCAAATGCCAACGGAAGCAGTTCTGTTACAGTATCAAATATAAACACTTCTCCTTCTTCTCCTTTTAAAATCATTTCAATATTTGTGTTTTGAATTCGCTCATACTCCGACATCACTTGTCTGCATGCCCCACAAGGTGAAACAGGTTCCATCAATTTTGCGGAAGAGGCTTTAGCTGTTATGGCTATCTTTATAACTTTAACACCAGGATAATTTGCCTTGCAATAATATAACGCAACTCTTTCTGCACATAAAGAAGAAGGGAATGCTATATTTTCTTGATTGTTACCTAGAATAATTTCACCGTTTTCAAGCAACAAAGCAGCTCCAACTTTAAACCCTGAATAAACAGCATAAGCATTTCTTAAGCTTTTTTCCGCTGCCAACATTAAATCAGCATCAGATTTATCTAACTCTGCTGCATTAGCGTAAATTCTGTAGCTAATATTTAAATCACCTTTTCTCATATCCTTTATTGCTCGCGATTAATTTAAACTAAAATTGCATTTTTGGGTAGGGGTATTTTTACATAAGTTGTTATTTTAACTGAATTGTTAATAAAACAACTAATATTTGTTCGTTAATAATAAATTAGAGACTGCTAATTTAAGCAGTATTTTTTACTTTATTTTTAATATTTTAGCAAACAAACAAATTGATCCGTATTTTAGACATATTGGAAAAGTTCGACTCTACTTCCCTCAAGGAAATGGATACTGTTAAATTACTTAATAGAACCGACACAAAATTTGTGATTCCAAAAGATCTATTTGTAACAATATTGCCCTTTTTAAAAGAGCATTACAAAGTTTTAGAAATCAAAAAGAAAAGAGTAGCTCAATATAAAACACTCTATTTCGATACGGATAATTTTGATTTTTACAAACATCATCATAATGGATGGCTAAACCGCTACAAAGTTCGAATGAGAAAATATGTTGATTCAGGCTTATGCTTTCTAGAAGTCAAAAACAAGAAAAAAGGGAGAACCGTGAAAAGTCGAATCAAAATTGTTGATTTTGAAGAAGAGATGTCAAATAATTCAATAAACTTTGTCAATGATGTAATTCCACATGACATTAAACTTGAAAGGAAATTATGGAATTCCTTTCATAGAATTACACTCGTTAACAAAACAGATAAGGAAAGGCTTACATTGGACATTGGTTTAGGCTTTCAATGGAAGGAGAAAAAGCGCTCTTTGGAAAACACGATAATTGGAGAAGTGAAACAAGAAAAAGTCAATCGAAACTCCCCATTTATGCGATTGCTAAAAGAAAATGGAATTAGACCAATGCGTGTTAGTAAGTATTGTATAGGAGCAAAGATTTTATACCCAGAATTAAAAAACAATAGATTTAAAAATAAACATTTACACATAAATAAAATAAATGAATTGGTTAGTTGAAATATATAACACAGGAATGTTTGATTTTCTAATGGATGGAGATGCAAATGAAACAATTAAAGGGTTAGCGAAAACTATTGAGGATAGCGCGGATGGAATTAAAGATATAATTAAGCAATCCAAAGAAACTTCTTCTGGTGGTTTTTTAGGAGTTCCCTTATTTGAAAATGATTTTTGGAAATTGGCATTCAAATTCGGGATGAACTTAAGTGTCATTCTAATAATTGTCAGAGCTATTTATTACCCAATAGCGAAGAGGAAGGACTATCTTTTTACATATATAATGATCAGCCTGGTAATTTTTATGATCTGTTTTACGCTAAAGAAGTTTGAGATGGGAATGGGAATGGCTTTAGGATTATTTGCCATATTCGGAATAATAAGATATCGAACAGACCCTATTCCAATTAAAGAAATGACCTATTTATTTATTGTTATCGGTGTTTCGGTCATCAATGCACTGTCGAATAAGAAAATGAGCTACGCTGAGTTGGCTTTTACGAATGCTGCAATTATAGGGATAACATACGGTCTTGAAAAAATTTGGTTATTGAGACACGAATCTAGAAAGGTGATAACTTTCGAAAAAATAGATTTGATTACCCCTGAAAAACATGATGAATTATTGGCCGACCTTCAAAATAGGACAGGGTTGACAATAACACGATTTGAGATAGGTAAGATTAATTTCTTAAACGATACTGCTCAGATCTTTATATATTACAATGAAGATGAGCAAAAGGGAAACTTTAGAGATGAAGGGATAAGTAATAAGTAGTCTCTTCTTTACGAGATTTAGAGCAATTATTGGAGATTAGCTAATCGGTATAATCAGCAAATGTACTTTTACCGGGCAGGCACTTACTTTTTTGCTTGACAAAAAAAGTAAGCAAAAAATTCAAGGCTGCCAGCGAAAAACTACCTCACTCTTCATAAATGATAAGTGCGACTGAATGATCTTCTCGTGCCTCGAAGCTTTCCAGTCTTTCTAATCATTCATTTTGATTTCAATAGCTTTTCACTGAAGGCGAGGCTTGGCTTGTGCTATTGTTTGTGTGTGGTGTTACTTTAATTTCAATTCTATTATCCCTTGATTAAAAACTAGTTACCGTTTTCGGGGTCTCGGCATTAGTAAATGTTCTTGATAATTTCATCCGGAATGAGCGTGAGAATGACAAGCTGTTTGAGTTAGGAACGAACGAGTTATTGTCATTTAGCGAAGAGGAATAGAAATTACAAGGTTATTTGCATAGCCAAGATTTTTGCTTCTTTTGAGCGATGCAAAAGAAGAGCATAGCGGCTCAAGCGAAAACATAAACATTCCATAAACAACGAAGATTAAATTGGATTTACTCCCCACTTTTAGGAATGACCCCTATTTAATTCCTTATTTGTTCAAGGTTTAAATACTACTTTCACTATCCACGTCACCAAAGTTAAATCTTAGTGTAAAACGCAATGTATTTGCCAATGGACTTGCTTGCGTTAAGGCCAATAAATAAGATAAATCTAATTCGAAAACACTATATCTGATGCCAGCTCCAAGAGACACAAATCTTCTATTTCCTTTAGACCAATGTTCATGAAAATATCCCGTTCTTATTGCTAATAAATTATTATATAGATACTCTGCTCCCACAGATATGTTTACCTCTCTCAATTCTTCTTTAAATTTAGTTCCTTTTACTACCTCAGTTGTATTTCCATCTTCATCTATAACAACATCACCTGGAGCATCGCTAAACGAACCAAATATTCCGGAAGCAACACCCACATTTGGATCTTTTCCTGAAAATATTACCGGACCATCTGTTCCAAAAACAGTAGAACCATTCTCTTGCAAATATACAGGTTGAGTAGGAACCAATAACTTGTTTGCATCTAAAGCTACTGTAAATTTATTAAACTCATCTAGGTCTAGGTTAAAAGCGGACCCTAACCGCATATTAGTTGGAATAAAATCTCTATTCGCCGCATCCGTATAAGACATCTTTGCTCCAATATTTGAAATATTTAATCCATAAGCAATAGTAGCATTCTTACCCGAAACTTCAAATGTTTCTGTTTCATAATATGCAGAGATGTCCACAGCGACTGACTGACCAGCCTTCACATCGGCTCCTGTAGAAGAAATCCCTCCAGTTAAATTTGAATAGATGTATCTAGCTGCAAGCCCAGCTCCGAATCGCTCCCCTAACTTTCTTGAATATGTTCCATCTAATGCAAATTCATTTGGTTTAAAGTTACGTATCTCTTGACCATAATTATTTGTAAAAGTGATATCCCCTAAAGAAAAATACCTTAAAGAAAAGCCAAACGCAGAGTTCTTGTCTAATTTCTTGTATCCTGACAAGTAAGCTAAATTGATATCATTTACCAAAGCTCTTAACCAAGGAGAATAAGACAAAGAAAAACCCATATCCTTATTATCATCAATAAAAGCTAGTTTCGCAGGGTTCCAATGAATAGAATTTGCATCTGGAGATAATGCTACACCAACGTCTCCCATTGCTCCAGAACGAGAGTCGGGAGAAATAAGTAAAAAAGGGACCGCAGTTGTTATTGTATTGATATCCGAACCCGTTTCTGCTCCACTTAAATTTACTTGAGCATTAGTGGATGCTGATAAAAGCAGAGCACTAATAAGGGTTATTGATATTGTTTTTAATCTCATTTTCATTATTTGGGTTTTCAGTAGAACAGCAAATATACGTAAATTGTTACTTACTTATTGTTCATGCTTAATTAAGAATTACTAATTTTTCAAATTTTTCCACTTTTTCTCCTCCCTCGTTTAGAACTTTCAACTTATATACATAAACCCCTCTACCTATTTTTTCTCCGAAATCATCACGTCCATTCCATACAATTCCTTCAGACCTAAAGCCCTCAGAACGCACTCTTTTATTGATAGATTTAACCAGCTTTCCTGAAACAGTAAACACTTGTATTTGAACATCTAAATAGTCACACATCTGATTATGCTCAAAGTAAAACTCCGTACGAGTAGTAAAAGGGTTCGGGTAATTTAACACATGATCTAACGTGAAGTTTTCTTCCTTTGCAACCACAAATTCGATTTCACTTTTTTCTGAATTGTTGTAAACGTCCCATACCTTTAAACTCAATGTATGATTTCCTTCTTCTAAATCGTAAAACGGGTAAGATATTCTACCACTTTTATAAGTATCCAAATCAGCTTCGTAAAAATCATTTAATATAATAGACTCAGAAGTATTTTCATCAATAACGGCCTCAATGTTATGACCAACACCATTACCAACCATATTAATTCCATTTTCATCAAAAACCTTAGCAAATAAGTCAGGATTCTCATCTGTTATTCCACCTGAAACGAAACTATCATCGTTCATATACAGCGAAATATCAGGACCCTGATCATCAGAAATAGCAGCGGTATCGATTCCACCAATTATTGCGTCTTCGTTGTACCCTTGGGCATCTTCTTCTCCATTCTCAGCATAATAACTTACGCGCGAATTGCCGTACTGAAACGAAATATCTTGAGGTACCACAAAGGAAAACTTAAAAACACCATTTAAAACAGTAGCTTTTCCTTTGTAAACAACATTTTTCGATGTTTCAAATGGCTCTAAAGAAGATCCTGGACTATTAGCTAAAGTAGATAAGCTGAGCATTTTGTCGTATATCGTTGGATAAACCACCCCATTAAAACTTGTTAATTTCTGACCTATATAATCTTCTACATGCCCCACAACAGTGACAATACTCAATGCTTTCATAGTATCAATTGCTGCAGTAATTGATACACCGTTAATGGAATCTGTTACAATTTGGTGTTGTGGTAAAGCAAGTCTAACTGCCGGATCTCCCAATAATGCAAACTTTCTAAAATTGATATCGCCTCCACCATTTTGAACATACAAATCTTTTGTCTCAAGATAAACATCTCCAATTCGCTGAGGCATTCCATCAACTTTATCATAGATTGTACTATGAAAATGCTTATTTAATCTCTTATTACTACTATTATATACTAACCGAGTGGTTGTAAACAGAGCTATTCCTCCACCATCTGGATTAAGCAATACATATTCTCCACCAGATGTTCTATCGTGGTCATCATACCGGCTAAATTCGCATGTGGCAGTCATAAAGACAGGTAATTTTACACCATTCGTCCAATTTCTAATTGTAGGAACTCTTAAAATACGTTCGTGAGCCCATCCTGTTTCACCGCCGTGACCGATATAGTTAACTAAAAAAGCCCCCTTTTCAACTCTTTGCTGAATCGCTTCCTCACACCCTTTATTTTCATCCCCTCCGGGAGTAGTGGTTTCAACAAAAGCATCCATGTGTAATTTAACAATATTCATACTTTTATTGTTTACACGAATTGTATCCGCCATTTCTTCTGTATCTCTAAAATAAACGTTTCCATCTTCATCATCACTAACCAGACAAACAATATTTCGCCAATCATTTAATGTTGCGTTAGATTCTACATTAGCGCAAGATAGGTTATTCTGATTCGTAGTATAAACAGAACTATACCCTTTGATTTTAGTAACCATATCGTTTGCTTCACTCAAAGAATTTACGGGCAGTCTTCCTATAGCAATATCCATCAAATCAAAATTATTCATTGCTCCATTATCTGATAGAATGGCAAAATAATCATCAGTGGCATAAGTACTTGTTATACTTAAAGATTCTGTCGACTCATAAGTAGGTATAAAAAGCATGTTATGACCTAACCTATTTCTAGCATCATAAGTCGCATCGCCAAAAAACAAACAATATCTTGGTATCAAATCTGGATCTAATCCTGCTCTAACATAAAACATTCTCAAAAAATGCTTTATCGCTGTTGCATCTCTCATACCGGAAGAATATTCATTGTAAATTTGATTTGGAGTAACAACATGACAAATCAAACCTTCATTTACTTGATGGAAATTTGCTAACTCAATTGCGGCAGGCATATACTCTTGAGGGACAATAATAATCAAATCTGCAAAACCTAATCCATGTAAATTTTGAGATAGCACTTTGTGATGGAATATCGGGACTTTTGACAAAGCGTCTTCCAATGCAATAAAGGTTCTTAATGAATCAGTATTCACTTTGAATTCAGCTGCCGAACCAACCGTATTAAAATCAACAATAGAGACATTGGACAAGTCCGTAACCTCCCATATTCGATTTATATTATCAACATTCCCGATAGAAAACCGACTTACATTTCCTAGTCCAACTGAGGCTATATCTCTAAATTCCATCTGACTTCCAATCATTGTTAAAGTCCTGGGTACATTAACTTCTATATAATCTAGCCAACCCTTTGAAGAAGACAATCCGTTTTTGTTATATGTAATTTGAACATCTACGCTATTCCCATTACCTAAGTACTCCAGCACTCCACTAACACTTTTTCCTAATGGCGCATAGGTCCCCGTTCCAGATGCCCCAACAGCAATGTCTAGTGAATTCCCGCCAGATGCTAATGTGTAACTTGTACCATTGCTAGCAGCATGTCCTATAATTTTAGCATAAACCCTTAGCGAATCTGTGTTAACAATATTCGGCATGGAGAAACCATAATTGTAAGATGTTTGAACATCGTAAATATCTCCATACCATTGTTTTCCAGATTTCCCTAAATTGTAATTATCTTCCTCTATAAAATCATAATCAATAAAAGTTGTTACCAAGTTTGTTTCTGCACTAGCAGATAATTGCGCGGTACCCATTCGTTTTGGCGCAGAATTAGCATTATTAATATTCACAAAATAGTAAGAGGTGTCAGAATATTCATGCGATTTGTGTGAAAAAACAGTACCATCAAAGTTCCACTTATGCGGTCCCTTAGCATAAAAAAGTAGATAATCGCCATTATTAAAGACACCGTCATTACCATCTTCAATAAGAATGGAATTTTTCAATACATCATCATGCCGGTAATCATTATTGTTTTCAGATAGTAACCCGGCACCATTTCCAAAAATATTAATGGCATCCGAACTCAAGGAAGACACATCAACACCCATGTCACTTAAAAAGGAATAATCAATCTTATAAACTCCATCTTCCACAACACCAATCTTATACCATTCTCCAGAACCCGAAGCAAAAGCTGAAGTTGTCAAGTATGCTGATTTTGAAATTGCTGATGAATTTCCAGAAACACTCAAACTTCCTTCATATCTAACCAATTTTTCGAACTGTCCAGATGCCGGATTTTTCCGAACCTCATTGACTTGAACAACTGCATAAAACTTTTTCCTTTTATCCGTAATATTTGTTTTAAAATCAAACATGGATTTGATCTTAGAAACATCTAATAAAGATATTTCAGATCTCGTTAATGGAACCACTTCAACGTTCGTTACATTAAAATTAACAGTTGTACTGTATATTGGAATATACTTTAACAAGTAGGGTTGATCTTTTTCAAAATCCCAATAACCATTGGATGAATGAAACACCTGTTTATAATCCACTCCATTGATATTCATCGAATAGATGCCATTCCATTCTATATCTTCAATAACTTCTTTGCCTTTTTGAGAAAAACCTAAAAATACAGAAAATTGGAAAAAAAAATAAACTAGAATTAAAATTTTATACGTCATTATTTAAGGTAGTAAATGGCAAGTTAATTACACTTATTTTTGGAAAAACGACACCGAGATGTCATTTATTGCATAAATCTAGCTATTAAATTGTAACCCAACCATTTTTTTTTCGTAATATTGGATCGATTTTGCACAATCATTTATAAACTTATGACCAGGTATTTTAAAGTATTATTTTTATTGATTGCTATTATATGTAGTAGTGTAGCAAAAAAAGTAACAGCTCAAGACCCTGAGTTTAGCCAGTTTTACGCTAATCCCCTATATTTAAATCCTGCATTTGCGGGAACAGCCAGATGTCCGAGAATTTCACTAAACTACAGAAATCAGTGGCCAGGTATTTCCGGAACTTTCATTACGACATCCGCTAGTTATGACCAACATGTAGAATCCTTAACTGGAGGTCTTGGATTAATGGTAACCAATGATCAAGCTGCAAATACACTAAGAACTACCAGAGTAAGTGGTATTTATTCTTATCAAGTTAAAATTAATCGTAAATTTTCGGTTAGGACTGGAGTTGAAGCGACATTTTTTCAAAAATCACTAGACTGGAGTAAACTAACTTTTGGTGACATGATTGATGAGCGAAGAGGTTTCGTTTACCAAACAGGTGATTTACCAAGGGGTGGAACCGTTTCAGGAATCGACTTCTCTGCTGGTATTTTAGGTTTTAGCGATGTATTCTTCTTTGGTTTTGCTGCACATCATTTATCGGAGCCAAATGAATCCTTAATAAACGAACTAAGTGAATTACCTACTAAATTAACAGGACATGCTGGAGCTATGATACCTCTGGCTGGCAGAGCTTCAAAGTATCAAGAAGATGACGCTATGGTTTCGCCAAACATATTATTTAGAAGACAAGGTACGTTTACGCAACTTAATATGGGAATTTATGTAAAGAAAGGACCATTAGTAGGTGGTGTATGGTATAGAAATAAAGATTCATTTATTGTTCTAATGGGAATACAATCAGACATAATTAGGTTGGGCTACAGTTATGATTTAACTGTATCTAAACTTTCAGTTGCCACGGGGGGGGCGCATGAAGTATCCTTACAATTCAATTTTGAATGTAGACCTAAGAAAAGATCGTTTAGAACCATAAGTTGCCCATCTTTCTAAAAAAATATAAAATTAATTGTAACCATTTTCTATAATCACAGTTATAAGGAAAAATTATCTCGCATTATGAAGAGTAAAAACATATTGAAAAAAGTAGTAGCTTTTACGTTAATCGGATTATTAGCTGCTTGTTCATACGAAAGATCCAGTGTATCCGGTTGGGATTATAACAACCCCAGGAATGGTGGTTTTCAAAAAGTTCCTTATGAAGAGCAAGAAACAGGTCCTGGACTTATTCTAATTCAAGGAGGAACATTTACCATGGGAAGGGTGGAAGAAGACTTAATGAAAGATTTTGCTACTACCCCTAGGCGAGTTACAGTTTCCTCTTTTTACTTAGACGAAACTGAAGTAACCAACTTTAATTGGTGCGAATACTTGTATTGGATAGGTAGAACATATACCGATTTCCCAATGGTATATAAAAAAGCACTGCCCGACACATTGGTGTGGAGAGAAAAATTAGCATACAACGAACCTTACACAGAATACTATTTAAGACATCCTTCTTATAGAGATTATCCTGTTGTTGGCGTTTCTTGGCTGCAAGCAAACGATTTTTGCGCTTGGAGAACCGACCGAGTTAACGAGTGGATATTGATAAGAGAAGGAATTTTAATGATGAATCCTAACCAACAGAATGAGCCATTCTCAACCGACGCATACTTTGCAGGGCAATATGATCAAGGAGTTAATCCTAGAGGACAAATTCCTGACATGAACCCTTCTAAAGGAGGTTACGACCCGTCTACTGGTAAATTTAAATCTAAAGATTTAGTTACGCGAAATGTGCGGATGTCTGATGGTATTTTATTACCTCGCTACAGGCTGCCTACAGAAGCTGAATGGGAGTTCGCTGCATATGGCTTAATTGGGAACACTATGGAAGAAAGAATTGTAGAAAGAAGAATTTATCCGTGGAACGGTCATTGGGTGCGTAATCCAGATGATAGGTGGCAGGGACAACTGATGGCAAACTTTGTTAGAGGCCGAGGAGACATGATGGGAGTTGCGGGCAACTTGAACGATAATGCCGATATAACTGCTCCTGTATTTTCTTATTGGCCAAATGATTATGGCTTATATAACATGGCCGGTAACGTCAGTGAGTGGGTAATGGATGTTTACCGTCCTTTATCCAGTGAAGAGTATGATGAATTCCGTCCATTTAGAGGTAATGTCTTCAAAACTAAAGTCTTAAATAGCACAGGTTCTATTGCAGAAAAGTACGACGAAACAATGTATGATGTTTATGGTATCAAACAATACTTAGCCGAATTCCAATTAGAAAGATTAGGAACAGCCGACAGAAAATATACCAAGTATCCACATGGAGCTAGACTTGATTCATTAGAGCGAGAGCTCCTTAAAGAAGTTAATACATATGTAGATGAAGCAATTAAATTTTCGAAAGATAAACAACCTATTGAAGCCTCTAGGAGAATTCGAGAGATTTTTGATAACGTATTTGATGATTTTGATAATCGAATTCAACAAAATCCTGATTTTATAGACTACAGTTTAGAAATTTCACCAATGTTAAGATCTGGAATCTCAGAATATGTAGTGAACACTCCGGGTAACGTAAAAGTTAGAGAAACAACAGCAGAAGAGAACCTTAAGCGTAGAAACTACAGAGTAGCGGATAATATTGATGAATTAGATGGTGACATAAACTCTTCTATTTATTACCCTAATAGTGCCAATGGAGGAGAAAGAGTTGGACAGATTAATGCAGGAAGCATGAATGAAGATTGGGTTATGTATCAAAGTGGAAAAGAAAAAGGATTGGCTGGAGCTCAAGACCCAACAAGTTTAATATCTGATAAGTCCAAAGTTTTCAAAGGAGGATCTTGGAGAGATAGAGTTTATTGGTTAAGTCCTGGAACAAGAAGATACTTAGATCATGATTTGTCAACAGCAAACATTGGTTTTAGATGTGCTATGGATAGAGTCGGAAGTCCTATTGGATTAGGTGACCCAAGATAGTGCCCACTTAAAAATTAACCCCTAAAAGAGCTTCAAGAAATTGAGGCTCTTTTTTTATACATACATCTCATTTTTATTTTGAGGTAAAACTAATACTCCTAAGATTTATGCGTTAATTCAGCATTGCGGCCTATAATTAATGTAACCGCTAATTAATTAAACCCAGGACCTGCCAATTTTATACGATAAAAAAAAATGGTAGCTTCATTCAAAACCCCCGCTGTGTATACAAAATAGGTTAAATAAATTAATCTTTTAATATGCTTCTAGCAATTACGATATTCTGGATTTCAGAAGTACCTTCATAAATCTGTGTAATTTTAGCATCTCTCATCAACCTTTCTACATGGTATTCTTTAACAAAACCATACCCTCCATGAATTTGAACAGCCTCAACGGTCGTTTCCATCGCTACCTGGGATGCAATCAATTTTGCCATAGCTCCAGAAGTATTATAATCCATGTGCTCATCTTTATGCCAAGCAGCCTTTAATACCAACATTCTTGCGGCTTCAATATCCAAAGCCATTTTTGATAATTTAAGTTGAATCATTTGGTGCTCGCAAATGGGTTTACCAAATGTTTCTCTTTCTTTAGAATAAGCAAGAGCAATTTCATAAGCCCCCGAGGCAATTCCTAGGGCCTGAGCAGCAATACCAATTCTCCCCCCAGCAAGGGTCTTCATTGCAAACTTAAATCCAAATCCATCTTCTCCTACCCTATTCTCTTTTGGAACTTTCACATCATTAAACAACAAAGTATGTGTATCTGAACCTCTGATACCAAGTTTGTCTTCTTTCGCTCCAACAATAAATCCTTCCATTCCTCTCTCTATAATAAAAGCATTGATCCCTTTATGCCCCTTATCTACATCAGTTTGAGCAATTACAATATAGGTTGAAGCAGTACTTCCGCTCGTTATCCAATTTTTTGTGCCGTTCAATAAATAATGGTCGCCCTTATCTATTGCTGTAGTTCTTTGGGAAGTTGCATCCGAACCAGCCTCAGGCTCAGAAAGACAAAATGCTCCAATTTTATTCCCCGTAGCTAGATCAATTAAATATTTTTGTTTTTGTTCTTCAGTACCGAATTGTTCCAAACCCCAGCAGACTAAAGAATTATTTACGGACATAGCAACAGAAACAGAGGCATCTATTTTTGAGATTTCTTCCATAGCCAATGCATAAGAAACAGTATCCATACCACTTCCCCCATACTTTGGATCAACCATCATTCCCATAAAACCGAGTTCTCCTAATTGTTTTAGTTGTTCTATAGGCACTTGTTGATTGGTATCTCTTTCAATCACTCCTGGCTTACACATGTTTTGTGCAAAATCTTTAGCAGCATCTCTAACTGCCAACTGTTCTTCCGTTAATCTAAAATCCATGTTATCAACTATTAGTATTAAAATTCAATCTTTAATTAATACTTCAAAATTAGTTGTTATCTTCACCTTGAGCAACTTTTTTAAGTTAAATTATGGAATCTTTCAACGTAATAGGTTTAATGTCAGGCACATCGTTAGATGGACTAGATATAGCTCATTGTAAATTTAATTTTGACGAAAAATGGCGTTTTAATTTAATACACCATGAAACAGTTCCTTACTCCAAAGAGCAAAAAAATGTACTGGCAGATTTAGAAAATGAATCTGCTATAAATTATGCGCTATTTCATACTAAATTTGGAGCATTAATTGGCAATGAAGTCAATAAATTCATTCATAAAAACAAAATTACAAACACCGATTTCTTAGCGTCACATGGACACACTATCTTCCATCAACCTAATAATAATTTGACTACTCAAATCGGATGTGGAGCACAAATAGCAGCGATTACGGGCATAGAAACAATATGTGATTTCCGTTCAAAAGACGTTGCACTTGGAGGTCAAGGAGCTCCATTAGTGCCAATCGGTGATGAACTACTCTTTTCCGAATATGATTACTGCATTAATCTGGGCGGAATTGCAAATATTTCATTTAAAGCAAAAGGTAAACGCATCTCATACGACCTAGCAATGGCAAATATGGTTAGCAACTACGTTTGCAGCTTGGAAGGAATTGAATACGACGATAAAGGAAAATTGGGTGCCTCAGGCAATTTTAACCACAATTTATATAATGATTTAAATGCTATCGAATTTTTCTCAAAATCACATCCTAAATCCTTAGGAAAAGAAAACTTTATTATCAATTTCAAACCTATTTTAGATAAATATAACATTTCAAACGCAGATAAGCTAAACACATTTGGAAAACACTTAGCGCATCAAATTTGTAAAATACTCTCGAGTACCCAAGATAAAAAAGTATTAATAACAGGAGGCGGAGCATACAATTCATTTTGGGTTTCAGAGATAAGAAGCACTGCCGACGCGCAAATAATTATCCCTGAAAACAAAATAATAGAATATAAAGAGGCTGTAATTTTTGGTTTCTTGGGGGTTCTGCGTAAAAAACAACTCGTTAATTGTCTTTCCTCCGTAACAGGAGCCAAACAAGATTCTGTAGGTGGAACTATTTATTTATAAAATATTTTAAATCAATTAATTAACATCGTCTCAATAAAAAAAACAAAATGCAAAAATTGATACCTATGAAATTTTGTTACTTTTGCTTGAACTGAAACAACACAATGATAGAATTACTAAAGAAGTTTGAAAACAAGCAACCTGAGATTATTTTTGAGTGGAAAGATCAAGAAACTGAGGCTGAAGGATGGGTAGTGATTAATACCTTGAGAGGTGGAGCTGCTGGCGGTGGAACAAGAATGAGAGTTGGACTGGATAAACGTGAAGTTGAATCTTTAGCCAAGACCATGGAAGTTAAGTTTACGGTTTCAGGACCAGCGATTGGAGGTGCTAAATCTGGAATTAATTTTGATCCAAACGATCCTCGAAAAACAGGGGTATTAGAACGATGGTATAAAGCTGTTACTCCATTATTAAAACATTACTATGGTACAGGTGGGGATTTGAATGTTGACGAAATTCATGAAGTTATTCCGATAACAGAAGATTGCGGAGTTTGGCATCCACAAGAAGGGGTTTTTAATGGGCATTTTCAACCAAGGGAATCGCAAAAAATAAACCGTATTGGACAATTAAGACTTGGCGTTATAAAAGCTATTGAAAATCCAATGTACAGCCCATCAGTTGCCCGTAAATATGTGGTAGCAGATATGATTACTGGATATGGTGTTGCTGAATCCGTAAAACATTATTATGATATTTATGGTGGTGAGCTTAAAGGAAAGCGTGTCATCATTCAAGGATGGGGCAATGTTGGAAGTGCTGGAGCATATTACTTAGCGCAAGAAGGAGCTCTTATCGTGGGGATTATTGATCGCGTTGGCGGCTTGATAAAAGAAGATGGTTTTTCTCTTGAGGAAATAAGAACACTCTTTTTAGAAAAAGATGGAAATGCCCTGAATGCTCCAAATTTGTTATCTTTTGACGAGGTAAATAATAAGATTTGGGATTTGAAGGCTGAAGTATTTCTTCCTTGTGCAGCATCTCGTTTAATCACAAAAGACCAAGTTGACAGAATGATTTCTGCAGGAATGGAAGTAATTGCAGCTGGAGCTAATGTTCCTTTTGCAGATCCTGAAATTTTCTTTGGAGCAATTGCTGACTATACAGATAACAACATAAGCGTTATCCCAGATTTTATTTCAAACTGCGGTATGGCTAGAGTTTTTGCTTACTTAATGAGTACAGATTTAGATAAAATTGAAGATGATGCAATCTTTATCGATACATCAAACACAATAAAAAAGGCATTGGAAAATGCTTACAACATCAACAAGAGTAAAACGCAAATTGCAAAAACTGCATTTGAAGTTGCTTTAAATCAGCTTATTTAAATTATGGAGGTATTAATCGTTGTAATATTTGTTTTAGGATACTTAGCTATTACCTTAGAGCATAGTTTAAAAGTAGATAAGTTAGTTCCTGCATTACTAATGATGGCTTTAGCTTGGGCAGCTGTTGCATTTGGACTAGGTGATTTTACACAATGGTTTGACTCAGCTCATCATACATTGGTACCTAACTTTGCTGATCTTCCTGATCACGTCGAGGGTCAAGGAGGTACGTATAGTGACTCCAAAGCTGGTTGGTTAGAACATACGCTGCTTCACCATTTTGGGAAGACTTGCGAGATATTAATTTTCCTTGTAGGAGCAATGACTATTGTTGAAATAGTTGACCACTTCGATGGTTTTTCTACTATTAAAAATTATGTTAGAACTAACAAAAAGAAAACACTACTTTGGATTATGTCTATCTTAGCATTTATACTTTCTGCTATCATTGATAACCTAACAGCAACAATTGTTTTAATAACAATTCTTAGAAAATTAATCCCTGATAACAAAGACCGTATTTGGTTTGCGGGTATTATAATTATTGCAGCAAATGCTGGTGGTGCATGGTCTCCAATTGGCGATGTTACCACAACAATGCTTTGGATGGGCGAAAAGGTTACCACAGTAAAATTAATTGAGTACTTAATTTTACCGTCGTTAGTTTGCATGGTAATTCCAACATTATTGGCAACATTTATGAAACCATTTAAAGGACATTTTGAATCTCCTCCTGCTCAAGGCAATGAAAATTCAAAAGGTCCTTTAATGCTTTATTTAGGGTTAAGTTTAATTGTTTTTGTTCCTATCTTTAAAACGGTTACACACCTTCCTCCTTATGTTGGAATGATGTTGTCTTTATCTATAGTTGCTTTAGTTGCTGAACTTATAACAGCTCGGCAGTTTAGTATGACAAGTTTAGAAGATAAAATTGACCACGTTGATGATGATGGTCATAACAGCCCAACCTTTAAAGCATTAGCAAAAATTGAAATGCCCTCAATTCTATTCTTCTTAGGTATTTTAATGACTGTCGCAGCTTTAGAGTCGTTAGGTATGATTTTTAATTTTGGCAACACTGTAAATGCATCAATGGATACCAATATTTTTGTAATGCTATTGGGAGCTGGTTCCGCTGTAATTGACAACGTTCCTTTAGTTGCTGCAAGTATGGGTATGTTCAATATGCAAGAAGTCAATGAAGCTGGAGAACTTTTATACGCAACTGATTCTTCAGTTTGGCACTTTATAGCGTACGCTGCTGGTACAGGTGGAAGTATGTTAATTATTGGCTCTGCTGCGGGTGTTGTAGCTATGGGAATGGAAAAAATCTCTTTCTTTTGGTACTTAAAAAACATGGCTTGGTTAGCATTATTAGGTTATCTTGCCGGAGCTGGTGTTTTTCTAATTTTTTGACGAACAACAATTGAACGATTATTACGTTAATAAAAAGTAAATATGAATATTTTCGATTTAATAAATAAAATTCAAATAGAGGTTGGTGATGCCGTATCAGACACATTAACTAAAACAACAGACATTTCTCTTTGGGAATTAATATGGGGATTTGATACGGAAACTGGAGAATACAGTTGGACAAGTATTATCATCATGTCTATGTTGTTTGCGCTTTCTGCATTAACCGTTTATATCTTTATCGAACGCTTCCTTGCAATTCGAAGAGCTTTGAATGAAGAGAGAGATTTCATGGCTAAGATTAAAGAATATGTCAATGATGGGAAATTAGATGCAGCTAAACAATTGTGTACTACATCTGACAACCCGATGGCTAGAATGATTGAAAAAGGAATTTCTAAAATTGGAAAACCAATGAAAGATATTGCGGTTTCCATTGAGAACGTTGGTAAAATTGAAGTTTATAAATTAGAAACTAGACTATCGATATTAGCTACTACAGCTGGTGTAGCACCAATGATTGGGTTTTTAGGAACTGTTTTGGGAATGATTCAGGTAATGCATACAATGAGTAACGAAGGAGTTGAAATTCAAAGTCTTTCTGGTGGTATTTTTGAAGCAATGATAACTACTGTAGGTGGATTGATTGTTGGTATTATAGCTTATGTATTTTACAATTACTTAGTAAGTAAAGTTGAAAAGGTTATTCAAAAAATGGAAGGTAGTTCTATCGAGTTTTTAGATATACTAGACGCACCAGGTAAATAATAAAAGATGAGTTTACGATCGTCCAATAAAATCAAAATTGAAGGTGGAATGTCATCTATGACAGATTTAGTATTTCTATTATTAATATTCTTTATTATTCTTTCTACAATGGTAACAGCTGGTCATAGTATCGACTTACCAAAGTCAGGCCCTGCTTCTACCACCGATAAATCGATTACAAAAGTATTTGTGAATAAAGACAATATCATTTGGATTAAAAATGATAAAATGGATGTCGATCAAGAAATTTCATTGGAAGAATTGAACAATACAATAATGCAATACGTAGATCATAAAAAAACCATTGAATTGGTTGGCGACAAGCTTTCTGACTGGGAATATTCTGTTGGAGTTATTGATATTGCGAAACAAAATGAGTTAAAAATCGTTATAAAGACGAAACCATAACTAATTCATTTATATATGGCGTATTTAACCCCCATTAATAAAAAAGATAAACAAGCGGGTATTATAGGAGCTGCTATTCTTTTAATTCTTTTACTTCTTATGCTATTTTTCACTTCAATGAAGCAAGTAGATCCACCATACCCTGCTAAAGAAGTGGTTATGGTAATGGATTTTACGGATGCTGGCGGTGGTTCTGCAGGCGGGAGCAAAGAGGTCAGTCAAGAAAAATCTCAAAGTGCTAAGAAGCAAAACGAAGAAACCAACGAGAGTTCTGAAGATGAAGTAGCAACACAAGAAGAAGAATCTGCAGTAACAGCTGAATCGCAGCAAGAATCCAGTAGTTCTGATGGAAATGGAGAATCTGACGAGCAAGAAGCCAAATATGATTTAGGTAATGTTTTAGGTTCTGGAGGCGGTGAAGAAGGTGGTGATGGTGAAGGTGGATCTGATGGGGGCACCGGAGGTGGCGATGGCTTAGGAAATGGTGAAGGTGTTGGTGATGGTTCTAGTAGAAAAATAAAGAACGTTCCTAGCTTAGATTACTTAACTACTACTCCTGCCAAAGTAGCTGTTAAAATTAAAATCAATAATGATGGTAAGGTATACTGGTCTGAAGCGCAACTATCAAATTCTTTTACCAATACATCAGATAAAACGATTATTGAGCTAGCGGAAAAGAAAGCAAAAGAATTCACTTACAAACCGACAAGTGCTGAAACTAAATACGATGTCAAAATCGTCACAATTGGAATTCAAAGTTAACTAGTTGTATTAAGTAAATGACGTATAAAGAAACGGTTGATTTTCTTTTCGAACAACTTCCTCAATTTCAAAACATAGGAGGTAAAGCCTACAATGGTAAATTAGATAACATTATTGATATTTGTGAATTATTAGACAATCCACAAAATAAGTTCAAAACGATTCATGTTGCAGGAACAAATGGGAAAGGGTCTGTTTGCAATATGCTTGCCTCAATTTTTACTCAAAGCGGATATACTGTTGGATTATTTACCTCTCCTCACCTACTCGACTTCAGAGAAAGAATAAGGATTAATGGAGTAGTTATTCCTGAAAACTATGTAATTGACTTTGTAAAAAACCACAACACTGTTTTCAACAAAATTCAACCTTCCTTTTTTGAATGGAGTACAGCACTTGCTTTTAACTATTTTGAATATAAGCAAGTTGACATTGCGCTTATAGAAACGGGCTTGGGTGGAAGATTGGACTCGACCAACATTATAACTCCTCTAGTAAGCGCCATTACTTCAATTGGAATAGATCATACACAATACTTAGGAAACACCTTGGAAGACATCGCAAGAGAAAAAGGAGGGATTATAAAGCCAAACATCCCTGTGGTTTTGGGTGAAGGAATCGAAAAGCAATCTATTTTTGAAGAAATTGCTTTAACTAACAACTCCCTCGTACATATAGCGACTCAAAATAATAACCAACCTGTCTCTAGTCTTAAAGGCGACTTCCAAAAAAACAATGTAGCAACTACCCTAACCGTTATAGATTTAATCCAACAACAATTTTCTAAAATAACTTCTACAACTATAAGCAAAGGCTTGCTATCCATAAAGACAAACACTGGTTTAAGAGGGCGATGGGAAACAATACAATATTCCCCCAAAGTTATTGCTGATATTGGCCATAATGCACATGCAATTGCACAAACAGTTAAGGAACTAGAATTAGAAACTTATAATAACCTACATATTATTTGGGGAATGGTTGCAGAGAAAGAAGTCAATAAAGTCATTAATTTACTTCCGAAAAATGCTACTTATTATCTATGCACGCCAAATATTCCTAGAGCTTTAAGCACAAAAGAATTAGAAAAATCCTTCGCAGAGAAGCAAACTAAAATCAACTTTTCGTCTTGTTCAGAAGCTTTTAAAGCGGCTATTAAAACTGCAAAATCACATGACTTAATAGTAGTGGGTGGAAGCACTTTTGTCGTATCTGAAATACTTCGCGATTTTTATTCCTAATTATTTGGTGAGAGACAGAAAAGATATATATTTGCACTCCTCAAACGAGAGGGCTCTTAGCTCATTCCGATTGATATCGGAAGGTTCAGAGACAAAGTTATCTTGAGTAGCTTGAAATAAAAAGAATGTGATAATACCCGAATAATTCGGGCTCTTAGCTCAGTTGGTTCAGAGCACCTGCCTTACAAGCAGGGGGTCGTAGGTTCGAATCCTACAGGGCCCACAGCAAAAAGCCGGATACGAAAGTATCTGGCTTTTTTTTTATTTAGGACCTTCATAAATTCATTCCTATGTGCAATGAATCAAAAAACAACCTATTATTATACTTACCCTCATAAAAAATAACTCATGACTAAAGAATGGCCAAGCAAAGTTCTTGAAATTCTAAAAGCCGGATTCTCATTAGAGGAAATAGGAATCGATAATTGGGCATTTAAAAAACCTGATGCCCTTATTGCGGTTAACAAACTTGCTAGAATTGGAATTCCTATAGTAAAAGGAGATGTATTGGAACTAATGGTAGGTTCCCTAGAAAGAAATTACGATGGTTGGGAATGTACGTTTCAATCTGGAGAACCAATAATTAATTTTATAAGAAGAAGCACGAATCAAGCAATGGACTACATTGAAGATTACCCTTCAGACCCTAACGTTCTATTTGTTTTAACTCCAGCAGTATAGGAGAACCTTTCGTGCCATTTTAATTTGCAAACCACTAACAGTTTCCTAAATTTGGCTACCAAAATCAAAATCATGAAAAGATTAACCATCATTGCCTTAGCTTTTGCGTTTAGTTATGGAACAGCACAAGACACTCTATCATTCGAAACAGTGGTTCAATGGGATGCCAACCCTGTCGAAAGCCAAGGAAACACAGGAACATGTTGGAGTTTCTCAGCTGCCTCTTTTTTAGAATCTGAATTAATCAGAATGGGAAAAGGAACACACAATCTTTCCGAAATTTTTATTGCTAGACAAGTTTACATTAACAAGGCTGAAAATTATGTCCGCAGACATGGGAAAACGCAATTTGGAGAAGGAAGTTTAGGGCATGACTTATTAAATGCTGTAGACATGTACGGAATTGTTCCTAATGAAGTTTTTAACGGACTACAAATGGACACAGAAAAACACAATCATGCTGAATTGGCAAGTATTCTAGAAGGGTTTTTAAAAGCTATTATAGCAAACAAAGGAGGAAAACTAACTCCAATGTGGAGAAATGGATACAGTGCTTTACTAAATGTTTATTTAGGAGAATATCCCCATAACTTTACTTATAACAAGAAATCGTACACTCCAAAAAGTTTTGCTGAGGAATTAGGGTTATCAAGCAAAAACTACATTACGTTAACCTCTTACACGCATCAACCTTTCTACACTAACTTTGTATTGGACATTCCGGATAACTGGGATAATGGTCGATTTTACAACGTTCAATTAGATGAAATGATAGAGACTGCTAAAAAAGCTTTGAAAGATGGATTTACACTTGACTGGGATGCAGATGTTAGTAACAATGGGTTTAACTCAAGGGAAGGCATTGCAATTGAATCACCAGAGGGTGAAAAACCAAATTTTATTACTACAGCTAAGGAAAAGGTAGTAACTCAAGAAATGAGACAAGAATACTATGATAATTACACAGTAGGTGATGATCACCTAATGCATATTGTTGGATTAGCAAAAGGAGTAGATGATAAAGATTATTTCATCGTAAAAAATTCTTGGGGTGATGATCGAGGGCTTGACAAGTTCAAAGGACATGTCCTTGTATCTGAAGCTTACTTTAGAATGAATACAATATCCGTATTATTGCATAAAAATGCTCTATCTAAGGAATTAAAGGAAAAGTTAAAGATTAACTGAAGGACACTTGACTTGTATTAATATATTCCATTTTTACCTTACTTTAGTAGCATGAAACCGACATTATTCATAGCTGTCCTATTTTTTACTTTTGCTTGTATGCCTCCACCAAAAGAAACAACAATTGAAAAAATTGATGAAGGCAAATTTGATAGTTTGCATATGGAGGCTGTTCCAATCTCAAAGCTATCTGAAAGTCGATTTATACAACATGACTCTTTTCCCTCTAGAGATAGCTTACTTATCTTTGCTGATATCTACGAAAGAAAAGATAGTAAGCCTATTATTTTACTATGTCACCAAGCAGGATTTAGCAGAGGTGAATATAGAGAAACTGCATTTAGAATTGGTAGTATCGGGTTTTCAAGTATTGCTATCGATCAACGATCAGGAAATGAAGCAAACAAA
The DNA here is from genome assembly GCA_943787535.1 of uncultured Flavobacteriales bacterium. Classification (GTDB taxonomy): domain Bacteria; phylum Bacteroidota; class Bacteroidia; order Flavobacteriales_D; family Parvicellaceae; genus CALSMU01. Next base: position 109,731 of record CALSMU010000008.1, on the reverse strand, counting down.
ATTATAAATAAAACGGCTCAACTAGCTAAAGAAAAGGGTTTACCCACGGAATATATAGACGCAAAACAGGATATTGAAGCTGCGATTGATTATTTATATAAGCTTAATGATAATGAATCTATTGTATTAGTTGGAAGCTCCTACTCTGCTTCACTGGTTTTGTTAATTGGAAAAAACAACGAAAAAGTAAAAGCAGTAGCAGCTTTTAGCCCTGGGGAATATATTGAAGGAATAAGTATTCAAGGTTCTATCAAAGGATATGAGAAACCCATTTTTGTTACTTCCTCTAAAACAGAAACAGAAGCTACTAAATCAATTATTTCGGAAGTAGACACAGTATGGACAAATCAATTCCTACCTGACTTTGAGGGAATTCATGGCTCAAGAGCGCTTTGGGAAACTACAGAAGGGAGTGATAAATATTGGGATGCGTTTAAAACTTTTTTAAAAGGGCTATAGCTTTGTTCTGTATAATTCTGAACTCAATAAAGTCAATGCAATTTCTCATTGTTATGATGCCTATCCGCATCTCTAATAGACTTCTTATTTAAGTTTTTTTCTAATGCTTCTTCCAAATTTACTCCTGTTTGATTCGCTAAGCATATTAAGACAAACAATACATCTGCCATTTCATCTCCCAAGTCCTTTTGTTTGTCTGATTCCTTTTCTGATTGCTCACCGTACCTTCTTCCAATTATACGAGCAACTTCTCCAACCTCTTCTGTTAGCATTGCCATATTAGTCAGTTCATTAAAATAACGTACACCAAATTGGTTAATCCAATTATCCACTTTTTTCTGAGCCTCTTCTATACCTAAAGTATTTTTCATTTTTGATATGATTTATATACAAACTGCTTTAAATTTTCGTGTTGAATTTTTAATTTCCTAAAAATGTCTACTTTTTGCTTTTGGAGTTTATTGTAACGTATTTTTCCCTTCAACTTTAAGAATGAAACCCAATATTTATAGCTAATCCAAGCTGAAAAAATTAATGACCCAAAGTACATTGCCCAGTAATAATTATCTGTAAATATTGCTACTAAACTAATTTGAATTCCCCAAAAAATCACAAACAGAATAGATCCCGCAAGAAGTTTTATTGAAGCATGAAAATGAATATCAGCTACTTTTTTCTCCACGAACCAAGCGGGAATTCGATAAGGCAAATAATTATTAAGAATTCCATACAAGTGCAATGGAAAAAGTAGAGTTAATAAAAAGACGTGGCCAAAAACAGCGTAACTCTCTTTATTAAATAACCAAGCAGACAGCTTCTCTTCACTGAGTAAACCCCTAAATTCTACAACCACTTTGAGCAATGCATTCGCATTTTCAATATCCTTCTCAATGTAACTCTCAGCTTTCTCGATATATCCTTTTTGTCTCTTAAATTCCGAAACCAAATCATTGCCATCATTGCGCTCCAACAAACCAATTTCAGCATCAAAAGTTTTCATAGTGAAATGAATCAAATCATAATAATCCATTTTCTGAATATCTATCATCTGATCACTCAATCGCTTTCTGAGTTCACCAACAAGTTCTATATAGTTTTCTTCTTGCTTCACTGAATTATCTGCGATATAATCTTTAATAGCTATTGGCGCTCCAAATTGAATAAGTAGATCGCCGCCCATATTTTCAAATTTCCCATAATTAATCCCAACCGGAACTACCTGAACATCCAATTCTTTATTATACTTAGCCTCTGCTCCAACTGCTATTCTGAAAATACCTTTTTTCAATGATCTTAATTGCTGATGCTTCCCATGATTACCTTCTGGAAATATTACAATCCTTCTATTATTACCCAGTAAATCATAAAACTGTTCAAATACCTCTTCATTTTTATCTCTATAATCAGCGCCATCCCTTTCCCGATAAATGGGAAGTGCGTTTAAACTGTTTAACATAAAACTAGCTGCTTTCTTTTTAAAAATATCTGACCTTGCTAAAAAATATATTGGTGAGCGTGTTACATATCCCAGGATAGCACCTTCTAAAAAAGCATTTTGATGGTTTCCTGCAAATAGAATCGGTTTTCCTTTTGGAACATTCTCTTTTCCAACTACTTTATATTTCCTATAAAAAGACTTTATTCCTATTGTAGTAAATATATAACCAAACAAATACCCTAATGACCAGTTTCTAATTCTCATATAGCTTATTCTTTTGATTTTGAATCTATCCAAATACTGACAGGGCCATCATTTATTAAACTAACTTTCATATCGGCTCCAAACTCTCCTGTTCCAATTCTTTTACCTAAAACTTGAGTCAGTCGTGAAATAAACTCTTCATACAAAGGCAATGCAACTTCTGGACGAGCAGCGTTAGTATACGATGGCCGATTCCCCTTTTTTGTGCTAGCATGCAAGGTAAACTGACTCACAACTAACACTTCACCGTTTGTATCCATCAATGATAAATTCATTATTCCTTCAGCGTCTGGAAATATCCTCAATTTAGTAATTTTGGCGCACAACCAATCAATATCTTCTTGATTATCCTCGTTTTCAATTCCAAGTAAAATTAACATTCCACTGTCTATTTCACTGTGAATTTCATTCTCAACTACAACTGACGCTTCCGATACTCTTTGAACAAAAACCCTCATTAATAATCTACTGTTCTATAATTTTCATCATCTCCCTGGTACATCGAAAGATAATTTTTATACCTAAACTCCTCCACTCCTCCAGCTTTAACTGCTTTTTTAATAGCACAAGAAGGTTCTTTTAAATGTTGACAATTATGAAATTTACATTCGGGTAATAAAGCCCTCATTTCTAAAAAATAATGACTCATTTCTTCCTTTTCAATATCTACAATCCCTAATCCTTTAATTCCAGGTGTATCAATAATAAATCCACCAAATTCCAATTCAAACATTTCCGCAAAAGTTGTAGTATGCTTTCCTTTAAAATGTGATTCTGAGATATCGCCCGTTTTTAATTCTAGATTGCCATCAACCTTATTAATTAATGTAGACTTACCAGCCCCTGAGTGACCACTTAACATGGTTGTCTTATCGGCAAGCATTTTTTTAATCTCTTTAACTCCTGCACCCGTTTCAGCAGAAACATCCAAACAATGATACCCCACCTTCGAATAAGCAATCATCAATTCTTCCAATTTTAATTGATCCTTTTCCGAGTAAATATCAATTTTATTAAAGACTATTGTTACGGGAATGTGATAAGCTTCCGCTGTAATTAAAAACCGATCAATAAATCCCGTCTGGGTGACTGGATTAGAAATAGTAACCACCAAAAGAGCACGATCGATATTACATGCAATTATTTGTGCCTGCTTAGATAAATTTACCGATTTACGAATTATGTAATTTTTACGCGGATGGATTTTTGTTATTACGCCAATATTATCATTTTCTAAAGTAAAGTCTACCAGATCTCCAACCGCAACCGGGTTGGTGGTTTTTATCCCTTGTATTCTAAATTTACCTTTAATGCGAGCTTCAACTTCCTCACCTTCTTTTGTTCGGATTGAATACCAACTTCCTGTTGACCGTATCACTATAGCTCCTTCTAAAATCATTTTCGTAAAAGTAAGGAAAATGAAGTGGTATAAATAATTTCACCTATAACTTAAATACTTATTTGACTCCAATATATTAGCTATCCTAGAAATGACTGATAAGAAAAGTAATCCCACACTAAATTGTTAATGAATGTTTATGACATCTTATTCACTTCCCTTAATTATAGATATATTTGCAATATGAATAGAGATTAGATATTCTTTGTTTTTTATTTTCATCTTACAAATATAAGTTGTGTCGATATCAGTCAAAAACGTTACAAAAAAATACGGAAATCAAAACGCTCTGGATAACATTTCATTTGAAATATCTAAAGGAGAAATAGTTGGGTTTTTAGGTCCAAATGGAGCTGGAAAGTCTACCTCCATGAAAATCATTACTTGTTTTATTCCACAAACAAAAGGCGAAGTAAAAGTTTGTGGATTAGACGTAAATGACGAACCAATAAAGGTTAAAAAAAAAGTAGGTTACCTGCCAGAACACAACCCTTTGTATTTGGATATGTATGTTAAAGAGTATTTACTTTTTCTTGCTCGTTTACACAAGGTCAAAAAAAAGAAGGAAAGAGTTGCAGAAATGATTAATTCTGTTGGACTAGAAAAAGAACAGCATAAAAAAATAGGAGCTTTATCAAAGGGGTATCGACAAAGAGTTGGATTAGCGCAAGCTATGTTGCATGACCCAGATGTACTAATTCTTGATGAACCTACGAGTGGTTTAGATCCAAACCAACTGGTTGAAATCCGAGAATTAATTAAAACTTTCGGAAAAGATAAAACGATTTTACTTTCTACGCATATCATGCAAGAGGTAGAAGCTATTTGTGACCGCATCATAATAATAAACGACGGTAAAATTGTTGCAGATGAGAAAACCAGTGAGATTCAATCTAAAGTTGTTAAAAAGCAGGTGATAAAAGTTGAATTCGATACAAGCATTAGTAAAACAAAGTTAAATTCAATTACTGGAGTTACAAGCGCACAAGAAGTTTCTGACAAAATTTGGGTGCTCGAATCGAAAACAGATAAAGATATCCGTAAAGAAATTTCAAAATTTGCGCAAACCAATAATATCCTAGTATTAACCATGCAAAAAGAAGAAGAATCTTTAGAAAATGTATTTAAGGAGCTGACTTCAAAAAAATAATTGCCTTTTTTTGCATTATTCTATTTGTCAGTTATTTAATTTTCATAAATTCGCATCCGAAATTAAGGTGGAATGATTTGCTTGCTTGCAACCACGTACAAAAAATGCTAAAACGTTTCTTACTACACTTGCGCAGCGTATTCCTTTTTGTTTCGACTAGATTAATCTTAAAAACAAATTGAATAATGAGTTATTTATTTACATCAGAATCGGTTTCAGAAGGCCATCCAGACAAAGTAGCTGATCAAATTTCAGATGCGTTAATTGACAATTTTTTAGCGTTCGATGCTGATTCGAAAGTTGCCTGTGAAACACTTGTTACCACAGGACAGGTTGTTCTTGCAGGAGAAGTAAAATCCAAAGCATACCTAGACGTTCAGGTTATAGCTAGAGAGGTAATTAATACAATTGGTTACAACAAAGGGGAATACATGTTCGATGGTAATTCTTGTGGTGTATTTTCTGCTATCCACGAACAATCGCCAGATATCAACCAAGGAGTTGAAAGAGCAAACAAAGAAGATCAGGGTGCCGGTGATCAAGGAATGATGTTTGGTTATGCCACCAATGAGACTGATTCATACATGCCGCTTCCATTGGAAATTTCTCATATGCTATTGAAAGAATTAGCTGAGTTAAGAAGAGAAAATAAGGAAATATCATATTTGCGGCCAGATTCTAAATCTCAAGTAACAATTGAATATGATAATAATAACAAACCTGTTAGAATTGATGCAATTGTTGTATCAACACAACATGATGACTTCGGCAGCGAACAAAACATGTTGAAGAAAATTAAAGAGGATGTCGTAAATATTCTTATTCCTAGAGTTAAAAAATTATTCCCTGCTGAAATTCAAGCTTTATTCAACGATCAGATCACATACCATATTAACCCAACTGGAATTTTTGTGATTGGAGGGCCTCATGGAGATACTGGACTAACAGGTCGTAAAATCATCGTTGATACTTACGGTGGAAAAGGTGCTCACGGTGGTGGAGCTTTTTCCGGAAAAGACCCAAGTAAAGTTGATAGATCTGCAGCTTACGCAACTCGTCACGTAGCTAAGAACTTAGTTGCAGCAGGCGTTGCTGATGAAGCTCTGGTGCAAGTGGCTTATGCAATCGGTGTTGCTGAACCAATGGGATTATATGTAAATACTTATGGAACTTCTAAAGTTGATTTAACAGACGGCGAAATCGCTGAAAAATTAGCTGCTATTTTTGACATGCGTCCTTACGCAATTGAAACTCGTTTCAACTTACGTTCTCCTATTTATAGAGAAACGGCTGCTTATGGTCACATGGGAAGAAAAACAGAAGTTATTACTAAAGAATATACTTCTCCCGAGGGAAAAAAAGTTTCTATGGATGTTAAATTATTCCCTTGGGAAGAATTGAACTTTGTAGACAAAATTAAAGATGCTTTTGATAAATAATATTCAAGTTACGTAAAGTTAAAAAGGCGACTCATGAGTCGCCTTTTTTATTAACATTATTATAAACTTGACATTATCTTACACAAAAATTCTCTTCGTTTATGGACACGTAAAGAAACATTCGAAGGTTTGTTACACTAACCTTATAATCAATAAAAAAGCTCGAATTATTATTAAATAATCCGAGCTTTGCCTTTTCTATAATTTCGATGCTATTTTTTCATAGACTCATCAACAGATTTAGCAGTATCCAAAACTGTCTTTTCAAAAGAAATAGGTTCCCAGTTAAAAATTTGTTTTGTTGAAGAAATATCCCCATTGTAAGTTTTCCCTATAAAAGCTCTCATACTCTTCGCTTCTCTGTTGAAATTTCCTATGAAGCGTAAAAGAAAATTAGGAGCTAATTTGGTACTAACCTTATCATATCCATTTGATTTCAATATTTGAGCTAATTTCTGAAATGTATAAGTATTTTCCGTTGTCACAATGAATCTTTTCCCATTTGCGTTTGGGTTTTCCATTGCCAAAACATGAATTTCAGCTATATCTCTTACATCTGACATATTAATACCAGCCTGAGGAACCATAGGCATTTTACCACTAATCATTTGTTTGAAAATATCCAGTGATGCTCCCAAATTACCCGAGAGAGTTGGTCCAAATACTGGGCCAGGATTAACCACTGTTAATTCCATCGGCGCATCATCTGTTTGCGCTTCAATAAATTTCCAAGCACTTTTTTCCGCTAAAGTTTTACTTTTCGCATAAGCTGAAACATTTTTTGCATTCACATTTGTCCAAGAATTGGCATTTATATCAATAGATTTATCAGCATTCTCTAACATAGAAACCATTGAAGAGGTCAGAACAACACGCTTCACTCCAGCTTTCTTTGCAGCTTTCAATGCTCTTTGCGTACCCTCAACAGCCGGCTTTATATATAAATTTTCATCTTTTGGCTCAATATTTATAAAAGGTGATGCAACATGCAATACAAAATCACATCCAACCATTGCTTTATCCCAACCATCATCTTTCAAAAGATCAAGTTCGCAATATTCTAAATTCCCCTTAGGGTCAATTACTTTTTTGATACCCTTAGTCACCTCATCCGCTTTAGATAAACTTCGGAGCGATCCTCTAACAGAATATCCTTTTTTTAATAGTTCTGCTGCACAATGTTGACCAATGTACCCAGAAACACCTGTTACCAATACTTTCTTCATATTCTATTTATTTTATTACTTTTGTTTTAAAAGCAAAAATACAACATTACTTTTGTTTTGCAAGTAATACATATTAAATTCTTAAAATGAATAATAATTTTCGTTGTAACTGTCCGATTACATCTGCACTAGACATAGTAGGAGACAAATGGACATTGGTAATTATTAAGCAGATGCTTTTGGAGGGAAAAAAAACATTTAAGGATTTCTCCGAAAGTGATGAAGCCATTGCTTCCAATATTTTATCCTCAAGACTCAAAATGCTTGAAGAATTTAAGATAATCACCAAGGAAAAACTTACTCATAATAAAAAAACGAACATTTATGTTTTGACCGAAAAAGGTCTCGGCCTGACTCCAACAATTATAGAATTAACGCTTTGGAGCGACCTGAATATAAGAGAATATCATTCATCTATAATCTCAGATAGTCGCATAGAAATGGTAAAGAAGAATAAAGAGGAGTCCATCAAAATGATAGTGGAAAATTATAAACAAAAAACTGACTTCCGCAAAACCTAAACTGGATCAAAACAGCCGCTTATACTAACCGATAAACGAACTAGCCGATTAAATCAACTAACAGAGCATCATCCGTTTTGGTAACTTTCGTTAAACCATGTTTATTCAATCCTTTAATCCCTTTATCCCATTGCTTATTTGAAAGTCCTGCTGCATCTTTTAAAACGCTCAATTCCACGGGACTTTCTTTGGAAAGAATATCAAAAATTAATTGTTCGTTTTCATTTAATTCTGGACCCAATTTTTCTTCAGCACTAAACGTTTCTAATTTCATCTGAGGAAAAAATAATACTTCTTGAATTGACCTTTGATTCGTCATCAACATCACTAACCTATCAATTCCAATTCCCATTCCTGATGTAGGTGGCATTCCATATTCCAACGCTCTTAAGAAATCTTGATCAATAAACATTGCTTCATCATCTCCTTTCGCAGATAATTTCATTTGCTCTTCAAAACGCTCTCTTTGATCAATAGGGTCATTTAACTCGGTGTAAGCATTTGCAACCTCTTTACCATTAACCATTAACTCAAAACGTTCCGTTAATTCTGGATTATCTCTATGTGCTTTACATAATGGAGACATCTCCTTTGGATAATCTGTTATAAAAGTTGGTTGGATATAACTCCCTTCACATTTCTCTCCAAATATCTCATCAATTAATTTACCCTTCCCCATCGAATTATCTACCTCTATTCCATTGGCTTTACACCAAGCAGACAATTCTTCAACAGACTTTCCAGAAATGTCAAATCCAGTATGCTCCTTGATTGAATCCGTCATTGAAATTCTTTTAAATGGCCTTTTAAAACTAATTTCTTTATCACCAACCAATAAATCAGTTTTTCCATGAACAGACAATGCAACTCTTTCCAACATCTCCTCCGTAAAGTTCATCATCCAATTATAATCCTTATAGGCTACATAAATCTCCAATACCGTAAATTCTGGATTATGGGTTCGATCCATTCCTTCGTTTCTGAAATCTTTTGCAAATTCATACACGCCATCAAAACCACCAACAATCAACCTCTTTAAATAAAGCTCATTTGCAATTCTCAAATACAATGGCATATCCAATGCATTATGATGGGTAATAAATGGACGGGCTGCAGCTCCACCTGGGATTGGTTGAAGTATTGGTGTTTCCACTTCAATATATCCTTTATCATTAAAAAAATTACGCATTTCATTCATTACTTTTGTTCGCGTAATAAATGTTTCTTTTACATGTGGATTAACAACCAAATCAACATATCTTTGACGGTATCTCATTTCCGGATCCGTAAAAGCATCATGTACCTTTCCTTCATTGTCCGTTTTTGGAAGAGGCAATGGCTTTAACGATTTAGATAATAAAACAAACTTTTTGACCTTTATTGATTTCTCACCCACTTGGGTGGTAAACAAATCTCCTTCAACTCCAATAAAATCTCCTATATCCAACAACTTTTTAAAAACAGTATTGTATAAAGTCTTGTCCTCTCCTTCACAAATCTCATCGCGGTTAAAATACAATTGCACCCTTCCTTCAGCATCTTGGGCTTCAGCAAACGACGCTTTACCCATAATTCTTCTACTCATTAACCTACCTGCAACAATAACCTTTTTTCCTTCCTTAAAATTTGTTTCGATTTCAGTCGACAAGGTATTAACTGGATAAAGCGCTGCAGGATAAGGATCAATACCAAGATCTCGTAAATTTTTTAACGATTCTCTTCTCAATTGTTCCTGTTCAGAAAGGTTTAAACTCATAATTTTATTAATTCAATTTGGCATGCAAAATTAATTATTTTATTGCAATCCTTAAAAAAAAGTAAAAATTTAGGAATTATACTTAAATTCGCACTCTTAAAAATCATTCATTAATGAAAGAATTAGTTGCCTTATTTACTTCACAACTCACAGAAGCACTCCATATAGGGAAGAATGCCAGTCTATCCCCTTGTGATAAAGAATTTAGAAACGTTGTAATAACAGGTCTTGGAGGATCTGGAATTGGTGGTAAAATTGTTGCACAACTAGTTGCAAATGACATCGAAATCCCTATAATTATTAATAATGATTACCACCTCCCTCATTTTGTAAACGAAAATACATTAGTTATTGCTAGTAGCTTTTCGGGTAATACAGAAGAAACATTAGCTGCGCTTTCTAAAGCTCAAGAAAAAGGTGCAGAAATAGCTTGTATTACATCGGGTGGGAAAATTTTAGAAATAGCAAAAAACAATAATTACAACCACATAGTATTACCTAAAGAAAGGTCTCCACGAGCTATGCTTTCTTATTCATTGACGCAACAGTTCTTTTTATTAAAGCACTACAATTTAATTGAAAACAATTTTATAGAAAAAATTCTGAGCGCAATTGAATTATTGAATTCAGAAATCGATAACATTAAGGCCGAAGCAAAAAACATTTCCAATTTAATTTCAAACAAAACAACAGTAATTTACAGTGAAGCAAACTTCGAAGGAGTTGCAATTAGATTTCGTCAACAATTAAACGAAAATGCTAAAGTTTTATGTTGGCACCATGCTTTGCCAGAAATGAATCACAACGAGTTAGTTGGGTGGGCTGGAGGAAATGAGGAAAAAGCTGTTGTCGTTTTCAGGAATAAAACAGATTATTCTCGAACGCAAACAAGAATGAATATCCAAAAATCGGTTATTGATAAGTACACCTCTACATATATAGAATGTTACTCGAAAGGAAATTCCAACATTGAAAGAGCTTTATATTTTATTTTACTTGGCGATTGGGTTTCTGTTTATTTGTCAGAGTTAAGAAATGTTGACAACATTGAGGTCAAAGTCATAGACTACCTTAAATCAGAATTGGCTAAAGACATTTAATTCAATGAATCCAAAAGTCATATACGAAGACCTTGGACTAATTGATTTTAAAGAAGCTTGGGATTATCAAACTCAACTTTTCGATGCGACTATTGCTATTAAAATGGATAATCGTAGAGATGAAAACAACAAAATAATAACCAGTAATTACTTGCTCTTTTGTGAGCACCCACATGTATTCACATTGGGGAAAAGTGGAAAAGAAACACACCTTCTATTAAACGAAAATTCATTAAAAGCTAGAGGAGCAACTTATTATAAAATAAATAGAGGTGGTGATATCACCTATCATGGTCCTGGGCAACTAGTTGCTTATCCTATTTTCGATTTGGACCATTTCTTCACAGACATTCATAAATATCTACGATTTCTAGAAGAAGCTGTTATTAGAACATTAGCAGAATATGACATTATTGCCGAAAGAGTTGAAGGTTTAACTGGGGTTTGGGTTGACGGAACTAAACCTACAGCACGGAAGATATGTGCTATGGGAGTAAAATGCAGTAGATGGGTTACCATGCATGGAATAGCTCTAAATGTAAAATCTGACTTAAGTTACTTCAAAAATATTGTACCTTGCGGTATTAATGACAAGGCTGTCACGTCAATTCAAAATGAACTAGGTAAAGAAATTGACATGAACGACGTTAAACAAAAATTAAAAATTAATTTATCTAAAGTATTTAATTATGAAAATGTTTAAACTATTAACTTCATTAGTTGTTGTTTTTCTTGGGGCAAATCTTACCGCTCAGGTTGTATTGGACATGACTCTATCTGAAACAAGTAGTAATCATAAAATTATCCCCCATGATGCTAGTTCACCATTACCAGATACGATTACCGTTAAAGGATACATCATTAATCATAAAAAAGGGATTTGTGGAGACATCTGTGCAGGGGGAACTATTCAACTTGAATTATCTGGAAAAGTTGAAGGTTATCCGCATTCTTACATGTATATAGTAACTGGATGTACCACAGGGGAGACCAACCCGGAAATTATTTCATTATTGGTTACCAAGTTCACTGGAGAAGAAAAAGAGTGTTATTACAAAGATGTAGTTGAAGTAATTAACTCTAAAGCTATTCCTTATTATAAAACATCACTTTTGGACACAGAGAAAACGGTTATCAAATAATGAAAAAAGACATTCATGTTCCAAAAGTTGAAGGCATTGGAGTTGCAATTATCAAAGATGCAGAAGAGAGTGATGAAATATGGAATGTTTACCTCATAAACTACAGAAAAGAACCCATCACAAATGTTCTGATTTCATCGAAAGGATACGGCACATTAGACAAAAAAAAAGTAAACACGTCAACGCTTCGGCATTTCTTTGAATCGATTGAAAGTCAATCTTATCAATTGATTGAACCTATTTCTGAAAATGTTTTTGGCTTATCTAATGAATATTTTGTGACTTTCTATATTGACAGCATTATTTACGATAAAAAATTCGTATTTGTCCCAGACACTATTAAGGTTGAGCATTTTACCAAAGTTAGAATCATTCAAAAAGAAGGTGTTTTAATAAAGTAAAATTACAAGGCTTAGTACGTCTATTTATCTCGTATTTTCTGTATTTTTACATGTTAATTAACCTGTTTATGCGTAAGTTAATTTTATTAGTTCTAATATTAAGTGTTCAATTTTCTTTCGGACAATACACTTCTGAAGAGTCAGATGAAAGAATCAACCCACTAAGTAAATTGTCATTTAAGGACAGACTTTACACTGGCGGAAATGTTGCTTTTAACATTGCCAGCGATAGAGGAATTCCAATATACTTTTTTGAAACCTCTCCATTTGTAGGCTATAAGGTAGACCAAAAATTCTCTGTGGGTCTAGGAGCTAAATACATTTACATAGGCTCGAAACAAGCAAATTTCAAGTATTCTGTTTACGGAGGAAATATCTTTAGTAGATATAAGTTTACCGAAAACCTGTTTGCTCATGCTGAATTTGAAGTTTTAAGAGCATACAATCTTGATCCAAATAGCACATCTCAAAATGTTAGAGCTACTGTTCCTATGCTATTCGCTGGAGCTGGATATAATTATAGCATTGGTGGTGCAGTAAATTTGCAAATAATGCTGTTATACGATTTTATCGACAATATAAATTCTCCTTACCAAGGGAGTTATATGTTTACTGCCCTTGGCCCTCCAATTATTTATAGAGTAGGAATCAGTATTGGTATGTAATTCATAATTATGAAATATTTTTTTCTTATTACAACAATATTATTTTCTCTGCTTACCAGAGCGCAAACAACAATCTTTAATACCTATCAAGCAGAAATGAACCATGCTTATCAGCAATACCCTGAAGTTCCAAAGGGTATGCTTGAAGCAATTTCATATACGACTACACACTTTAGTAACATTACAGATGCAACCCCAGAAAGTTGTTTTGGATTACCACATGTTTATGGGGTTATGGGACTTACTGAAGATGGGCAAGGTTATTTCAATAATAATCTCAACATGGTTTCTAAACTTTCAGGATATCCACAAAATGCTATAAAATCTAACCCAGAAACAGGAATAATTGCTTATGCAGCTGCCTATGCCTATTTACTTGATAGTTTACAGGTTTCTTCAATCGAAAATCAAATTAAAATAATTCAGCTATTATCTGAAATTCCGCTAGATAATAATATAATAAACAGCTATGCATTAGATTGTCATGCTTATAGTATTTATACTTTTTTAAACAGCACAAAGAATCAACAAGCTTATAATTTTCAAAATCACAACATTGACTTAGAACAAATTTTTGGAGCAAACAACTTGTCAGTTTTGAGCAGTTCTGAAAATACTTTCGGGCGCAATGGAATTGCCAATCCAAATGGACTTATGTACGAAGTTCCTTTCATTAGAACCGCTGAATATGGACCAGCATTGTGGGTTGCAACGCCAACATGTAATTATAGCTCAAGGAATGGCACAACAATATCAGCTGTAACCATCCATACCATACAAGGCACTTATGCAGGAGCTATTTCCTGGGCTCAAAACTGTTCGGCAGGAGTTTCATACCATTATGTGGTTCGATCATCTGATGGACAAGTTACCCAGATGCTTTTAGAAGCTGATAAAGGGTGGCATGTTGGGAATGAAAACCCATATACAATTGGAATTGAACACGATGGTTATGTTAGCGACCCTTCCTGGTATACAACTGCTCTTTATACATCCTCTGCAGATTTATGTAGAGATATAACACAAAGTGGATATGGAATTAATCCTTTGAGAACTTATTTCGGTGATGCTACAACCGGGATTAATGTTTTGGGCGGTTGCACAAAAATTAAAGGACATCAGCATTACCCAAACAATACGCACACAGATCCGGGAATTAATTGGGATTGGGAGGGGTTTTATAAATTAATTAACAATGCACCCACCTATAATAATTATACTGCCAATTCGGGAAACTTGTATGATAGTGGAGGAGCAACAGGTAATTATACGGATGATGAAAGAGAGCTATATTTAATTCAGCCTGCAAGTGCAGCTTCTGTTACAATTACATTTAACTCCTTTGACCTAGAACAAGATTGGGATTTCTTATTTATATACGATGGAAACACACCAAACGCCCCTCTAATTGGTAAATATACAGGCACTGTTAGCCCCGGTACAATTACTTCAACCGGAGGTGATTTGTTGTTAGAATTTCGTTCCGATTGCGCTACTTCCGCTCCAGGCTGGGAAATAGCATACACTTCTATCCCTGAAAACGATCCTCCTGTGGCATCTTTTTCAATAACGAACACTACCATATGTGAAGGAGATAGTATCCCTATTACGAACACCTCTATCGATGCAACCTCTTATATATGGTCTTCCAACGGGGGAACAATTTCAAATGACACAGCTGCAAACCCATACATTTCATTCACTAACTCTGGAAGTTACACAATCAACCTAGAAGCTTATGGACCTGGAGGAATAAATACAAGTAGCCAAACTATTGCAGTTACTATAGATTCTCCTCCAATTGCAGGTACTTATGCGAATTCTGATACTGTATACTTACCAAATGGTGTTGTCGCATTTACAAATACTTCGATTAATTCTTCGGCATATACATGGCATTTTGGGGATGGAAATACATCTACAGATATAAATCCTTGGAATGAATACACTAATCTTGGAGATTATGATGTAACTTTAGTTGCCGCAAGCGACAATTGTCCTAATGACACCACTGCAATTTCAATTGTTGTAGCTGGTTATGTCTCAATCGAGAATGTTCAATTTCTTAAAAATTTAAATATCTACCCAAATCCAACTACAGGAAAATTTTACATTAATTTTAATTCCTTAGAAAGTGATGAGATCCAATTTTCTATCTATTCTGAATCAGGAAGGTTAGTGCATACATTTAACAAAAAAGAGATGAAAGTTGGTCACAATAATATGCAATTCGATATTAATTTAATTGACATCGCAACTGGTTATTATTTCTTAAAAATAAAAGGACAAAATAATAACGCAACACTTCCTCTTATATTCAACAAGCATTAACAAATTTTATTTATAAATTCGTGCTCTAATTTTATATAAAATGGATTTTTTAAACAAAATATACTACCACAACACAATTTTAGAATGGTTAATCGCTTTAGGAATTATTCTTGGAGGAGTTATAGCTGCAAAACTGCTTTATTGGTTCACCAGTGCTGTTATGAAAAAAATAACGGCTAAAACCAAAACAAAATTGGATGACTTGTTAATTGACAAACTAGAAAAACCAGTAATATTTATAGTAATAATTGCTGCTTATTACTGGTCTATTTCTTATTTAAACTTCCCAAATAACGGTCTTGAAAACTTGCTTTTTAAACTTGCAACTTTTGCTCTTGTAATTGACATTACCTGGCTGATTTCTAGAACACTTGATGCAGTTGTTGAAGAATATGTAGTGCCAATAACTAAAAAATCAGAAAGTGATTTTGATGACCAAGTCCTTCCAATAATGCGAAAAGGTATTAGAGCTGTTATCTGGATAATGGGAATCATTATTGGGATGGACAATCTTGGCATTGATATTACAGCAATGATTGCAGGGCTTGGAATTGGAGGTTTAGCACTAGCACTTGCCGCACAGGACATGGTTAAAAATATCTTTGGTGGCATCATGATTTTTTTAGATAAACCATTTAAAATTGGAGAAAGAATTCAAATTGATGGTTTTGATGGAACTGTAGAAGAAGTTGGTTTAAGAAGTACTCGAGTGCGCACTTTAGAAGGAAGGTTATTAATTATTAATAACAGTACTTTCTCTGACAATACTGTTGTAAACGTTAGTGCTGAGCATACGCGTAAAGTTGTTTTAAATTTAGGAATGACATATGACACGACTCCTGAACAGATGCAACAATCTATGGATATTTTAAAAGAAATTGTAATTGCTCATCCTGCAATAGAAACTGAAGATGCTTCGATAGGGTTCAATGCATATGGGGATTTTGCATTAGGGATACTCTTCATCTACCGCATTAAAAAAGAGGGAGATATATTACAAACGCAAACGGAAATCAATCTTGAAATCTTAAAACGTTTTAATGCTGAAGGTCTTGAATTTGCATTCCCAACTCAGACTATTTTCAAAAAGGAAATGGCTTAAAAGCAATGAAAGAAGCCTATAAGAAATTTTATAAAAAATTCAGGTTTAATCTGAGTGCAAATAACAATCCTGTTTTCATAGGTTTTTATAGATATTTCTATTCTCCATCTAAAGGATCTATTTCTGCTTTTTTAGATGAATTCTCAAAATTCCATGATACAGTTAACGTTGTACAAATTGGAGCAAATGATGGCATTACTCATGATCCAATACATAAGTTTATCAAGAGAGATAAATGGAATGGTGTTTTATTAGAACCTCAAAAAGATGTATTTCCTACACTAGAGAAATTGTACGCAAAAAACAGAGGTATAAAAACTTTAAATGCTGCATTAGGAGATTCAGACGGAAAAACAAACCTCTATAAAATTGGTTTTAGTAATTCTCGATGGGCCACTGGGCTTGCAACTTTCAATAGGAAAGTTTTAGAAGAAGCATTTGAAAATGGTTATATAGAAAAATGGGCCAAAGTAGACAGCATACCAATACCTAACAGTAAAGAAGAACAAATTATTGCTGAAGAAATTCAGGTTACAAGCACAGATACTTTACTGCAATCAAATAACCTTAGTAAAGTAGATTTCTTGCAAATAGACACCGAAGGATTTGACTTTGAGGTCATTAAATTATTTTTGGGAAACACTCTGAACATAAAACCAACCGGAATCATTTACGAGCACTTTCATTTATCTGATGCAGACATTACTAAATGTGAATCCTTCCTGCATAAAAATGAATATATAACGAAACAATACGGAGGAAATACAGCTGCCTTATTAAAAGCAGACAAACCTTATTTTTCTGGATTGGAAAAGTATTTTTAATACTTTTTTATTTAAAACAAAGCTTCAATCACTTTAATGCCTTGTAATATTGGGTTAGAATTAGTTGAAAATTACTAACTTAATCCGAGGAAAGCAACCGACCTATTTATTAAAGCATTAGAAAATGAGGGAGTAGAATACATATTTGGAGTTCCCGGAGAAGAGAATTTAGACTTCTTAAATTCCATGAAAGGTGCGAAAATAAAATTAATCCTCACAATACATAAGCAAAGGGCTAGCTTAATGGCTGCAACCTAGGGAAGACTTGCCGGAAAACCTAGAGTTTGTCTAGCGACTTTAGGTCCAGAGCAACCAATTTCACTACTTAGCTGTAGACTACTCTCTGAATCATTCTATATTAAACGTTTTACTAAAGGAGAAAACTTGTATCTTAATACCCCATTTAGAGTAAATTTTATGTTAAAAGTAGTATCACCATACGACCAAAGTTTAATAAAAGAAATCCCACTTGTAGGAAAAATTGAAGTCGAACATGCACTTGCAACTGCTTATGAACTGTTTCAAGATCAATCTAAATGGATACCTGCCCATGAGCGAATTGCTATTTTAGAGCGGGCCGCAGAAATAATGAAAACGCGAATTGAAGAGCTAACAATTACAGCAGCAAAAGAGGGGGGAAAACCCTTAAATGACTCTAAAGTTGAAGTTTTGCGAGCGATTAACGGTGTTAAAATAGCAGCAGAACACATCGGACAATTAAAAGGTGAACAAATCCCTATGGGCCTAACAAAAGCATCTGAAGGAAGAATCGCGTTTACTTCACGAGAACCAATTGGCGTTGTATCTTCGATAAGTGCTTTTAATCACCCATTAAATTTAATAATTCATCAATCCGTTACCGCTATAGCTGCTGGTTGTCCGGTAATTATTAAACCTGCTTTAACCACGCCGTTATCGTGTTTAGCATTTGTGGAAATACTATCCGAAGCTGGATTACCAAAAGGTTGGTGTCAATCCATAATATGTGAAAATGAAGCAGCAGAAAAATTGGTAACAGACGCTAGAGTGAATTATTTTTCATTTATTGGCTCTGCAAAAGTAGGTTGGTTTTTACGGTCTAAATTATCACCCGGAACACGTTGTGCGCTAGAACATGGTGGTGCTGCACCGGTAATAGTTGACAAAGACGCAAATATTGTAGAAATGCTACCTGCATTGGCAAAAGGAGGTTTTTATCATGCAGGTCAAGTTTGTGTTTCAGTTCAAAGAGTATTTGTACACGAATCTGTTTTCAATAAAGTAGCTGAAGGGCTAGGTCAATTAGCATCCAAATTAATTGTGGGAGACCAAATGGATCTAACGACTGAAGTTGGCCCTCTTATATTACCAAGAGAAATTGACAGAGTTGAACAATGGGTGAATGAAGCCATAGCAGCTGGAGCAAAACTATTATGCGGAGGAAAACGAATATCTAATACTTGTTACCAGCCAACAGTATTATTAAACCCACCGATGGACGTAAAAGTTTCTACTTCAGAAATTTTTGGACCTGTCGTCTGTGTATACTCTTATGCCGAGCTAGACAAAGCAATTGAAATAGCAAATAGTTTGGACCTACATTTTCAAGCAGCTGTGTTTACTGAAAATTTAGATATTGCTTTAGACTGTGTCAAAAAATTAAATGCAACAGCTGTGATGGTGAATGATCACACTGCTTTTAGAGTGGATTGGATGCCATTTGGAGGCAGAGACGCATCTGGAATAGGGATGGGAGGTATTCAATATTCTATGCACGAAATGACAAGAGAAAAATTAATGGTAATCAAAAGTAACGTATTATAATTTAATAAGTTGAAGTTATGAATGTAAGAAGAATATTTATCACGGCATCAATTATGGTATTGGGTGCTACAGGGGCAGCAGCATATTTTTGGTTACCTGCTCTTTGGAGTTTGGCTATAATCGGACCCTTAATCATTATGGGACTTGCCGATATGTTGCAAAACAAACACACCATCAAAAAAAACTTCCCCTTAATCGGAAGGTTAAGGTATGTTTTAGAAGCGATCCGCCCTGAGATAATGCAGTATTTTGTTGAAACAGATACAGAAGGACGACCAATTAACAGACAGTATCGAAGCCTTATTTATCAACGATCTAAAAAAACAACTGACACCGTTCCATTTGGAACACAAATGAACGTTTATAGTGCTGGTTATGAATGGCTGGATCATTCTATGTATGCAAAAGGTGAGAAGGAAATTAATGACAAACCGAGGATAACTGTTGGAGGTCCAGATTGCAAACAACCTTATTTTGCAAGTTTGCTAAACATTTCAGCAATGAGTTTTGGCTCATTGAGTAAGAATGCTATTATGGCGTTAAACAAAGGAGCAAAAAAAGGAAGGTTTGCTCATAATACAGGAGAAGGGTCTATTAGTCCATATCATTTAAAGTATGGAGGAGATTTAATTTGGCAAATTGGAACAGGGTATTTTGGCTGCAGAAACGAAATGGGAGAATTTGATGCAGAAAAATTTACTGAAAAAGCAACTCTAAAGAATGTGAAAATGGTTGAAATAAAACTTTCTCAAGGTGCTAAACCAGGCCATGGAGGAATTTTACCAGCAACTAAAAACACTGAAGAAATTGCTTTAATCAGGGGTGTTAAGCCACACACTAGTGTTCATTCACCACCGAGTCACTCGGCATTTTCTGACGCAACTGGGCTAATGAATTTCATTCAACTACTAAGAGAAAAATCGGAGGGAAAACCCATCGGATTTAAATTATGTGTTGGTAAAAAACAGGAATTTATTGACTTGTGCAAGGCTATGGTTTCATCTGGCGTAAAGCCCGACTTTATTTCTGTGGATGGAGGTGAAGGAGGAACTGGAGCTGCACCTATAGAATTCTCCAATTCCTTGGGGATGCCCTTAAGAGATGCCGTGGCTTTTGTTTATGACACTTTGGTTGGATATGATTTAAAAAAGGACATAAAAATTATTGCTTCAGGTAAAGTTTTCAGTGGATTTCATATTGCAAGAATACTTGCTTTAGGCGCAGACATGGTAAGTAGTGCAAGAGCTATGATGATGGCAGTTGGCTGTATTCAAGCATTAAAGTGCAATGATAATCATTGTCCAGTAGGAGTAGCAACGCAAAATGCCGCACTTATGAAAGGTCTAGATGTTGAAAACAAAGCGAAAAGGGTTACGAATTTTCACGATGAAACACTTCGAAGTTGCAGTGAGTTAGCTGGTGCTGCAGGAATAACCAATTTAGTTGATTTAGAACGAAAACACATAAATCGAAGAGTTAGTATGAACGCTGTTTTAAAGTACGATGAAATTTTTCCATATATTGAAAAAGGAAGTTTATTAAAATAACCTTGCTCTCAAACAGGTAAAAATTCATAAAGCTAATCACTGTATAAAAATTGGTAAATACGTCTAGAATGATTCGAAAAGCAACCTTAGAAGACGCGTCTCAAATAATGAATATTTACAACTATTATGTAGATCATTCAATCTTTACGTTTGATACAGAACACGCACCATTGAATGAAATTCAAGATAAAATTCAAATGAATATATATCCTTGGATTGTCTATGAAATAGATGGAGAAATACTGGGATATGCTTATGGAAGCGAGTGGAAAGCAAAGGACGGATATAAACATTCGGTAGAAACAACAGTATATTTGAAAAATGGTTCTACCAAAAATGGATTGGGAACACTGCTCTATAAAGAATTAATTAATCAACTTAAAGAATTAAATTTCCATGCACTAATGGGGTGCATTACTTTGCCAAATGATGCTAGCATTAGACTACACGAAAAATTGGGATTTGAAAAAGTAGGACATTTTAGAGAGGTAGGTTATAAGTTTGACAATTGGATTGATGTAGGATACTGGGAACTACGAACACAGCATTAAAGTTGCACATAAACGACACACTTTCAAACTATGAGTTTTAACATTGAGAATATTCCTTCCCAAAAAAGAAAAATAGCAATTGTAACCGGAGCTAATTCTGGGCTTGGAAAAGAAATTACAATTGGATTAGCAAAAAAGGAAATTAAAGTAATAATGGCTTGCCGAAATAAATCAAAAGCCGAATCAGCAAAAGCAGAGGTTTTATCTCAGGTAAATAGTGCGGATATAGAAATAATGCTTTTGGATCTTAACAGTTTAAAATCTGTTCGGAGTTTTTCTACAACATTTGCTGAAAAATACGATAGCCTCGATTTATTAATTGAGAATGCTGGAATTATGATTCCACCACTTACTAAAACAGAAGATGGTTTCGAAAGTCAAATGGGTGTTAACTATTTTAGTCATTTTTTACTTACCAATTTACTATATCCCATTTTAAACAAAACTGAAGGAGCGCGAATAGCAACTACGAGTAGTTTAGCGCATGAAAGAGGAAGAATTGATTTTGATAATTTAAACGCAGAAAAAAGTTATTCCAAAATTGGGGCATATGGGCAAAGTAAATTAGCTTGCCTACTGTTTGCTTACGAACTAAAAAGAAGGTTAGAAAAAGCTGGCAGCAACGTTATTGCTGTTTCCTCCCACCCAGGAGTATCAAAAACAAATTTATTTACGAATATTCCTATTCTTGCCCAATTCCTTATGGCGCCATTTATCCCAATATTTACGCACCCACCTAAATATGCTGCCTTACCAACATTATACGCAGCCTTAGGCCCTGATGTGAAAAGTGGCGATTATTTTGGACCTACTGGCTTTAACGGAATGAAAGGAAAGCCAGGAAAAGTAAAATCAAAACCACATTCCTACGACAAAAAAATAGCATCTGAGCTATGGGATGTTTCTGAAAAGCTAACTGGAGAAAAATTTTTGTTATAAAAAGGGATACAAAACCGATTCCAAGTGCACTAAAACCACTTCAAAAACATATAGGATTGGAAATTAATTGATGTATCTTTATGAACGAAAATTGAACTTAATTATAGATAAATAACTAAAAGACTAAATTGACCAGGAAGGTTACCTTTCGAAATAAATACAGCGGTAAATTAACGGTCTAATTATTGCAAAGCTGAAAACTAAATAACTTAATTAAAAGAAAATGAAAAAAGCAATTTACCTTACATGCAGTATGGTCCTCTTTTCGGTCTCCATATCAACCGCTCAATTCGATAAGCTTAAAAAAACTGTTGACAAAAAGATTGAAGAAGTAAAACCTTCCTCCCTTGGGTTGAGTCAAGAAGAAGTTGGTGCTGGATTAAAAGAAGCATTAAACAAAGGGATAGAAAAGGGAGTGGATCAACTTTCAAAACCAGATGGCTTTTTCAAAGATCTCTCAATAAAAATACCACTGCCAGAAGAAGCTAATAAAGTTGAAACTAAATTACGTAGCATTGGTCAAGGAAAAAAAGTTGACGAAACTATTGAATCAATTAACAGAGCTGCTGAAGATGCTACTGCTGCTTCAAAAGAAATTTTTGTAGATGCGATAAAAGGAATGAGCATTAATGATGCGATGAGTATTCTTAATGGTAAAGATAATGCAGCGACAAAGTTTCTCGATAAATCAACAAGAGCTGATTTGATAGATAAATTTGAACCTATAGTAAAGATTTCATTAGATAAAGTAGGTGCCACAAAAAACTGGAATGCAATTTTCAGTACTTACAATAAATTACCATTTGTAGAAAAAGTAAATCCTGATCTTGTTGAATATGCAACCGATAAGGCTATTGATGGATTATTTGTGCAAATTGCCAAGGAAGAATTAAAAATTCGACAAGACCCTGCGGCCCGAGTAACTGATCTATTGAAAAAAGTATTTGGTTAATCCTTTCTGCTAGAATAGAGAGAAGTCAAAAGTGATTTGACTGAGATTGATAGCAGCCAAGTTTTTTACGGTGCGCAGCATTTTAACACTCTTCAAAAGAGTGAAGCGAAATAAGGAAAAGCCTTTGTCAATTTCGAACCATACCAACTAAACATTTCTCCATCCACTATTTTTATTTCAACTTCAGGAAGGTGTTTTTTCAGCTCGTCAACATGCTTTTTCTTAAATGGATATGGCTCGCTGGAAAGCAAAATAACTTCTGGTTCCAAGGCTTTTAATTCCTCTACTTTAAGCTCTAAATATCTGTCTGCCATTACCACATTTACATATCCGGCATGATACAGCATATCATCAATAAATGTGTTTTTACCAACTACCATATAAGGATCATTCCAAATAAAGTAAACCACTTTTTTTAGATCAATTGGCTGCGTAAAAGCATCTTTAGCTTTAGAGATAGCCTTTAATATTTCTATTCCCTTTTCTTGGAAATTCGTAAAACGAGAAACTTCAAATATCATTTCAAGCGCATCTTCAAACATATAAATGTCTGACATCCAAACTGAATAGTCTTTCTCTAATGCAGCAATATCTTCTTTGGTATTCTCTTCCTTGTTTCCAATTATTAAATCGGGTTTAAGTGCAGCTATTTTTTCAAAATCTATACATTTAGTGCCTCCCACTCGAGGTTTGGAATCAAACCATTCTCTCGGATGAATACAAAACTTTGTTATTCCCACTACCCTTTCGCCAAGCCCTAGTTCAAATAATAATTCAGTTTGAGATGGAACCAATGAAATTATCCGTAACGGAAAAACGGGAAGTAATACTTCCCGTTTCATTTGATCTATTATTTTAATTGTATCCCTCAACTTTAAGCAATTGCTCTAATTACATCTTGATAGGTAATAATGTGTTTTTTATCTCCATCATAATTTACAACCACCGCTGTTGCTCCATTGGAAAACAATTTAGAGACTTCTTCTATAGAAGCTTTACCTTGAACCTCCGGAAGAGGAGCTTCCATTACATGTTTAATTGGAAGTTCTTTCAATTCTGAATTGTCCAGCAATTTTGCAAAAAGATGATTATCTGACAATGAGCCTACGCATTTATTTCCTTCAACAACGGGAATTTGAGAAATGCCATATTGGTTCATTAATAACAATGCTTGAGAAACAGGATTCTCCTCAGTTACAGTAACTAAATGCTTACCTGCATGATCCTTAATCAAATCAACTGCGCACGTTTTCTCTTCGTCTAAGAAACCTCTTTCACGCATCCAATCATCATTAAACATTTTACCAACGTAACGGCTTCCATGATCGTGAAATAAGACAACTACGACATCGTCTTTTGTTAATTCTTCTTTTAATTGCAATATTCCTTTAATCGCAGACCCTGCAGAATTCCCAACAAAGACCCCTTCCTCTTTTGCTAGTTTCCTTTGATATATTGCTGCATCTTTATCCGTAACTTTTTCAAACTTGTCAATCACAGAAAAGTCGACGTTTTTCGGAAGAATATCTTCTCCAATCCCTTCTGTGATATAAGGGTAGATTTCATTCTCGTCAAATATTCCAGTTTCGTGGTATTTTTTAAATACCGAACCGTACGTATCTATACCCCAAATTTTAATATTTGGATTCTTTTCTTTTAAATATTTACCGACACCCGAAATTGTACCACCAGTGCCAACTCCAACCACGAAATGTGTGATTTTACCTTCTGTTTGTTCCCAAATTTCAGGTCCCGTAGTTAAGTAGTGTGCTTTCGTATTTGACGGGTTATCATATTGGTTCACATACCATGAATTAGGTGTAGTATCCGCTAATGTTTTTGACACTGAATAATAAGAACGAGGATCATCTGGTGCAACATTGGTTGGACAAACATGCACCTCTGCTCCAACAGCTCTCAAAATATCCATCTTCTCTTTACTTTGTTTATCGCTTAAAACACAAATCAATTTGTATCCTCTTAACAAAGCAACTAAAGCCAATCCCATTCCAGTATTCCCTGAAGTACCTTCAATAATAGTTCCTCCTGGCTTCAATCTACCATCTGCTTCAGCATCATCTATCATTTGGAGTGCCATCCTATCCTTTACTGAGTTTCCTGGATTTACAGTTTCAATTTTAGCAAGTACTAAAGCATCCACAGCTTTACACATTGTGTGTATTTTCACCAATGGCGTATTCCCTATTGTTTGAAGAATATTATTATAGTATTTCATAGTGCATGTTTAATGTGCACAAAGGTAATGAAATAGAACATAAAAAGAGGCACAATACAAGCACCTCTTTTCACTATTTTTTTAACGAAATCATTCTTAAATAGCCAATAATTTATCGCGTTTATTGTTAAGAATTTCAATCTGCTTTTGGAAAGCTTCATTCTGAGAACACTGAAACATTTGAGGCATACTTGCCCAAGCGTTAATATCTTCAGAAGCAGAAGACAATTGAATTTGCAACCCTATATCTTCAGGATTTGCAGCTACTTTTTCAGTTATGCTTGCAAAACTTTTAATTCCTTCTGCATAATCTTCTAAGAACATTTTACAATCTTCACTTATTGGATTTTCAATTTCTTCTTCAATCTCTTTTATCTCTAGAGACAAATCATTCTCATAATCCTCTCTTGCCACACTATCAATTGCAACGGATGAAGTATCAATAATCACGGAATCTTTTATTGTTACAACACTATCCTTTTCTACCAATTTATTCTCCACTGTTTTATCGTCAGGAGTAACTGCATCTTCTGATGATTCGCTGCATGCTGCAAAAATTATAGGTAGTGAAAACATTATTATTAGTCCTTTCTTCATATTTTTATTTTATTATTCGTTTAGTAATTCCAGTGTCTCTTGCGCTGAAATAATCTTACCATTGAAATCCCCAATAACAAACGTATCATTCAATCCTTCTCTTTCCAATTCAGCTTGAAACTCTTCGGCTTCATCATATGTCTCAAACCATCCTAGGAAAGACCTAATTAAACCTGATTCTGGATCTCTCTTAAATGTAACATCACCGATTGCAAGGTATATATCCAGCACTTCCGTTGGAACGTTCCCTGTATATTCCCCTACCTGAACTCTAAATCGAACTAATTCCCTACGCACAACGCTTCCTGTTGGTTCTACAGATTCAACTATAACATCTTTAGAAGTATCTACAACATCAAAATTCGCTTCGGATAGTTTAATCCGCTTACCATCCCTGAACGCAACTATAAATGAACCTTCATATCCCATTTCTAATAATGCAATTCTATGTTCCGCAGCTTTACTTTTTTCATTAGAAGAACCAGAATAATATCTAAACAAATCATCATCTCCTTCAGTGTAGACTACTTCTCTAGCATCACTAAACACACTGGTAGATAGTTCTTTACGAAAAGCCCCAATCTGCACTCGATATGTTGTTCCTAAGCTAATATCCATAGTATTTAGAGTCGTATCAATTGCACTCACTATACTCGTGTCAATTACACTAACTATACTCGTATCAATTGCACTCACTATACTCGTGTCAACTGCAGCGGTTGAAACCAATAATTCAGCTCTTGCTTTATCGATTACTTCTTGACTCACAAATTCCAAAGCTTCATCTTTCGAAACTTTAGCAATACCTTTGACATCCATTCCGTTTTTCTTGAATTGATCCATTGCAGCCATAGCTTCTTCTAAAGTATTATAACCTCTTACAACATACTCGCGTGTACCATCATCTCTTTCAACTACATGAAATCCTGGTTGGCTTAATAATTTATCTCTAATTTCTTTCGGTAATTGTCCTTCATCTGAATCAAAAACTACGGCTACATCTACAAAACCTTCGTCATCATTCGCAAAACCACTGGTATTAACAGCAACACTGGAACCTTCACCAAGTGTAACACTAGCAACATCTATACTGTAAGCCGCTCCCAAAGAATCCTTATATTTTCTGTAAGCCAATTCAAAATCAGCGTCAGTCAATGTAACTCCAACCTCATTTACTAGTGCTTCAGGTTTTGTTTCTTTCTCTTCATCCAAATAATCTGGAACACCGTCTAAATCTTTATCTAATGGACATCCAAAATCATCCACAAGAACTCCTTCAGGAGTTTTTGCACATAAATCAACAAAATCAACTATTAAATCACCATCAGAATCAATGGAATCCAATTTTTGCATATCATCAAAATCTGAATGCTTATCTAGCTCAACAGAATCTATTTTTCCAGAATTAAGATCGAAAGAAAGTGCAAAATGCGAATACAAAAATTTATCATTTGCCTTATTTCCTTTTCTGTCTCCCAAGCTTTCTACAGTCACACCATCTACCAAATCAGAAAACGCAAAATGCATAGATGTTCCTACTCTAAATTTTATTCGATCAGTAATGTGAAAATTTGCACCAACTTCTACAGGAATAGCAAACGTTCTTTCCGAATATTTACCAAAATCATCTAAATCCAATTCTCTTATATCACTTTCATAAACATAATCTCGATAAATTTCAGTTGCATTTTCAGAGCCAATTGACCCTTCCTCCATATTTCTAATCGTTCCATCAGACCAATAATTATAATAATTACCATTCGCATCGTACATATCCGATTTGGATAAGAACTCCATTGACTCTATACCAAAAGATATATATGGATCCACATTCCTTTCCGGTTTTAGCAGATGCTTAAAATTATAATTTAAAGTCCACCCACCTGTAGTTATGTGAGAATTGAAATTTAAGTTGCGTTTTTCAGACCTTTCGCTTCCGCTCACTTGACCAAACAAAACATAAAAACTTACGTCTAAATAATCATTAATTGGATTGATTAAGCGTAAATCGTAACCTATTCTACTAACTGTTGGATGATAGCCTTTGTGATTACTTCCTATATCTCCATAAAAAGTAAACATCCCCGTTCCCAAACTTAATTGCGGTCTAAATACTATTTCCAATGGCTTTGGTCCAAAAACCTCCTTTTCTTTCGAAACCTCCATAATACCTAAAGAATCTGGAACATCTATAACCGATGTAGAATCTGGAACAGCTATAACAGATGTGGAGTCTGGAATAGCAATAACCGATGTAGAATCTGGAAAATCTATAACCGATGTGGAGTCTGGAATAGCAATAACCGATGTAGAATCTGGAAAATCTATAACCGATGTGGAGTCTGGAATAGCAATAACCGATGTGGAGTCTGCAACATCTATAACCGATGTGGAGTCTGGAATAGCAATAACCGATGTGGAGTCTGCAACATCTATAACCGATGTGGAGTCTGGAATAGCAATAACCGATGTGGAGTCTGCAACATCTATAACCGATGTGGAGTCTGTAGCGTTTTCCTGAGAGAAGCCAACCACGGTCAACAAACTGAAAATAACTAAGAATATGAGGCGTTTAATTTTCATTTAACTACTTCTAAAACCACACAGTGTACGCTACTATGAGCATAATGTTCTATTAAAGTAAGTAAAAAAACAAAAAAATACGTGGTAATAAAAAAAGTTTAGTGCGAATGTTGCACTATCAAATGTTAAGAAGCAGCTTTTTATTGTGAAAAACTGATTGATTTGTAGGATCTCCGGAATCAATCTACTGATTTGAACTTTTCCCCCGCAATAACAGATTTAACTTTATCGGCTCTTTTCATTTCATAAAAAACAATTGACGCTGCCACTGCTACATTCAAACTTCCAACCTCCCCGTACTGAGGAATTGTCAATGTATTGATCATCTTTGCAATCACTTCTTTTGGTAGTCCGGTTCTTTCATTTCCGAAAATTAAATTGCAATTATCAGGAAAATTGTATCCAATCAAACTGGCTTCATTTTCACCTATTTCCACTCCAACATTAACAATCTTTAATCTCTCTGACCAAGCAAAAAAATCTTCTTCCTTGTCAAAAATCAACAACTTTCCCTGATCTTCAATTTTCCGAGTGTACGAATGAGTACCTCCTTTAAACTTCCATCTTTCCTGACCACCAATAATAATTAAAAAATTTCCGCCGAATGAGATATGAGACCTTGCTATCATCCCAATGTTTTTAGAACTCCTAAGGTTGTATAATACGGTATTAAATTTCATTAAAACAAATAACCGTATTAATAAGTTATTCTACAAATTCTATAAGATTAAAACTTAAGAATAAGGCCTGTAAAAAAGTTTACCCCTGCTTGAGGAAATGCTCCTATCATATTGTATCTGCCATCTACACTTTCCTTATTTGCAAAATCATCATCTGGTACGGGGTTATAAAATTCGGATTTGAATTTATAAACCCATGCATTAGATACATATTTTGTATTTGTAAAGTTTCGAACCCAAGCACTCCACACAATTTCTTTAAATATTTTGGTTTTTATAGAGTATTGTAATCGAATGTCATTTACCAAATAAGCATCCAACATTCTATCTGAATTAGATGTATTATCGATGTATTGTTCACCCACATATTTACTCACCAACGCTAACTCTATGTTTCCGTATTTTTCAGAATTTATTGGCTTAAATACAAATTGATTAGATGCAATTACACTTGGTGAAAAAGCAATATCAGTATTTTCATAATTCGTCTCAACCTGACCCCAAGTATCCCAATCATCAATATACTCCGTAAAAGAAGCAATCTTGTTGTCACTAAAAGTTGCATTCATTTTCCATTCCAAATTCTTTAATAGGGATATTCCTCCGCTAATTTCAACACCTCTTCTATAAGAAGAACCTACATTGGTTCTAACGGCTGCACCAACATCATTAATCGCTCCAGTAAGAATTAACTGATTCGTATAATCCATTGAGTAAATATTAATATTTGCGTACAGTTTATTTTTCTTTAATTTATAACCTACTTCAATATCCGTCATACTTTCATGACTTGGGCGACTATTAGGAGTAGAATTAGTATAATCATTTCTATTCGGTTCTTTATTCCCAACACCAAAGAAACCATAAAAAGCCTGTCCATTATTTAACCCATAATTAACTCCAGCCTTAGGATTGAAAAAAGAAGTCGCCACAGATTGATCAGCGCTATTCAATTCGTTATCAAATCCAAGAAAATCATATTGAATCATTCTTTCTTGAATATCAACAAGCACATTCAACCTTTCATTGATTTTATAATCTGCTTTAACATAAATATTTACATCATTTTTAGTTGCTTCGTCATCATAATAGCGGTGTCTTATCTTTCCGTTGCTAGCATACTGTGACCATATCACCTCTCCGTAATGCCCCCCAACATATTGATTAGCTCCGCCACCAACTGTTAGATTTAATGCTTTCTTATTATAATTATATGAGAAAACGGTTCCATAAAAATGGTTATCCAACCATCTTCTTCGTATTAAATCCGTATTAGTAATTGTATCTCCCGCTGCTATAATAACATTCTCCAACCCATAATCAGACAAAGCATCGCCGGTTCTGAATTGTTCGTAATATCCTAATCCACGCGTGTAATGTAAAGACATATTAAACTTAGAATACTTTCCTATTTTCTGAACAAAATGCAATTGATAATGCGTTTGATCGTAATTATCTACTTCGTTTTCGTAGGTATATGGATTATGAGTTCTCAACTCCGTATCAGAACTATCCAAATATCTAACAGGAATTCCAAACCATGCTTGATAGGTTTTTTCATGACCTGAAAACACAACCCCTTTTAGCATTGTTTTGTTTCCAACATAACCACCAGATAAATAATATGATTTTAAGTCTGATGAGGCTCTATCTACATATCCATCTGACTTTAATTGTGATAACCTACCTTGAAATGTCCAATTGTTTTTAAGAATTCCTGTACCAAATTGCACGGTATTTTTAATGGTATTAAAAGAACCAAAACTGTTAGATATTTCTCCATAAGGTTTTACACCTGATGAATTAAGTGTATTTAAATTAATACTTGCCCCAAACGCACCTGCACCATTAGTAGAAGATCCAACTCCCCTTTGAATTTGAATATCACCTGTGGATGATGAAATATCTGGCAAATCTACCCAGAAAGAACCT
Source organism: uncultured Flavobacteriales bacterium (assembly GCA_943787535.1). Lineage (GTDB taxonomy): Bacteria > Bacteroidota > Bacteroidia > Flavobacteriales_D > Parvicellaceae > CALSMU01. The sequence goes on along the minus strand of CALSMU010000008.1, from coordinate 78,694 downwards.
TGAGATTCAGCATCATTTAATGGAATTCCATTTATCGTTACATTTACTCTTGTTGCATCAGAACCTCTAATCCTAATTCCAGTGTAACCAACCCCTGCTCCAGCATCGGAAGTTGTGACAACAGATGTTGCTTGATCTAATAGTATGGGTAAGTCCACCCCATGGTTTTGCTTTTGAATGTCCTCTGCAGTAATATTTTCATGCGCAATTGGTGAGTTTTTATTAACACGAGTTGCACTAACAACAACTTCATTCAATGTTTTTTCATTTTTCGTAGTATCAGGATTCCCGATAAAAATAGGCCGTACTTTATCCACCTCTTGTGACAGTCCAAAAAATGGAGTAAAAAGAATACTTAGAAAGATAATTTTCTCATTCATGATTTAAGGTTTATTGTGTCTTACAAGGGAGTAAGAAAAACACATGTTTTAATTTACAATAACCAATCCCTACGCTAGAATTACCTAGATCAGGTTCTTTTCGTCAATCAAACGAAAATGGGTATAATCTCAGCCTTCCGATAATCATCGGAACGGCACCCCCTTTGAATTATTTCACAAAAATATTCAAATTCGAATGTTCTACAATAATTAATTCAATTAATTTGAAAATAAATCCATTGCTATTTCTAAACGCTCTGACTCAGTTCCACTTATAACTTTATATGGAACCTCTAAATCCAATATCTCTTTCTCATATATCGAAAACAATTCTTCTCTATTGTCTGAGTTTTCTCTTTGTGAATCTTTCACCCAAGGAAAATCTGGTGAAGCTAACAAATATAAATCTGGCAAATTATTTTTAAATAGACGAATTATTTCTGAATCACAGCAACTGTATTTGTATTCACTCCAAATTTTAATAGTTAACAAATCAGTATCGCATATTAAAAAAGAAGGTGTTTGAGATAAAATATCTTTTTCCAAATCCAATTGTCCTTTTGCAATATGTAATAAATCACTTTGGTCATAAGTACGATCTAATGCTGCTATATACTCCCTTGCATATTCTCTTACATGAGGAATAAATAATGATTCAGACAAATGTTTACACAAAGTACTTTTACCTGAAGATTCTGGCCCCGTTATTACCACCTTCTTCATACAGTTTCTAATTTATGTCCTTTGCTTTCTTCAATACTTTTAAGCCAAGCAAGATATCCTGCAACCGCAATAAAAGTATATATGAGGTATAAAAAACTAGAAATAGTCAACCCTTTATAAAAATACAACGGAATGGTAATAATGTCTCCTACAATCCAAAATATCCAGTTTTCAATTTTCCGTTTTGCCATCAACCACATTCCTGAAAAGAAGATGGCTGTTGTTAAAGTATCCACATACGCAGTCCAATTATCAAACTTATCAAAGGCAATATATATGATCCAAATAAAAATGAAAGCCATTATGAAAATAATGCTTGCTATTATCTTTTCTTTACTATTTGTTCTGGAAATAGTTAATAGGTCTTTTCCGTTGGATTTTCTCGTCCATAAATACCATCCGTAAATACTCATCATCACATAAAATATATTAATAATGAAATCTCCAAACAACCCCCACTTAATTAATAAGTAAACGAAAATCGCCGAGCCGACAATTCCACTTGGATAAACGAGCACATTGTTTTTTTTAGCATACAGAACACTAATAACACCAAAAAATACAGCCGTTAACTCAAGTACGATATCTAACGCACTGTATGTAGAATATTGACTAAATAGTGCTTCAAAAAGTTGGTTCATAATCGCTACGGTCGCCTTTTACAACTTTTAAATTGACAATAATATGTTCCTCTTTTTCAAAAGAAGTTTTAATTTCCTTTGTCAAGAATGACATGACATTATCGTATTCACCGTAAACTTGAGTACTCAAAGGGTTCTCTATAATAGTAAATTCAGAATCCCTTAATCGCTTAATAAAGTCCTTTATTGGTGGCTTAAAATCAGTTTTTAACGGCATTAAAGTAAGCTCTACTGAGATCTTCATAGTAGTTTGATTTGGATAACTGTGGCAAATTTAAAGAAAGAAATCTTTTTATTTTGAACATTTCACTACTTTCGAAGCATAATAAAAATTAGAAGTCATGTCAGAAGCAATGAATCAAGGTAATGTAAAATTATCAATTAGTGAAAAGGGAATTGCAACAATAGAGTTTTCTCACCCATTGAGTAATTCGTTGCCGGGAAAAATATTAGCGAAATTAGCAAACACAATTGCTGAAGCAGGAGCAAATGATTCCATAAAAATCATTATTCTTAGATCAGCAGGTGATCGTGCTTTTTGCGGTGGAGCTAGTTTTGATGAATTAATTTCAATAGACAATATTGAAGCAGGAAAAACTTTCTTTTCTGGGTTTGCTAATGTAATTAATTCCGCTCGAAAATGTCCAAAATTGATTATTGGACGCGTTCAAGGAAAAGCTGTTGGTGGTGGAGTTGGAATGGCTAGTGCTGTTGATTTTTGTTTGGCTACCAAATTTGCATCTGTTAAATTAAGTGAATTGGCCGTAGGTATAGGACCTTTTGTTGTTGGTCCTGCGGTTGAGCGAAAGATTGGAACATCCGCAATGAGTATGATGGCAATTAATGCAACAGAATGGTACAGTGCAAATTGGGCAAGAGAAAAAGGGCTATATGCAGATGTTTTTGACGATATAGACAAAATGGATGAAGCAATCGAAACACTTTCAGACAAATTAGCGTCATCAAACCCAGAAGCTATGCACATGCTTAAACAAGTTTTTTGGGAAGGAACGGAGCACTGGGACAAGCTTCTTTCAGATAGAGCTGCTATGAGTGGAAAATTAGTTCTTTCTGATTTTACTCGAAATGCAATTCAAGCATTTAAGAAAAAATAACGCCAATCAGCCTAATTTTGTCTATTACATCAAATATTTATTGTTTTTAAAAAATTCAAATAACCAACTTTTATAAAGCCAATTTTGTTTCTTTGTGGAATGTTAACAAAGGAGAACAAAATAGAATTTGTGACGCCAATAATCTCAACTGAGGAGGAACTGAAAACACTATTAGATTATTTTAAGTCTAAATCAACATTTATACTTGCAGATGAAAACACAGTTAAACTTATTTCGGTTATTGCCGATATAAGCCCAATGATTAAGGATGCCGAAATCATAGAAATTAAAAGTGGGGAGAAAAATAAAAACCTAGAAGTTTGCCATAATATCTGGCAATATTTAAGCAACAATCAAGTAAATAAAAAAGCACTTATAATTAATTTAGGAGGAGGAGTTATTACTGACCTAGGAGGATTTGTAGCCTCTACATACAAAAGAGGTATTGACTTTTTAAATATTCCAACAACATTGCTTGCAATGACGGACGCTGCAATTGGAGGAAAGACAGGGGTGGATTTAGATAACTTTAAGAATCAAGTTGGGATGATCAGCTCTCCAATTGGAATTTATTATAACTCGCATTTTCTTTCGACACTGCCAAAAAATGAGTTAATTTCTGGCTTTGCAGAAGTCTTAAAACATGGTTTAGTAAAAAGCAAATCTTATTGGAAAAAATGCACTAATATTAGTTTTGATGACCTGAATTGGGAGGACGTAATTTTAGGTTCTGTAGAAATAAAATGCGCCGTTGTTAAAAGAGACCCATATGAGAAAGGAGAAAGAAAACTCCTCAATTTTGGACACACCATTGGACATGCAATTGAAACCTTTATGATGAACCAATCAACCCCCATAATGCATGGAGAAGCGGTTGCAATTGGAATTATTTGTGAAAGTTATATTAGCACAAAAATAGCCAAATTATCAAAGGTAGAATTAGAAGAAATCACAATTAATATCTCAAAACTATTTCCAAAAATAGAATTGAACAAATCTACTTTTTCAAACTTGATAGAATTGATGAAAAACGATAAGAAAAACATTTCAAATGAAATTAATTTTTCGCTGTTGGACAGTATCGGAAAAGGCATCTATAATCAAAATTGTTCTGAAGAAATGATTCTAGAATCTTTATCTTACTATACAGAAAGCTAATCTGTGAAAATTTCAAAACCATACAGCGAAAAAATAACAGGCATTATACAGCTCGTTTCTTCGAAAAGTGAAAGTAACCGTGCCTTAATAATTCAAGCACTTTGCGATGAAACAATTACAATCAATAACCTTTCAACTTCTGATGATACCAATACGCTAAAATTATTACTAGATAGTTACAAAAACAATAATGTTCTGGACGCGCATCATGCAGGCACGACATATAGGTTTTTGGTTGCTTTTTTAAGTTGTCAAATTGGTGAATGGACCTTGACAGGATCGGAACGAATGAAAGAAAGGCCCATTAAAATATTGGTTGAAACCCTCAGAGAAAATGGAGCAAACATAAATTATCTAGAGAAAGATGGCTATCCTCCTCTGCTTATAAAAGGAGCCAATCTTAACCTATCAAAAATACATATTGATGGAAGCATAAGTAGCCAGTATATTTCAGCTCTCTTACTTTTAGGACCATCAATGACCAAAACCACTAAAATCTCCTTTATTAATAGGATTATCTCTAAGCCATATATAAACATGACGCTTGCGATAATGGAATATTTTGGAGCAAAAACAAAGTGGGAAAACGGCTCTATTATTATTGAAAAAACTCCGTATAAAACGAATAGTTTAAGCATTGAGTCAGATTGGAGCGCGGCATCATATTGGTATCAAATAATTAGCTTAAACAAAGGTTCAATTGTAGAACTTGAGGGGCTTAAAAAGCAAAGTTTTCAAGGCGATTCAGAGGTCGCTAATATCTTCGAACAACTTGCTGTAGAAACAACATACAAAGATAATTCAATTAGCATTTCCAATAATAACTCTGCTACTATAAAAAAAATTGAATTAAACCTCAACAATACTCCCGACTTGGCGCAAACAATTATATGCACCTGCGCTGGACTTGGAATTGAAGCGACAATATCTGGCTTGGAAACTTTGGTAATTAAAGAAACGAACCGATTAGAAGCATTGAAGAAGGAATTGCGAAAATTCAATATTGATCTAGAAATAATCGAAAATCATACACTTTATTTAAAAGGCAAGCAGACAATTACACAGCCTATTTCATGCATTGACACCTATAATGACCACAGAATGGCAATGGCTTTCGCTCCTCTTGCTCTAGTAGCAGGTTCTTTTAGTATAAACAATCCTGAAGTTGTCTCTAAATCCTACCCAAATTACTGGGAGGACTTAAGAAGTGTTGGGTTCATCACTGAAGACTAGTTTTTCAGTAAAACTTTAGAACCAATAAACTTACCTGAATTTAAAACTGAAACGAGATACTGTCCATTTGATAAGCCAGAAATATCTAGCAAAATTTGAGCTGCTACAGAAACTTCATTTATCCATAATTTTCCATTCATATCGTATATACCAACTGTATATTCTCCTGAATCAAACTCAGATAAATCAACGTTTAGAATCTCTTGAACCGGATTTGGGTAAATACTAAATACTTCCTTCATGATCTTCTCTTCAGATCCGACATATCCATTTTCCCAACCAAATGTATACTCTCCAGACAAAAGATTATCAATGTCCACATATGCATTAGCATTCATTGCCGAACCCAACGTATTGACAGTATAATCAGAGACAACCTCCCAATCACTAGAAGCATTTTCTCTATAAAACACTCTTAAGCTATCTTCCGTAAATCCAGCCTCAGATACCAAAATATTATCGAGGTTTCCAGAACTTCCAGTGGTTCCATTTAGAAATATTCTCCCCGAAGCTTGGTGACCATTATTTGTCAGGCCAGCAACTCTCCAATACCTTTCTTGGGAAAGAGAATATCTATAGCTTTTTAAATTGTCCTTAAAAGGATCTGGTGCCACCCAATGATGTTCCAGTCTTAAAAAAGCTGAATCCGAAACAGCTGTTGTTGTTACCTTAAACATTGGATAAGATTTATCCTTAATACCAGTAGCAGTAATTACGATATTCTCACCTGTAACTGCTTGACTAATTTTATCTAACCCATTTAAGTAAGAAATCACTGGGGAAAAAGGAACTGTAAATTGGAAGTTGTCCGACTGACCACTCATTATAAATGAGGCTGTATACTCCTGCCAATCATCATCCATAAATGTAATCTCTAGCGGAACATTTGCATAAAAATTAGGAGCCGCCTTCAGCTTTTGTTTAACAAACACATCCACTGTATAATTTCCTCCTGAACCGGAAATTAATGTCGAATCAATACTAAAATGCGGAAAACCTGGATTAAAAATCCAATCGTTAAAAAAGTCAGTTACATCTATTCCGCTTATTGTGTTTAAATGATTCATAAAATCAGTAGCATCAACATCTTCAAATAAGTGAGCTGCTAAAAACGACTTTAACCCTACGAAGAATAATGAATCTCCTAGGTATCCTCGCAATGCATGTGCCACATCTGCACCCTTGTTATAGGAATGATCGCCATACGTAATTTGATGCGGGACACCACTCAAAGCAAAATATCCGCCATCACTGATATGCGCATGATGCAACACATCCTTATGATTTAACTTTATATCATTTATATAAGCATCATAACCATATAAATACTCTAAAAACAATCTCTCTGAGTATGATGCCATCCCTTCATTAATCCACATATCTTCTGCTGTTCGACATGTCACTAAATTACCCCACCAATGATGCGCCAATTCGTGTGCCATTAATGTTTCGTATGTTAATGCGCCATTTGCAGTAGAGCGAGGATATGCAATAGAAGTAGCATGTTCCATCGCTCCCGAATTAAATGGGACTAAATGAAAACCGACCTTATCCCAAAGATAAGGACCATACCCTTCTTCAAAAGCTTCAATAGCTCCGTGCAGGTTAGTAAAAGAAGCTTTAAAATTATTCGTGTCCACCGGTTCCGAAATTAAAAATACCGGAGTAGTATTCGCAGTAACGCTGCTAACGTAATCTTGATAGACATGGGTATAATTACCCACAGCTACACAAGCCAAATAGGTAGGGATTGGAGAATCCATTCTCCAAGTTCTAACCAGAGAGTCTATTCCAACAACTTGATCATTTACTATATATCCGTTTGCATAAGCTGTTTTACCGGCATTAGTCAAAATGGAAAAATCATATGTTGCTCTTTCAACAAAATTATCAAAACATGGGTGCCATACCCTACCATAATTATGGGGATCAGCGTCAAACCCAACACCCAGATTATAAGAATAACTACCTTGAAAATACCATCCACCCCATCCAGACGGATCCCCTTGAGGAGAACCATTATAATAAACCACTACATTACTTGTATCATCAATATTTAATGTTGTCGGTAAAGCAACCGAAAGTAACGTATCGTTATAGGTAAAAGCAAGCAACTGCCCTTGCGAGGTAATTGAATCCACCATCATTTGCAGTAAATCCAAATCCAAAACCGCCACATTATTTTTTAAAGACACGAATTGTATCTCACATGAGCCTGTAATTTTTTGATTACCATAATCTGTAATATCCAAGTAAACATTATAATTGAGTATATCTATAGTATCACTTCGGGTATTTAAGGCCTTTTGATTTAATTGAGTATTATGATATTTGTGATTACAACTATATTGTGCTTTCACAGAAAATAAAATACCGATAAAAACAATGCTCAATAAAATTCTACTCATAATTACTAAGGTTTTAATTACAACAAAGGTATTAAATTCCAGAAAACACTATTTTGAAAAAACTTCAACTTACTTTATCTCTGAAAATGGATTCTGTGTAATTCTTTTCGTATTTTTAGAGTCTACACTTTACAAAAAAATTCAATGAAGCCATCAGCGGAGTTATTTGATCTAGTTAAATCATTAAGTAAATCAGAAAAGAGATTTTTTAAATTATCTTCTTCTTTACAAACCGGCGAAAAAAACTATCTACAAATTTTTGATGCCATCGAAAAACAGACTATCTATGATGAAGCAGCTTTAAAAAAACAATTTGAGAAAGAAACTTTTGTTAAGCATTTCCCCTCTGAAAAAAACCACCTTTACAAAACCATTCTTAAAAGTTTACGTGGATTTCATGCCGATAGCTCTATAAGCTCCGTTTTAAAGCAAGAAATAAAAAACGTCGAAATACTCTACCACAAAGCTCTCTATAAAGAATGTAAGAAATTCTTAACAAGGGCTAAAAAAGTAGCCAAAGATTATGAAAAATTCTATTATTGGTTTGAACTTATCAATTGGGAAAAACAATTGATCGAAGAGGAGTATGAAAGAGGGATTTTCACATACGACCTCAACAAGTTAATTAGTGAAGAATTATTAGTAATTGAAAAACTGAGAAACCTTGCAGAATACCAAATGATCTACTCTCGTATCAATTACATTTTCAGAGGTGGAAGTTTCACCAACAACGAGGAAGAGAAAAAAGAAGTTCAAATCATCTCTAACCATCACTTAATTAAAGGAAAAAACACTGCCATTTCAGAAAGGGCAACTTCAATTTGCTATTACATTCAAGGGTTATGTAATATCACAATAAGAGATTTTCACGCTGCTTTGGAAAAGTTAAATCGTACCAAAACTATTTTAGATAATAATTCCAAAATAAAACAAGACTTAGCAACTAGATATGTCCGTACCATGAAAAACTTAATTTTCATGAACATCTCTACGAAAAACCTTGACAAAGCGCAACAACTTATCAACGAAATGAAAAAGTTGCCATCACAAAAAGGATTTAACACGGTTGATGTAGAGCTTAAAATCTTCACCTTTAGTCATAATACGCAGGTAATGGTGCATGACAGAAGAGGAGAGTTTGAAGAAGCAATCGTAACTATTGATTCTATGATTGAAGGTTTAAAAAAATATGAGAACAAACTAAGTAAAGAACAAGCAATTCTGTTTTACTACAACATTGCCTATATATATTTTGGAGTTGGGGACTTCAAAGAAGCTTTAAAATGGATAAACAAGATTTTGAATGACAATGAACAAACACTTAGGCAAGATGTTTATACATTTTCTAAAATATTCAACCTTATTATTCATTACGAATTAGGCAACATCGACTTACTAGAATACACTATTAAATCTACCTCAAGACATCTAAAGAAAACAAACAAGGACTACTTAGCCCAGGACTCGATTATCAAGTTTATTAAAAAATTAATTAAATTAGACAATAGGGAAGATGAACTAAAGCACTTTATCAATGGAAAAAAAGAGCTAGAAAACCTCTTCAAGGATCCTAACGAAAGAATTGTTCAAGAGTATTTTGATTTTTTAGCATGGTATAACAGTAAGATTGACAATACTTCTTTCCCGGAAGCAATTAAAAAGAAACTGATCTCATCTTAAAAGTAACTGTTCTCTCCCCTTCAGGCCTTAAGCCGCTAATTATTACCTGCAAAGAGTCTTTTGATGTTTTAACATACCGAATTTTTTGGGGGAAATCATTTACCAAATTTTCAAAAACAACTTCGCTATCACTCATGAATATCAACGAAAAAGGAATCATCGCTTCACCCCCAGGGCGAGCAATATATTTTATTTCCCCATTCACTTCTCGAATGCAAAGGGCAGATGTAATGGTTGTATCATTTCCTTTAATAGAAAACCCTTTCCCGCTGATGGAGTCTGGATAATATTTCCATTTCTCCATAAAACTAACTTTAGGTGTTCTGAAAGAAAACGCAGTTGAATCAAGCCAGGCACCTTCAAGCCACCTTAGATTATCGATAGAATATATTTCATCTAGCTGATCAATTTCTACATCTAAATGCTCTTTGTTAGCTTCGCTGTTATGCGAACAACTTAAAACAAAAAAAACGAGAAGTATATATAAAATCTTATTTATCATTTGCTCTTTGTCTATTGATTTCATACATTACAACTGAAGCCGAAACCGCTACATTCAAGGACTCAATCGTACCAAACATAGGTATTTTAACTCTTCCATCACACATTTTTAAATACTCAGAAGACACCCCATTTTCTTCACTTCCCATTACCACAGCTACTGGTCCAGTAAGACTGGCATTAGGCAATAAGTCTTCCGTTTTTTCCGTACAACCTACTACCTTCACTCCATAATCTTTCAAATATTGAATGACATCCTTTAAGTTATGTTCTTTACAGACTGGAATTTTATTTAATGCGCCTGCTGATGTTTTGACCGCATCTGCACTTACTAAAGCAGATCCTTTGGCTGGGAGCACAATTGCATGAACACCATTGCACTCTGCGGACCTTGCAATTGAGCCTAAATTTCTAACATCCGTAACCCTATCAAGAATAAAAATAAATGGATCTTCTCCATTATCATAAATTTGAGGCAACACATTTTCCACAGAATAATAGTCTATTGGAGAAGTAAAAGCAATAGCACCTTGATGGTTCTTTCGCGTCAAACTGTTTAATTTCTGAATTGGAACTCTTTGCACTAGAATATCATGCCCTTTAATTGCGTCTTTCAATTCGTTGTGTAAATCTCCTTGCACCCCGGCCTGCATTAGTAGTTTATTGATCGTTTTTCCTGCTTCGATAGCTTCGATAATAGCGCGAATGCCAAAAATAAAATACGTGTCTTTTTTATTATGCTCCATTAAATATAACTTTAATTAATCCAATATACACGTCCATTCCTCCATGCATCTACTGCACGATACCAATGTGTTCGATACCCAGGACCTCTTATTAACTTATAATCATTGTTTGTAAATGGATTATTCACTTTGTAAAAAGTAAATCTTAAAGAAAGCGTATTTGTTTCTTCTCCATAAATCCATGTTTCAGAATCATTCGATTTATTAACAATCTTTGGAGGTCCAAAAATCAAACTAATCATCCCTCTATCCGTTTTCCAGCCTTCAATATAGCTGGTAAAATATTGATTTGCTGTTTGCACTCGATTATAGTATTTTTTTATTAACTCTCTACCTCTCTCTTTACTTCCAGTCTTATTAATCCAAAATTTATCCACGCTCTTTTTTAAATCACTACTCAACAAAAAACTATTGTACTCATTCTTGGTACAGATATACCGCAATGGATAAAACATCCCCTCTACCGTTTTAACTAAAGGGAAATCAGATTTTTGCCTAAACAACGTATATCCATTTCTAGAAGAAGTGTCTGTTTGAAACTGAACGAAACCAGAATCCTGAACAGTAAAGTTCATTCTCCCTTCAGAATTCAACGTATAATCTACAATGCTATCAGGATAATATTTAAAAGGTTTTGAAACAATAATACTAAAAGGAGGCGCAGCTAATGGGAATTTCCGGTTATAAAACCTTCCTTGAAATTCAGCATTCTTGTTCATTTTTGACTCTACAATAAATTCATTGTCATTTACTATATAATTTGCAAATAAAGGGACTTGTTCAGGCAGCTTTTTTAATAAAAAGAATTGACTTCCAGATGTTTCACTTTTGTCTACGAGTAAATGTGCTTCATCAACACTACCCCTATTTAAATCCGTTGTCAGTATCTTTAGAAAATATCTACCCCCCATCGGAACAGGAATCGAAAAGTTTCCCAATATTGATTTGACCGACTTTTCTTCTGTTATATCCTCAATCTTTCGGGAAGCACTATCCAAAATAATTTTTGAGTCGATTCCACCATATAATCTAAAATGAATAAGAACAGAAGCATGATAAGGTTCAGATTTATCCTTCCTTACATAAAGTAATTCAGAAGAATTGATATTGAAATGTACTTGACTTGAATCAATTGCATGGTGATATATCATATAATCCGGCTGCAATATACTCGCCGTTCCAGAATATAGATGCGCATAATTTGCATTATATGCACTTGGATTACATCGACTAAAAAAAGAAAGGGTTAAAATCAATAGAAAAAACCAACTGTATGACCACTTATTTAAAATCAATTTCTACTTGTTTTTGTCGCCAAAGTTATTGATTTAATTATCACCTTGTAATAATAGGGGTAATCAATTCGTTACTTATATTTAAAGCTCTATCAATTAATACTATCTTGAATAAGATGGAATCATTACTTGTTGCACCAAAATTGTAATACCGAGGTTCTAAGATTGTTTTAATTTCACCTTTTAAAGCTTTATTCTGTCCTATTGGCGTTATATTTTCAATTCTAAATGCCAATGTAATTGGATCAGCTGCAGGAAAATTATTTCCATTAGGATCAGAAGTTCCTCGTACCGTGTCACCGGCAACGATTTCATAATAGTCAAAATACATATTATAATAGTAGTAGGAACTTGGCTCAAAAGGAGTCAACGTATCTTCAATATCCAAACCAATATCGCCGTCGCCATCGGTAAAACTTACAACAAAGGTTCCAGAAGAGTCCCCTTGCGCTTCGAAACTAACAAACTCAATTTTTGGCTCAGTGGCATATTCCTCGGGCTTTAAACAAGATGAAATCAATAAAGTACCCAGTATTACAAATACAACTGTTATTTTTGTGATGAACTTCATACCTAACTATAAAAGTACAATTTTATTTACAAACATGGCCAAACTTTCCTTTGACATAAAAGCTATTTTCGATATCAATACAGACCTTGAGTTTAACGAAAAAGCTTTAGAAGTATTTCATTGGCAAGCCAAAAACATTCCTGTTTACAAAGAATACATTTCATCCTTAGGCCTTAACCCAAACAACATCAATAAAATTGAAGAAATACCTTTTCTTCCAATTCAATTTTTTAAATCGCGAAAAGTAATTGAAAAAACCCAAGCTCCAGAGACAATCTTCAAAAGTAGTGGTACAACTAAAACGGGAAGGAGTCAGCACTTTGTAGCAGACTTAAACCTCTATCAGCAATCGTTTACAAGGGGGTTTGAGTTAACATATGGTAAAGTTTGTAATACTTGTGTAATCGCACTTTTGCCAAACTATCAAGAGCAAGGAGACTCATCCCTAGTTTTTATGATAGATTCTCTTATCAAGCAATCCGATCATTCAAAAAGTGGATTCTATTTAAATGAAAAAAATATACTTTTAGAAACTTTGTTAGAATTAAAAAAATCAAAAACCAAAACATTACTTATTGGAGTGACCTATGCCCTATTAGACTTCATCGAAAAACAAAATATTGATTTTAGCAACCTTATCGTTATGGAAACAGGAGGCATGAAAGGTAGAAGAAAAGAGATTGTTAGGGAGGAGCTACATGCCATTCTATGCATTGGCTTTGGAGTATCTCAAATACACAGTGAATATGGCATGACGGAACTTCTATCTCAAGCATATTCGTCTGGAAAAGGCCTATTTAAAACCCCTCCCTGGATGAAAATTTTTATCCGTCAAATAAGCGATCCACTTTCTCTTTGCGAGGGAAATAAAACTGGAGGTGTTAATGTTATTGATTTAGCCAATATAAATAGTTGCTGCTTTATTAGCACTCAAGACTTGGGAAGAGCAAAAAGAAATAATCAATTCGAAATTATTGGTCGGTTCGACAATTCAGACACAAGAGGATGTAATCTGATGATTAGTTGAAACCGCTTGAATTCTGAATGTATCAAAAAACTCTAGAAAATTTGAACCAACAAACTTTCCAAAATATTTACTTACATTTATGCACTTAAAACCGCGACCACTTTTAAATATTGAAAAGCGGAATAAAGTTTGATGAAAACATAAAAAAAATACACATGAAAAATATAAAATCGTTTCTTATTTTATTGACTGTTGCCCTGAGTCTTGGAGCTTGTAAACAAAAAATATCTTACACTAGAGATGTTCTTAAAAGATATCATTTGACAGAGAGTGAAATTGATGAGCTGCAGTATTATTTAGTAAATGATGTGGTTATTTATAATGCATCAACAGAAGGTAGTAACACTGAGCTTGTAGATGGAGAAATTATAATTAACGAAGAGCAAAGTACAGATAAAATAATCTTTAGATCTGGGACAAAAGGAATTCTTGAAAAATCTATTTCTGAAAATAAAATTGCAATTCGATTCGAAAATGGAGAAGGCAAAACATTGATTTTTGGTTCTTCATCTATGAAAGGGAGATATTCGCTTCAAGCTGAAAAATGGAATCCAAATGGTCAAGGACAAATCACTTATGGCGGAGAAAAATACGTTACTTCCAAATACAGTAAAAATGCCTATCTCGCAATAAAACTAAGACGAAACAGTGATAAGAGTAACAGCCAAAGAGTTGTAAAAGGAAAAAAATTGAAAAAGGGTTAAAACAAAGCGACCCGCTTATCAAAACATCAATAAAAGCTGTGTTTAATTACACAGCTTTTATTATGAAATAATTTTTCTTGCCTCTTTGCAAAAGAATATAACATCCATCAATTAAGTCTGAGGAAAGAACTTTTTTTGTTTCATCAACTTTTTCTTTATTTACAGAAATGGAATTTTCTTTTAAAGCTCTTCGCGCTTCGCCGTTTGATTTTAAAAACCCTGTTTTATCACAAAGAATATCTATTATATTGATTCCTGTTTCTAATTCAGATTTTGAAACTTCTGCTTTAGGGACTCCCTCAAAAACATCCATAAAAATGGCTTCAGTCATTCCCTTTAAGGCATCAATGGCTTCATTCCCTTTTTTAAATAAAATTTCAGAGGCATCTATTGCACTTTTATAATCCTCCTCAGAATGAACACGAGTAGTAATATCTTTTGCCAGTTCTTTTTGTAGCAAACGTAAATGAGGCTGTTCATTATGTTTCGCCTCAATTTCTTGAATTTCGTCTTTGGTTTTCAAAGTAAATATTCGAATATATTTAGCCGAATCTTCATCACTTGAATTGATCCAATATTGGTAAAACTTATAAGGCGATGTTCTATTTTTATCTAACCAAACATTTCCTCCTTCTGTTTTACCAAATTTACTACCATCTGCCTTTTTAATCAAAGGTGTAGTAACGCCATAGGCTTCCCCACCACCTTTTCTTCGGATTAGTTCGGTTCCTGTGACAATGTTACCCCACTGATCTGAACCACCTAACTGAACTTTACAACCTTTATTCTTGTTCAAATAATAAAAATCATACCCCTGAACCAACTGGTATGAAAACTCTGTAAATGATAGCCCGCTCTCGAGTCGAGACTTAACAGAGTCTTTTGCCATCATATAATTGACAGTAATGTGCTTACCAATGTCACGGATAAATTCTAATAAATTCATCTCCTTAAACCAATCATAATTATTCACCATTTCTGCAGAATTATCTCCACAATCAAAATCCAAAAACTGCTCCAATTGCTTTTTGACACAAGCTACGTTATGGTCCAAAGTATTACTATCTAGCAAATTCCTTTCTTGTGACTTTCCAGATGGATCTCCAACCATACCCGTTGCACCACCAACTAAAGCAAAAGGCTTGTGACCAGAACGCTGGAAATGAACCAATGTCATAATTTGAACCAAGCTACCGATATGCAACGAGTCGGCTGTTGGATCAAAACCAATATAGGCTGCTGTCATTTCTTTATTCAACGCTTCGTCAGTTCCTGGCATCATATCATGAATCATACCCCTCCATTTCATTTCTTCTATAAATCCCATACTCTTTTTGATAATATGCAACAAAGGTAAAATTTTCAAAAAGGTAGTATTCAGTATTTTGAAAAATGTTTTTGGAAACAGATTATGACTGCGTCTTAGTAATCAGAATATGAAAATGAATTCATTACTCTATACAATAAACAATCTAAAAATAGACTTTAAACAATTATCATCTACCTATTATTCAGCTTATGATTCAGGAAAGAAAAAAAAACAGCTAATACCCTGCGCAAATAAGACTTTCATTAATCTCTGGGATTTGTTTATGCCCAACAGCTTTAATATAATATTGGAATATTTTTTTATTTTCCTTTGCACACATTTCCAATTTCAATTTCTCTTTATTTTTATCTGAAAGTTCGGTCCGGATAACTTGTATTTTTTCAAAGGGAAACCTCTTTTGAACTTCTCTAAAAGAGCTGTATAGTACCCTGCTCTCTACTTTCCATCTTTTACCTGAATTAGCAGAATATAAAACGCTATTTGCCTTTAAACCTTCTTGATCTATTTGCAATTCTGCAACAACACCTCCACTTGGAGCTTTAAGACAACTGATAACTTTAATGTACATTATTACTAAATTGGTCTATAAAATTACTCTTTATTATTCTTAAAAGCTTCTATCACATCGATGATAGAGCCATAAGTATTTAACATCTTGGACGCTATATCTTCTCGATTTACCCACTGTACGTTTGTTATACCTTCTTCTTCTTGCGGCAATAAATCTTCATCACCATCATATTTCATTAAATACCAATGGGTTGGCTTTATACAATTTTCTCCGTAAGTATCATATGTGTGATACGTCACTAATAGCTTGCTTATTAATGTTGGTTTTCTAATCCCACATTCCTCCTCTACTTCTCGGATAGCTGCAACTTCAATTGCTTCCTCATCCTCCACTTTTCCTTTTGGCAAATCCCAAAAACCATTTCTAAAGATAAAAAGAAGTTGATTTTTATTATTAATGACCACTCCACCGGCAGCCTGAACTGTTTTATATTTACCAAAAAATAATTTCCACAGCACATCAAAACTGCTTCCTCGTATGTATATAGAGTCCTCCGAAGAGGCATGCTTATCCAATAACATTTCTTTATCATCATCATTATTAATCGAATAAACTAATTTAGCGTCTAATATTGAAATATCTTCATCATTTTCGATGAAGAATAGTGGCTTATTCTTAATAAAAACTTTATACATTTGCAGTCATGTTTAATAATAAAGAATGCGGGTTAAAAGTAGCAGAATTTTTGTTACAAATCAAGGCGATTAAATTACAGCCTAACAAACCTTTTACGTGGGCATCTGGATGGAACTCACCAATATATTGCGATAATAGAAAAATATTGTCTTATCCAAAAATAAGAACCTACATAAGGCAGCAATTTGTCGAGATGATTTTAGATACTTATGGAAAGCCGGATGTAATAGCAGGAGTTGCTACTGGAGGCATTGCAATTGGGGCATTGGTAGCTGAAGAAATGGGGATTCCTTTTGTATATGTTCGGTCGTCCACCAAAGGCCATGGTCTTCAAAATAAAGTTGAAGGGGTTTTAGATTCTAGTCAAAATGTTGTAATCGTTGAAGATTTAGTTTCTTCTGGCAAAAGCAGCCTAGATGCTTTGGAAGCAATTAGAGAAATTGGATGTAAGGTTAAAGGAATGGCTGCTATCTTTACTTATGGGTTTGGCATTGCTCAGGAAAATTTTAAAGGGGCTAACTGCAAATTAACTACTTTGAGTGACTATACTTGCTTATTAAAACAAGCTACAGCTTCCAATTACATCAATGAAAAAGACATTTCATCTCTTAAAGAATGGAGAACAAGTCCATCTTCTTGGAAACAGAATTAAATTTAGAACTTTATAGTATGACCAAAATAGAAAGTAAAAAAGTAAATGTAGCTTGTAGTGCAGAAGAATGCTATACTTTTCTAACCGATTTAAATAACTACGAATTACTTTTACCAAAAGATAAAATTTCTAGTTGGGAGTCTGACGAGAAAAAGTGTTCGTTCAAAATTCAAAAGACGTATAAACTAACTCTTAGTTTACAAAAATGGGTTACCGCACAATGAAATCCATTTGGTAAGTGGCGAAAATTCTCCATTTTCGTTTTCCTTAAACGTTGTCCTAACAGAATCCGGTGCTACTTGTGATGCACAACTATTATGTGAAGCAGACATCAACCCATTCTTAAAAATGATGGTTGAAAAACCTCTAAACAACCTATTTGACTATATGGCTGATAGGTTGGTTAAAGTAAAAGAAGGAGTTTAAAACACAAACTCTAATTCCTTGATGTCGAAATTAAATAACTGCCCCTCTTTTGTTTTAATTTCTAATTGACCGCTTGAAAGTACGTTTACAATTTTCCCTGTAATATCTCCTTGCGAGGTTTTGTATCTGCGCATTTCATCAACGAACAATAGATTGGCAAGATATTCTTCATGTATCGAAGAAACACCTTCCCTTTGAAACCGTAAATAAAATATTTCGATACTTTTTAAAAGTTCGTTTAACACCGATTTTAAATCTAATTCTTTTTTCGATTCAAGGAATAAGCTTGTCACTCGAGGCAAATTTTGGAAATTAGTTTGATTCACATTTAATCCAATTCCAATTATTGCGTATTCGAAATTGTTACCTTTAAATTGGTTTTCAATTAAAATTCCGCAAATTTTCTTTTCACCGACATAAATATCATTGGGCCATTTTATAAAAACATCCTCATCTATAACCGATTCTAAATATTTACATATTGCTAATGAAACTATTTTGCTAATTACAAATGCTTCGCTTGGTGCGACTCTTTTTGGATTAAGCACCAATGAAAAGGTAAGGTTTTTACCCGGTTCAGAACTCCACACATTACCTCTTTGCCCCTTTCCTTCTCCTTGAAAATGAGCCACGACAACTGTACCATCCAAAGCCTCCTGATTTGCGACTAATTTAGAAGCGTAATTATTTGTTGAATCAACTACATCTAATTCAATGATATTTTTCCCTATGTACAATGTTTCTGGCAATTCTAAAAGGTGTTGATAATTGTCGAAAATAAGGGTTTCTAATCAAGAATTATTTACTTTTGCCGCACAAAAAATTAATTTTCTTAATGAAAGTAACTAAAAAAATAAGTTCTAAAGCGCTTAAAGAAGCGATTATAAAAGGAATGCAGGAGGTAAATGCGCACGACATTGTATGTATTGACTTACGTAAAATACCGAGCGCAGTAACCGATTTTTTTGTTATTTGTCATGGTAATTCTTCAACACAAGTTGAAGCAATATCAAAATCAATAGCTGAAACCACACTAACAGATATTAATCAGAAGCCTTGGCATCAAGAAGGTAAAACAAATGCGGAGTGGATATTATTGGACTATGTGGATGTAGTTGCCCATGTCTTTTACAGTGACGCTAGAGAATTTTACAATATCGAAGGTCTTTGGGGAGATGCTCAAATAGAAAAGATTGAAGACATTACAATATAATTTGGTTTGATTCGTCCTAAATAATCAGACGAAACAATATCATTGAAAAAACATTAAAATGGCGAATAAGCAACCAAAAAAAACTACAAATAGTAAAGGAAAAAAACCAGCATTTAACTTTTACTGGATTTATGCTATTATAGCCGTTATTCTTATTTCAATCAACCTGTTCAATTGGGATGGAGGAGTAAGAGAAATAACTCCTCAAAAATTTCGGACTGAAATGCTGGAAAAAGATCAAGTTGCAAAACTTGAGATTGTCAACAAGGAAATTGTGCGGATTTACATAAAGCAAGAATCATTGAGTAATGACACGCATAAAACCCTTGATGAAAAGAGTTTATTTGGCGGCAGTAACAGGGGTCCACATTACTTTTTTACTATTTTAAATGATGAGAAATTAAAGGATGATATTACAATTTGGGAAAATCAATATGGAATAGAGGTCAAAGGAACTACTGAAGAAAACTATGGAAGAGAACTTTTTAGCTGGTTAATCTTTATTGTAATCATGATTGCAGTATGGGTGTTTATCATGAAACGTGTTGGAGGAGGCGCTGGAGGAGGCGGAAGTCAAATCTTTAACATTGGAAAATCGAAAGCTCAAGTATTTGGAAAAGGAAAAAGCACCAATGTCAGCTTTAAAGATGTAGCGGGATTGGAAGAAGCAAAAGAAGAGGTGCAAGAGATTGTGGAATTTCTAAAAAAACCTAAAAAATATACTGATTTAGGAGCAAAAATTCCAAAAGGCGCATTACTAGTAGGACCTCCTGGAACAGGAAAAACATTACTTGCAAAAGCTGTTGCCGGAGAAGCTGAGGTCCCTTTCTTCTCTCTTTCTGGATCAGATTTCGTCGAAATGTTTGTTGGAGTTGGAGCATCCAGAGTTAGGGATTTATTCAAACAAGCCAAGGAAAAAGCGCCAAGCATAATCTTTATTGATGAAATTGATGCAATTGGTCGCGCTAGAGGAAAGAACCCTAATATGGGATCGAATGATGAGAGAGAAAACACATTGAATCAACTTTTAACTGAAATGGACGGTTTTGGAACGAACAATGGTGTAATTATTCTTGCGGCTACAAACAGAGCTGATGTTTTGGATAAAGCATTATTGAGAGCTGGGCGTTTTGACAGGCAAATTTATGTTGATATGCCAGATTTAAATGAGCGAAGAGCAATATTCGACGTTCATTTAAAGCCGCTGAAAAAAGTAACAGATCTTGACATTGACTTTTTGGCGAAACAAACACCAGGTTTTAGTGGAGCAGATATTGCAAACATTTGTAACGAGGCAGCTCTGATTGCTGCAAGATTTGATAAGAAACAAGTCGAAAAACAAGACTTTTTAGATGCAGTTGATCGAATTATTGGTGGATTAGAAAAGAAAAATAAAATCATTTCCAAAGAAGAAAAGAAAGCAATTGCAATACACGAAGCTGGACATGCTACAGTTAGTTGGATGGTTGAACATGCAAACCCTCTTGTGAAGGTAACTATAGTTCCAAGAGGAAAAAGTTTAGGTGCTGCATGGTATTTGCCAGAAGAGAGACAAATTACCACTACTGAGCAACTACTGGATGAAATGTGTGCTGCTTTAGGAGGTAGAGCAGCGGAATTAGTAACTTTTGGAAAAATTTCCACAGGAGCATTAAGCGATTTGGAAAAAGTAACCAAAACAGCTACAGCAATGGTTAGTATTTATGGCTTAAATGAAAAAGTTGGAAACGTTTCCTATTATAATTCTCAAGGTGATGGTTATGGGTTTTCTAAACCTTATAGCGATGACACTGCAAAGCTAATTGATGATGAAGTAAAAAACATGATTGAAGAGCAATATCAAAGAGCAATAAAACTCTTGGAAAAGAACAAGGACAAACTAACTCTATTAGCAGATAAACTATTAGAAAAAGAGGTTATCTTTAAAGACGACTTGGAAGCTGTCTTTGGGAAAAGGGCTTGGGTAGAAAAAGAAAAAACCGAAGAAGTACAAGCAGAATCTAAAGTTAAAATACCCAAAGCACCAGAAGTAAATCCAATAGAAAAAAGCGAAGATAGTAAGGAAGGAAAACCAGAAGGAGTTGATTCAAATGATAATAATGAATTTAAACCTGAAGAAAAAACGAATTAATCAAGTTTGAAAGAATTACTCACAAGAGCAATCACCGGAGCCGTATTTGTCGCGGTATTGATTGGTGCCATTGTCTGGAATAAATATTCCGTGGCGGGACTCTTTTTCGTTATTTCTATACTTGGCTTGCTTGAGTTTTTCAAACTCATGGAAAAAGGTGGTTTTAAGCCAAAAAAGAGCATCTCCTCTGTTGTTGGCGGACTAATTTATGGAATCATCGTTTATTTTAGTTTTGGATATGGAGATTTCTCTTACTTACTGTTTATCTTTCCTTTGTTAGTCTTATTAGTAGTAATTGAACTCTTTCGAAAGAGTGAAACACCAGTATCAAACTTTGCCTTTTCTGTAATGGGGGTAATGTACGTGGTAATTCCTTTTTCCATACTAAATTTTTTCGCTTATAGTTCTCCCTATGAAGAAGTTTTGGAAATCAATGATAGGTATGATTACGTTTTTTTATTAGGATTCTTTGTAATACAATGGGCAAATGATACGGGAGCGTATTTAGCCGGCTCTGCTTTTGGTAAAACAAAATTATTCGAACGTATTTCACCTAACAAAACATGGGAAGGGGCAATAGGCGGAGCTGTTGTTGCATTAGCTACAGGATTTTTATTTGCCTTCTTTACCGAAAGTTCTATTTTGCATTGGATGACTTGCTCATTGTTAATTGTAGTGTTTGGAACATTGGGAGACTTAACCGAGTCCCAGATAAAAAGAAGCACTGGCGTAAAAGATTCAGGGAATATTCTACCAGGACACGGAGGGATACTAGATAGATTTGACGGAGTATTATTTTCCGCACCATTCGTATTAGCATATTTACATTTTGTAGATTTGATATAAGTTATTAAATACATCCATGAAAATACATAACGAAGGTTTTAAAATTATCACACTATTTTTCTTACTTCTAGCAGCAATAGATTGTGCACTTATCTATTTTATCCCTATAGTATGGATATGGTCAATATTAGTAGGTGCATCTATTATTTTCTTTTTTCTTATAGTATCCTTTTTTCGAGTCCCAAAAAGAGGTGTAACAATTGATGGCAATAAAATACTTGCCCCCTCAGATGGAAAAGTAGTTGTTATAGAAGAGGTAATGGAAACTGAATATTTAAATGACAAATATACACAGATTAGTATATTTATGTCCCCTTTAAATGTCCATTGCCAGTGGTACCCAATAAATGGAATTGTAAAATATTTCAAATATCATCCCGGGAAGTATTTAGTCGCATGGCACCCCAAATCATCTACAGAAAATGAAAGAACCACTATAGTTGTTGAAGACACCGAAGGCAGAAAAATTTTATTCAGGCAGATTGCAGGAGCAGTAGCTAGAAGGATTGTTTATTTTGGAAAAGAAGGAGAAGAAGCTCGGCAAGATAAAGAAGCTGGATTTATAAAGTTTGGTTCTAGAATAGACGTTTTCATCCCTTTAAAAAGCACAATAAGTGTTAAAATAAATCAAAATGTCGTTGGTAGTCAAACTGTGCTGGCAACTTTTGATTAATTTAATGTATATTTGAGAAATAATTATTTCAAAAAATTGAAACCTAATATATATGAAAAAAGTAATCTTATCATTCGGACTTGTTGCATTTATGGCAATTGGGGTTTCTGCTCAAACTACTTCTACTACTGAAGTGACAAAAACAGAAACGAAAAAAGTCTTGTGCTAAAAAATCTTGTTGCAAGAAGAAAGCTGCTACTAATGGAACTGCCGCTACTACAACAAAAAAATGTTGTAAAAAGAAAGGTGCAAAATCTTGTGCTAAAAAGACTGAAACTAGTTCTAAATAATTACAAACGATATTAAAGCCAAGCTAAAACTTGGCTTTTTTTAATTATAAATACAACTATTAAACTAATAAAAAAATGAAAAAAATATTATTCGGATTCGGAATATTAGCAATGTTATTTGCTACTGCAACAATTTCTTCTTGTGGAGAGGCTGAATCTACAGATGAAAAAACAGAATTGAAAGAAGGTGAAGACGCAGAAAAGTGCTGTTCTAAAGACAAAGAATGTTCTAAAGAATGTAAAGAAACATGTAAAAAAAACTGTACAGCTGATTGCACTGACGAAGAATGTTCGGACGAATGCAAAGCTGCTTGTAAAGCTGCTTGTAATCAGGAAGCGGAACATAAATGTTCGGACATGAAATGTGGAGAAGGAAAATGTGGGCACGGGAGTGAAGAAGGTGACACAGAAGAAGAAGGAACCGAAGAAGTTGAATAAACTACTTTAGATTTATTATAAAAAAGCTCGGTAAATACCGAGCTTTTTTATGTCTAATAATTCTTATCTATCAATAAAATGTGTTGCCAGATTTTGCCATTCTTCGAAGCATTGGACTACACCTATAACGATCTTCTAAATATTCATTGTACAAATCATCCAAGCCATCTACACATTTCTGAATTCCTATTTCATCTGCCCAAGCTAATAACCCTTTAGGATAATTCACTCCTTTTGTCATTGCTAAATCTATATCTTCTTTGGAAGCTACATTCAGGAACAAAGCATCAGCTGCCTCGTTAATCAACATCACTAGTACTCTCCATACAATTTGATCTCCTAACTCTTTATTTTCATTTGCAATAGGCATTTCTCCTCCTTCTGCATAATCATAGTATCCCCTACCCGATTTACGACCGTACCATCCAGCCTCTGAATGTCTTTTTTGCGTAAATGAAGGTTTGTATCGTTGATCATAATAAAACGCCGCAAACACAGTCTCAGTAACCGTATAGTTTATATCATTACCAATAAAATCCATTAGCGTAAATGGGCCCATTCTAAACCCTGCAATTTCTTTCATTGCCCAATCAATTGTAGCAAAATCCGCAATTCCCTCTTCATAAATTCGCAATGCTTCTCCGTAAAAAGGTCGGGCAACTCTATTTACAATAAAACCAGGAGTATCTTTTGCTAATACAGTTACTTTTTTCCAGCTACCTACCAATTCTCTTGTTGCTGATGTAATCGCTTCTTTAGTTTGAATGGCTGGAATAATTTCTACCAATGGCATCAAAGGAGCAGGATTAAAAAAGTGAACACCTATTACTCTATTTGGATTTTTACAAGCTGCTGCAATTGCAGCAACAGATAGTGATGAAGTATTAGTGGCTAGAACACAATCATCTCCACAAATCTCTTCCAACCGACTAAATACTGATTTCTTTATTTCCAAGTTCTCGATAATTGCTTCAATAACAATCCCAGACCCTTGCATTTCGTTTAAGTTGGATGCAGGAGTAATTCTATCAAATATTTCAGTAGAAGTAGACGCATCTATTCTTCCTTTTTCAACCAAACGAGCTAAAATCTTTTGCAATTTATTCATTGCTTTCTCCAACGCATCTTGATTGGTATCGAATAGCACAACTTCATGTCCGGCAGTAGCAGCAACTTGCGCAATTCCACTTCCCATCGATCCAGATCCTATAACTCCAACTTTTATCATTCTGTATTTTTTTGTGAAGATAGAAAATCAGGATAATAAACTTGTGTTTCATTGGCAAAATCCTCTTTTCTAACTTACTTTGCAACATGAAAATTTCAGCATCCATTTTTTCTGATAGTGAGAAAAACATTCTTACTACCATTGATAACTTAAATAGCTATCATGTGGATGTAATCCATGTAGACTGTAAAAACAGGCTATCTATTTTTGATGATATTAAAGTTATTCGTGAGAATTCTAATTTACCGATTGATTTACATATCATTACAGACAATCCGGAAGCATATTACCCTGGAATTATTGAACACAACATTGATTATGTAACGTTTCAATACGAGGATTTAATAGAAAAGAAGCTTACAATTCCAACTGAATACAGAGGCAAGTTAGGAATAGGCATAACCACCTTTACGGATATCTCTGTATTTGAGAACTATAAAGATTCATTCGATTTCATCTTGATGATGGCAACTATTCCAGGTGAGAGTGGAGGAAAGTTCGATAAATCGAATTTTACCAAAATTCGTGAATTCAGTCAGCAATATCCTGAGAAAAAAATTCATGTTGATGGAGGTGTAAACGCAGAAGTTTCCTTTATTCTCAGAAACATGGGGGTTTACCTTTCTGTTTCTGGATCTTATTTGTTCAACTCGGTCTCTATTGGATCTGCATTGTTGAACTTAAAACTAAATGAAATTGAATCACATTTTTTAGTGAAAGATTTCATGCAGAAAACGGATTCTTCCCCTGTTATCAATAGCAAGGATTTAACCTTAGAAAGCTTATTACTTACTTTCAAAAAAGGAGCTTTAGGTTTTGCAATAATTAATGATGAAAATGACAAATTTGCAGGAATAATCGGAAACGCAGATTTACGAAACGGCTTAT
Source organism: uncultured Flavobacteriales bacterium (assembly GCA_943787535.1). Classification (GTDB taxonomy): domain Bacteria; phylum Bacteroidota; class Bacteroidia; order Flavobacteriales_D; family Parvicellaceae; genus CALSMU01. The sequence goes on along the minus strand of CALSMU010000008.1, from coordinate 53,190 downwards.
TAAAACATGTAAATGATTTGAATAGTTTGAACATGCAAGAACTGATAAACCCTAATCCTTTAGTGATTAATGAGAATATTAATGTGCATCAAATGCTTCAATTTATCAAAAAACAAACTAAACCCGTAATCTATTTACCGGTAGTCAATAACCATAACAAAACAGTAGGAATAGTTAGTTTCCTCAACCTAATCAAAGGAGAATTATGATCATACATTTAAAAGAAAATATTGACGCAAATAAAGTGGAAGAACTTGCTGCAAAAAGCAAATCTATAGCGTTAAAAACAGGCAGCTATACTCGTTTAATAACTTCTTCGAGCATTAAAGAACTTCCTTCTTTTTTAGATGATTATACCGACGAGTTCTTTACGATGGCTTCAGATATTCAATTAGCTAGTAAAGATTACAGAAGCGATATTAAAGAAATAGATTTCGACACATTTAAAATTGGAGGAACCACTAATAACACTGTTTTGATTGGCGGACCTTGTTCTGTAGAGTCCGAAGAACAAATAAATGCAAGTGCTGAACATTTAATCTCAATGGGATTAAAGACACTAAGAGCTGGCTGTTTTAAACCAAGAACTACTCCTTATTCATTTCAAGGTTTAGGAATGGAGGGTTTAATGCTGTTGGTGAAAATGAGAGAAAAACACGGGCTTAAAATCGTTACTGAGGTTCGAGACTCTACGCATGTAGATGCAATAATCGAACACAGTGATGTAATCCAAATCGGAGCAAAATCAATGTATGACCATGGTATTTTAAAAGCTTGTGGAAAACAAAACAAACCTGTTCTTTTAAAAAGGGGTTTTGGAACAACTATTCAAGAGTTTGTTCAATGTGCTGAATTTATATTATCATCTGGAAATCCAAATGTTATTCTTTGTGAAAGAGGCCTGAGAACTTTCGAAACAAAGACAAGATTTACATTGGACCTTTGTGGCGTTGCATGGTTAAAAGAAAAAACAAACTTGCCACTCATATTAGATCCTAGTCATGCTATGGGGCATGCCTTTGGAGTTCCTGATTTAGCTAGAGCTTGTGCAGCAATGAACATAGACGGGCTATTAGTTGAAATGCATCCAAATCCAAAAGTGGCAAAATCAGACGCAAGTCAACAATTGAACTTTGAAGAGTTTAAAGCAATGAAGAATTCTCTTGCCCCAATCGCTAATGCAGTTGGAAAAACAATCATATAATGGCATTAAGTAATATAAAATTTGTTGTTTGTGATGTTGATGGAACATTAACCGATGGTGGCATGTACATCACATCAGAAGGCACTCATTTCAAACGTTTCAATACCAAGGATGGTATGGCAGTTAAAATGCTTTATCAAAATGGATATCACGTTGGGTTAATCAGTCACAGTAAGACTACTGAAATGGTTACTGAAAGAGCGAATATGCTTAACATTAAGCATTGTTATGTTGGAAGCGATGACAAGCTTACTATTCTTAAAAAATGGATATCTGAACTGGGAATCTCTTTGGAAGAAGTAGCCTTTTTGGGAGACGATAATAACGACAATAACGTTATGGAACATGTTGGTGTTTCAGTATGCCCAAGTGATTCTAGCAAAAGAATATTGAATACAGCAGATATCATTCTTGAAAGAAAAGGCGGAGATGCTTGCTTAAGAGAGTTTGTTGAAGAACACTTAGGGTTGGAGTAAGTGTAAAAACCGTTTTGTACCTTTTTCTGTTTCTAGAATTATACAAGTAGTGTTTCTAAAACCCTACTTATGAAAATCGTAGCTTTTATTCTCGTTGTTTTGATTACTTCAAAAAGTATTGCCGGCGATAGAAGTTACAATCATTTATTAAAGCTCTACACTTCCAATACTGAAAAATGTTTAAAGGTTTCCAAAAAACACATAACTAAACATCCCGAAAAAAGTGTTCCTTATTATTTTGCTTCCAAAATCTATTTAGACAAGTTCAATAAGAGCTCAAAATTATCGCAAAAATATAGTTTAATGAGCCGCAGCATTTTTTATGGAACCAAATTAGACAAACTAAATGATGACGCATTAGAATCTAAGGTAGATTGGAAGTCGCAAAGAAAAGAGATTATAAATAAATCTTTAGCATTAATATCTGACCTAAATAATGCTGATTTTGGAGACAAAGCAGAAAAGCTTTCCAAAAAATTAAACCGCCTTGAGTATTCTTCTCCAAAAAAGAAAGTAACTCCAAAAAAGGAACCCCTGAAAGATGAATTAGCTGCGGAAGACAATAATATTATATACTATGGACTTCCTAGTGGAAATGAACAAATCAAATCAGCTAGCCGTACAGACGAAAAAGAAATACTAGCCATTATTAATTCCGAAAGAAAAAAACAAGGGATGCAAGAATTAATATGGGAAGAAGATTTAGCACGAGCTGCGCGTTATCACGCCTATGATTTGGCAACACAAAAATATTTTAACCACAACTCTTATGACAGAAAAAATGGTAAATTAATTAAAGTTGGAGGAACCTTTGCGCGAATTCATAGATTCTATTCCAAGACATTCGTTAATTCCGAAAATATAGCTGCAGGAAGTTCTACCCCTGATGGAACTTATACGCAGTGGTATAACAGCCCCGGTCATTATAAAAATATGTTTAACCGAAAAAGTAAAAAAGTAGGGATAGGACTCTACTATGACAAGGATAGTTTATACGGATACTATTGGGTGTTTTGCACGGCTTTATAGCCTATTCGATTTTACCCTTTTTACGGTATTGCACTAGATACATCAAATATTTATTTTTGGACTCGAATCATGCAACGCCAGACACAAATAATATCTCACAACAACCCTAAACCTGTCTTCTTGAAAAAGAAAGATAAGTGTTGCGAAAAATTCAAAAAGAAAAAGAAAAAGGCTTGCAAAAACTGTCCATATAATTGGTGTTAATACAGTTTTGCTCAAAAAAAGGGTTACATGTTTTTAGTTTACATCTTTCAAAATAAAAAAATAGGTGTCACTCAAATTGGATTTACCAAAGACCTAATTGAAACGCATAAACAACTTGAAAAAAAGTTTAAAACCAAATTATCTCTCGTTGGGAAAGAAAAATATAAGTCAAAAAAAGACGCAATGATACGCGTCAAGCAATTGCGTAATAAAATTAAATAACCTAAACCAAAAACTGAAATAAATCTGGGTTATCATTCAAGTATTCTCCAAAAAAGCCTCTGTCTTTCATTCTTTTCTCCAGCGCTTTAAGTGTTGAAGGATTTTGAAGTTCAACCCCAACCACAGCTGGACCCATATTACGGTTATGTTTTTTTGTATACTCAAAATGTGTAATATCATCATTTGGTCCTAATATATCTGCCACAAATTCTTTCAATGCTCCCGCTCTTTGTGGAAAACTGATTATGAAATAGTGTTTCAAATTTGCATGCAAAAGAGCTCTTTCTTTTATCTCCTCGGTTCGCGTAATATCGTTATTACTTCCACTAACTAAGCAAACAACATTCTTTCCGCGTATTTCATCTTTAAACTGATTCAAAACAGCTATTGAAAGGGCTCCTGCTGGCTCCACAACAATTGCTTCTTTATTATATAAGTCTAGTATCGTTTGACACACCTCTCCTTCCTTTACACAAGACATACTAGACAAATACTGCTGACAAAGATCAAAATTCAAATCTCCTACTCTTTGAACTGAGGCTCCATCAATAAATTTATCAATGTAATCTAATTTAATATTAACCCCCTTTTCCAAAGAAGTGGACATGGAGGGAGCACCATACGGTTCAACTCCTATAACTTTTGTATTTGGCGATAGCTCATTAAATATAGAGGAGATGCCAGAAGCAACTCCCCCACCTCCAACAGGCACAAATAAATAATCAATCTCATTTTTGGATTGCTCTAAAATCTCCAAAGCAATTGTCGCTTGACCTTCAATTACCTTTTCATCATCAAACGGATGTACAAATGTCATCTTATTATCTGCGCAATATTGATTTGCACAAACGTAAGCATCGTCAAACGTATCACCTACTATTACTATTTCTATAAACGCACCACCAAACATTTTCACTTGTTCAATCTTCTGTTTTGGTGTCGGAGTCGGCATGAAAACAACCCCTTTTACTTTTAGCTTAAAGCAAGAAAAAGCAACCCCTTGCGCATGATTACCAGCACTTGCACAAACAACTCCTTGCTTTAGTTCACTCTCTGTTAAAGAAGCAATTTTGTTATAGGCCCCTCTTATTTTATAGGACCTAACTTGCTGTAAATCTTCTCGTTTTAATACAATATTAGATTCAAATTGTTGCGCTAAATTTTCATTCCGCATTAAAGGTGTTTTCAAGGCAACATCATTTAAAAGCAATGCTGCTTTTTTTACATTTTCTAACCTAACTTGTGCCCTCATTCTACTAATTTAATTCCAATTTTTTCATTTCCGTCATTGACAACCTGAGTAAAGCGCCAACTTTTTCTATTGGATGGTTTTTTAACTCATTGTCTAATTCATTTATTTTAACGGGATCATTGTATTTTGAATCAAAAAATGGCTGACCGATTAGGCCTAAATCCACGGATGACATAAAATCTTTTAGTAAAGGTTTACACGCATGATTAAAAAGATAACAACCATATTCTGCAGTATCGGATATTACCCGATTCATTTCATACAATTTTTTACGGGCTATTGTATTTGCAATTAAAGGCGCCTCGTGCAAAGATTCATAATATGCAGACTCCGCCTTTATTCCATTTTCTATCATTGTTTCGAATGCCAATTCAACTCCTGCTTTGGTAAATGCAACCATTAATAAACCTTTATCAAAAAACTCCTGATTAGCAATATTTTCGTTGGTTTCAACGGCTTTTTCAAATGCTGTTTCTCCCGTTTCCCTCCTCCAGGTTAATAATTCGGCGTCATTATTCTTCCAATCTTTCATCATCATTAAAGAGAAATCTCCTGATAAAATATCTTTCATATGTTTTTCAAACAAAGGCTTCATCAGGGTCTTTAATTCATTTGCCAACTCATTGGTTTTTACTTTCGAAGCCCCATTCAATCTATTCATCATTTGTGTTAAACCACCATGCTTCAATTCTTCCGTTATAGCTTCCCATCCATATTGAACTAATTTGGCCGCATATCCCGGATCTATCCCATTTTCAATCATTTTATCAAAATAAAGAATTGAACCTGTTTGAAGGACACCACAAAGTATAGTCTGCTCACCCATTAAATCAGATTTAACCTCAGCTACAAACGATGAGTTTAAAACTCCTGCCATATGTCCTCCAGTCGCAACGGCATAAGCTTTTGCAATTTCCAAACCATCGCCATTTGGATTGTTTTCTGGGTGAACTGCTATTAAAGTAGGAACACCAAACCCTCTTTTATACTCTTCTCTGACCTCCGAACCGGGAGATTTAGGTGCCATCATGATAACCGTTAGATCTTTACGAATCTTCATTCCTTCTTCAACAATATTAAACCCATGAGAATAGGATAAAGTAGCTCCAAATTTCATGAATGGCATTATATTTTTGACCACATCGGTGTGTTGTTTATCCGGGGTTAAATTAATTACCAAATCCGCAGTTGGAATCATTTCTTGGTAAGTACCAAGTTCAAATTCATTATTAACCGCATTCAAGTATGATTGTCTCTTGGTTTCAATTGCCTCTTTTCTCAATGCATAAGAAACTTTTAATCCTGAATCTCTCATGTTTAACCCCTGATTTAATCCCTGCGCTCCACATCCAACTATGACCACATTTTTGTTTTTAAGTTTTTCAACTCCATTAACAAAGTCGGCACTGTCCATAAAATCACATTTTCCAAGCTGCAAAAGTTGGTCTTCTCGTGATAGCGAATTGTAATAATTTTCCATTGCTTGTATTTTTTAATATTGTACTTTTTCTAATTCTTCAACTATTGACTTCAACGTTTTCATTGGCTTGGTAATAGCCACTCTTCCTGACCTAACAAACTCCAGCATTCCATAGGGCTCTAACTGATTAAATAGTGCTTGTGTTTCCTCCTTGTGTCCCGTTTTTTCAATAACCGTAAATGCAGGTTCAACCGACAAAACTCTAGCATGATGCGCTCTCACTATTTTCTCAGCCTCGCCACCCGATAAAAGCACTTCAGTAGGCACTTTGTATAAGGCTATTTCCTGATAAACCACCTCGGAATCTTTGTGATAAACCGCCTTAACAACCTCAACTTGTTTTTCAAGTTGAAGAACAACCTTCTTAACCATGTCTTCAGCTTCACTTATTACAAGTGTATAGCGATGAATATTAGCTATTTCACTTTCTGATGCTGCAATACTATCAATATTTATTTTCCTTCGAGTAAATATTATTGTTACTCTGTTAAGCATACCGACAATATCTTCGGTAAAAACCGATATTGTATATCTTTCTTTTTTCATTTTACTTTAGTCTTATCTCGCTCACTGAAGCTCCCGTTGGCACCATTGGAAAAACATTATTCTCTTTGCCAACTATTGCCTCTAAAAAATAGGCTCCTTTATGATTTAACATTTCCTTAATTGCATCAGCTAATTCCTCTCGTTTTACTACCTTTTTAGTTGCTATACCATATCCCGAAACAATCCTCTGAAAATCAGGATTAACCATAGTTGTTGATGCATATCGCTTTTCAAAAAACATCTCTTGCCATTGCCTAACCATTCCCAGAAACTCATTATTCAGAACTACTATTTTGACATCAACACCATATTGAAACATGGTTCCTAATTCCTGAAGCGTCATCTGAAAACCACCATCACCAATAACAGCAATCACCTGTTTATTTGGTTGTCCCATTTTTGCTCCAATCGCAGCTGGCAAACAAAACCCCATAGTACCTAAACCGCCGGAAGTTATCATCGATTTGGTTTGTTGGAATTTAAAATATCTGCAAGACATCATTTGATGCTGCCCTACGTCTGTTACTATAATATTATTATGATCGGACTGAATATTTATTTCATTTATCACTTCACCCATCGTAAGTTTTTCTGTTGATGGGTAAAGCTCATTTCCTATTACCAATTCATACTCTTCCATTTCTAAATCTCTAAATTTCTGCAGCCAATCTGGATGTGTTTTTTCATCTACTATTTTAGATAATTCCAACAATGCTTCTTTGGCATCCGCAATAACAGGGATATTTGCATGCACATTTTTACTAACCTCTGACGGATCTATTTCTATATGTACAACTTTTGCTTGCTTTGCATACCGGCTTAAATCACCTGTTATTCTATCATCGAAACGCATCCCAATCGCTATCAAAACGTCACATTCGTTGGTGAGTTTATTGGGCGCATAGTTTCCATGCATTCCTAACATTCCAACATTTAAATAGTGATCCGATTCAAGTGCGGATAGTCCTAGTATTGTCCAAGCAGAAGGTATCCCAGTTTTTTCGATAAAAGATTTAAATTCTTTCTCAGCTTTGGATAAGATTATTCCTTGACCAAATAATATAAATGGACGTTTAGCACTATTGATTAAATTCGCTGCTGCTTTTACCGAATCCAAGTCTAATTTTGGTTTAGGGCGGTAGCTTCTCATACCAGTGAATGGAACATAGTTAAAATCTACCTCTTCAAACTGCGCATCTTTCGTTATATCGACCAATACTGGACCTGGTTTTCCAGAACGTGCTATGTAAAATGCCTTCGCTATTGCCATTGGTATTTCTTCTGCCCTAGTAACTTGAAAATTCCATTTGGTCACGGGCATTGAAATCCCAACAACATCCGTTTCTTGAAAAGCGTCTGTCCCTAATAAATGACTCGCAACTTGACCTGTTATGCAAACCAAAGGAGTTGAATCAATTTGCGCATCCGCTATTCCGGTTATCAAATTGGTTGCTCCTGGACCCGAAGTTGCAATACAAACACCAACCTTTCCTGTTGCTCTGGCATATCCTTGAGCTGCATGCACCGCACCTTGTTCATGTCTTGCTAACACATGTGTTAGTTCCTGTTCAACATCATATAATGCATCATAAACTGGCATAATAGCACCACCTGGATATCCAAACATTAAATTCACACCTTCAGCAATTATTGATTGAACTACTGCTTGTGAACCAGTCATTAAACCTTGTTTCGGCATTGTATCTTTAACTTCAATAGTATCCATGTCATTCATTTTAAAATTCATCTGTAACGCAACCTTCTGAAGCACAAGAAACGGTTTTAGCATATTTATACATAACTCCTTTTTTAAACTTTAATTGGGGAGCTTTCCATTTACCCTTTCTTGTTGTTAATTCTTCATCAGAAACATCCATATTTATTGTGTTTTCAACCGCATTTATGGTAATAATATCTCCATTTTCGAGCAATGCAATAGGACCTCCATCTTGCGCTTCTGGAGATACATGCCCAACGACAAACCCGTGAGAACCACCAGAAAACCTACCATCCGTTATCAATGCAACATGATTACCTAAACCAGCGCCTATTATAGCAGCAGTTGGCTTTAACATTTCCGGCATTCCAGGTCCACCTTTGGGACCTTCATAACGAATCACAACAACATCTCCTTTTTGAACCTCACCGTTTCGAATTCCATCGGTAGCTTCATACTCGGAATTAAAAACTCGCGCTGCTCCTGTGAACTCCAACCCTTCTTTTCCTGTTATTTTTGCTACAGCTCCTTTAGGAGAAATATTTCCTTTTAATACACGTAAATGACCTGTTGGTTTTATTGGATTTTCTATTGGTCGTATTACTTTTTGACCATCCAGCAAACCAGGAACAGCATCAAGGTTTTCTGCTAATGTTTTCCCTGTTACCGTTAAACAATCACCATGCAACATCCCTTTTTCCAACAAGAACTTTAATACCGCAGGAATTCCTCCGACTTGATGAACATTCTCCATTAAAAATTCACCACTTGGTTTTAAGTCTGCTAAAAAGGGCGTAGTATTAGATATTCTTTGAAAATCATCCAATTCAAATTCTATGTCAGCGGCTTTAGCAATAGCGAGGAAGTGTAAAACAGCATTTGTTGATCCACCTAAAACTGTCACAAGTCTTATTGCATTTTCCAATGATTTCCTTGTTACTATATCACTTGGCTTAATGTCTTTCTCTAACAACAAGCGCATAGCTTCTCCAGCCTTTACACTTTCCATTTTCTTTTCAGCACTCAAAGCTGGATTAGAAGAATTATAAGGCAATGACATTCCAAGCGCTTCTATAGCTGATGCCATTGTATTTGCAGTGTACATTCCTCCGCAAGCACCAGCGCCAGGACAAGCTTTTTTAATCACCTCTTTGTATTCCTTATCATCAATCGTTCCTGCAACCTTTTGACCCCATGCTTCAAATGCTGAAACCACATCTAGCGGCTTGTCGTTATGACAACCTGAAGCAATTGTTCCACCGTACACCAATATACTTGGTCTATTTAAACGTATCATTGCCATTAATGCTCCCGGCATATTTTTATCACACCCAACAACCGTTACCAAACCATCGTAAGACATTCCTTCAACAACTGTCTCCATCGAATCTGCTATAACATCTCTAGATGGAAGAGAAAACCGCATACCTGGGGTTCCCATAGAAATTCCATCACTAACACCAATTGTATTAAACACCAAACCTACTAAATTTGCATTTTTCGTGCCTTGCTTAACCTTTTGGGCGAGATCATTTAAATGCATATTACATGGATTTCCTTCATATCCAGTGCTTGCAATCCCAACAAAAGCTTTCGAAAAATCTTCTTCAGTCAGTCCTATTGCATGCAACATAGCTTGAGCTGCTGGCTGGGAATCGTCTTGTGTTACTCTTTTGCTAAATCTGTTCATTTTAGACTAATTCAAATTGTTTGTATTCCTTCTTTCTTACACGATTTTGATAAGCATTTGCCAAATCGAATCCCATCGTGTCTTCCCAACTAAAATTAAATTTATGACCATCTAAACTTTCCACACCTGCAACTTCTGCGGCAGTACCCGTAAAGAAAGCACCATCAGCATCATAGACTTCTTCGGGAGTGAAAAACTTCTCTTCCAATTCAAAACCTAACTCATCAGCTAGCTCAAATATAGTTTGTCTAGTTACTCCATTTAATATATTTCCTACTGGAGCGGTAAAAAGCTTGCCCTCTTTTTCATAAAAGAAATTTGCTCCTGGACCTTCAGCAACGTTTTCATGCATATCTAATAACAAAGCTTCATCGAACCCTTTTTGTTTTGCTTCAGTGGTTGCTAAAATCGAATTTGTGTAGTGACCCGTTACTTTTGCCTCAACAAAACATGATTTCGGGTTTGGTCTTTGAAAAGAAGAAGTCATTAAACGCAATTGAGAATCACCTAAGTATTTACCCCATTCCCAAGCGGATAGCATTACATGCACCTCATCGGTTGGCTGCAAGGCCATGTTTTCACCGAGGTAAACTAATGGTCTGATATAAGCATTCTCCAAGTTGTTTTTTTCTAATAATTGATAGGTAAGGGCTGTTAATTCCTCCACTGAATATTGCAATTGGATATGCATTTTCTCAGCTGAATAGAGCAATCTTTCGTAATGCTCTTTGGCTTTAAAAACTTTCGCACCATCTTCTGTTTTATACGACCTAATGCCTTCAAAAACTCCAGACCCATAGTGTAAAGTTTGTGAATAAAGGCTCGTAGATGTTTCTTTGGCTTTTAACCATTCACCATCCAAATAGATTATTGTTTCGTCGTTGTAATACATTTTGTTATTGTTTAGTAATTTATTTTTTCAAAAAAAAAGCCTTTCTGTTGAGAAAGGCTTTAAATATTAATGCAATATTCTTCCTATCTCACCAACATGGCGAAGAAATAATAATGACTGTAAGTAGTGATATGTTTATTTTTTGTTTCATTTCAAAGCACAAATTTAACTCCTATGTAAGCATTTTCCCCAACTAATTATTTTAAAAAATAAAAAGTCTGATTAGTTATTTTTACAATCCCCAAAAAAAAGAAGCTATTTTTAAATTCCCATTATAGCACTTTCTAGCTCCTTTTGTTTTTTAAACTTTTCTAAGAGATGAGAAAAAAAATCTACATCATTATGAACAACGTCTGAATACTCGGCATAATCAATGGTTATGCTTTTAACATTGACTACAGACTTATCCAATTTACGTTTCAACAAGGACATCATTTTTGTTTTCGTTTTCCCTTCAAAATTAAAATAAACAGCACGTAATAATTCTCCCATAAACCTTTCACATATATAAAAAGTTCGAAACGCACTCAATAAATCATTTTCTGATAGTGTAGAATATTTCTCTTTTAAAGGTTTAGCCACTATATTTTTTTTGGAAAAGTTTGATTTGACAGGATCAGTAAAAGAGCTAATCGTTAAGGCTAAATCATTTTTTTCCATTCTAAATGATAGGGATGCACGTCTGAGCTCGGTAAACTCTTGTGACTCTCTTGAGGCCATCTTTTCTTCATCGGTATCCCCTGGATAATTATCTAGCTGCTTTGCCGAAGATGAAATTAGTTCTCCTCCTCTTACCTGACCTATTCCGTTTGCAAGTAACTCTAAATAAACATCTCCTCCATGAAGATAACTACTGTGTAATTGTTTACTCACTTCATACAATTCAACGGGGTTCAATGAAAAACTACCCAATTCAAATTGATCTGAAGTAAATGCATCCTCAAATTCTAAATAAAAGTCATTCGGCAACTTATCTTCTGGTTTCCCTGTTGTAACACCAACTTGTAACTGCACTTCATCTACATGTTCACTAGTAGCATCTGGGCCAATCGTAATCACCCGTACCTTAAAGTCCTCAGATTTTAATGAATCGGGAATTACAAAATTTTGCGTAAATGCATTAAAAGTACAGCCATCCGTATACGTGTAAACATAGCCAAAGTTTGAATATTTTACCTGAAAATCTCCCCTGAACATTTTCAATTCTGTAAGCCTAAACCTAAATCGCTTCAACCTCTCTTCTTCAATTGCTAATCCCTTTTTGGCTTTTTTCAATTGTTTTACAATTTGGGGTTTACGATTATACAACGCCGAAAGTCTTTCTTGTAACAAAGTGGTTTTCTTTTGGGTTTTATTTTGTGAATATCGATTTTTATCTAATTCAAATTCTGTTTCCTTTATTTTCAATAGATTCTCGTCCAATGCTTTTGTATAGTGTTCTACCCAGTATTTTAATCCTTCCTCTCCATTAATTTCATTGTCTACAAATGGAATACTTTTAAACTCCAACCTTTTGATATTTGTATGCAAAGTTTGACCATTTCCAAACGCAGAATCAGGGGATAGTTCTTTCGAAAGCTTCGACGCATATAATAAATATGACTGCCCTTCTCTAGTTACAACCACTGTAGATTGCTGCCGAGAATTAAAACCCCAAATGCTAAAGTGAATATTTGTATAGCCATTTTTCATGGCTTCAAACTCCCTTACCGCAGTCTGATTTGCCACAATAGACTGCATATTTTCATATCCAGAAACTATTTTAGTGTCATAAGTGAATAACCCCACACCTTTTGGTACCCCTAAACTATTTCTTCTACCCCTAATTAATTCTTTTTCATGCAGCAAACCTGCTGTTCCACTTCCATCACCGGCTGCTAACAAAATACTTTTGTAAAAACCACTTTTACCTCCTATTTTCAAAAAATACTCATACGACTTGTTCTGAATAAATTTTCGTATTGATTCGGAAATAACGTTGACTATTTCTTGTTGCTCAACCAACTTGAAATTCTTTAATTCATTTAATTCCTTCACTCTATTATTAAAAATAATATTTGGATCCAGAACATTCATTATCGTCGAAATTGGTATCACGCTGACCATTTTTTATTCGAACTGCTTTATCCGGCAGACTAGTAGATAATTCTCTTAAAAAATTGACATATACGCTATCCGATATTCCCTCTTTTTTTATTTCATCTCTCCTGTTAAGCTCTCGATAAGTAGTTTGTAAAGCCATTTTTGTTGCTACTTCAGAAAGTAGTCCTTGAGAAGCTTTTTTAAGTTCATTAAAATTCACCTCTAACAACGAAGGTTCATAAACGATAACCTGCTCTATAGAATCATAATCAATTATTGAATCTCGCAGCTGCTCTCCTTTACTTTTATACAAGAAATAAACTGTATCACCCGCGTATTTAAAGTATTCACCAAGGTTTCTGTTTAGTGCAGGACTTTTAATTACCACGTGGTGTAAAATTGCTTTCTCTTCTGGGGTAAGCATACTATTTTGACCCAAAAAAAAATGTGAGATAGACAATGGTAAAAATAGTAAATATGTTTTGATTGGTTTCACTTTGCTATTATAACAGAAAAACAGGAAAAAGGGACATTTAATAAGATATCTTTGTCAAAAATTTTAAACGCGTTAAATGAATTTTGAAGACAACCCTAAAAGCATCAAGTTCCATGTGAAAAAGTTCTTAAGTAAAAATCAAGAGCGCTTTAAGAATAAAAAAGTTATCGATTTTCCTGCAGGCAATGGAGTAACATCAAGAATCATAAAAGAATTTGGGGCAGATCCATACCCATTTGATTTATTCCCAGAATACTTTAATATAGATGGATTAACTTGCAATCGAGCAAATATTAATGAAGGAATTCCATTGGGTGATGAATTCGCTGATATACTTATTTGTCAGGAAGGTATCGAACATTTTTCAGATCAGTTATTAGCTTTTAAAAACTTTAACCGTGTATTAAAAAAAGGTGGAAACTTATTAATTACAACACCTAACTATTCTAATTTAAAAGCAAAATTGAGTTATCTATCGGGAGAATCAGAAAGGTTTGGATCGATGATGGCACCGAATGAATTGGACAGTGTATGGATGTCTAAGCAAGATATTACCAGCGAAGTCTATTATGGACATATTTTTTTAGTTGGAATTCAAAAACTACGGGTTCTTGGTCGGCTTTCTGGATTCAAAATTAAAGAGGTTCATTTTACAAGAATGAAATCAACTTCCTTTTTTCTATTGTTCATCTTTTACCCTTTCATATATTTTTCCAATTGGCGAGCATATAAAAAACGGTTACGAAAAAACAAAGACTACGACTTGAATACTAAAAAGGAAGTATATAAAGAAATATTCAAACTAAATACAAGTTTTAAAATTCTTACAGACCATAGTTTAATGGTTGAATTTGAAAAAACAATGGAGATTTCGGAAGTTGGAAAAAAACTGAAAAGTCAGCACAAGGAGTTTGGAAGGACCTAGATAATAAATTCAAATCAACCAACAGACACATCTGAATTAGCTGTTCATTATGGAAAGGAAACGGACAACAGAATATTCTAATAATTTATGTCGATACATTCAAAATCCGGATAGAGCAGATACTTCTTTCGCGTAATTTTAAAAAGCTTAACCTCATCTTGGAAGCTTTCCCAAATTTCATTTGCATCTTTTCCAGTTTCAATCATTTCCCGAATTTTTTTATCTCCAGTCAATAGTTTAAAAAAGCCGTCTTTTCTGAAAAAATCTGTTTTATTCGATGATTCCTGATAAATTGCTACTACCCAATGTAAATATAATTTTCCAAGGCTCCGTAAGTAGTGCTCTCCAAAGTCTTCCAAATCATAACCGTTGCATTTTTCGCCATCCAATTTTGGGTGCTTTGCTCCGGGTGTTGGTTTCGGAGTAAACGAAAAACCCGTTTCCACTATTAAGGGTGAGCCTATCATCTGAAACGGTTTCTGCGTGCCTCTTCCTATGCTTACATTCGTTCCTTCAAACAAACATAAAGAAGGATACAAATAAATACTTGCCATGTTTGGTAAGTTGGGAGAAGGTTTTATTGGTAATTCGTAAAAGTCGGAATGTTCATAGTTCTGACATTCAACAACAAGCAAGTCACATTGAACACCATTTGCTAACCATTTTTCTCCATTAATCATTTGCCCATATTCTCCAATCGTCATCCCATGTACAATTGGCACTGGGTGCATTCCAACAAAAGATTCATTTCCGTTTTTAAGAATTGGTCCATCTACATAAAAACCATTTGGATTGGGTCGATCCAGAATAATCATTTTTTTATGCTGTTCAGCACATGCCTCCATTACATAATGCATTGTACTTATATAGGTGTAAAAACGCGCACCTACATCTTGAATATCGAATATTACAACATCTACATCCAATAATTTTTCGACACTTGGTTTTCTGTTTTTTCTGCCATAAAGAGACAAAATAGGTAAGCCTGTTTTGCTATCTTTTCCATCTGTAACTTTTTCGCCTGCATCAGCATTTCCTCGAAAACCATGCTCAGGAGCAAAAACTTTTTTCACATCTATTCCTAATGACAATAAGGTATCTACCAAGTGAATTGAACCAACCGTTGAAGTTTGATTTCCAATAATAGCAACGCGTTTTTCTTTAATAATTGGTAAATATTGATCAAACATTTCACTTCCTACTTTAATGGTAGTTTTATACTGGGCTATTAATTGAAATGAATTCATTACTGCTAGTACTAGCAGTAGACCAAAAACTTTATTAAACTTGTACTTCATTAATTCATTTTATTTGAACACTGAGCTATATATTGCAAAACGCATGCTAAAAGGGAAATCTTCTAATAAGAAAATTTCACGTCCTATTGTATCTCTTGCAATAATAGGCATTACTTTAGGCATAGCGGTCATGCTCTTGTCGGTTTCCATCGCGACCGGTTTCCAAAAAGAGATTCGGGATAAAGTTATTGGTTTTGGTTCGCATATTCAAATCACTCCGGAATTTGGTAATCTTTCTTTTGAATCTACTCCAATGATTGCGGACCAACCTTTTTTGAAAGACATTTATAATGAAGAAAAGGTGAAGCACATTCAAAACTTTGCCTACAAACCTGCCATAATTCAAACGCGTGGAGATAAGAAAAAAGAAATTCAAGGAGTTATTTTTAAAGGAATTACCCAAGATTTTGATCCTTCATTTTTTCAGAAAAATTTAGTAACCGGTAAAATACCAATTTACACAAACGAAGCAATCAATGATAGTATTTTAATATCTAGTTATGTTGCAAAAAAATTAAAACTTGAACTCAATGAGAAAGTAACTATCTATTTCGTAAAAGAGGCTGGACCCAAACAACGCAATCTTATTATTGCAGGGATATACGAAACGGGAATGGAAGATTTCGATAAGCAATTTGCCATTATTGACATCAATCATATTCGAAAATTAAATAACTGGGGAATTACTGCAAATTTATTTTTAAAAGATGAATGTAAAAATGGCTTTCCTGTAATTGAAGCGCAAGTCATTGGAGGCAATGAAAACTACAGATACAGTTGGAATGGAAGCAGCTATTCTGATGAATACGAGATTATTCTTTGCCCTATAAGAGACACCACAATTCAGTTAATAGCGACTGATTTTCAATCTTACAGTTACTTAGATGAACCTGAGCAAAAGTCTGTACCGGATACTGCTTGGCTATCAATCAAAGTGGATAGCACCTTTTCTTGCGATTGTTCATCTTCTGATATGAGAATTGATTTTGACATGGTTGATGATAACACACTTGAATATAACTTTAACGGAAATAGGATTACCACAGCATTAAAAACATCAGGTGGAAGTGCAAAATATTATACAGGTGGATTTGAAATTTTACTAAAAGACTATAATGATTTGTTTGTTGCAAAAGATTTAATTAAAAAACATACTACAAGAGAATTTAGTGCATCAGCAATCACTGAGCGAAATGAAGAAATCTTTAATTGGCTTAATATGCTGGATCTAAATGTTTACATAATAATTGGGTTAATGATTTTAGTTGCAATCATCAATATGACTTCAGCCCTATTAGTTATCATTTTAGAAAGAACTCAAATGATAGGTATTCTAAAAGCTTTGGGACAAGGAAATTGGAGCATCCGAAAAATATTTTTATACAATGGTGGTTACCTCATTACCAAAGGAATGTTATATGGGAATATTTTAGCAATAGGAATGATTGTTCTTCAAAACCAATTTCACATTCTTACCTTACCACAAGCCAATTACTATGTGAGCATAGTGCCAATGGGATTTCCAGTTACTACGCTTATTTTGGTAGATGCTTGTGCATTTGTAACCTGCTTTATAGCCTTAGTTTTGCCATCTTATATGATAACGCGAATTAGTCCTATTAAAGCAATAAAGTTTGAGTAAGCTCTGTTGATTATTAATGCATTTAGAGAAGTTAATGCACTTTGCTTTCAATAATACAATAGGGAAGATTACAACTTTCTGGCTATCATTAAGCCATCTCTTATTGGGAATAGAATGTTCTCCACTCTAGGGTCATTATGAATTTTTTCATTGTATTCTATGATTGCTTTTGTTTCCATATCGAGTTCTTCAACTTTCTGAACTACTTTTCCACTCCACAATACATTATCTGCAATTATATAAGCACCTGTGGGGAGGTTATCAATTACCAAATCGAAATAATTTGAATAATTTCTCTTATCAGCATCAATAAAAACCAAATCAAATTTTTCTTTTAGAGTAGGAATAATTTCAATTGCATTTCCAATTCTAAAATCAATATTTTTGGAAACATTTGCCATTTCAAAATAAGAAGATGCAAAATCTTCTAATTCAGCATTTCTATCAATTGTAACAACTTTTCCGCCTTTCTTTAATCCCTCCGCCAAACAGATTGCACTGTAACCAGTGTATGTGCCTATTTCAAGAATATTGGTCGGTTGAATCATATTACTAAACATGCTTAAAACCCTTCCTTGCAAATGTCCTGAAAGCATTCTTGGTTGCAATATTTGAATATTCGTCTGCCTATTCAAATCATTTAAAACTTCCGTTTCTGATGTAGTATGAGAGACACTATAAGCATCTATTTCTTTTGGTAAAAAATCCATCTGCTAATTTATTTTTTAGGAATAAATGAAAGGCTTGAAAACTTGTCAATATCCAACATCTCATTAGCTACTTCTAATAATGATGCTGCACTAATACTATCGATTTTATCATAAACACCTTCAATGCTTTCAACCTCATCAAAATACAACATGCTTTTGCCTATTGACAGCATCAAATTAGAATTATTATCATGTCCAATAGCTATATGTCCTTTCAATTGTTTTTTTGCCAAAGAAAGCTGCGTTGCACCAATTTTCTTACTTTTTAAAATATTTAATTCCTTCTTAATCAACTTCATTATTTTATCAAAATTCTTCGTCTCCGAACTAAAGTAAATATTAAAATTTCCTGTATCGATAAAGGATTGATAATTGGACTCAATGCTATAGGTATAACCATATTTTTCACGAATATTTAAATTCAATCGGTTATTCATTCCACTTCCTCCTAAAATATTTGCAAGCAAGACAAGTACTTTTCTTTTTTCATTTTTTAGAGGATAAGAAGGCAATCCCATAATGCAGTGAGCTTGAACCAAATCTTTTTTCAACTCCACGTTGTCGCGCTTAAATTTTGAAACTGTATTCAATTTATCACTTGAAGATATCTCGGGGATAATAGCTAGATACTTTTCAATTAACTTTTCAAATTTAACATACGGAATGTTTCCAACAGAACTAAATACAATTTGAGAAGTATCCATCATTCTATTTAGAAAACGCTGAATGTCTTTTTGTGAGAATTTTTTTATACTTTTTTCAGTGCCTAAAATTGTTCTACCCAAAGCATGATTGGGGTATAATATAGTTTCAAAATCTTCAAAAATTGTTTCTGAAGGGTTATCTGCATAGGAGTGAATTTCATCCGTGATCACCTCTTTCTCTTTGTCAATTTCTTTATCTAAAAAGGTTGAATGAAAAGTGATATCACAAATTAGCTCAATCGCTCTCTCGTAATATTGGTTAATATAAGAAGCATATACACAGAGCTCTTCTTTTGTGGTATACGCATTCAACTCTCCTCCAACAGCATCCAATCTGCTCAAAATATGAAATGCCTTCCTTTTCTCTGTTCCCTTAAACAAACAATGTTCGATAAGATGAGCTATCCCATGCTCAGTTTTTTTTTCATTGCGAGAACCAAACTTTAAGATTAATCCACAATGAGAAACAGCCACTCCTGGCATGTACTTGTGCACTATTTTTATTCCATTTGAAAGAATATAGGTTTTCATTTACGCAAGAATTACTTTCTTAATTATTATTAGAGCGCGCAAATGTACAACAGACAATTTTAAAAGAGAAGATTAATAAAGAATCTAATTTGACATTATGATCTCTCGCAACAATAAATCATCAGAAACATCATCTGTGGTTATGTGAAATGCTGCATTATTTGTGGTAAAACCATCAGCAGAAATCTCCATATTAAATTTTATTTCAGGCTTAACTATAAACAAAAACTCACCCTTTTCGTTTGGCAAATAATCACCATAAATCTCTCCCGTTTCTTCAACATACAATTTAATCATTGCCTCAATTGGTTCTTTCGTTTTCGGGTTTATCACCATAAACTTTACTGGCGTTAGGTAATTTTCTTTGTATAATAAATGTACTTCATAAATATCACTTCCTCCAAAGCCATTACCATCATACCTCGAATAATAAGCCCTTTTATCATTCTCTCCTACAGAAAAATAAATATCATCATCAACACTATTAATAGGGTAACCAAGATTCTTAGGAACCTCCCAACCTCCATCAGTCTGTGCCTCAGCATTATGAACATCATAACCTCCAATTGTTTCGTGACCGTTGGATGAAAAGTACAAGGTTTGACCATTTGGGCTAATAAAAGGAGCTTCTTCATCATATGATGAATTTATTACCCCACCTATATTAGCTGGTTTAGCCCATTTTCCATTAGGAAGCTGTTTAACTCCCCAAATATCCTTTCCTCCAAATCCACCTGGGCGATTAGATGAAAAATAAATAAACTTGCCATCAGCAGTTATGCAAGCACTAGATTCTTTGTGCTGGGAATTTATATTCTCACTAAGCATTAATGGCTTCAACCATTCACCTCCTTTGTTTTCGCAAAGAAATAAGTTGCCATAATCGTTACCGATTTCCGTTCGATTAACTAACAAGATAGTTCCTAAATCATTCATACCAACTACAACATCATTCATTTCAGAATTAATTTCAAAACCGATTTTGTGTGTATTGATCCAGGTATTCCCTTCTTTATCAGATATGTAAATATCGCTAATCTTGTTGTGAATATTTTCTGCACCATAACTTCTTGGTCTTTTTGAAGAAAAAACTAATTTAGATTCATCTGCTGTGATAAAGGGTATAACTTCAGAGTATTCAGTATTGATAGAAGCTCCTAAGTTATCAATTTTCACAAAAACTGGATTGTCAATTGCCCTTTCGGCTCTTTTTGCAATATTAACGTATCGATTAATCTCTTTTTCGCCTTTCAACTTATCACCTTTTCCCTTATAAATTTGATAATTCTCTATTTCCTCCGAGAATTTTTTCTCAACATGGTATGCTCTTGCCAACCAAAAACAAGCTTCAGTGTTACCAGCTGCTTTCGACTTATTAAAATATGAAATAGAATTTTTTTTCTCTCCTGGAATATTGAAATAACACGTACCGATTCGATAGTTAATTTCATCGTAATTCTCGTCTAACGAGTAAATATTGGTATATAAAAGTAAAGCCTTTTCATATTCTTGAGCTTTGTAAAAACAATTAGCTTTGGACCATATCTTTTTATGGTTTTTGTTGTATCGTTTAGATTGTGCAGAAAAAGTTTGCGGTAAAACAAAGAGACTTATTAGCGCTAAAGTGAAATATATTTTTGTATTCATGCGTCCAATTTATAACAAAAAATATAAAAATCGTTAAATTAAGCAATTAATTTACCAACATTTAAAACAGGACCTACCGAGCACTCATCCATTAAAATCATTGTTCTACCATTAATCTAACTATGTTCGTACTACTTTTACATGTTCCACCAAACAGAAAGCAACTTTAAAATCGGTATTGCCTTTATAGGCGCCAATAGAAAACGCATTCTTTACCAAAAGAGCCCCCTGGATTAAAGAACGCTCAGGAAGAGCCTAGGAACAAGTCCACAATCTTGATTCCTAATTGACGACTACCTTGAAAATTCAACTTTTATCCCGGGCAAAAACCTAAAAGCGAAGCAGCAACAAAACGATTAATATATTTTTATGATGTATATCCTATTTTTAACGTTAAAATATACGTTATTTTTGTGGAAATTTCAGACTAATGATTGAAACAGATATAATAATAATTGGAGCCGGACCGGTAGGGTTATTTACCGTTTTTGAAGCAGGTTTATTAAAATTGCGGTGTCATCTAATTGATGCTCTGCCTCAGCCAGGTGGTCAATGCTCTGAAATCTACCCGAAAAAACCCATTTATGATATTCCTGGTATTCCTGAAATATTAGCTGGTGACTTGGTAAATGACCTATTGAAGCAAATTGAACCCTTTAAGCCCGGATTTACATTAGGAGATCCAGCAATTGACATAGAGGAAACTGCAGATAATCAATTTATTGTTACTACCAGAGAAGGAATTAAGCATCAAGCTCCCAACATTGCCATAGCAGGTGGTTTAGGTGTTTTTATTCCCAGAAAACCGCCTGTACCTGAGTTGAAAGAATTCGAGGGTAAGGGGGTAGAATACATAATTAAAGACCCTGAAGATTATAGAGGCAAGAATGTTGTAATTAGTGGTGGTGGCGATAGTGCTTTAGACTGGGCTATTTTTTTAGCTGAGGGGGTTGCGGAAAAAGTAACTTTAATTCATAGAAGTCAAAGTTTTAGAGCGCATCCAGACTCCGTACAAAAGGCAATGGACATGGCTAAATCGGGTAAAATAACGATGCTGCTTGACGCTGAAGTCAAATCTATAGGAGGTAACGGAGAACTTTCAGACATTCATCTAACAACAAAAGCCGACGGACCTATTACCTTAAATGCTGACAACTGGCTACCTCTATTTGGGCTAACTCCCAAACTAGGTCCAATTGCAAATTGGGGACTTTTGATTGAAAAAAACGCAATTAAAGTAGACAATTCAACAGATTATTCTACAAATAGAGAGGGTATTTATGCCATTGGCGATGTGAATACTTATCCCGGAAAATTAAAATTAATTCTATGTGGGTTTCATGAAGCTACACTGATGGTTCAATCCGCATTTAAAAGAATTTACCCAAACAAAAAGAATGTATTAAAATATACTACGGTAAGTGGGGTAAACGGATTTGAATAATGGAGAACATAATTAATATAACTGTCGTCGACCGTGAAGGTAAAGAACATATATTAGAAGCTCCAACTGACATGAATATGAACATGATGGAGTTATGTAAAAGCTACGAACTTCCGGTTGCTGGAACCTGTGGAGGCATGGCTATGTGTGCATCATGTCAAATGTATATTTTAACAGGCCATGTTCCGATTGAGCGCAGTGATGATGAACAAGCGATGCTTGACGAGGCATGGAATGTCGAGGACAATAGTAGACTTGGTTGTCAAATAAAGCTAACGAATGAACTAGAAGGCCTTAAAGTGCAATTAGCTCCCTATGTTGAAGAAGACTCAGATGATGATTGGTAGATTACTTTAAGCTTTCTGGGACAACACATACTGGGATTGGCATCATCTTATGCTGATTCGCTTTATGTAGCTTTCGATAAATCGCCAAAACCTCCTGTTTTCGATTAGAAATAGCACCCTCATCTCCTTCGAATGTCATTGCCCATTCAAGTTCAGGATAGGTTGCCCCTATTTGATCTTCATCGCTTCGATCATCGTCCCATAAACCATCCGTAGGTTTAGCTGCTTGAATCGACTGAATTATATTCAATTCTTTGGCTAAGGCAAACACCTCAGTCTTCATTAAGTCAGCAATAGGCGAAATATCAACACCGCCATCTCCATATTTTGTGTAGAAACCTACACCAAAATCTTCTACTTTATTTCCAGTACCAGCAACTAAATAGCCATAATGCCCTGCATATGCATATAAAGTCGTCATTCGCAATCTTGCTCGAACATTCGCCATTGTTAAGTCGTCTTGAATGTCATTTGATAAATCAACTGAAATTTGCTCAAAAGAGGATGTTAAATCGACATTGAAAGAAGTTACATTTTTAAACTTAACCTTAAGCCATTCGATATGTTCATTACTTCTCTGATATTGAGATGGAGGTTGTAATATTGGCATATTTACCACAATTACATTTTTCCCAGTTAAAGCGCACAATGTAGAAGTAACCGCTGAATCTACTCCTCCCGAAACACCAACAACAAATCCTTTGGTAAAAGAGGTTTTGCTATAATTCGTTAACCAATCGACTATATGTTTAATAACAGTTGCTGTCTTCATCTTTCAAAAAAAAGTCCTGACTTAAATTTCAAGTCAGGACAAAATACAGATTACTTAGTGCTGATTTAAAAAAGGATTCCAACGGTTAACCTTACCGCATGCGGTATATTTTTTTGAGGAGTATAACCATTGAAAGTCGGATTATCGACTAAACTTCCGGCCGCGTCTAGCACATCGGACTCATCAAAATCTACAACATGTTTAGATTCCTTTTTTGTAATACTAGTAAAACCATAATTATACGCAACGGTAACAAAAGCTGAAGTCGATTCAGAAATTGCATATTCAAAACCACCTCCAATTGACAAGGATGCTTTCATTAAGGAAACTTCAGAATCAATATTTAAATCCTCTAAAGAACTTGCTGTACCACTCAATGTAACATCATCAGTAGATCTTGCTTTTGTCATAATAGAGGTCAATAAGCCAAATTGACCGTAGTATGTTAAATATCCTATTTCATTTGTTTTCATTTTTAGCATCATTGGTATATTCACATAATTAACCTTGTATGCTCTTTTATTTAGTTGATAGAACAAATAATCAGCATACCTTGCTGAGTCAACTCCCTCCATATCACTTATTTCAACGATTGCATCATCATATACATAATATCCAGTGGTATCTCTATCATTGCCATTATCCAAATAATTTAACTTAGCACCACTAAAGTCCAATGAAAAACCAGTGGACAACCAAATATTCTCAGCTAACTTAAAGTCGGTAATAGCTCCAACTCCAAATCCCAACTGAAGGCCTCCATTAGTAAAATCCTTTGCATTATCCGGTTTTAACCAATTAAAAGAGGGCTCTATTTTTAAGCCAAACCGAAAATCTTTTTCATTTCCTTGCGCATTTGAATTGAACCCTAATGCTACTATTATGACAGCTGTTATTATCTTTTTCATAAATATTTCTTAATTATCCTATTACAAACATAATCAATTTTTAAATTCATATACGTAAGATTGATGTAGAAGTACTTTCTATCATTATAAATTGTACTAATTTGCACCACAAAAAAAACTACATGTTAAACAAAGAGTTAATTATACTACTACTAACAATAAGCCTATTTAGCTGTGGACCAAAGCCTCTAGATATTGACATTTCCTCAATTGAGGCAGAAATAAAGGTGGAAAGAATGGAGCAAGAACTATTCCAACCCGAGTCTGATAACATAATAGAAACACATAATTACCTATTAAAAAAATACGGAGCACTGTATCAATTGTTTTTTGAAAGTATGTTAGGAGAAGGTTCCGTTCATGACCCCATGGCATCAACCTATTTAGCAAAGTTTATTGGAAATAAAGACATGCAAAACTTTTATCTTGAAATTGACACAAAGTTTAATGACTTTAGTGCATATGAAAGTGAGTTTATAGATGCTTTTAAACATTATAAATACTATTTCCCAGATAGTACAATTCCAGAAATTGTAACATTTTACTCTAACTTTAATGCGAATGCATTTCCACTTGGAAGCCAATTAGGAATAGGATTAGACATGTATCTGGGCGCTGACAATGAAATTGTAAAAAGCATTCCAACTGCCTCGTTACCGCAATTTATTAAGGATAAAATGGAAACAAAATTTTTAGTTGCAGATGGCGTCAAATATTGGCTTTTTAATCGTTTTTTCAAGGAAGACAATCACGATTTCTTAGCAGAAATAATTTCTTCAGGAAAAATAATGTACTTAATGGACGCTATTTTACCTAATAAAAGCGATGCAATTAAAATAGGATATACCGAAGCAGAACTAACCTGGTGCGAAAGTAATGAAATTAATATTTGGGAAATATTGATAAATGAAGAATTACTTTATTCCAAAGATCAAAAGAAAATTGCTCAGTTTACTGCAAATGGGCCTTTCACAAAAGGGCTCCCTGAAGAATCTCCTTCTATGGTTGGTCTATGGATAGGCTGGCAAATGGTTAGAGATTATGTAGAAGATACTGGAGCAAGTATAGTAGATTTGCTGGCTGAAACAAATCATAGAAAAATATTAAAATCATACGATCCAAATGAGTAAACAAAATAATATTAACATCACCGTGGAGGTAGATGCAAATAAAGTTCCAGAAAAAATAACATGGAATTCGACCGACCTAGATGGAAGTAGAAATGCAAAAGCAATGTTGCTTTCTCTCTGGGATAGCAAGGAAATGAACACTATGAACATCGACCTTTGGACCAAAGATATGTCTGTTGAGGAAATGAGTAAATTCTTTTTTCAAACATATATTACGATGGTTGAAACTTTTGAAAAAGCAACAAATGAAGACCAAATGGCTATGGCTATGAGAGATTTTGCCGAATTTTTTGGAGAGAAAATGAAAGTAATCCAACCGACTGGTAAGTTTGACAAATAATCCTAATGGGAAAAGATAAACTAAAACGATTCGCTGAAATCGAAACATTTCACAATGTTATTCAACCATCAATGGATGAAGTGCTAAATGGGTTTCCTCTAAAGGGGAACTGGCATAAAGACCATTTTAGAAATGACAACCCTATTGTTTTAGAATTAGGCTGTGGAAAGGGAGAATATACAGTTGGAATGGCTAAAATGTTTCCTAATAAAAACTTCATCGGAATAGACATTAAAGGCTCTCGAATGTGGAAGGGAGCTAAAACTTCAATTATAGAAGGGATAAACAATACTGCTTTTTTAAGATCCAAAGTTGACTTTATAGAAAACTTATTTGGAGAAGGTGAAGTTTCTGAAATCTGGTTAACCTTTTCAGATCCGCAACCCAAAAAAGCTAGAAAAAGATTGACATCACCTCTTTTTATAGCGCGTTACTTAAAACTTCTTAAACCAAAAGGAACCATCAATTTGAAATGTGACAGTGATTTACTTTTTGAATATACGCTCGAACAAATAGCGGAAAACAATTATGAAAAACAAGAGGAATCTTGGGATGTATATAATGAATTTGTACACCGAACAGATCAAGCAACAAAAGATTTAATGAATATTCGCACATTTTACGAAAATAAATGGCTTAAAGAAGGAAAGACCATTAAGTATTGTCGTTTCACTATTTCATAGGTTTAAATAGTCATTTTATCATATCCATTTAATGCCAATACACTTGCAATGCAGTTTTTAAAAAAATTCTAACTACATTAGAAGCTAATATTACACAACAATTGTAATTCATGAAAAAGCTTTTATTGTTATCATTATTTTTTCCATCATTCTTTTTTGCTGGAAATGACAACATTCACTTTGGAGGAAGATCAGCAGGAATGGGACATGCTTCAATTACACTGAGTGATGTATGGAGTTCTCACCATAACCAAGCTGGACTGGGATGGCTAAAGAGAGCAGAAGCAGGTGTATTTGCCCAAAACAGGTTTCTCGTAAGAGAAATGAATTATATGGGGTTTGCTTATGCTCACCCTGTAAAGTCAGGAGCTTTTGCTTTGTCGTTTACCAATTTCGGTTATTCACAATATGGAGAAAGCAAACTTGGCCTTGGATATGGATTAAAATTTAGTAACCGAATTACAGGTGGTGTTCAAATTAATTATCACAATACACGTATAGGAAACAATTATGGATCAGCTTCGGTGCTATCTACCGAAATGGGAATGCAGGCAAAAATAACCTCAAACTTAGAGTTAGGGATGCACCTATTTAATCCAACGCAAGCAAAACTCAACGACTTTAATGATGAAAGAATTCCTACAATTATGCGCCTAGGAATGGCTTACACTTTTTCAAATAAAGTATTTGTCACTTTGGAGGCAGAAAAGGACATTGACTATCCTGCAAATTTTAAGGCAGGAATTGAATACAAAGCTAATAGCAAGATATATTTAAGAGGTGGTATTGGAGCTGCTCCTACTGCTGCTACTTTTGGAGTCGGAGTTTATCACAAGGGGCTAAAACTTGACCTCGCTTCTTCCTACCATCAAGTTTTAGGATTTATCCCTGAAGTTTCTTTGACGTATGTATTTGAAAAAAATTGATGAAATCTTTTTTCAAAATATGGATCCTGTGTATTTGTAGTCTTTTTGGAAACAATGTCTTTTCTCAAAAAAACCACAAATTAGAATATGAAGCACAAAAAAGTTTTGTAATCGAACAGAGTATCGAAATGATTGCTGAAAATTCTGAATCCGAGGATGCAGACTATACAACACTATTTGACTTACTCAGTATATTCTATGACAGACCTATAAACTTAAATCACAAGGGAATTAAAAGTGACTTGCAGCAAATTAGATTATTATCCGATTTTCAAATCGACAATTTATTAACTCATGTTAAGAAAAACGGTAAGTTAATATCTATTTACGAACTGCAATCTATAGATGGGTTTGATCCACAAACAATAAGGAACCTTATGCCTTTTGTTGCAGTTAACACCGAATTTTATTCCCCTCATATATCTATAGACGACATGTTCAAAAGCGCTACAAATGAAGCTTTTATTCGTTATTCTCGCGTTCTGGAAGATCAAGAGGGGTTCTACGACCAAGATAGATTGACAGAGCTATATAGTTCTGATGCTGCTGCAGACTCTGCTTGGAAAGCGAGTCCCAACAGAAGGACATTAGGTTCTCAAGATAAATTATACATGCGTTATCGATTTAAGTTCTTAACCAACTTAAGTATTGGGTTTACCATGGAAAAAGACGCTGGCGAATCATTTTTTGGCAATAAGAAAGCAGAAGAATTATTTGGCATAAAATTGAAAAAAGGTTTTGACTATTATTCCGCTCACTTTTATATCAAAAATATAGGAAAAATAAAAGGATTAGCAATTGGAGACTACCATGTTCAATTTGGTCAGGGATTAACATTTTGGTCTGGGTTGGCTTTTGGAAAGTCAACGAATATTATGTCAACCAAAAGAAATGCATTAGGAATTAGACCCTATGCTTCAGTAGATGAAAATCGGTTTTTAAGAGGTGCTGCTGCTACCGTTGGATTGGGGAAATTTGAATTTACTGCCTTTGGCTCAAGAAAAAAGATTGATGCTAACATCAACAATGAGGATACACTTTCTACTATTGATGGCCCTAATTTCACTTCGTTCCAAGCGACAGGCCTTCACTCTACAGTTGGTGAATTAGAGGATAAAGACGCCATTGAAGAAACCCACATGGGAGGCCATGCACGTTTTGTCACTAGAAAATTGAGTATTGGTGTTACCGGAGCGCATTCGGTATATGGAGGAAATTTAGAAAGAACTTTGCAATACTACAATCAATTTGATTTTAATAGCAACCAAAACACTGTTATGGGAGGTGATTATAGTCTGTTGCATCAAAACTTTAATTTCTTTGGAGAAGTTTCTAGAAGCGCAAATGGAGGGATGGCTCAAGTACATGGTATGCTTGCCTCTTTAGATCCAAAATTGGCATTATCTGTATTGTATCGAAATTATGAAAAGGATTACCAATCATTACTCAGCACCGCCTTTGCAGAGAGTAGTAGAAATGTAAATGAAAAAGGCGTTTTTATTGGCTTAGAAGCAAAACCTTCAAAATACTGGATAGTAACTGCTTATGCAGATCAATTTACCTTTCCTTGGATGCGATTTCAAACCGATCAACCAAATACTGGAGGAGCAGATTACATTCTACAAACTAGGTACAAACCTAGCAGAGATCTGGATATGTATGTTAGAGTTAGAAATCGAAACAAGCCAAAAAACACTACCGAAGATTTGGATGATATCGATTATACTGTGAGGGTTGACCAGTGGAACATCCGATACAATATCATTTACAAAATATCTGAATCTGTTCGACTTCGAAATAGAATTGAATACACTACTTACAAACGAGGGGAAAACGAAAGAGAACAAGGGTTTTTAATTTATCAAGATGTAATGTATAAACCTAAATCAAGTCCTGTTTCTTTTTCTTTTCGATATGCGTTATTTGATACAGATTCATATAATTCAAGAATCTATAGTTACGAAAACGATGTATTATACTTCTTTAACATTCCGGCTTATTCTAATAGAGGAACTAGAACTTATTTAACGGCTCGGTATAAGGTTAGAAGAGGTATAGACGTTTGGTTACGTTGGAGCCAATGGTATTTCAACAATGTAAATATAATTGGTAGTGGACAGAGTGAAATTGTTGGAAATACGAAGACCGAAATTCGAGCACAAGTGAGGTTTAAGTTCTAGCGTATGTAACCAAACTGTTTTTTTGCCCTTATAAAAGAAACGGTAAATTATGGTTATTAAATTCATTCCACTACTCATCTTACTTATTTCATCAACTCGTTTCAATGCGCAATCGTGTTATAACAACTACGCTACATGTAGTGTATTAGATATGGGATATATTGAAGAAAATGTCTTAACCAAGCGGGTTATTTCATACGCCCATTTATCTGAAAGAGATGTATTATGGAGTAAACGAGTATGGAGAACAATTGATTTGAGGGAACGCATGAATCATCCTTTGTTTTATCCGGAAGAACCACAATCTGATAGAGCCGCATTATGGGATATTATTAAATGTAGCGTACTTCAAGAGCAAAGCCTAACCATTTATGAGTTAGGTGATGATTTCGATGATCAATTTCGATTTCCTGTTAAACCAGATAATGGTAACTCAAATGACCCCATCTTTAGAAAGAAATTATTATCCTTCTTCGGAGAAGAGCAAACATTTGAAGTTTTGGATGAAAATGACGAACCAATGTTTGATCCTGAAACAGGTGATGTTTTATTAGACACATTCCTCAATGAATTTACTGCTAGAGATATTATTCGATACGAAATAAAAGAAGATTGCTTTTTCGATAAGCAAAGATCTATAATAGACACAAGAATAATAGGTATATCTCCAGTAATATATTATACAGATCCTGAAACAGGAGATATTATGGGGTTGAAGAACTTATTCTGGCTATACTTTCCAGAGTGTAGGTATATATTTCAAAACCATAAAGTATATAATTCACGCAATGATGCTATGAGTATGAGTTTTGACGATTTATTTTGGAAAAGACAGTTTTCAAGTTATATAACTAAAGAAAGTAACGTGGGTGACCGACCAATAAACTCTTATAAAGATGGAATTGATGCTTTATTAGAGGCTGAAGATATAAAGAAAGAAATCTTTATTAAAGAGCACGACATGTGGCATTATTGAATAATAACTATTTCAATAACGTTACGTGCCCAATATATTCATGCGGCTCCTTCGAAGAAGCATCTGTACAAGTTACTTTCCAAACATAAACATCTTGTTGAGACATAAGCCCTTTATAGGTGCCATCCCATCCTTCAGATGAGTGAGAGGTTTCAAAAATTAATTCTCCCCATCGGTTAAACACCATAAACGAATATTTCAAAGGATCTTCTCCTTTTACAATGGGTTTAAATTCGTTATTCAGTAAATCGCCTCCGCCTGGTGTAAAAGCATTTGGAACATAAAGAAGAAATTCCTCATCGATTGCAACGTTCTGACAAATTGCATCAGCACATCCTTCAACCGTAATAGCCTCTAAACACACTTCATAAGTTCCAGGGTTTGCACCCGGAAAAGTATACTGAGGATTTTCTAAAGTGCTTTCGTCTTCTAATCCCCCAACATCAAAAGTCCAATTATATAGATCCGCATTGGAGCTTAAATTATCGAAATCGATTGTTGGATGCATTACAGTGGTTGGTTGCGGTCCAAATGTAAAGTCAGCGGTAGGGTATTCAAAAACACAAACATAATTTGGAATCGTAACCGTTTCAACACATCCTTCTGCAGTAGTTACGGTAAGCGTTACATCCCAGCAACCTGGTTGTGTGAAAACATAAGAAGGATTTCCACATTGAGTGCTTGTTCCTCCATCACCAAAATTCCATAAACAAGATGAACCAGCTGGAACCAAGTTATCGGAAAAATTAGTTGTAACTGGAACGCAACCAGACAATTGATCGCCAGTAAATGAAATTGCCGGAACTGTATTTACCGTTACAGTCACTTGGTCAGAAATTGGTGGTGTTTCACATCCATCTGTAACTGTTACCGTATAAACTGTTGTTTGCGTAGGAAAAACTGTTTGGTTTTGCCCAACACCCAAACCTTGATCCCAAGTGTAAGTGTAAGGACCACCATCACCACCACTTGCCAGTGCTGAAAGACTTGACGCTGAACCATCACAAATTGGAGTATCTCCAAATACTGAAAGGGATAAAGGATCATTCACTTGAACTAAAACATTCGTTGCTGCAGAGCATCCATTTGCATCGGTTGCAGTAAATGTATATACCTCATCTAAAACAGGTGAAACATTTCCATCTTCAGTAGCAAAAACTACTGATCCAGCATTGTCAGACCATGCATAAGTAAAAGGTTGAGTACCTCCTGTGGTCGTTCCGTCTAAGAAGGAGGAACCGCCAATACAAATTGGGCTAGTAGCAGTTACAGATACTCCAACAACTATTGGACTTGAAACCTCTGCTGGAGCAGTTGTTGAACATCCATTAACATCTTGGGCATATACGGTATAACTCCCTGAACATAAATTAGTGAATATTGAACCTGCTACAAAATTAACGCCATCTATACTATACTGGGTAACATTACTAGCAACAATCTCTAAAGAACCATCGCACATTCCTGGGCAAGATTCATCCACCTCTATTACATTAGTAATCACTGCAGCTGCAGGACCAACCAAAGTGACTGTGGTATCGATAAAACAACCGTTTCCATCTTCAATATTTAATGAATAACTTCCAGCACAAAGGTTAAGAATTAATGGTAAACTTTGACCATTTGACCAAGTGTAAGTATAGTTCCCATCGCCACCTGTTGGAATTGAGTTAATTAGACCATCGCATGAATTATTACACAAAGGATCTGTAATTCCCAAAGTCATTGCCATAGCAATAGGCTCGGTAACTATTTCCGCAGAAGCAGCTTGACATCCATTTGCATCTTGTACCAATATATCATAGTTTCCAGCGCAAAGGTTATTAAAAGTATTTCCCAATTGATTGGTCCCTCCATTATCCATACTGTACTCAAGAGTTCCTGTTCCGCCTGCAGCAATCACTTCTATTATGCCATCACATTGATTTGCGCATGCTAAATTTGTAATTGCTAACGTATAAGACACAATAGCTGGTTCTGAAATTACTGTTGTTGTTGAAGCTTGACAACCAATTGCATTCGCAACCATTATATCGTAATTTCCAGCGCATAAATTAGTAAATATACTTACACCTTGAAATGTTGTTCCACCATCGATACTGAATTGCGTTGCTCCAGTAGCATCAATGGATAAAGATCCATCACATGTACCATTACACAATGGAGATATAGGAGTAACAGTATTAATTATTGGACCTCCTTGGTCTGTTACAGAAACTGTTCCGGTTACAATACACCCCAAAGCATCTTGAACAGCCACATCGTAGGTTCCTGCTAATAAACTGGTAAAGCTCCCCGTTGTATTTGTGAATGTAGCTCCACCATCAATAGAATAAGAATAAGGTGCAATCCCATTACTTGCAGTTAACAATATCTCACCATCTGCATTTCCACATGTAGATTGAACAACGGCATCTACATAACTAAGGTCTGAAAATTGGACTACAACATCATCAGTACTTACACAACCATTTCCGTTATCTTCGGTCCAAGTAAATGTGTATGCCCCTGCCGCTGCAACAGTAGCTGTGGCACCTGGAGTATTTGCATTTGGAGCAAAAGTTACTCCAGTCCCTGTCCATGTTCCTGTTCCATAACTCACGTTTGGCGCTAGCACATAATCTAAAGCACAAATACCGTCATCAGCTCCTGCATCAGCAATTGGCACGCCTAAAAATGGTCCGCCGGTTATAGATAAAATACAGCCGTTGTCATCTGTTACATCAAACGAATACATATCTCCGTTTACTAATCCGTTAACCACAATATCACCTCCATTTGGTGCCGTATTATTTGCAAATGAAGCAGTTGCTGGTAACAAGTTAGAAGCAGTTACAACCCCTGAAGTCCCAGTAAAAGCTCCTTGTATAGTAGCTGTCACTGTTGGTCCTTGACAATCCTCAACAAATGTTTGAGACATATTTGAAAAAGCGATAATCACATCATCTGAACTAATACATCCTGCTCCACCATCTTCGGTCCAAGTAAAAGTATAAGAACCTTCTGAAGGTACAGTAACAACAGCATTAGCAGTATTCGCATTTGGAGCAAATGTTGCCCCAGCAGGGCCTGTCCATGTCCCTGTTCCAAAACTAGCCGTTGCTGCTAAGGTGTAATTCAAGACACAACTAACATCATCTGGGCCGGCAATTGCAACAGGTGTCCCCACATATGGACCACCAGAAACAGTTACAACGCATCCATTATCATCTGTAATATCAAACGAATACATATCTCCATTTGTCAATCCATCCACCACAATTGTTCCGCCATTTGCAGCAGTTGTGTTAACAAAAAATGCTGTGGCAGGAATTAAATTTGAAGCAGTATTAAATCCCGTTGTACCTATATAACCTCCGGTTACTGTTGAAGTTAATGTAGAAGGACAGTTTTCTACAAATGATTGAGATAGATTAGAGAAGTTGATAGAAACTACATCGGTAGATAAACATCCTCCTCCATTATCTTCGGTCCAAGTAAATGAATATGTCCCCTCTCCCGGAACAGTAACTGTTGCATTTGGAGTATTCGCATTGGGTGCAAAAGTAGCACCTGCCGGACCAGTCCATGTACCTGTTCCAAAACTCACCGTTGGATTAAGAGTATAAGACAAAGTACAACTTGTAGCATCTGTTCCAGCATCAGCAACTGGAGCTCCTGTAAATGTTCCAGTTATTGTAATTGGACATCCATTTGCATCAGTAATATCAAAGGAATAATTATCGCCATCTAACAATCCTGAAACCAAAATACTTCCCCCATCTGCTGCAGTTCCATTTGTAAATGAAGCAGTACCAGGAACAAGATTGGTTCCCGTAAATAGTGAGCCATCAATAGCAGGTAGACCTCCACTAACTACTACAGTTACAGTTCCTGCAAAACAATCTTCTGTTGGTGTTCCAATTACTTCAGGTAAATATTGTACTGCAATAGGAGCTCCCATATCATAACAAGCTACATTAGTATTTGTATAACTATAAAAGCCATCCACCAAACTATAACCGGTAATTGGAACATAGTAGATGGTGTTATCAATATATGGCAGACCATAATTCGGCGGAGCTCCATTCGAATTTGGATCTGAATAATCATTTCCAAAACTTACAACACCTATTAAACAAGGATCAACTGGATCGCCATTTCCATCCCATAAATCATCTGGTGGAAAGACAGAAGGAGGGCAAGTATATGCCAAATAAATTATTCCCGGATCATAGGTTGGTCCTGGTGGATTCGTTGCCTCGCCTGGAGGTGTTCCGTCCAAGTTACTTGTTATTTCTACTTGATCTCCAAAACATATTACATTACTATTGGTTGTAAATGTTCCAACATCTGCAGCGCAAGAACAGTCCGCAGGCGCATTACTATTTAAAGTAGCAGTACAAGCAGGGTTATCTGAAAAATAAACCGTAACCGAAATAGCAGAACCGTCTGCTGGAATACCAGAAATACTATATGTTTGAGGACTAGTAAAAGGAGGATTTATTATCGTATCATAAACAGTTGTTCCATTATCAACTTCGACAATTAATGCACCACTTGAGGGCGCAGATGTAAAAGCCATATCACCGGCAACTTGAAATGTATTCAGAACACCATCACAAGAACCAATTGAGGCAAAGAAGTTATCCATATTGCATAGACAGATCGGTGCTGTAGGATTTAATGTTTGCGTACATGTTAAATCATCTGAAAATACTGCAGTAATATCGCAAGCAAGTCCATCCGCAGTTTGACCAGTAAGGTTATAATTGATAGGACTTGTAAAAGGAGCATTAAAAACTTGTTGGTTTCCATTACAGTCGGAAACTGTAAGTGTTCCTGTTACTGGAGGGTCCGTAAACTCCACAATTCCACTTGTTGTATATGTATCAGTAGCAGGATCACAGGCAGAAGTAAGCGAAGTCATATTTGTCAATAAACAAGTAGCGCAGTTAGTTCCACCAATAGTATAATTTTCAGTTATTGACGTTCCACAAATCGCATCAGAAACGGTTACCGAAAAAGGTCCACTGCATAAACCGTTAATATTGTTCGTGGTTTCTCCATTAGGTGTCCAAAAGTAATCATACGTACCGCTTCCACCGGTAACAGCTACAGAAGCACTACCATCGCAATCTCCAATGCATGTTTCATCGGTAAAATCAGGCACACTAACCAAAGGTCCAAATACTTGAACAAATTCTGTCATTGTGGAAGTACACACCCCTGCTGTAGATGTTGCAGTTATAGCATACGTTCCAGAAGCTGGAAAAGTTTGAACGGGCGGGTTATTTCCATTGTAAGTATTACCATTTCCAAAAACCCACGAAGTGTTTCCAATACTATTATCTGTTATCGTGATATCTACCGAAGAAGCACATTGCACTGTGGTTGGACTAATAGTAAAATCGGCAACAGGTGTAATAACAGCCGATCCCCCAGTAACATTAAAATCCATGATAGAAGATGTAGTTGCTTGCGTATAATAATCGACAATAATAACATAAGTATTTCCTGCTGTTACAGTCATCGGCGCGTTGTATTCATCACCGGATGGACCATTTGGAGGGTTAGACGAAGCTCCATTAGTTCCTCCACTAGCCCCATCCCAATTATAATTACAATCCATTTCATTTCCTGGGCAGCCTCCTCCAGTAATATCATACATTGCCCAGTCCAACTCTACTCCGGCTGTTGGAATAGCCTCCCACTCAAAAGTACCTGTTTCTAGAACCGTAAACTCAAACCAAACATCTTGATTAGCAGCTCCAACAAAACAACTAGGAAAAATTCCAGAGGGAGTCATTGTTGCCATATCAACGCTTAAAGTAACAGCAGGATCACAAATTGGTATAGCTCCTGAACAAGCATTTCCTCCAGTTGGATCGGGCTCTACAGATTCAATACATAATTCAAATGCGCCTTCAGTACCTCCATTAGATGCAACCGCAATCCATACCTGGGTACCTGCAGGAAAACCCCAATTAGCTGTTAAAGTATTACCCCCTGTTTCAATATCGCAAAGTTCTAATAAACCTCCACAGCCTCCAGAGTAAATTACAATTTCAGCATCCGTCATTCCTTGCGGATCTAGTGTAAATGAATTATCTGCACCATTAGAAACATAAGTATACCACACCTCATTTACACCAAAGACCGGGTTACAATTCCCATATAATACATTCGCACTTGTTGCATTCAAAGTCGTACCTGTTTCACAGGCATTACCTGAAGACAAATCCATAACTGTTGCTGTTGCACAATCATTTGATTGCCCAAACAAAATAAAACTTGAAACGATAAAAACTATAAAAATTAAACCCTTTTTCATTATTAAAATTTATTTATCAGATGAATTCAAATAAACAACTCTTTCCACAGCCGTAAAATTAGGGGCATTAATTACCGAAATTGGCAATACCTTTATTCTAATATTGTCATTAACCGAAATATATGCCACATCATTTTCTTTTCTAACAGCATCTATTTGATCTATTAAAGAAATATTTATTGCTGGTTTTTCTCTTGAATCAATAATTTGAATTTGATAGGTTCCTCCCGCTTGATTAAACCTTTCAGCATAAGATGTAGCTTCTTCTTCTGTAAGATTACTTTGACTATAGCTAGAAGTGGGAAGAATTAGCAGGAAAAATGCGAAAGTATAAATAACTTGTTTCATTGTATTATTGATTAAGTTGTTACTTTTTTAAACGACTAATTAAATAAAGGTTGCCCTAAATATCACATTTTTTTTACTTAAACCAAGTTATTGCACATTCATCCTTTAAAAAGTAAGTCTTGTCCGTTTTTATTGCTCTTTATTCCATAAAAAAAGGTTTCCTCCCGATAGTTATCGGGATGGAAACCTTTTTCAATAATTAATATTTAAATCCTACTATAAAAACTTAAAATTTTTACCAGGATAATAAGCCATTTTCCCCAATTCTTCTTCGATTCTTAATAATTGATTGTATTTAGCAACTCTATCAGAACGAGATGCTGAACCTGTTTTAATCTGACCTGTATTTAATGCTACAGCTAAATCTGCAATGAATGTGTCTTCTGTTTCTCCACTGCGGTGACTCATTACCGAGGTATAAGAATTTCTTGTAGCTAAATTAACTGCATCTATCGTTTCCGTAAGAGTTCCAATTTGATTTACTTTAATCAAAATAGAATTAGCAGTATTCGTTTCAATTCCTTTTGCTAATCTTTTTACGTTTGTTACAAATAAATCGTCACCAACAATTTGGCATTTATCACCAATAGAATCTGTTAGCTTTTTCCAACCATTCCAATCATCTTCATCCAATCCATCTTCAATGGAAACAATAGGGTATTTCTTTTTCCAATCTGTCCAAAATGCAACCATATCATCCGAACTTAAAACATCTCCCGTTGATTCAAAGTGATACATTTTATCTTCTTTGTTGTAGAATTCAGACGCAGCGGCATCTAACGCAATATGAATATCCTCCCCAGGTTTGAACCCCGCTTTTTCAATTGCTTGCAGAACAACTTCAATTGCTTCTTCATTAGAGCCTAAACTAGGAGCAAAACCACCTTCATCGCCAACATTCGTACTCATACCTTTATCTTTCAAGACACTTTTTAATGTATGAAAAACTTCTGTCCCCATTTGCAAGCCTTCACTGAAAGTATTCGCTCCAAAAGGCATAATCATAAATTCTTGAATATCAATTTTATTGTCAGCATGTGACCCCCCATTCAAAATATTCATCATTGGAACGGGAAGTGTATTGGCATTAACACCTCCAATATATTTATACAAAGGCATTCCACTTGCTTGCGCACCTGCTTTTGCAACGGCCAAAGAAACTCCTAAAATAGTATTTGCTCCTAATTTAGCTTTATTCTCTGTTCCATCTAGTGTGATCATTACGCGATCAATTAAATTCTGATCAAAAATATAACCACCATTCAGCTCATCATTTAAGATTGCGTTCACATTATCAACTGCTTTGAGAACCCCTTTCCCCATGTAAACTCCTTTATCTTTGTCTCTAAGCTCTATAGCTTCATGAATCCCTGTAGAAGCTCCAGAGGGAACAGCTGCCCTGCCAAAACTACCATCATCTGTAAACACTTCTACTTCAACCGTAGGATTACCTCGTGAATCTAAAATTTGTCTTGCCTGAATTTTTGCGATGTATGCCATTGTTTTTACTTTAAAAAAAAAGCAGCGTAATAATGCGCTGCTTAGTTTAACTCTTTACTAATTCTTGTTTCTTTAATTTTATATCTTCAATAAACTGATCAAACAAATACCTAGAATCATGAGGCCCAGGACTTGCTTCTGGATGATATTGAACGGAAAATGCATTTCTATTATTTATTGAAATACCTGCAAGCGTTCCGTCATTCAAATGTGTATGTGTCACAGTAATATTCTCATTTGCATTTGCAGCATCCATATCAACTACAAAACCATGGTTTTGAGAAGTAACTTCACACTTTCCAGTAATATTGTTTTTTATTGGATGGTTAATCCCTCTATGACCATTGTGCATCTTTTTAGTGGTAAGCCCCTGGCTTAATGCTAACATTTGGTGACCTAAACAAATTCCAAAAATTGTGTAATCCGCATCTACTAATTGCTTAACCGTATTAATTACATCATCCAATGGTTCTGGATCACCAGGGCCGTTAGATAGCATAATCCCATCGGGATTCCATTCTTTTATTGTGTCAAATGAAGTGTTGAATGGGAAAACTTTCACAAAACAATCTCTTTCACTTAAACATCGAACAATATTTTTCTTTACACCTAAATCTAATAAGGCCACTCTAAAGTTTGCATTTTCGTTTCCTACGGTATACGCTTCTTTGGTTGACACTTTAGAAGCGAGCTCCATACCCTTCATTGATGGCAGCATATCCAATTGTGCTTTTAGACTTTCAATATCCGTTGTTTCGGAAGATATAATAGCATTTTGAGCTCCATTATCTCTAATGTAACGCACCAATGCACGTGTATCAATGTCCATTATCCCAACAACACCATCTTTTTCTAAATATTCTTGCAAAGAAGTAGTTTCCCCATATCGCGAATGTGTTTGAGAAAACTTCTTGGTAACTAATGCTTTTATCTTAACACTATTAGATTCAACTTCATCCGCTTGTACACCATAATTTCCAATGTGCGAGGTTGCCATAACAACTATTTGCCCATAATAAGAAGGATCCGTAAAAATCTCTTGATAACCTGTCATTCCCGTATTAAAAGCAATTTCTCCAGTTGTAGTGCCTATAGCACCACAGGACTTACCATAAAAAACGGTTCCATCTGCTAACAATAAAACCGTTGTAATCTCTTTTTGAATCATAGCACAAAAATAGTGATGTTGTTAATTTTATCTGTCTTTTTCTATAAACAAGAATTAAAAATTATTAACAAAAAAAAGGACAACATAAATGTTGTCCTTTTTATATAAATTAAGAATCATAAATTCCTATTCTTCTTTTTTATCGTCACCCTCTTCTTTCTTCTCTTCTTCTTCTGGAACAGCGTCTTCTGATTTAGCTTCTGGAGCTTTTTCTTCAACAACATCTTCAGTCGTTTCAGCTACTACTTCTTCAGTTACAACAGCTTCTTCTGCTTTGGTCTCTTCTTTTACTTCTTCGACTACTTCAGTTTTCACTTCTTCTATAACTTCTGCAGTTTCAACAGCCGCTTCTGTTTTCTTCTTACCTCTTCTACGAGATCTTTTCTTAGGAGCTTTGCTTTCAAGTAATAACTCATTAAAGTCAACCAATTCGATCATCGCCATTTCAGCATTATCACCCAATCTGCTTCCTAATTTGATTATTCTCGTATAACCTCCTGGTCTATCCGCTATTTTTGGCGCAACATCTCTGAATAATTCAGCAGCCCCTTGCTTACTTCTTAAGCTTTTAAATACCATCCTTCTCGAATGAGTTGTATCTGACTTTGATTTTGTAATCAAAGGCTCAACAAACTTCTTAAGTGCTTTTGCTTTCGCTATTGTAGTGTTAATTCTTTTGTGCTCAATAAGTGAACACGCCATGTTTGCTAACATAGCTTTTCTGTGCGAACTTGTTCTGCTTAAGTGATTAACTTTTTTACCGTGTCTCATTTCAATTCAATTTTATGTTCTAGGTATGAGGGTTAACCTCTCCATCAAACACGTATTTTTTTATTCTCTATCTAACTTATATTTTGAAACATCCATTCCAAAAGAAAGTCCTTTTGATTCAATCAAGTCTTCCAACTCAGTCAATGACTTTTTACCAAAGTTTCTAAATTTCAACAAATCATTTTTATTATAAGAAACTAATTCTCCCAGTGTTTCAACATCTGCAGCTTTTAAGCAATTCAATGCTCTTACAGATAAATCCATATCAACCAATCTTGTTTTAAGTAACTGGCGCATATGTAAAGACGTTTCATCAAACTCTTCAGATTCCGCTCTTTCATCATCATCCAATGTGATTCTCTCATCTGAGAATAATTGGAAGTGGTGAATCAAGATTCTTGCTGATTCCTTTAAAGCATCTTTCGGGTTTATTGATCCATCCGTATCAATTTCCATTACTAATTTTTCGTAATCCGTTTTTTGCTCAACACGAAAGTTTTCAATAGAATACTTAACGTTTTTAATTGGCGTATAAATAGAATCGACAAAAATTGTCCCAACAGATGCATTCGTCAATTTGTTTTCTTCAGAAGGAACATATCCTCTACCCTTATTAATGGTTATTTCAATATTCAATTTCACTGAAGAATCCATGTGACATAGGACATGGTCCGGGTTTAGTACTTGAAATGCAGATGTAAATTTCCCTATATCTCCAGCAGTCAATGTCTCTTGCCCTGATGATGTAATAACAACTTTTTCATAATCAGTATCCTCAATTTGTCTTTTGAAACGAACTTGTTTCAAATTCAAAATAATCTCAGTTACATCTTCAACAACACCTTTAATAGTTGCAAATTCATGATCAACCCCTTCTATTTTAACAGAAGCAATTGCAAACCCTTCTAAAGAGTTTAAAAGAATTCTTCGAAGTGCGTTACCTACTGTGATACCATATCCTGGTTCAAGTGGACGAAATTCAAATTTTCCATGATAGTCTGTAGAATCTATCATGATTACTTTATCTGGTTTTTGGAAATCTAAAATTGCCATTTCTATAGTTTTAATTTTGTTAACCTCTATTATTTAGAGTATAATTCAACGATAAGTTGCTCTTTAATGTTTTCTGGAATTTGATCTCTTGTAGGAGTGATTTTCATCTCTCCTGACATTTCACTAGAATTCCAATCTAACCAATCATACGAAGTTCTATTAGCCAATGAAAGAGTTACTTTTTCTAGTGATTTAGATTTTTCACGCACTGCAATAACTTCTCCTACTTTAATTGAATAAGAAGGAATATTTACAATCTGACCATTCACTGTAATATGACGATGAGAAACAAATTGACGAGCTGCATCACGAGTAGGAGCAATTCCTAATCTATATACAATGTTGTCTAATCGTGCTTCACACAATTGCAGTAAAAGTTCCCCTGTAATACCAGATTTAGAACTTGCTTTTTTAAATAGATTAGAAAATTGACGTTCTAATATACCGTAAGTGTATTTTGCTTTTTGCTTTTCAGCTAATTGAACTGCATATTCAGATTGTTTTCCTCTTCTTCTACCTTGTCCGTGCATCCCTGGAGGATAATTTTTCTTCTCCAAAGTTTTATCAGCACCAAAAATAGGGTCCTTGAATTTTCTTGCAATTTTCGATTTGGGTCCTGTGTACCTTGCCATCTTATAATAATTTACTAATAATTAAACTCTACGTCTTTTCGGTGGACGACAACCATTATGCGGTTGAGGTGTAACATCATTAATCTCTGTTACCTCAATTCCATTGTTATGAAGAGAACGGATGGCAGACTCTCTACCAGATCCAGGTCCTTTTACATAAACTTTAACTTTACGTAATCCGAAATCAAATGCTTCCTTAGCACAATCTTCAGCTGCTACTTGTGCAGCATAAGGTGTATTCTTTTTAGATCCTCTGAACCCCATTTTACCGGCAGAAGACCAAGATATTACCTGACCGCTTGCGTTACATAATGATATGATAACGTTATTAAATGAAGCCTGAATGTGCGCTTCTCCAACAGGATCAACTTTAACTTTCTTCTTCTTTTTTACTGACTTAGCCATAATTAAGCTTATTTATTACTTCGTTGCTTTTTTCTTATTAGCAACAGTTTTTCTTTTTCCTTTTCTAGTTCTCGCGTTGTTTTTTGTTCTTTGGCCGCGCAAAGGTAAGCCATTTCTATGACGTATCCCTCTTTGGCATCCAATATCCATTAAACGCTTGATATTCAGCTGTATTTCAGAGCGCAAAGATCCTTCAACCTTATACTCTTCAGATATCACATTACGGATTGCTCCGATCTGATCATCATTCCAGTCATCTACCTTAATATTTTCGTCTACACCCGCTTTAGCTAATATTTTAGCGGCTGTACTTCTACCAATACCGTAGATGTAAGTTAAACTTATTACACCTCTCTTATTGTTTGGTACATCTATTCCTGCAATTCTTGCCATAATACTTAATGTTTTCTATCCTTGACGTTGTTTGAATTTAGGATTCTTTTTGTTAATAACGTACAACCTACCCTTTCTGCGTACAATTTTGCAGTCGGATGATCTTTTCTTTACTGATGCTCTTACTTTCATCTCTTTTGTTTTATGTATTCCGATTCGCGCAGATTACTTATATCTGAACGAAATTCTTCCTTTTGTTAAATCATATGGCGACATTTCTACCTTTACTTTATCTCCAGGAAGAATGCGAATATAGTGCATTCTCATCTTTCCTGAAATATGAGCCGTAAGAATATGTCCATTTTCCAACTCTACACGAAACATTGCATTTGACAACGCTTCGATAATTGTTCCATCTTGTTCTATAGACGCTTGTTTAGCCATTCTAATTCTTATTTAATACTTCTTCAATATATTTAAATGTTGACAAAACTTCTGCTTTACCTTTTGCTATTGCTACATCGTGTTCAAAATGAGCTGATGGTTTTCTATCTTTCGTAACGATTGTCCATCCATCTTCTAATTGAGACACTTCCTTAACTCCCAAATTAATCATCGGTTCGATAGCGATAACTAAACCTTCTTTCATTTTTAGTCCTCTACCTCTCCTACCATAATTTGGCACTTCTGGTTTTTC
This sequence comes from uncultured Flavobacteriales bacterium, assembly GCA_943787535.1. Taxonomy (GTDB): domain Bacteria; phylum Bacteroidota; class Bacteroidia; order Flavobacteriales_D; family Parvicellaceae; genus CALSMU01. Next base: position 9,517 of record CALSMU010000008.1, on the reverse strand, counting down.
GTGCAATCCTCTCCCTAATCCATGACCTACTAATTCTCTAACTACACCATATCCATTATGCTCTGCGTGTTTTTGTACGGCATACCCAATATCACCTATTCTATTGCCTGATACTGCTGCTTCTACAGCTTTATTCAAACATTCTTTGGTTACTTCAAGTAGTTTATGAATCTCTGGCGTTACCTCTCCGATTTCGAAGGTGTAAGCTGAATCTCCATAAAAGCCATTCATCAGCGTACCGCAGTCAACAGAAACTATGTCTCCATCTATCAGTGGTTTGTCATTTGGAACTCCATGAACAACCGCTTCATTTACCGAAGTACATAAAGTATTCGGAAATCCACCGTATCCTAGGAATCCAGGTTCAGCCCCATTATCTCGAATAAACTCTTCTGCAATTTTATCTAATTGCAGAGTAGTTACACCCGGTTTAATGAGCTTAGCAACTTCTGCTAAAGTTTTTCCAACAAGTAAAGAACTTTCTCTTAATAGTTCAATTTCTTCTTTAGTCTTATAGAAAACCATACGACTAAAAATTAAAGCGACTGCTGCATCGACACTGCCGATGAAGTAGAACGCCCTTTTATTCTCCCACCTTTCATTAACCCATCATAATGACGGTTTAATAAATGACTTTCTATTTGCTGCAGTGTATCTAAAACAACACCTACCATAATTAACAATGATGTACCTCCAAAGAAGTAAGCAAATGACTGGCTAATATCTGCGTTCATAGCGAAAGCAGGCAATATAGCTATAAATCCTAAAAATATAGATCCAGGTAACACCAATCTAGACAATAATGAATCAATAAACTCTGATGTTTTTCTTCCTGGTTTAACACCTGGAATAAATGATCCTCCTCTTTTTAATTCATCCGCCATTTGGTTTGGATTCATCATCATTGCAGTATAGAAATACGTAAATACAACAATCAATAAAAAGAATGTGAAGTTGTACCAAAACCCTTTCATATTTGCAAATTCCACACCTAGATCAGTTCCTTGAAAAATCATTGAAGGCAAAAACATTAAAGCTTGCGCAAAAATTATCGGCATTACCCCCGCTTGGTTTATTTTCAGAGGAATATAACTTCTCTGTCCACCAGCAACTGCTTGTCTTGTCCCTCTACCAATAACTCTTTTTGCAGTTTGAATAGGAATCCGACGTGTGCCTTGCACTAATAAAACTGTTGCCAATATCACAAACAATAAAACGACCAATTCAACTAACAAGATAACCATACCACCGTTAGTTACTTTCGCTCCTAATTCTTGTAAGAAAGCCCCTGGTAAATTAGCTACAATACCTATGGTGATTATCAGTGAAATTCCGTTTCCTAATCCTCTATCAGTAATCCTTTCCCCTAACCATGTTACGAACATAGTACCAGCAGTAAGAATCATTAATGTTTGTATCCACCATAAAACAGATGGATCAGCTACTCCTGCCAAAGCAAATTGAGAGACATAAGCCGGTGCTTGAAACAAACAAATAACTATAGTTAAATAACGGGTATATTGATTGATTTTCTTTCTTCCACTTTCTCCGTCTTTTTGTAATTTCTGAACTACTGGAACTGCCATCCCTAATAATTGCATAACAATCGAAGCAGATATGTAAGGCATGATCCCTAAAGCCATAACTGATGCACGTGAAAATGCACCACCAGCAAACATATTAATAAGACTTAAGATTCCACCATCCGCAGCTTGCGAATTAAGTACTGCCGTATCAACACCAGGCAGAACGATAAAAGACCCTATTCTATACACTAGGATTAACCCTAAAGTATAAATAATTCTTTTCCTTAGTTCTTCAACTGCCCAAATGTGCTTTAATGTTGTAATCAATCCTTTCATCCAAGTAAACTATAACTTATATTACTTCTGCTGTACCTCCTGCTGCTTCAATAGCTGCTTTAGCAGTAGCAGAAAATCCGTTCGCCTTAATACCAATTTTTGATTTCAGCTCTCCTCTTCCTAAAATTTTGACTAAATCGTTCTTACTGACAAGTCCATTTTCAATAAGTATTTCCGGAGTAATCTCCTTAACCTTTTTAGAATCTATCAGGGTCTGAATTGCATCCAAATTAATACCCTTGTATTCAACACGGTTAATATTTGTGAATCCAAATTTAGGCACTCTTTTCTGAAGTGGCATTTGACCACCTTCAAATCCGATTTTGCTACTATATCCTGATCTAGATTTAGCTCCTTTGTGTCCTCTCGTTGCAGTTCCGCCATGTCCAGATCCTTGCCCTCTTGCAATTCTCTTTCTATTCTTTGTGGAACCTTCTGCAGGTTTTAAATTATGTAATTTCATTTCTATAAATTCTTTTGTAGTTTAATCTACAATTTTCACTAAATGTCCAATCTTCTTAACCATTCCTAAAATCTGTGGAGTAGCCTCGTGTTCAATAACTTTATGCATGCTACCTTTTTTGGTAAAACCAAGAGCTTCCAGTGTAAGCTTTTGTCGCATCGGTCTATTGATTCCGCTTTTATATTGTATTACTTTAATCTTTGCCATCGCTCTAACTATTATTATCCGTTAAATACTTTATCTAAAGAAACTCCTCTTTGATAAGCTACTGCATTCGCATCACGCATCTTAGATAAAGCATCTATTGTAGCCATCACAACATTGTGAGGGTTGGAAGAACCTTGTGATTTTGCTAGTACATTATGTATACCTGCACTCTCCAAAACTGCACGCATCGCGCCACCTGCAATAACACCGGTACCTTCAGAAGCTGGCTTTAAAAACACTCTACCTCCATCAGCTTTACCAACTTGGGTATGAGGAATAGTATTATTGATAACCGGAACTTTGATAAGGTTCTTTTTTGCATTATCAATAGCTTTAGAAATTGCCTCTACTACCTCTTTTGCTTTACCTTTACCATGGCCTACAGTACCATTTTCGTCTCCCACGACAACAATTGCAGCAAAACTGAAGGTTCTACCACCCTTAGTTACTTTAGTTACACGGTTTATTGCAACTAACTTGTCTTTCAACTCAATGTCTGCTGACTTAACGTTTTTTATCTTTGATTGTGCCATTTCCTATTAAAATTTAATACCTTCTTCTCTAGCTGCTTCTGCTAAAGCTTTTACTCTACCATGATATAAGTAACCATTTCTATCAAAAACTACAGATTCTAATCCTGCCTTTTTTGCTATTCCTGCGATTTCTTTTCCTATCAATTTAGCTTGTTCAATTTTGTTACCTTTTTGAGCAGCATCATTCTTTATTGAAGACGCTGATCCCAAAGTTACACCAGCTACATCGTCAATTAATTGAGCATAAATTTGCTTATTACTTCTAAATACTGACAACCTTGGTCTTGAAGATGTTCCTGTAACCGTTTTACGGATTCTTCTTTTAATTCTGATTCTTCTATCTTCTCTTGATAAAGCCATAACTCTTGCTTTTATTATTCAAATCTTATTATCCAGCAGTTTTACCTGCTTTCTTTCTTACTTCTTCTCCTTTAAATCGAACACCTTTACCTTTGTATGGTTCCGGTTTTCTAAAAGAACGAATCTTTGCAGCGACCTGTCCAACAAGCTGCTTATCCATAGATTCTAATTTAATTTGAGGATTTTTACCCTTTTCTGAAACCGTAGAAACTTTAACTTCCGACGGAATTTCAAAAATAATTGGATGCGAAAATCCAAGAGCTAACTCCAATAACTGGCCTGAATTTTTTGCTCTATATCCAACACCAACAAGCTCTTGCTCGATAGAATAACCATTAGAAACTCCTTCTACCATATTTGCAATTAAAGCTCTAGACAGACCATGTTGCGCCTTATGCAATTTAGAGTCACTAGGTCTTTTGACCTCCAAAACTCCTTCAGTAATCAACACTTCCAAATCTGCATAAATCTTTTGTGATAACTCACCTAATTTTCCTTTTACAGAAACTATATTACCTTCAGATATATTAATTTCAACTCCTTCCGGAATCTCAATTATTGCTTTTCCAATTCTTGACATTTTCTTTCCTCCTAATTAATTAATGAACGTAGCACAAAACTTCACCACCTACATTCTCTGTTGCTGCTTCTTTATTGGAGATAACCCCTTTAGAAGTAGACAAAATTGCAATTCCTAACCCATTAAGAACTCTTGGCAATTCATTAGCTCCTTTATAATCTCTTAAACCGGGTTTACTAACTCTTGTCAATTCGGTAATTGCATTTTTCTTTGTCTGCGCATGATATTTTAAAGCGATTTTAATAATCCCTTGTTTATCATCTTCGATAAACTTATAGTTTAAAATATACCCTTTATCCATAAGGATTTTAGTAATCTCTTTTTTCATGTTCGACGCAGGTACTTCTACGACTTTGTGTCCTGCAGAAATTGCATTTCTAAGTCTGGTTAAGTAATCTGCTATTGGATCAGTAACTTTCATTCTTTTCTCTAATTATCTATTTTACCAACTAGCTTTTCTAATTCCTGGTATTAACCCTGAGTTAGCCATTTCTCTGAAAGTAACACGAGATATTCCAAATTGTCTCATATAACCTCTAGGTCTTCCCGTCAGTTGACATCTATTATGCTTTCGTATAGCCATTGAGTTTTTTGGAAGTTTTTGTAATGCTAACATTGCATCCCAATCTCCCTTGTTAGCTAATTTTCTTAACTCATCTCTTTTTGCTGCATATCGGTCAGTAAGTTTTGCTCTCTTAACTTCCCTTGCTTTCATTGATTCTTTAGCCATCTTTTTTATTTTTTTGCGAATGGAAATCCAAATTCTTCTAATAAGGCTCTCCCTTCTTCGTTGGTCTTAGCTGAAGTTACAATTGTAACATCCATACCTAACATTTTATTAACTTTATCTATATCAATTTCTGGAAAGATAATATGTTCTGTAATACCAACGGTAAAGTTTCCTCTCCCATCTCCTTTAGAATTTACTCCTTTAAAGTCTCTGGTTCTTGGCAAAGCAACAGCAATAAATCTGTCCAAAAATTCATACATTTTCGTTCTTCTTAACGTAACCTTAGTACCGATTGGCATTCCTTTACGCAATTTAAAGTTTGAAATATCCTTTTTTGAATTAACAACAAGCACCTTTTGGCCAGTAATTGCCATCAATTCCTCCGCTGCAGTTTGCACCAATTTTTTATCAGATACTGCATCACCGATTCCTTGGCTAATTACAATCTTTTCGATTTTTGGAACTTCCATAATCGACTTGTACTCAAATTTTTTCTGTAGAGCAGGAACAACTTCGTTCCTATATGTTTCTCTAAGTCTTGGTTGATAGCTCATATTATATTACCTCTCCTGATTTTTTTCCGTAACGAACAAGTTTCTTATTCTCATCTAACTTTCTGCCTACCCTTGTTGGCTCACCGTTTTGAACTAGCATCACATTTGAAATGTGAATACTTCTGTCGTTGTCAACGATTCCTCCATCCGGATTAGCTTTATCCGATTGTGGTTTAACATGCTTCTTATTTAAAACAGTTAATCCCTCAACGAATACTCGTTCGTTTTTGTGATCAATGTCAAGAACACTTCCTTCTTGACCGACTGCAGCCCCAGCAATTACTTTCACCGTGTCTCCTTTTTTGATCTTTAATTTTGTTTGCATAACAATTCTTATTGCCTAATTTATAATACTTCAGGAGCTAAAGAAACAATTTTCATAAATTGCTTATCTCTTAACTCTCTTGCAACTGGGCCGAAAATACGAGTACCTCTCATTTCTCCACCGTCATCTAAAAGAACAACCGCATTATCATCAAACCTGATGTAAGAACCATCGTTTCTTCTAACTTCTTTTTTTGTTCTAACAACTACAGCTTTAGAAACCGCACCTTTCTTAATATTTCCTGAAGGCATTGCATTTTTTACTGTAATTACCACTTTATCACCTACTGATGCGTAACGCCTTCCTGTTCCTCCTAATACTCGGATGACAAGAACTTCTTTCGCTCCGCTGTTGTCTGCAACAAATAGTCTACTTTCCTGTTGTACCATTTCTACTATTATTTAGCTCTTTCAACTATTTCAACTAGTCTCCAATTCTTTCTTTTACTCAATGGACGAGTTTCCATTATTCTTACGGTATCTCCTTCATTACACTCATTCTTTTCATCATGAGCAACAAGTTTTGAAGTTTTCTTAACAAACTTCCCGTATTTTGGGTGTTTTACCTTTCTTTCGATAACAACAGTAATGGACTTTTCCATTTTGCTGCTAGCAACAACACCTACTCTTTCTTTTCTTAAGTTTCTCATGGCTCTTACTTATTCGCTTGAAGTTCTCTACTTCTTAACTCAGTCTTTATTCTAGCAATAGTTCTACGAACCGCTCTCACCTCAATTGGATTTTCAAGCTCTGCTATTTTATGGTTAATTTTAAGCTTATTTAGAGACGCTTGTGTATCTCCTAAGTTCTCAATCAACTCTTCTTTTGTCAATTCTTTTATCTCTGATGCTTTCATGTCTCGACAATTTAAGCGTAATCCTTACGAACTACAAATTTAGTTTTTACCGGTAACTTTTGAGACGCCAAACGCATTGCTTCTTTAGCTACATCAAAAGGAACTCCATCACATTCGAACAAAATTCGCCCTGGTCTTACAGGTGCAACCCAATGACTTGGAGCCCCTTTACCTTTACCCATTCTTACTTCAGCTGGTTTTGCCGTCATCGGTTTATCTGGAAAAACACGAATCCAAACCTGACCTTCTCTTTTCATATATCTAGTAACAGCAATACGTGCAGATTCAATTTGTCTAGAAGTCAAAAATGCTTCGTCTAACGTTTTGATTGCAAAAGAACCAAAGGCGATTTGTGCTCCTCTTTGAGCATTCCCCTTCATTTTTCCTTTTTGCTGTTTTCTATATTTTGTTCTTTTTGGTTGTAACATGATATCAACTCTTTAAAGTACTAATTTCTTTTTCTTTGTTTGTTTCCTGATCCACCTTTTCTAGCTCCACCTTTTGCCATACCAAAATTTGGCGATAAATCTCTCTTACCGTATACTTCACCCTTGCAAATCCACACTTTAATACCTATCAAACCATAAGTAGTTTGTGCTTCTGCCAAAGCATAATCTATATCTGCTCGAAAAGTATGCAATGGAGTTCGTCCATCTTTGTACTGCTCACTTCTCGCCATTTCAGCTCCATTTAACCTTCCAGATATTTTAACTTTAATTCCCTCTGCCCCCATTCTCATCGTAGAAGCAATAGCCATTTTTATAGCTCTTCTAAAAGAAATTCTTGCTTCAATTTGACGAGCAATACTGTCTCCGACCAATTGAGCATCTAGTTCAGGGCGTTTAATTTCAAAAATATTGATCTGAACATCCTTCTTAGTTAACTTTTTCAACTCCTCTTTCAATTTGTCTACTTCAGAACCACCTTTTCCGATGATAACACCTGGACGAGCTGTATTAATCGTAATCGTAACCAACTTTAAAGTTCGTTCGATTATAATTCTTGACACACTTGCTTTTCTCAAACGAGCCATCAAATACTTTCTGATTTTATCGTCTTCAACAAGCTTGTCAGCGTAATTTCTTCCACCGAACCAATTTGAATCCCATCCTTTAATGAATCCTAATCTGTTTCCTATCGGGTTTGTTTTTTGTCCCATTTACTCAACTATTTTGCACTATCAACAATGATAGTAACGTGATTTGATCTTTTCTTAATTCTATGCGCTCTTCCTTGAGGAGCTGGCTGAATTCTTTTCAAAACTCTACCGCTATCAACAAATACTTCTTTAACAACTAAGTCTGCAGAAGTTGCATCTTTACCTTCGTTCTTTTGTTCCCAGTTATTAATTGCTGAAAGCAAAAGCTTTTCCATATTCCTTGAAGCCTCCTTAGGATTAAACTTCAACATATTCAATGCAGAATAAATATTTTCACCTCGAACAAGATCAGCAAGTAATCTCATTTTTCTTGGAGATGTCGGGACATTGTTCAGTTTCGCAATTGCAACTGTACTTTTAGCCTCATTTCTCTTTTCTGCTGTATTTCTTTTTCTAGCGCCCATGTCTAAAGTTATTTACCGCTACTACTAGCGTTTTTTATCTTTTTTACCTCCATGTCCTCTGTAGTTACGTGTTGGTGAAAACTCACCTAACTTGTGTCCTACCATGTTTTCAGTAACATAAACAGGAATAAATTTTTTCCCATTATAAACTGCAATTGTTAATCCAACAAAATCAGGAGTGATAGTCGAAGCTCTCGACCAAGTCTTGATTACAGATTTGTTACCTTTTTCCTGTGCTTCATCAACTCTCTTCAGGAGTTTGTAATGAATAAATGGAGGTTTTTTTAGTGATCTAGCCATTTGTCAATTATTTCTTTCTTCTATCGATAATAAATCGATTTGAAGCTTTTGTTTTACTTCTAGTTTTAAATCCTTTTGCAGCCAATCCTGTTCTTGATCTAGGGTGACCTCCTGATGATTTTCCTTCACCACCTCCCATTGGGTGATCAACTGGATTCATCGCAACACCTCTAACTCTTGGTCTTCTACCTTGCCATCTTGTGCGACCAGCTTTCCCTGATCGAGTAAGACTATGCTCTTGATTAGATACAGAACCAATAGTAGCAGTACAAGTAACCAATATCATTCTTACTTCGCCTGACGGAAGTTTAATAATAGCATATTTACCATCCCTTGCATTTAACTGCGCATAAGCTCCAGCACTTCTTGCAATTGCACCACCTTTACCAGGCTGCATTTCAATATTATGAATAATTGTTCCTAAAGGAATTTCAGACAAGAACATTGTATTTCCAACTTCAGGAGTTGCATCTTTACCAGATAATACTTTCTGTCCAACTTCCAAACCTTCTGGTGCCAACATATATCTTTTTTCACCATCTGCATAAACTATCAGCGCAATAAAAGCAGTTCTTCCTGGATCATATTCCAATGTTTTAACAGTGGCAGGAATTCCATGTTTATTTCTTTTGAAATCAACAATTCTAATTTTTTGCTTATGACCACCGCCTATATTACGCATCGTCATTTTACCTGTGTTATTTCTACCACCGTTCTTTTTCCTTCCTATTACTAGGCTTTTCTCTGGCTTGTTAGCAGTAGTTGTCAACGGTGCAAAATCATTTGCGATTTTGTGACGTTGTCCAGGTGTTGTCGGTTTTAACTTTCTTAATCCCATTTTCAGTTTTTCTTAAATGTTTTCATACAAGTCAATAGTATCACCTTCAGCTAAAGTAACAATGGCTTTTTTGTAAGTCTTGTTTCTTTGGTAGATAACACCTTTGTTCGTATGCTTCATTTTCTTTTTACCGCCACCATAATTCATTGTATTTACGGAGTCAACTGCTACCCCGTACAACTTCTCGACAGCGTTTTTTATTTCAATCTTGTTTGCGTCTTTACTAACAACAAACCCGTAGCGATTTAACTTTTCGCTTTGAGCAGTCATTTTTTCCGTTAAGATTGGCTTTTCTATAATCCTTTTCATTCTTTCTTAGTTAAAAAGGTTTTCAATTTTTTCAATTG
>CALSMU010000007.1 GCA_943787535.1 uncultured Flavobacteriales bacterium | reverse complement strand
CGTTTTTGGGCAAATTTTAAACAGCGATCAATGGGATGGGTATGCCTATGAAAGAGACCAGTTATATAATTTTATAACAACAAATAATGTCAATAATTTAGTTGTTTTAACAGGAGACATTCACACATCTTGGGTAAATGACATTCCATTAAATAACTACGACAACTCATCGTGTACTGGGTCATTAGGGGTTGAATTTGTAGTAACAAGCGTTACTTCTACTAGTTTTAACCTTGGGTTTGCTTCTTCCGTTATCGAACTAGCTAATGCACATGTACAATATGCCGATTTACAAAAAAGAGGTTATATGATATTAGACGTTAACAAAACAAGAGTTCAAGGTGACTATTATTACATGAATGATGTTGAGAGCCAAACGCCAGGAGAGTATTACGGAACATCTTACTTTGTTAATGATACTGAGAAATGTGCAAATGAAGCAACTACTTTTTCAAGTAACTCTGGCCCATTGCCCATTTACGCCCCTCAATACCCAATAGGAGCTCCTATTGGAATTGAAGAAACTATTGAGAACCTTGTAGTTTTTGGCGCCTACCCAAACCCTATTATTGATGAAGTTACCGTACAGTTCTACTTATTTCAAGAAAAAGATGTAAAGGTCAAATTATATGATATTACTGGAAAATTAGTATTTAATGATATTGCTACCAACTTAAGTACCGGCATCAATTATATGAAGCTTAATTTGCAAGGAATAAAAGCTGGACCTTATAACTTAGTTTTAGAAACAAATTTCCACAGAGCCACAAAATCATTAATTAAAGTTCAGTAATTGGTAAAGGATTTATTTTATTCTTACTTATGGCCACTTTAGGATTACATGCACAAGTTTCAAACCCGAAAATATTTGGACATAGGGGTTGTAGAGGTATTCTACCTGAAAACTCTATTGAGGGCTTTCAAAAAGCTATTGATTTAGGTGTAGATGGTATTGAGTTTGATGTGGTAGTCAACAAAGATAAACAGATTGTTATTTCGCATGCACCATACATGGAAAAGAAATATTGTTTATTGCCGGATGGAAGGAAAATTAAGCGAGAAAAAGAATTCAATCTTTTTCAAATGACGCAAATAGAAATAGAACAATTTGATTCTGGCTCTAAATATCACCCGAATTTTCCGGAACAAAAGAAACTGAAAACACACAAACCTCTATTGCAAGAACTATTTAATGAAGTAGACTTAAGTAAAGTTATGATTCTTTTTGAGATAAAATCTGAAAAGAAACAATATGGGAAATATCAACCTCAACCCGATGAATATGTAGACATCATACTTAAAGAGATTAGTAATTATGCGCATAGAAATAACATTATTTTCATGTCTTTTGACGCTAATATCATTAACGAGTTGCACAATAGAACTCCACAATATAAGTTGATTTACCTAGCTCATAAGTCATTTAAGTCTATAAAGAGTAGTACAAAACATTTAACTATCCAGCCCTATGCATTAGGTCTTTACTACTCAACCATTTCAAAACGAGAAATTATAAAAGCACATGAATTAGGCATGGCAGTTTTTGCCTGGACGGTTAACTCCTTCGAAGATTTTAAGCGACTAAAACGACAAGGAATAGATGGAATCATTACTGATTATCCCGGAAATTTTATCAAAAGATAACCTAAAACAGTCAGATGAAAAAAATCAATGCCAAATACAAAGGAAATCCAAAAGCAACATAAACTGCTAACCTATCTAATTTGGAATGTTTTATATGACGCTTCCTAGTTTGTTGGGTTAGTTTATTACGAATATGCTGTCTAAATGCAAACCCTAGTGCAACTCCAATAGCCCCGCATACAAGATGTGTAATGTTTCCATAAAAAATATTTTCCCATAAACTGGACAATGAATTATAATACAAGGGCACAAAGGCCATCAAAACAGGTAATAAGATCCAAACACCTAATTGAAAGCCACGAAGAGTCTTAAAATAATCTTCAAAAACACTTCGGGTTTTCACATACCTTCCTTCTACCATAACAACAAACATAACACCAGAGTAAGACGTTAATATAGGAGTAAAACCATGGCCTATTAGTAAAAGTAATCGATGAAAAAGAACATACATAAAGAAAGAAGCCACGGTTGTAATCAGAAAGCGATACGAACCGAGCACTTTTTCTAAATATGTTCCTAGCGCCCACATTAGAATTAGGTTAAGCCCTAAATGAAACATTGATGAAACATTATCAAACCCATGTTGGAAAGGAATCGTTAACCGGACAAAAATATTTACGGCCGGACCATCTCCCACTCCATAAAGAGAATTCAATTCAGGAATTAATATAGTAATAAGGGTAATTATAACCATACAAGCTGTTAAAATGTATGAAACATAAGTTTTCAATCGAATATCACCTCTTATATCATCGAACATTGTACGGACACTATTTTTAGACTGTTAATGTAAAGCAAATACTTTTCGACATGTGAATATCCCATTTCTGCTAAAAGGTTACCATATTCCAGTATTTGTAAAGTATGCTTTTCTTCGGGTTTTCCGGTTTTATAATCAACAACAATTGCGTGCATACCTTTAGTTATAACTTTATCAGGGATATAAAAATGACCATCTTTCGAAATTATTTCTTGCTCATTGTGCACCTCGCTTGAAGAATTAAACCAGCCAGCTACTTGAGGGATATCAAACATTCTTTTTACCAAAATAACAATTTCTGCTTTGATAGAACTTGGTACTATGCCCTTTGTTTCTAAATGATTTGTAACTGTTTCAATATCATTTTTACTATTCACTTTAGAAAGAACAGCATGAATGGCAATTCCTTTTTCCCTTTCACTGATTGTATTAACTTCTTCAAGAAGTGCATTTCTATCAAAGCTAAGGTTTAAGCTCTCTCTTTTTGAAATCACCTCCACCCCTTTCACAAATTTTTCCTGCTGTTTACCCTTGTTTTTATTTGGTTCCAATTTACCTGAAACAAACTCCTTGGTATCCTGATTATACCCGGAATGGCTCACCACCTGATTAATTATTTTAGAAGTCACACTGCCTTTACTCCTGGGCTCTTCTAATAGAACATGTAACCTATCAATCGCTCTTGTAAAAGCAACATAATATAAATTTAAGTTATCTAGAACAGCTTCCTCTTCTTCTTCCTCTGCTATTTTTTCCAAATTATAATTTTTCAAACTAGCCTTTGTAAGAGGAGTTATGTACTTGGGTAAATTCAAATTCTCTAATCTCTCATGCTCAATCCATGTTAAGTTAGAAAGCGCAGAATTTGTATTTTGCCATTTTGCAAATGGAATTATAACCACTGGAAATTGAAGACCTTTCGATTTATGAATAGTCATTACTTGAATTGCATTACCTACACTTCCAAGATTTACGGATATTGATTCTTTTTTATTCTCATAAAACTCAACAAACAACTGAATACTAGAAGTATTTTTTTTCAGATAATGATGCACCGTATTTAATAACTGATCCAAAAAGGGATCATATCTATTCATATTAAAACTTTGAATCAAATAAATAATTTTATCATATAAATTGAGAGACAAGTAATAAGTCTCATTAAATATTTGATGTCGCTCTGATAAGTATTTCTTAAAGTCAATTCCTTTAGTGTAATAAGGATCCTTACTATCCGGTATTCTCCAGAAATCAAACTCCTTTGTTAACGATAGGTTATCTTTAAGGTAATCTATACACTTTATTGCCGCATGTTCGTTTTTAGCATCATTAGAAACCTTTAGAAATGAGACGATAAAAGCTACATCTTTAGAACTTCCAAGCACAATACTATCTGATGAAACAACTGGATAACCTTGTTCTTTTAGAAATGCAGCAATAGTCATTCCATCATTTTTACTTCTCACAAGAAGAGCAATATCACCATCTGAAAAGCCATTACTTTTTGCCTGTTTGATCCAATTTATAACATTTTTAAACACAATTTGTTCAGTATTTTCAATGTCTTTTCCGATTATTTTAGCATTAACAATACCCGTTTGTTTTTTAGTTACTTTTTGAGAAGAGTCTTTGTAGATCTTCTGAATCTGTTCCTTTTCGTCAACCGCTAAAGCTTCAAACAACCAGTTATTAAATTGAACAACAGCCGATGCTGAGCGATAGTTGTTCTGTAAAACATTTCTAGTGGCCGAATAATTAAACACAGCGTTAATTTCATCCAAATAAGTAAACTCTCCCTCAACCTTAGGTAGGTTAACAAACTGGTGTACATCTCCATTTCGCCATCTGTAAATAGCTTGTTTAGCATCACCTACTATTAAGTTTTTATTCCCTTCTGACAACGACTCATAAACCAACGGAACCAAATTTGTCCATTGTAGACTAGATGTATCCTGAAACTCATCTATCAAATAGTTTTTATATCGAGCTCCTATTTTTTCATATATAAAAGGAGCAGGTTCATTTATTACAATTTTGCTAATAACCTCATTAAAATCGCTTATAAAAACAATATTATTCTCAGATTTAACTTTAAATAAAATCTGATGAATCGAATTCAACAATGAAAAGCCTACTAGTTGTTTATTAAATTCTTTTGCAAAGTTCAATTCCTCATTAATTTCGATCAATTTTTCCATTTCCTCCTGTAAAGGCGAAATAATTGGTCTAACCAAACTTTCTGTTTTTAGAGTATACCAAGTTTCTTCGGAATATTGGTTTATAGTTGGGTCAGTTAATGCAAATTCATCTTTCGTTAAAAACTTATTAATCAATGCCCCCCATCCACTCTTCATTTTCCCCTTAAAGAAATCTATACCTAAACCTTGACTTGATAAAAGCGCAACTATTGTAGAAATCGAAGTTCCAACTTCAAGGATTAACTTTTTCTCATTCTCTTTTACTTTTTTTCCTAAATCAGAGAAAAAAGACAAGTCATGTTGTTTAAATTCCGTTAAAGGAATTCTTGTTTTTTCATTTTTAAGAATACTTGTTAACCGCAACAATTGTTGCTCTATATCTCCTTTATCGCTATCTTCAATCAATTGTTCCGAAAATCGAATTAAATACTTTGTCAACTCCTCATTAGCTCCAATATTATTTAGCAGAACGCCGATACTTCTTTGTAAAAAAGTATCTATATCAGTTTCTATTTCAAAACTTAAGCTTAAATCCAATTCTCTTGCAAACGATCGAATAATTCGATGAACAAATTTATCAATCGTTAAAATATTAAAATCTCCATATTGATGAATTATATTCTTATACGCCTTACTAGATTTATTAATTAATTCAGGCTTCTTAATGCCTGTAGAAGTAACAAAATCTTTCATTAAGTCTGCGTCTTCAGCTTTGGACAATGCAAGTAACGCTTCTAAAACACGTTCTTTCATTTCAGTAGCTGCTTTATTGGTAAAAGTAATTGCCAATATTTGCCTAAATTTATTTGGATTATCACTTTTCAGAACAATCGAAATATATTCTTTCACAAGTGTATAGGTTTTTCCAGAACCAGCAGAGGATTGATATATTTTGAAAGGTTTTTCTACGGGGGTATCGCACATACCTCTAAAGTTAGTAAATTTTCTTCATTCTTTAAATAAAATCGTTTTTTCAAAGTGAAAATCACTTTACTTTTGCCAACTACGTCCAAATTCCATTTGATTTAGCATCAAATAGCTAAGAAGGAAAAAAAGACTAAAAAAATCGATAAAGCTGTGTTTAGGAATAAACTGGAAACAGTAATTATTAAAATTGCTCCTGGAAAACTCTTAAAAAGGATTAGAATATTTAAAAAACAAGCAAAATTACGAGAACGTAGAAAGTGATCCAGCGTTTAATACTATTTTACAAAAGGAACTAGAAAATATTTAGATTACCTCTTTATTCTTATTGTTGTATTCCTTCTTCTCTATAACTTCCCAAGTTCCACCTTCACAATTCAACATATCTTGAATACGCAATATTTCAGGATATTGTTCTGCAACAATAGAATTTTTAACATATTTATTACCCAAAGAAGAAAGTTCTTCGAACTCTTTTTCCGAAATAATCTTGAAATAGGTTTCTATATTTTTGTACTTTCGGTATTGAGGAAAATCCATACCTCAAAACTACACAAAATGACGATAGAAGATATAATAGCTCAAGCAAAAGAAAGTGAGGCTAAGGAAGATTACAAGGAGTCTTTTCGACTTTACTCGAAAGCAATTGATGTATTGCCAAATGATCCTGACTTATATTCTACTCGTGGGGTGGTACTGTTTCATCTGAATAGAAAAGAAGAAGCCCTTAAAGACATGGACAAGGCTGTTGACTTAGAACCGAATTATAGCTATCGTTATTCTAGTAGGGCATACATTAAGGCGAGTCTTGGGATGACCGAAGATGCTATTTTAGACTATAAAAAATGTACAGAATTAGACCCTGAAGATGCTATTGCATGGAATAACTTGGGTTTACTGGAAGACCAATTAGGTTGGAACAAAAAAGCGAAAAAAACATTTAAAAAAGCAGAAAGTTTAGAAAAAGTTTTAAAAGATAAAGATATTACTCTAGAAAAAAAACGTGAAATTCCTGAACCAAAACCTGAAATTGCAATATCAAAAAATAGAATAATTAAAGAAGTTTTTACAAAAAAAGAAACATTTAAAGAGTTTATCAAATTTGTAGGGTCAGGGTTTAAAATAAAAAATAATTAATCTGAATGGACTCTTTTCTATCTGAAGTAGCGCAAAAATTATTAACGCAATATTCTGTCCAGGAATTAAAGGACATCGCTATAATTGTTCCGTCTAGAAGAGCTGGACTACATTTCAAAACAGAATTAGCTAAACAGATTAAACAAACATTTTGGGCGCCAAAAATTCAAAGTCTAGATGATTTTATTATTGAATTAGACGAACTAATACCTATCGATCCAATTTCGGTTCATTTCGAATTGTTTTCTTGTTATTGCGAACTTTTTAAGGAACCTGGAAGTTTCGATGTCTTTCATAGCTGGTCAAGTCAAGTGCTGAGTGACTTCAATGAGATAGACAGATATTTATTGCCGAGTGAATTGGTTTTTAAAAACCTAAAGGACATTAAAGAAATTGAAGCTTGGAGTTTCAATGCGAATGAATTAAGTGCTGGTCAAGAAAAATTTTTAGAATTCTGGGAAAACCTAGGAGAACTGTATCTTCTTTTTAATTCAAGATTAGAAAGGAAAGGACTTTCTACCAAAGGTAGAATCTATAAAAATGTAGCAAATAATCCTGAAAAGTATTTAAATAACAATCCACATAAGAAAATTATTTTCATAGGGTTTAATGCACTTTCAAAAAGTGAAGAAACCATATTTGCATGGCTTAAAAACCTAGGTAAAGCAGAAGTGTTTTGGGATGTGGATCAATATTACATGAATGACAACATTCAGGAAGCCGGGAATTTTGTCCGTCAGTATAAAAAATGGGATGAGGAGAATTTAAAAAAAATACCTAATAATACGATTAAAGATAAAACGGTAACAATTTATCCCGCCAACACAAATTTGAATCAGGTTAACATTGCGGCACAAATACTGAGTAAAAACCCTCAGTTCGGAGACACAAAAAGTGCTGTAATCTTATCAGATGAACAATTATTAAAACCTTTTTTAAATGCTATCCCTTCTGGTATAGACAAAATGAATATTACCATGGGGTATTCATTTTCGAATACTTTAGCCTTGGAATTGCTTGACATTATTTTTACTATTCAAATCAATTCTAAACGATTTCAATCCAAGCAAAACATAAATACTATTTATTTTAAAGACCTTTTTACTTTTTTAGAACATCAATTAGTTGTCAAATACTTTACAAATAAAGGAATCGATACCAGCCAGGTAATTGATCATTTCACAAAGAATAACTTATCTTTTATTACTGAGAAAAACCTAGAAGAAGTATTCGGCACAAATACAGGTTTACTAGCCATATTATTCTATCATTCTGCAATAAATACAGAGACTACGTTACAGCAATTAGCTACCTTTTGTGATAAGTTACGTTTGACTTTAATTGATGAAGCAAACAAAACATTTGAAATTGAGGTTTTGTATAAAATTATCTCCAATCTCAAAAAAATTGAAATAATTAACAAAGAACACCCATACATTGAGGACGTTGAAGGAATTCGCAACCTGTTCAACCTTATTAATAAGAGTGAAAAAATTTCATTTTACGGAGAACCATTAGAAGGTCTTCAGGTAATGGGGTTGTTAGAAAGCCGAGTAATAGACTTTGACAATATTATTCTTGTTTCTTGTAATGAAAAATTTCTTCCTGGAATTCAAGGCTCCAATTCTTTTATTCCTCATGATTTAAAAATTTACCTTGGATTACCAACAAAACAAGATCGAGAAGCTATTTTTTCCTACTACTTTTATCGCCTATTGCATCGTGTAAAGAATATTCATTTTATCTATAACAATGGACTACCTAACGGACTTGACAGTAATGAAATTAGCCGTTACTTAATTCAAATAGAAAGTGAATTGCCACACAAAATCATCCGAAAGGATTATAATTTTAAATGGAATAATAAATCCGATCCTAAGGCGATAGAAAAGGACAGCATTACATTGAAAAAGATTGATTTACTCTTCGAAAAAGGCATATCCCCTTCAGCATTAAACACATATTTATCTTGTCCACTTGACTTTTATTACAAATACATTTTAAGAGTCAACGAAAAAAAAGAATTAGAAGAAACCATAGAAAACAGTACCCAAGGAACCATAATACACAAAGTTTTGGAAGTATTATACACAGAACATTCACCTACTATTACGGAAGCTTCTGTTGACGCAATGTTAAATGCATATGAAGTATTAACAGAAAAGTTATACCGAAAGTTTTTCCCTTCTCAAAGTTATCGTTTTGGGAAAAACCTGTTATACTATAAGATGGCATTAAAAGAAATAAAGCTTTTTTTAACCAAAGAAAAAAAACACATTCAAAAAAATGGGCCAATTGAAATATTGGGCTTAGAAGAAAACTGGCACACATCTATTGAAATTGATACTTCACAAGGCAAAAAGACAATTGTTTTAAAAGGAAATGCTGATCGGATAGACGCTCAAAATGGTCAAATTAGAATTATTGATTATAAATCTGGTTTTGTAAAACCTGAGGATGTTAGGGTTTCATCTGTAGAACAAGTATTCGAGAAACCTAAAGCCGCTCAATTATTATTTTATGGATATTTATACAATAAAGAAAATCCCAATTCTGGAGCAATATCAGGAATAGTTTCAATGAGAAACTTGAAACCAAATCTTATACCTTTTTCTTTTACAGTAAAGAAAGGGGAAGAAAAAATTTCGGAAGAAGAACTCTACAAAAATTTTGAAGAAATCTTAATTTCTAAAATTCAAGAAATATATGACGTAAGTATTTTGTTTACCCATGATTCGAAAGCTAAATACTGTATGTTATGTGAATAACACTAATCCTTCACTAAATTAATTCCAGTAAAACTAGCGGGAGTTATTAGCCTTAATTCAACTTTTATTTCTTCTCTTACATTTAAGCTTTCAATAAAGCTAGCTATTGAATTCGCATTAATACCTTCATTTGTTCTGGTTAGTTCTTTCAGGGCTTCGTATGGGTTTGGATATGCTTCACGTCTAAGTACTGTTTGAATCGCCTCTGCTACTACAGCCCAATTCTTTTCAAGGTCGCCTGCAATTGCTTCCTCATTCAACAGTAATTTAGTCAACCCCTTCTTTAAGGAAGCTAAAGCAATCATTGTATGTGCTATTGGAACACCAACATTTCTCAGAACTGTACTATCCGTCAGATCTCTTTGCAATCTTGAAATAGGCAATTTAGCAGATAGGTGTTCGAAAAAAGCATTCGCTATTCCTAAATTTCCTTCAGAATTTTCGAAATCAATTGGATTTACCTTGTGCGGCATAGCAGATGACCCTATTTCTCCAGCTGTAATTTTTTGCTTAAAATATTCCATTGAAATGTATGTCCACATATCTCTATCTAAATCAACTAGAATAGTATTAATACGTTTCATGGCATCAAAAAGTGCTGCTAAATTATCGTAATGCTCAATTTGAGTTGTTGTTTGAGACCTAGATATTTTCAACTTTTCATTCAAAAATTTATTTGCAAAACTCACCCAATCAATTGACGGATATGCAACAAAATGCGCGTTAAAGTTACCCGTTGCACCTCCAAATTTCGCAGAATACGGAATAGCTTTCATTTGTTCCAATTGAATTTTCAATCGTTCAACAAAAACATAGATTTCTTTACCCAGTCTTGTCGGAGAAGCCGGCTGACCATGTGTTTTAGCCAACATAGGAACATCCTTCCAATCTTTTGCTAAACCACTTAATTGCTCAACTATTTCTTCAAGCATCGGGTAATATACTTCAGACAAAGCATCTTTAATTGAACGCGGAACAGAAGTGTTATTAATATCTTGAGATGTTAAACCAAAATGAATAAATTCTTTGCTACCTCCTTCTATTCCAATGGCATCTAATTTTTCTTTTATAAAATACTCTACAGCTTTAACATCGTGGTTCGTTACTTTCTCGATCTCTTTAATTCGAAGAGCGTCCTCATCCACAAAGTTTTCATACAAACCTCTTAAAGTAGAAAATAAACTTTTATCAAAATCTGCTAACTGCGGTAAGGGTAGTTCACATAATGAAATGAAATACTCTACTTCAACTAATATTCTATATTTAATTAATGCTGCTTCAGAAAAATAATCTCCTAATTGATCTGTTACTCTTCTGTATCTTCCATCAATAGGGCTAATTGCATTTAAAGTAGTAAGATTCATTTACTGTTTTTTTTAATTTATTGTAACATAGGACAGCAAAAATAGGAAATACTACCTTTCTGCAATAAAGATTTTGTATTTTCAGCCTACTATTTGTCAACCATAATTATATTTTGCGTTGCTCTTTATGTATAAATAATAATCATTGAACCAAAAGAACTGAAAAATGGGGTTTATTGGAGATTTTAAATTAGGTGTCAATAGCTATATTAATGCTGTAAGATTTATAAAAAAGCATAAGCTTTGGGTTTATTTCTTATTCCCTATAATCATCTTTTTTGTAATCTATTACACTGGGTTTACTTTTCAAGAGCTGAAAAGAGATTATACTGCCGGTGATGATACAGGGATGATAAAAAAAGTATGGTATTTCTTTGTTTCTGGTTTTTTCCTTTTGATGTCATATGTTATTTTTAATTTCATGAGATACATTCTCATTATACTGATCTCTCCAGTACTTTCCATTGTATCGGAAAAAGTTGAAAAAATAATAACGGGAAATAAGTACAAATTCAATCTAAAACAACTTATTAAGGACATCAAACGAACAATTAACCTTGTTATTCGAAATATTTGTTTTGAATTCGGCATTGTTTATGGTGTAGCAATAATTCTGTACATTATATTTTGGATAGTTCCATCACCTGCAGGGACTGCTAAATTTATCTCAGGGCAATTTGCTATGCTTGTAGCATTTTATTATTACGGATTCGGGTTTATTGATTTCATGAATGAAAGAAGAAGATTAACGATTAAGGAAAGTGTGAAATTTGTTAAGAAACATAAAGGTTTTGCGATCGCTTTAGGATTGGTTTTTACGGTATTTTTTCACTACACAAACAAGTATTTTATCGAGATAAAAGAAGATGTTTCGAGTACTACATTTATGTTTATAATTATTATATCTTCCATCATTATGGCTGTTATCCCAATTGTAACAATGGTTGCTGCAACTCTAGGAGTGCATGAATTAGTTGACTTAAATAAAAATGCTTTTGCAATTAAAAAGGAAGAAAACCCCAATGAAAACTAGGGTAATATTGAAAAATAAAAGGAAATAATTAAATCTAAATTAACTATATTTGTTTCTAAGCAAAGAAAATATACAATTCAATTGAAATATATGAAAAGTTTTTTGACAATCGTATTTGCATTATTCATCATCACCTCTTCACAGGCAGGTTCTAAATGGGATACCGATACTACTAAGAACATTATCGACAAAGCTAAAATTCAATACAAACTCTCTGAAGGAAAGCATAAATATTACGCACATAATTATCGAGGCGCTCTTACCATTTATCGTGAAGTAATTTCTATAGATAAAAACAACGCTAAAGCACAATATGGAATTGCTGAATGTCAATATTCATTAAAAAAATTCGAAATTGCTAAAACGCATCTTGACATGGCGATTGAATTGCATGGAGGAGCCGATTCTATTAAACCATTAGACAAGGATCTTGATTATTTGCGCGGTAACATCTTTTTTAGATTGGGAGAATTGGACAGTGCAATTATTAGCTATGAAGCATTTAAGTCAGCTACTCCTAACAACAAAAAACTAGAAGATTATGATGTTAATTTATTATTGAAACATTGTGATTACGCAAAAGCTGCCATTGCTTCACCGGTGGATGCCTCGATTAAAAACATTGGCGAAAACATTAATTCTTCCGCTCCAGAATTTGCACCTTGTATTTCTTTAGATGGAAAATCTATGGTATTTACTTCGCGCAGACCAGACACAAAAGGTGGAATGGTAGATGTCAATTATGACCATATGTATTATTCAGATATTTATATCTCTGAATGGAGTAAAGAAGATAGTACTTGGGGTCAAGCACAAAACTTATCAGGAAAAGTAAATACAGAATACCATGATGGAGGATTAAGTTTTTCTCCAATTGGTGACTTAATTATTTACAGAAACATTACAGATGGAATGTCTGGCGCCACTCGCAGTGGTGACATCTACGTTTCTAAAAGAGGTAAATCAGGTAAATGGGGAGCTCCAAAAGAAATCCTTAACAAATTTCCTAAAATCGCAAAAAAAATAAACTCAACTTATTTTGAAAGTTCTGCAAGTATGACAGCTGATGGGCAAAGAATCTATTTCGTTTCTGAAAGGCCAGGGGGGCAAGGTCAAGCCGACATATATTACGTGGAACAAAAAGGGGGCAAATGGTCTGAACCTATTAACTTAGGACCATCTATCAATACGTTGTCAGATGAAAAGTGTGTCTTTATTCATCCAAATGGGGAGATACTATTTTTTACTTCCAATGGATATGAAGAAAGTGTTGGTAGTTATGACATCTACTACTCAGTTAAAAATGGAGATACTTGGAGTGAACCAAAAAATATAGGTTATCCAATTAATACAGTGAAAGAAGAAAAAACAGTTTCAGTTTCTGCAGATGGAAAAACAATGTATGTTGGTGCTTATTATGATATCGACTCTAAAGGAGATGCAGATATCTTCCAAATTGACATTACTAAATTAGGATTAAACATTTCACCTTATGTTTCTCCTGTGCAGGAAGAAAAGAAAGATTAAGAAGACTATCTGTTTTTGTTTCCTTTCTTAACAAACTGACTAATCTTTCGAACTGGCTTCATTATAAGCGTTAATGGCCCTGGTTTCAAATCATTTATAGACCATGCTAGTTTGTCCTCTTTGTTAGCCTTAATCCTATTTACTAGCGTAGCGTTACTTTGACCGCCAACTCTCATTTTAGTAATTACTTCTGGTAAATAAGCTACAGAGATATTATGTTTATGTAGCATTCGTAACATTAACTCATAGTCCGCTGCCGACTTTAATTGTAGATTATAAGTTCCGTATTGATTATAACATGATTTCTTTATGAAAAAAGTCGGGTGCGGTGGCATCCATCCACTTTTAAAGATTCCTTTTCTATATTTACCAGATTTCCAATAACGAGTTACTTTATCCGTATTGTCTCTATCCACATACACTAAATCCGCATATATAGAATCTTTATTCCCAATTGCTTCTACAATGCGCGAAACAACCTTATTATCAGCATAAATATCATCTGAATTTAATATCCCCACAATATCGCCAGTGGCATTTTGAACACCTTTATTCATTGCATCATATATTCCCTTATCAGGTTCTGAAACAATAGTTGTTATTGAATCTTTGAATTTATCTACAATAGAAAGCGTTTTATCCGTAGACCCTCCATCTATTATAATATATTCTAAATTGGAGTAATTCTGCGTAACAATAGACTTAATAGTGTCTTCTATTGTTTCTGCACTATTATAAGCTATGGTAATAATACTAACCTTCATTAGTCTTTAAATTCTCTTTTACGAACTTCTACAGCTGGATTACCTTGATAAATAGTATATGGCTCTAGTGTTTTTACTGCAACAGAGTTTACCGATAATATAGAATGAGATTTACAACTAACTCCGGGGCAAACTACTGAATGAGCGCCAATCCAAACACCTTCTTCTAAAGTGATATCCCCTACTACTAGATTAAACTCAACTTTTTTATAATTATGATTTCCACATAATAACATGGCTCCTTGTGACAAACAAACGTTATCTCCAATTTTAACTTCTCCTAAGTTGTCAATCCAAACTTGTTCACCAATCCAAACGTTATTTCCAATTTCCAATTTCCATGGATATTTAATATTCACATTTGGTTTTATAACAACTCCACTACCTAATTTAGCGCCAAATATTTTAAGAAAAAACACACGTAGCCCATTGAATGGATTCATTCTGTTTTGCATAACACAAACATTCACAAAAAACCATACTCCTCTTTTAAAAAGACCTCCAGGATTGTACCAAGAATTATCAAATTTACTTAAATCAGTTTTTTGCATAAAGCTAAATTAACTATTTTCTTTATACTTCAACTTCATTCTCTTCCAACCAAAACCCAAGAACTACCAAAGCCCATAAACGTGACCAAGTAGCTTTTTTATCTCCTTTTAAAAACCTACCCCACATATCCCACAAGTATTTCTTATCAAACAAACCTTTATCAACAAGATTGGTTAAGTTCTTAATACAAAAATCCTTTAAGTCATTTTTCATCCACTGTTCCCATGGAAAAGTGAATCCCATTTTGGGTCTATTTACAATTTCCTTTGGTAATAAATCACCCAAACTATCTACCAATAATTTCTTTGGAGAATAGGGGAATTTGTGTTCATCAGCAACACCATAAACATATTCGACCAACTCGTGATCTAAAAAAGGAACACGTACCTCAAGGGAGTGCGCCATACTCATTTGATCAGTATCACGCAACAATATATTTTGCATGTAAGTATTGATTTCCATATAGGAAACTTTGCTCAAAAACGGTGCTTTAAAACCAGGGGCGTTCACATCTATGCTATTAAGACCAATTCTATAAACTGCATTTTCGGGAAGAATTCCAATTCCTGTTAGCTTAGAGATTAGTTCATCATTTAAAACTTGCCGATTAATTGGGTAATAAAACGGAAGTTCTAAATATTTTTGAGTTATCGTTTCAACTATTTTATCTGAAGCTATTGTTGGCTTTACTATTTTTAATGCTTTCCCCATTAATCTTCGAATCCCCATAGGAAAGGAGTAAAGCCACTTTTTATCCAATAAGGAGACGGCTCTTGGAAAAATATCATAACCAGCAAATAATTCATCCCCTCCCAACCCGGATAGCGCCATTGTAACTCCAGCATCCTTTGTCGCTTTTGAAATAACAAATGAATTGGGTCCATCCCCACTGGGGTGATCCATTACCGACAATGCATTTGGAAGTTCTTTTAAAAAATCTAAAGGAGTTAATTTAATTTCAGTGTGATCTGTTTTATATTTCTTTGCAATAGTCCGAGCATATTTTGCTTCAGAAAACGCTTCCTCCGCAAAAGATATATTGAATGTTTTCACAGGCTCATCACTTACTTCACTCATCAATGCAACAATTGCACTGGAATCTACCCCTCCACTTAAAAATGCGCCAAATGGAACATCTGCTACCAACCTTCTTTTAACCGATTTAGTTAATCGGTCTTTTATTTCAATCTTAATTTCTTCGTAGGACTGATTGACTGATTTTTGGTCAATCTTTTTATTAATATCCCAATATGCTTCGGTTTTATATTCATCTTCACTAACCCATATGTAATGACCTGGCATAAGTACCTTAATTCCTTCTATTATAGTTTTTGGCGCGTGAACCGTATTATAGCGCAAATAATCAACAAAAGAATCCTTGTCAATTTTCTTCTTTACAAATGAGCACTCCATTAAACTTCTTATCTCAGAAGAAAACACAATACTTTCATTATTATCATAAACATAAAGTGGCTTTATTCCCAATCTATCTCTTGCTATAAAAAGAGAACGTTTTTCAACATCCCAAATAGCAAATGCAAACATCCCATTAAATTGATGCAAGCAACTAATACCCCATGCTTGATAAGCAGCTAAAACAACTTCAGTATCAGAATTCGTTCTAAAGTGGTAGTCAGGTAAACTTTCTCTTATTTTTTTATAGTTGTATATCTCTCCATTAAAAATGAGTATAAACTTGTTGTCTGAACTATAAAAAGGTTGATTAGCAGAAGAGTCTGGATCAATGATCGATAGCCGACTATGCCCAAATACCAAAAAATCATTTACATAAGTGCCAGAAGCATCCGGACCACGGTGTTTTTGCTTTGCAATCATCTTCTCCACCTCTTGGAGGGGGGAATTTAATTTTGAAATATTATATATCCCGTTTATTCCGCACATAGAACTATGTTTGACCGCAGTAGAGAACTTTTCTCAGCGAAGCTAAATCTTCTTACTATTCTTAATAACTTCTATTAAAGCCCTATGTTCTTTAGGAAAACAGGGTCAGTAATCATCATTTTTACTCCTTCTCGAATAGTTAACAAGGGCCTTCCTAATATCTTTCTCATTTTAGAATTATCAGGTTGTCTTCTTGTCATATCGCCCTCCCCCAAAGGCGGCAAATAAATAATTTTAGAAGATGAATTCGTTTCTTCAATTATCAGTTCAGCTAATTCGAGAATTGTTACGACAACCTCACCGCCAATATTAATAACATCATTCATTTCTAAGTTATTTTCCAATATTGCTACACAGGCATCAACATTGTCATTTACATAGCAAAATGTTCTTGTTTGTGAACCGTCACCATAAACACCAATGTCTTCATTCTTTAATGCTTTCTCTAAAAAGCGAGCGACAACAAAATCAACACTTTGATTAGGCCCATAGGTGTTGAAAAATCGAAAGATTGTAAAATTTAAATCATAAGATTTTTTGTAAGATCGGAAAAAGGCCTCGCCAACATTTTTAACAACTGCATAAGGAACACGCGAGTTTAATGGTGTGGTTTCCTCATGCTGGGGTAATTCAACGGGCTCCCCATAAACTTCAGAAGAAGATGAGTAAAATATTCTTTTTACAGAGGTGTTTTTTGCTAGACTCAATACATTTTTTATACCGTCAATATCTCCTAAAACTTTTATTGGATTTTCCAAGGTTCTTTGAACTCCCACTACAGCAGCATAATGAAAAACATAATCAAAATTATTGGCTATCATGATTTCAGACAAGTCCTGATGATTATTTACATCACAATACACAAATGTCCAATTCGAATAATTTGCTGAAGGTAATTTTGACTTGCTCCCAGTGCTCAAATCATCTACTATAACAACAAAATAAGCAGGGTTTTGAACCATCTTTCTTGCTAATGCCCCTCCTACATTTCCTGCTCCCCCGGTAATTAATATTTTAATCATTTGGTAATTTCATTTATGTGACTACATATTTATCCCTTGCAATCTAACAAATATAGTTAATGCTTTTATTTTACATAAAAAATAGGTCATTTTCTACAAAGTAAATGTTATTAATAAATAAGCTTACTAGCAAACAGAATAGTATTTCTCAATGAGATTATCCAAATATTCTTTTCCATTAACTAAATCAGAAATTCCATATTTATTGAAAATGTTGTCCACCTCTAATAAATAATCACCTCCTGCATTTGGGAAAATTTCTTTTTCGATATTTTTTCCTAAATGGTCCTCAAAAGATTCCACAATTTGTAAAACTGACAACTTTTTAGCAATTATCAAGTTTACCGTCTTATTTAACTCAGCTTCATTATCAATGACTTTATCAAGGTATAAGAATATATCCGCTACATCAATCAAATATCTTGAGGCTTTTAACTGAATATCCATTTTCTGTTCACGTTGAACAGTGTTATGAACAAAATTTATCAACGTATTTGGATTGTTCGTTTTCCCCACAACATTGGGTAAACGTACAATTAGGTATCTTTTAAAATGAGATTTTATAAAAAACTCTATTTCAAGCTTGTGCTTAATGTACAACGAGCCCTTTAAATAAGGATCTTCAACACTGCTTGTACCGAAGTAAACAAACAAATTATTCGAATCCCTATATTTAGCTACTAAATTGCTTTCTCTTTTGAATTGCTCTAGATCAACACAACCCGAATTAGAAACTCCAGAGGCAAAGATAATGACATCCTTATTATCTTTAAATGACACAAATGTATTTGCTAGTAAACCACTTCCTACTACCATCTTTCAATTTGCCTTTGCGAATTAATCATTGATTAATTTCATTAATGTATTTGCCCATTTTTCAGGAGTAACTACCAAAGATAACTCAATACTTTTTTTCTGCATGTCTAATAGCTCATTTTCTGTCAAATCAATTACTTTTCGAAAAGCTTCTTTAATTGCTTCCTTATCTCTGGCAGGAAAAACATAACCATTCTTACCCTCTTGTATAAACTTTTCTGATGCTCCAACTTGATTACTACAAATCATTGGAAATCCTGCTGCAGCATATTCATGCAGAGAAACACCCCATGGCTCTATATGACTAGGAAGAATATATACTCCAGTTTGTTCAATGTATTCTAAAAAATTTTCTGGCTGAACAAAGCCAAAATGTTTAATCTTATCGTGTTCTACCTTATTGTCGAATTCATTCCCAGTTCCTATACACCAAAATTCCCAATCGTTCGGATGTTCTTTTTGTAATTCAACAAAAGCATTCCACATATCAAATATCCCCTTATGTTTTACATATCTTCCAACGTAAATAAAACGTTTAGGGAAATTACGCATCTTACTTTCTTTCACCTTTTCAAAATAGGACGAAAATAAGTCCACATCAGCAGAATAAAATCCTTCTGATATTTCGGAAGACTTATAACCCAATTTTTCAGCAAATTGACGTTGGGATTTTCCAGGCACCCAAACATGGGAGAATTTATTTTTTACGATAAATGAACTTAGTAAAGTTGCGATTTTTTGTCTAGCGCTCCCAAACCAATGATTATCTAGCGTCAAAACTGTTTTTACTATGCCTTTATAATGCTTACAAACATTTACATAGCCTTTATCCATCCATCCCGATGAAATAATTATATCAGGATTAATTGTATTCGCCAATTCTAACAACTGCTCATTTGTAAAGTCATTTCTTTCATAAATAGAAGCGCTATTTAATTCAAATTTAAAAGGAGCCTCTTTGTTTACTGGCCATCGAACAACGTGAAACTCTACATCAGGATAAAACTCAATTGTTTTATTTATGCAGGTTATTGTATAACCTGCAATCTCAGTATATAATATAAGAGCTCTTTTTTTCAAGTTAATGCGTTTCTTCTATTTCTCTAGTACCAGCTTCTATTTGAAGTAATTCATTTTTCCTCTTGGAATACTCCTTCTTTGTATAATAATACATCAATATTATCAGCGGAAATCCATTTAACATGTAGTTTCCTTGCCGCAATAAAGTAACAAATATCAGTATAAAAAGTCCTTGGCTTACGATTCGATATTCGTTTAATTCGCTATTCTGATTTTTATGCACAAAAGACCTAAACAAGATGAATAAGATAAAACCAGCACCCAACAAACCAGTCTCTGATAAAAGTCTAATTAACAGAGAATTTCCATCCTTTGTATTAAAAGAAAAATCATATAAAACAACTGTATTGGTTAACGAATACTTTTCATAAGCAGACTCATGAGAACCCAAACCAGTTCCAAAAATGGGGTATTCTTTTAAGTTCTCCACTGCAATATGTAAGTTATTATAAAGAACAAAACTTGATGAATTTGTATTTTTAATATCAAAATCATTTTCAATCCATAACCCAATTGAAGTATCTACTCTTGATCGAAATTCATCTATGTTATAATAGGCTGCATACCCAACACTTACCGATATTGCAACACCTATTACTACATACCGAATATTCAGTGTGTCTGACGCTAACAGAAACGCTACAACGAGCCCTATTAAACCAGTGGATGAAGATGTCAATATCAATACAGACAAAATTACTAATGACTGCTTTTTATCGATAATATATGTTTCCTTTCTCAATAAATTATAAATAGCCACATACACCGCCGGCATCATTAAAATTGCTAGTCCTGAGGGTTCTGAAATAATCGAATTTACCCGCAATCCTAATATACCGCCAGAGATAACTCCCCATTTATTGAATAGCCAGCTATAATCATACCCCAATTTAAACCCAATTATGTAAGAAACTTGCTGGACTATACCAATCAAAGCAATCCAGTAGCACCATTTAACATAAATTTTAAACAAACGCTTCACATTAAATTCATAATAAAGCATTACGTATTGATAAAAAAGTAGAGTAAGCAATAAACCTCCAAATACTTTAATGAAAGAAAATTGATCGGTATTCTCTCCCAACACATGAACCACTCCTACTATTAAAGGAATTATCATTATTTGAAATGCCAGTTTTGGAAACCGGTATTTTAACATGAAAAAAGGTAGTAAAGCTAGAAATATAATATAGTGAAAATAAAATTCAAAAGGGGTTTTAAAAAAAACAAAAGCGGATGTGAAAAGTGTTAAAAAAATTACTTTTTCAATTCGAACTGAAACTGAAGAATATCTATATTTTTCCGCTTTTAACAATTGTAAAATTCGATTTTAATTTTAAAAATGGTTTTTCGAAATATTGATACGATAACCAAGCTATTAATATACTTAAGCCTATTGAACAAAAATAAATTAAAATATTCTCCTTCATTCCGATTTCGCCATGAATTTTTGACACCATTTGAATTACAAAAACAACAACCATCATATGATACATATACAACCCATAGGATATCTTTCCTAAAAAATTAAAAACCCTATTTTCTAATAATTTCAATCCCTTTTTATTCGTCGATACGTTTAGTATAATTACTATAAACATTACCGAATAAGGTAGGTGAATCGCGTCATTCAATATTTCAGGAGAAAAATAATTCATTAATGGTAACGACAATAAAGAAATACCAAATACAATTGGATGATACACGATACGTAGCATGTTCTTTGAATTATATTTCACCCCATAAGCCCCAAAAGCTCCTATTATCATGCATTCAAATTTACTCATTGCCATAAACTTTTTTAAAGCCAACATGTTCTCAGAAGATTGAATTGTATTCGAATTTAAAAGAAGTATAAACAATACTTTTATTCCTACAACAAACACAAATAATAGAATTAACAAGCGTAATAAATTATTTGTCCGTTTAAAGAGTACCGGCCAGATTAAATAAAATTGTTCTTCTACCCCTATAGACCATAGTTGACCTGCATGAGCAACAGCAGGATTTAAGGCCAAGGCAAGGTTCGGAAGCATCAATAAGAATAAAACCAGATTCACTGTAAAATTGGAATGATAAAATTGCTGTAGCCAAGGCACCTCCATCATTTCGAAATTAGGCAAGATGAAGAAGGCCAGTAATGTTATAAAATAGTAAAGTGGCCAAATTCTCAACAATCGCCTTATATAAAAAGCCTTTATTTTAATTGTTCCCGTTTTTTCCTTTTCATGAATTAATAAATAAGTGATTAAAAATCCACTCAACACAAAAAAGAAATATACCCCTAATCCTCCTAGGTTAAATTGTTCGAGGAATTTCCATGAATTCGAAAAACCTAATTGTCCCTTTAACAATTCAATATGGGTCACAATAACCAAGAAAGCCGCAAAAAACCGCAATGCATTTAGCCCTGGCAAATAAACGTTATCTTGACTTTTATCAGTCATTAATAACTTCTTTTACTTTATCAATAAGCTGCTCTGCAATTCGCTCCCACTTAAACGCATTCGAAACTAATTCCATTGAATTTATTTTCATTTCTAATAATTTTGAAGGTTCAAGGTTAGATAAGCTTAAAATAGCTTGTTTCAACTCTTCTTCATCAATCTCTTTCAGTAAAACTCCAACTTTTTCGCAAACTAACATCCGGACCGCGCCAACATCAGTTGCAATTACCGCCATCCCTCTTGACATTCCCTCCAGAATAACATTCGGCATACCTTCAGAATGGCTTGGACAAACCAAAACGTCTCCATCATCTAACAATCCCGTCAATTTCTCTTTATCTTGCATAACTCCATGATAAAATATCTTCTTGCCTGCAATTTGTTTGTCCTTTGGAATAGGACCAATAAAATGAAATTCAAATGTGTTTTCCGATATAACTTCTTCTAAAACAGTGGTTAATTCTTCGATTCCTTTTCTTCGTTCATAGCGTCCTAAAAAAACAAATCGAATAGGACTGTTTACCTTTAATTTAGATTGTCGAATCCAAGCATTATCAATTCCTGAAGGAATACTAATAATCTTATCATCTCTTACTCCTAACTCTCTAATAAGCTCTGTAATTTTTGCGCCATAAGAAAACACAAAATCCGAATTTAAAGTATTCCATTTAACAGGTTTACGTAAAAACAGCCGTTCAATTTTGGCTCGAAAGGAGTGAGGTTTTTGAAACATTTCGTATCCATGAAATTTCACTCCAATAGGAGCCATCTTCATTCCTTTTGACTTTTTATGCAATAATTTCCAAGCTGAAAATCCCTTTGCATAAATAAAATCGTAACTGTCTAATTCATCTTTAACTTTCTCAAAAACCATTTCTGAATAGCGATAAGATTCTTTTAAATAATGTCCTGGGGCTTTTCCCATAGATGGGAATTTTAATCCAATTATTTTATTCAGCTTTTGTTGACTTGAAAATAACATTAAATTAACCTCATCATCTGATGGAATTTCTTTTTCCCGTGCAACACAATGAACCAGTGTTACTTCAACACCTGCTAAGGTCAAATACTTAGCTAGGTTTGCAGAGTGCTTTTGCATTCCACCCATTGCATAAGGTGTTATTCCGTCTGTTAGTAATAATATCTTCACTTTTTTAATGCTTTTCTATCAGAAAAATATTTATCCCTAATTTTTAAAAATGGATTTTCATAAAACTTAAACAAAATGGAGGCTATTCCATAAGTTATTACAACTGCTAATATAAAACTAATACCGGCACCTATTTCAAAAGGGTTTTCATTTATTAAAGGTTCAAAAACTAGAGGGTGAACCAAATATATTGCATAGGTAAATAAACTAGTATAGGTTATAAAATAGTAAAATGATTGTCTAAAAAGAGTGCGTTGAGAAAAAGAAGATTTCGAATCTACAAACGGTAAAATAAATGCAATAATCATTGGAAACAAGCTAAAACCAATTGTACGCGGAATAATATATCCATTAATACCAATATTGGTTTCAGAAAGAATTTTAATAAATCCTATATATCCTAAAAAACATAAAATAGCGAGAATGAATACCGGAACCTTTGCCAACTTTGCATAAATATACTGAAAATTGATTTTCACATAAGCAAGTAATACGCCCCAAAACAGAGCGTCCAATCTAAATATTACATTACCGTTTACACCTTCATACGGCACATTATATTTGCTAACATAAATGAATCGAATTATATTTTCAAATAGTATAAACAAAACAAAAAGCGCTACCACTGTTTTAATCTTTTTTCGAGCCAACTTAAAAGATATAAATAGAAAAATAGGAACTGTAATATAAAACCACTCTTCAATTACCAAGCTCCATGTAACTTCATAGAAATCTATACCATAAAAATTATTTTGCAAAAAGAACACGTAATACAATATGTTGCTTCCAACGGAAGCATCAATAAATAAGAACTTCACCAACAACAATAAATAATACAACGGTAAAATTCGAAACCATCTTCTAATCCAAAAATTAGTAATGCTTTTAAAACTATTTTCTTGCTGCAAATTTCTGATTAGAATTTGACCAATCAAAAAACCACTCAAAACAAAAAATACCTCAACTCCTACTCCCCCAATTTTAAGGCCTTCTAAACCATCAATAATTGAAATACCTCCATGCTGAAATAACACAAGCCAAATTGATACTGCACGGAGCATATCTAAACCAAAATTTCTTTGTGATAATTTCAGAATAAGGAACTTCTTTTACTTTTTGATGAATTTGTGCTATATGACTATTAGAGTTCTAAATAAATAATTTACCCCTTTAATTTTATTAATGCTAAATATACAAAAAAGAAAATAAATTTTTAATAAAAACTTGGTAAACCCATTCGAGACCTCAAGTGCACCTTTATCATTTAAAAATTTAGCCCATATCTTTTTAAACTCGAGCCTTGTTATATTTCCAACTCTATATTCGTATGATAAATTAGCTAAAAACGCCACTAATGAGCCTCTCAAATATTTAATATATTTTCCTTTTTCAGCTTCAACTAGGAAATTATAAAAAAAATTAATGTAGAGGCCACTTCCTTCCATCCAATTAGCCAAAAAATCAAGTTTTTTACTTGTAATCCTATTTTCATTTATTCTAAAAAAACAATCTGGATCTAGTCCTGAAAAAGCCAAGTAATTCATGTCGCTTAATAACAATGCTCTTGTATGAAACTCCACATCCTGCAACCTTGGAAACAATTCATTAAAGCCATTTAACCGCTCAAGTGAAGTTTTATTCCATATCGGCATCATAGTTTGCCATGGTAATTCGTGTTTTAAAAAACGTTTTAAGTGATCTCCTTCAAAATTGTTCCATATAAAAGAACTATCACCGATATTGTTATAAAAGTTTTGCATTGGAAAAACTGCGAAATCGAGCGCTTTATTTGACTCCATTATCAGCACCCTTTTTTTTAAACAATCGGAAGATAATAGGTCATCCGAATCAAGAAAAACAACAAATTTTCCAGCCGCTTTTTTCAATCCGATATTTCGACAAACTGAACCTCCTTTTACCCCTGATTTATTTATAAAAAGACTAAACCGATCATCCTCATAAAGTATTTTATCTACTATTTCGATTGAATCATCTTCTGAATTATCATCAACAACTATTACTTCCCAATCAGTAAAACTTTGATTCTGGACACTTTTAAGTG
The DNA here is from genome assembly GCA_943787535.1 of uncultured Flavobacteriales bacterium. Lineage (GTDB taxonomy): Bacteria > Bacteroidota > Bacteroidia > Flavobacteriales_D > Parvicellaceae > CALSMU01. The sequence continues at coordinate 181,920 of CALSMU010000007.1, read as the reverse complement.
TCTCTAAAATATAAGCAGCTTTATTATAATTAGGTATTATTAAAGATACAAGAGGGGGCTTTTTCATTCTTTGTTATCACTTTAAATTTATAGGACATTACTCCTCTTCATTATTTAACTCCAACCCCTCCAGATTAAACACAGACTATCTCTAAAATTCGTTCTGTAGCTTTTCCATCCCATAGATAAGGAACAGAACCTTTTTTATAATTGCCACTTTCTATTAATTTCAAATGCTTTTCTACTGCATTTGCATTTATGGGAACCAAGGTATTTGTCCCTTCTGTAATCGTAACGGGTCGCTCTGTATTTTCTCGTAACGTAAGACAAGGAACTTGTCTGAAAGTAGTTTCTTCTTGTATTCCTCCGCTATCCGTTAGAACAACTTTGGCATATTTTATTAGTTTTTGAAATTCAAAATAACCAATTGGCCCTGTAAGAAACAACTCATTCATATTTTCCAATTCTGCAAGTAACCCAAAATCGTTCAATTTATTTCGAGTACGCGGATGTAGAGGCAAAACCATTTTACCAAATTTAGCTACCGTTTTAATGATGTCAATCAATACTTGCAATTCTTCTATACTATCTACATTGGATGGTCGATGAAAAGTCAGTAAGTGATAATTTCCTTTCTCTACTCCATATCTTTCCAACACATCACTTGCTTCAATTTGTGGCTCAAAATGCACTAGCGTGTCGATCATTGTATTGCCTACATATTCAATCTTAGCTGCTATGTTTTCACTTTTTAAATTCTCAACTCCAGATGGTTCTGTTACAAAGCATGTATCAGAAAGATTATCCGTAATAATTCGATTGTGCTCTTCGGGCATTTTTTTATCATACGATCGCAATCCACTTTCTAAGTGAGCCAGTTTTACACCTAGTTTATTGGCAGCAATTGCTCCAGCCATTGTTGAATTAACATCTCCTGGGATAATAAACAAATCGGGTTTTCCCTTTTCATTGAAAAGCTGTTCTAATTTTAATATAATATTTGCTATTTGTGAGTTTGGAGTTTGACCTCCTACATTTAAAAAATAATCAGGTTGTAATCCAAATTGTGTAAAAAACACATCCGCCATGTTCGCATCAAAATGCTGACCCGTATGGATAATTTTAATCTCCATTCCTTTTGCTGCACCTAATTCTTTAAAGCGAGTCACTTTGATAAAGTTAGGACGGGTTCCTATAAGGATATATATTTTTTTCATGCCAAAGTTTACTTATAGCGAAAGTACTTAAAGTTATTTAAATCAATAGCGTCCTAAATCGTTTCTTTAATCCGCAATTATCCTTATGCGAGCGAGTACGTACTTTTTTTTCGTCCATGCAAGACGAATCTTAAGCAATCTCATTCTTAATTAATTGGATTTAAGTACTTTACTAAGAAGCAACGTTCGCAATGGCGATAAAAAAGGAAGAAGACGCACCCCAATATAAATCAAAACACTCTAAAACTAAAAATCCTTTCTTTTCGAAAAAATCATCAAGGTAGTTTTTGGTCCAAATACTTTAAAACAAAACAGGATTTTTTTACCTATTCCATATTTAAGTAAAATAGTTTTATAGTTAAAATGATATTTATTCAAAAAGCCTAGTGCCTTGATTCTATCATACCTACTAAGGATAATAATTGAAGATAATAGAAATGTTTCAAAATCACTTTGATAGGTTGTAAATGTTTTTGGATGCGAAAATTTTATTTCCGCTAAAACATTGATTCTGACATCAATAAAGTTACTCCATCTTTTTATTGGGTTTGATTGTGAAATTTGACCAGAAATTCTTTCATAGATTATCGTTAATGGATTAGGGTCAATAACAACTTCTGTTTCTAATCCTAAAAGACGAAACATTAAATCCGTTTCTTGTGAACTCGATAAGTCCTCATTCCATCCGTTCGCACTATTCAAAACATTCCTATTCCACAAATTAGAACATGTATTTCCCAATTCACGAACAAATGCCGCTAAAAGAGGGGCGCCATTTTGAGGTATAACGACTTTAACTTCTCCTCCAATACTAACATATTCTGAAGCTCCAGCAACAAAAGGTATTGCTTTCTTTGATTTTAATAATTTAATCTGATGCTCCAACTTACCCGGTTTAAGCATATCATCTGCATCCAAAAATTGAATCCATTGTCCTTTGGCAATACTTAAACCTTTATTTCTTGCAGCACAAGCACCTGGTTTGGATTCTTCTAAGACTATTAAGTCTGGATAAAGATCATCTTTTAAATATCTAATCTTACTTAAGGTATTGTCTTTTGAGTTATTCTCAATGCAAATTACTTCAAACTGCTTATAGGATTGATTATAAACAGAAGCAAGACATTCTTCTATATATTCTTCTACATTTAAGCATGGTATAATAACTGAGACGAACAACCGTATTTTTTATTTATTAGAATAATATCAAAGTTCAATATTTTTACAATAATAATTTAATTATTTTTCAATTCTATTTTAAATTTAAAAATTGACATTTTGCAATGCAGCCATTTCTTTAAAGAAAAAGGATATTTTCCTATATCTTTTTTTAATCTATTTTCTGCTTTAAACCCAATAAAACCAACGGGTATCTGCATCTTCCAAAGTCCAAAATTTCGCAAATAACCTTGATAAGACTGACTATTATTGCTTGTAATTGAGTCTGGATTTATTACTCTTAAGTAAATTGGTTTGTTTCTTGGAGAAAACTTGATATTTTTTCCTTTATAATAAATATGCATCAGCGCGTGATTTGTTGCTATTAAAGGAACATAGCTATTTACCTGAGAAACTCCTTCTCTTGCTATGACACCAAATTCAGCCAGAGCATGCTCTCTTTTATGCAACACGGTGTTGGCGAACCAAGGTTTAAAATCCTTTGAGATTCTTTTGGATTCCCACTCTATAAACCATTGATATAAATCAACTATCACATCTGCTTGTGAGGTTGCGTAATGTTTCAAAATACTTGGGTTTATCAAATCATCATCATCTAATCGTATGATGTAATCACTTTTCAAATTCGTTTCTTGAATATATTTTACTGCATGCTGTAATTTTAATTCTTTATAACCTTCTTCGGGGATATGAATAAATCGATTGTCCTCTATTCCTTTTGGTGTAATTGCGCCTATCAAAAGAGCTTTCCAGTTAGAATAAGTTTGACTCAACAAAGTCTTAAAACACAATTGTTGCAATTCCTTTCGTAAGGGGGTTAAATTACTCTCAGGAGTTAAAGGAATAACAAAAATAAAAGTGTTTGACATATCGCAGTTAAAGTATTAATAGTTTACAAATTTTAAGAAACTTTATCATTGGACTAATCTTTTAAATTTCTCCAATGAGATTTCACTCCTAAATCCATTTTCCCAAAAATTAAATGCTTCATCTCTGTATTTATTTTCATCTTGAATAAACCGCTTGTAAACCTTTATAAAATCACTCTCAGTGAAATTTGCAGGCAATAATAAATCTTTATTTGTAATCTCTTTACATCCTCCTACATCTGTACAAATAATTGGTATTCCATAAGAACTTGCTTCCATCATTGAGAAGGGCAACCCTTCAGAGCTGCTAACGCTTAAGAATAAAGAAACTGGTTTGGAAGCATAGTAGTATAGAATTTCCGGGTTTTCTGTAGGCCCCTTAAAGGTTATAGTTATTTGATTACTTTCTTTCAACGCTTTATTTTCAAGTTCTATTTCAAGTAATTTATTGAATTGAAAATCATAATTTCCAAAATGCACCCATTCTATTTTTCTGTCTGTATGTTTTGCCAGTTGGATGAGAAGAGAAGGAATCAATTCAATTCGCTTTATGTTACTTGTCATAATATTGGCACAGCTAACTATCACCAATTTATCATTCTCAACTTGTGAATTACGCTGATTATCTAGTTTTTTAGTTCCTAAATAGTAGGTTAGCATCTTACCATTGTATTTGGGAAATATACCTTGTAAATATTCTTTCCCTTTTTTGGATACGCTTAAAATGGCGCTGGCATTGGAAAAAATATAATCCCTAAAAGCCAATTTCCTTGTAACGGGTTCTAATTCTTCGTACAAGTCTCTCCCATGTGTGCAAGTGATAAACCTACAGTTGAATTTCTTGCCAATAACACGGGTAAAACAGCATTGTTGTAGGTGAAAAATGCATATAACACATCGTTTTTACCAAAATTATAAACGGATTTCATTCTTCTACTGAGACTTAGGTACTTTATTAAATAGCTTTGCCTAATAAAATACTGTTTGAGGTAAGAAAAAGAGGTTCCTTTAGAAAAAAGGTCTGAAATCAATATTGAATGGATTGTCCAAAAGGATTTTAACAAAACTGTTATTTTATTTTTCTTGGAGACATTGGGTAACACAAATGTTCTTACGTTTCTGGGAAAATCATAACGATGGGAATCTTCCGTTATTATGACAACCTCTCTGAAAACTAGCTGCAACTTTAATAATTTCATCCTGGACAAAAGTTGCGCCCAAATGATCCATAAAGAAAAAAGCATCGATTCATATTGGTATAATTTGAAACTAGAAATTAAAATAAACAGAACCTAATTTTAAAGATTTTGCTGGAACTCTAACAAAATTAAAATAAATATTCAACTCAGCATCCCTTCTCGTCAACGTTATAAAATAAGCCAAGTTTCAAATTAAGGTTTAGCTCAAAATAATTTAACTCCGTTTTCATAATGACAAATTTATCCAAAAACCTTCAATCTGTGAGATAAACGAGGAAGACGTGTGAACTTCTTCTACAATTCGAATACTCTCCTTTTGCATTGACAAATGTTGCTCATCAGATGACTTAATGTACTTTTTAAGCATTTCAGCCAACCCTTCAGGAGTATCTTCTTTTAATAAAAGACCATTTTGTTCGTCTTTAACCATTAAACTAGTTTGACCTACATTCCTTGAAATTATCGCATTACCACAAGCCATTGCTTCCATCATACTTAAAGATGGGAAATTTTCAAAGTCTTGTGTCGACACATAACAAGAAGTATATGGATAAATGGTAGACAAATCTCCCGAGTGTTTTCTTTCCATAAGGTTTTCAAGTCCTTCAGTAATAATTAATTCTTCCATTTCTTTTGACAAATCCCCATCACCTAAAAAATGGAATTTCCAATTAGTTAATTCAGTAAAGTTCTCTTTTTTTAAAATCGAAATTGCTTTGATGAACCAATCTGGACGTTTTTGGAAATGCATTCTACTGGCAAATACAATTACATTGACTTTATTCAATGACGGTTTAAACTTACTTGTATCCGTAAACCGAGAATGAATATTATGCATCAATGGTTTCCATGCATAATGATTCTCCTGCCTAAAAAACTGTATAAACTTTTCGTACCAAGAAAAAACGCCGTCAAACTGTATTTTTTTAGGCTGTTCAATATACCTCTCTTTGTAAACAGAATATCTTGAATCTTTTTCATTGTTTAAGACATAAGGAACTTGGCAGTCCACAATATTCAACACCTTCAGTATCTTTTTATTTCCCAAACCATATAACCTGTCAAAATCCTGCCGCCCATAGTTTGCACAATGCACAATATCAATTTTATATTTCTTTAGTTTTCCTTTAAAATCAATATTTTCTAACTTCTTTTTAAAACGATTGGAAATGTTTTTTAGTAAAACAACATTTTTAATTTCTTGCAGCTTACCTACCTTCTGTAATGAATTGAAAGTGGATTCATCACAAAAGAAAAATAACTCAAATTTTCTGTTTTGGTGATTTTGATAGATTGAAAATAAATCTGCAAAAAATCGCTCGGCACCGCCGCCACCAGAAATGTCATGAACACCAGAAAGGTATATAGCAACTCTTTTCATCAACTCTTTAGAAAATTTTTAGAAAATTCGACATAATTTTCTTCAGCATTATAATACTTTTTCCAAAATAGCTTTGTTCTCTTTCTGAAATTGACTGATTCAACTTTTGACATATTACTAAAGTCTTCAAATAAATTTGCAGCTTTCTCTATTTCAAAATCCTTTTCTAATAGAATTCCTGACTCCTTGGTTACTATCTCTGGAATACCGCCTATTTCGCATCCAACACTGGGTATCCCAAAACTAATTGCCTCCATAATAGACACCGGAATCCCTTCATGTTCGCTGACATTAACAAACAAATCAATTGAATTCATTTTATAAAAATTAATTATTTCATTATTTGACACAAACCCTTTTAAGTCCACTATTATATTAACAGAAAGCTTATTGCTTCTTTCTAGAATGTCTTTCATTAAGGGGCCATCACCAAAATGCGTCCACTTTATTTTGTTAATTGATAGTTTGTTTATTATCTCAATTAATAGATGAACCCTTTTTAAAGGAATAAGTGATGAACATGAAACAATGTGAAATACGTCATTCTTTTCATAAGGATTATCTCCTAAGTCCCTCACCCCTAGCCTTGAAACAAAAATATTTTTAAATTTTGGAAACTCGCTATTTATCCTATTTTTACCATAACTTGAAACAGAAACAACATCCCCTGTATTATTCATACAGAATTTCCTAAAAGGGATAAATCCCTCCATTCTTCTATCAATATCATAATCATGACCATGAATTCGAGTCACAAAGTGCATTCTCCCTATTCCAAAAGAATTAATAATTGCTAACAAGTCGCCCCATGGCCCAAACCAATATGAATAAACCAAGCTACGTTTAAAATCATATTGACCTAACTCTTTTTCAAGTTTTTCAGCATCATTAATTTTGCCAAATAAACTATCCAAATAATAGAATTTCTTTTTTTTATAAAACCTTTTTCTAGTAGTGTGAAAAAACTCCAAAATGAATACTTTAAAAATAACTTTCCATTTTCTGATTATCAACCATTTGATAGAGAATTTACTCCCTCTCTCAAAATATTTCACTTCAACATTTTTCGGAATATCTCTTTTTTCTCCTTCAAGTGATATTGGGTATATTAAAATGTAATCGAAAGATAATGACAAAATATTAATTTCAGTTTCCAAAAACTGCTCACCTTTACCATATGGAAAGCCATGAGTAAATAATATGAGGTTTTTGTTTTTCAAACTACACTAATATTAATTGAATAAGGTTTTTACTAAATATTTAAACCTTAAAAAGGACCTGCCAATTTTGCCTTTCTCCTCTTTATAAAGAGCTAAAAACTCATTCAAAGTCATATCATGAATATAAGAAGAACTTTGCTTTTTAAAATAATCAATAAACTCAGCTCCAACGTCTTTTCTTTTTCGTAAGCTCAGATAAATCTTAGAGTGGTAATCATTATATAATCTCGGCAGTATTTTCTCTTTATGCTTTTTAATAAATCGAATTTGAGAATCTAAATCTTCCAAACGTTTCTCTCCTTTTCCCCAATGGACTATACACGTTACTTCATTACTGGGTAAAAATGAGTATTTTTCTGCAAATCGTATACTAAAATCAAAATCTTGGTGACGCAATAACGCCTCGTCCCACATAATCGACTTTGCAGCATATGTTTTATAAACTTGCGTTGGTGTAGCTGCCCTACCATCTGACAATAGATAGTTTATCATAACTTCTCCTTTCTTAAAGGAACGACTAATTACATCTTTTTTATCAACTGTATCATCAATATAATAGCTCCCAAAAACTCCTTCACAGTTATTTTCTTCTAAAAATTTAATTTTTTGTTCTAAATGGTTTGGTAGCCATTCATCATCAGAATCTAGCATAGCTATATAATCTCCTTTGGCTAGATTAAAACCTAAATTTCTGCAGACATTTGCATTGCTGATATCTTTATCGTTTAAAATGTAAACAAGTCTTAAGTCTTTATAGTTTTCTACAACTGATTTAATATCCCTATCGGACTTATCATCAATTACTATTATTTCATAATCATGTTTAGTGGATTGACTTAGAACCGAATTAATGGCTCTTTTAAGTTCATCCACCCTGTTTTTTACTGGGATGATTATGGATATCATAAATTACTTTCTTAAAATTTTATATCTTAATTTTAATATCAGATGATAAAAAGACACTTTATCTATATGCGCAATTTCCCTGCTATTCCCACACACTTTTTTTAAATGCTGTTTTAATTGTTTTCGATCTTTAATCTGTTTTAAAAAAACATCAAATAACATTGAAGACAACACCTTCTTTTCTATACTAGAAAGTTTCGAATCCTTAACAACTTTTAAAAGTTCAAACTTGAGACTATCATAAGGATTTTTGCATTGTAACGAATATATTTCCTTATATCTTTTAAGTCTTTGTTCATCCGTTTCTTTTTCCCTTATCTCTCTTCGGAAATATAAGTAATCATTCACTTCATCGAATTCTCCTAATAGGGCAATTTCAAACAAAAACACATTATCGGGTCCAATGGGAATATTATGCAATAAATTAGTCTTCCCTTTTTTTGTATCAAAAACACCATGAATAGCTGTACATAAATTAGGGTTTAGAACTTTCATCGCTCTATTGACAGGGGCTAAACCAATAGTTTTCAAATCTGCATGAGCATCTCTGTTTTGGTAAGATTCTTTATTTTGAGAAAAGAATTTTGCTTTTGAATAAACAAGAATCAATTCACTGTTTTTCTCAAATAAAGCAAGACATTTTTCAACATAGTTAGGCAATATGATATCATGACCGCCCAGCCACATAAAGTAGTCTCCTGTAGCCTCTTCTTTTACAAAATTAAAATTCTGAATTGCCCCAATATTTTTTTTTTGTTCCACCAGTCGGACCTCAGGATATTTCACTTGTATTTCCTTTACTTTTTGAGTTGTGTCATCTGTCGAGCAATTATCTGAAATAATTAACTCAATATTATTATACGTTTGAGACAATACTGATTCAATTGTATCAATAATAAATTTTCCCTCATCATACGTTGGGATACCTACAGACACAAGAGGTTTTTCCATTACAACTATTTTATTCTTTTAATAAATGCACTAGGCCAATAGGTAACTCTTTCGGTTATTTCACCTTCATTAAACGGAAAAGCAGGTTCTTCAATAATAAAACTATCATTTTCTTTTATAAATTGTTCCAGTGCTTTTTTAGGATTATTTGTTATCCAGTCTGGATTTGTTCTTGGAGCTCCAACAACATTCTCCATTATTCCATCAGTCGCAACGATATAAGATCCAATTGTCACCATCCTAGAGTATGCTCTTAACTCTGCTAAAACATGATCATAAGTATGATTAGAATCTAAAAGAACCATCACTACATCTCCCGCAGAAATATGGTTATTTGCCTCTATGACAATCTTTTCATCAATTGAACTTCCTTCTATCAAAGAAATATACGGAAACATCAAGTGCTCCTCAATCGCTTTTCTATTATGCGGTCTAATTTCAATATCTATTCCTACTATTTTTCCTTTTTCCATTGCCTTGCACAATGAAGCATAATATATCAACGATCCTCCATGAGCAACACCTGTTTCAATAATTACATCTGGCTGTATAGTGTATATAACCTCCTGTGTCCGCACCATATCTTCTGGCAATTGAATAATCGGTCTACCCATCCATGCAAAAGAATAGACATATTTAGCATCCCACCCAGAGCGTATCCACATTTCAGAAATGATTTTAAATGCCTCTGAGCTTCCAATGTCATATTGTATTCCATCCTTGATTACAACACTATTCTTTTCGTCTATTTGTATCATTATTCTAATTTATTTGATAGGTGTTTATCAAATTTGCTATTTCATCCAAAATTATTTTGGATTGAAATGAAAACTCATTTACTATCTTTTCATTATTAATTATCGGAAAAGAGAGTCTTTCAATTTCGCTTTTTATATATACCTCACAACCAGTAATCCTTTTAATTTGATTGATAACGTCTGCATTTGACACATTATGTCCTGATGCAACATTGTATAATCTATTTTTTCCATTCAATACAATATTTTCAATTACATGAACTGCATCATTTAAATTTATATAATCTCTTTCTATGTTTGCTGATTGATGTAAATTAATTTCTCCTGTATCTACCGCTTCTTTTATGAGCGAAAAGAGAAAATTACCAGAATTAAAATCATCTCCAACCACATTTGATAATCTTGCTACACGAATTTTTTCATTTTCTTTTGACAAACAAACTGATTCTCCCATTATTTTTGAAATATTGTATAAATCACTAAAATCATTAGGATTAACAATCAAACATGAGGACTCATCACCTGAGACGCAACCATTATATACTCTCGTAGAGGATAAATATAGAAACGACGAAAATAAACTATTATTTAACACTTGATTTAATTTACAAACATGTGCTTCAATTGTTTCAACTGGTTTGAAGCGAAAATCTGATGTCATTCCAATACAATAAACAACGTGCCCCAGGTCTTCCTTCTTTGTATATTGATAATCTCTTTCAGGGCAAAAACATTCAACACCTTTTTGTTCAAGATATCTAACCAAATTAGAACCCATAAATCCAGAAGCTCCTAAAATTGTAAATTTCATATTCGAGATTTAATTTTTTTTGCAGGAACTCCGGCATACACTGAGAACCTCTCTGTTTCACCTAACACCAAAGAATTAGCAGCAATAACAGAACCTTCTCGTATAACTGTGCCGTCCAGTAAAGTTACTCCAGCACCTAACCAAACATCATCCTCAATAACTACTCCTCCTTTTGATTCTTGAAACCCTTGTTCTCGAATTGGAATATCATCAGATGAAAAATTATGATTTGATGGCACAATATTACAGTTTGGACCAATTAACACATTATTACCTATTTGAATGCCATTACCAGAATATAAAACGCAACCTGAATTAATGTAAACCTGATTTCCTATTTTTATATCTCCGCTTCCCCCTACATGCTTAATTTTAACATAATCATCAATCACTGAATTTTCTCCAATAATAGTATCAGTTCCTCGACTGGAGACTTCAATAGATGAGGACGTAGCAATTTTTACCGTATGATGGAACAAGTTTGCCATTTAAAAAAAACTAGTTTCAGGTATAAAAATAACAAATTTAGCCTCCCACTCCCTCACATACTCCAATTGAGACATTATTTCTTCTTTTATATTCCAAGGAAAAATAATGATATAATCCGGTTTGGACTCTTTAATTTTATGTTCAGCAACAACAGGAATATGACTACCAGGCAAAAACTTATGCTGTTTAACAGGTGCAGCATCAACTACAAAATCAATCATATCCGCTTTTACTCCTGAATAATTCAATAAGGTATTTCCTTTTGCTGCGGCCCCATACGCAGCTACTTTTTTTCCTTCAGCTTTTGCATTTAGTAAGAATTGTAGAAATTCAAATTTCACCTTTTCCACTCTTTTTTGGAAATTTTTATAATAATCTATTGAATTGATTCCTGCTTCATTTTCTTTTTGAAGCAGGAGATTAACACTTTCTCTTCTTTCCCTTGATGAATCTTCTATATGTTTTCCAAATATTCGAATAGAACCTCCATGAGTGGAAATTTCTTCAACGTGAAACAACTCAATTCCTTGTTTTTTAAAAATTTGATTAACTGTAGTGAAAGATAAATATGAGAAATGTTCGTGATAAATGGTGTCAAACTGATTATGCTTTATTAATTGAAGCAAATGAGGAAATTCCATAGTCAAAACCCCCTCTTCTTTTAAAATGATTTTAATACCTTTCACAAAATCATTAATATCGGGAACATGTGCTAAAACATTATTTCCTAATAGGAGGTCAGCCTTTTTTCCTTGCTCAACTAAATCCGTAGCCAGTTTTTCACCAAAAAACTCCATAACCGTTTCAATCCCCTTTTCCCTTGACACCTTCGCTGTAGACTCCGTCGGCTCAACACCCAAAACACTCACCCCTTTTTCTTTGAAATACTGCAATAAGTAGCCATCATTTGAAGCCACTTCTATTACTTGTGAATTTTGATTAATTCCAAATTCACTCATCATCTTGTTCGTATATTTTTTTGAATGCGCTAACCAACTTCTTGACATGGAAGAAAAATAAACGTATTCATCAGAAAAAATATCAGTTGCTTTCTTAAATTCATCCAGTTGAACCAACATACATTCATCGCATACGTAAACCTTCAATGGGTAATGAAATTCTCCTTGTTTCATATCCTCCGCAGAAAGAAAAGAATTTGAAGGAGGAGCAAATCCTAAGTCAAGAAACATATTCTCCAATTTACTTTTACAAAACCTACAATTCATACTACTATTCCTTTAAAATCTTCTCTTAATAATGGATAATTCAAATCTTTATCTGATACTGCACTTAGTTCTACAGGTAATTTTAATGTAACTTTAGGGTCATTATAACGAATACCTCTATCCGCTTCTTTGTTATATTTTTCTGTATGATGATAAAGTAGTTCTGTGTTATTTTCGATTGTAATAAAACCATGTGCTATACCCTTACAGATATATATCATTTTTCTATTTTCGGGACTTAACTCAATTTCTCCATACTCCAAAAACGTAGGAGAACCTTCTCTAATATCCAAGAAAAAATCAATCACTTTTCCTTTAATACACCTTATTAGCTTTTCTTCTGCATAAGGAGGTTGTTGATAATGCAAGCCTCTAAAAGTCCCTTTCTTCAAATTAATTGAATGATTCATTTGTATAAAATCAACTTCGCCAACATGTTCGTAAAATTCCTCTTTACAAAAAGACCGGTAAAACCCACCTCTATTGTCTTCTATCAAATTTGGTTCAATAACAAAACAACCTTCAATATTTGTTTTAATAAATTTCACTTAAATATTCTTCGATTTGTTTATTTGTAATAGCTGCCTTATCTTCTTTTTTATACCACGTAATGGTTTTTTCAATCGCCTCAGTAGAATCATAAACCGGAGCCCAATTTAACAAGTTTACTGCAAGAGAAATATCCAACTTTAATATCCCCGCCTCGTGCAATTTTCCATCTCCACCAGTAACATACTCGCCACTTCCCCATATTTCTATTGCTTTTTGAACCAATACCTCCACCGTCAAATTATCATCCGGTTTAGGACCAAGATTAAACGACTGAGAGAATTTATCCGGTTTTTCACTTAAGTATAACCCTAATTTTAAATACGCAAATAATGGTTCCAATACATGTTGCCAAGGCCTAATTGAATTGGGACTTCGCAATACAATTTGCTCACCCTTCATCAAAGCATTAATTACGTCAGGAATAATACGATTTTCAGAATAATCGCCCCCACCAATCACATTACCGGCTCTTACACTTACAATTGCTTTTTTGTGATCTTCCACTTCTGCAATGTTAAAAAAAGAATTTCTAAATGACGACACCACCAGTTCAGTACAAGCTTTGCTTGCGCTATAGGGATCATACCCCCCTAGAGTATCACTTTCACGATAAGGATACTCCAATTCAATGTTTTCATATACTTTATCAGAAGTAACAACCACTACTGTACATTTATTAGTAAGTTTATCAAGCGATTCTAAAAGATTAGCAGTCCCTATTGTATTCACTTCAAATGTTTCTGATGGAACAGCATACGACTTAATTACAAGTGCTTGCGCGGCTAAATGAAAAACAAAATCGGGTTGAAACTCGATTACAATCTTTTCTAATTTAGCTTTATCTCTTATATCCCCAATAATGCTTTTACATAAACTATCTCCAACAATTTCATTGTAAATACAATGACTAGTTTCTGGCTCTAATGCATACCCCAATATCTTTGCTCCTAGCCCATGAAGAATAGCAACTAGCCATGCTCCTTTAAATCCTGTATGACCTGTGATTAAAACCTTTTTTCCTTTATATTGATTGTAAACAGTCATATTTTTACCAGATTTTCCATTTTGGATTATCAGAATTCCAAATATTATCTAACTCAATTTTATCTCTCATGGCGTCCATACATTTCCAAAACCCTTGATGTTTGTATGCCATTAACTCATTATCCTTTGTTAGTCTATTCATGGGTAATTCCTCCCACATTATATCGTCAATATTGGAATCGCTTAAATACCTAAACACCGCATTCTTTAGTACAAAGAAACCTCCATTGATCCATTTTTCGTCTCCCTTTGGTTTCTCTCTAAAGTTATTTACAACACCATTATCGCCTATATCCATTCCTCCAAATCTAGCTTCTGGTTGTATTGCAGTTAAGGTTGCAATTTTCCCATGGCTCATGTGAAAATCTAAAAGTGCTTTAACGTCTATATCAGCCAATCCATCACCATACGTCAACATAAAATCTTCACCATTCAAATAACTCTCAACACGTTTTAACCTCCCAGCTGTCATCGTATTTTGACCAGTATCCACTAGTGTTACTTTGAAAAACTCTGTATCTGAATAGTGTACATTTAATTTATTATTCTCCAATTCAACTGTGACATCTGAATTGTGTAAATAATAATTCATGAAATACTCCTTAATCATATATCCTTTGTATCCTAAACATATTATGAAATCGCTAAATCCATTCGTTTCATAAATTTTCATTAAATGCCACAAAATAGGTTTACCTCCAATTTCCACCATAGGCTTTGGTCTAGACCCAGTTTCTTCGGACAATCTTGTTCCTAATCCTCCTGCAAAAATTACAACTTTCATAATTTATTATTTACCATAAAATCATTCAATGAATTCCCTACAAAATCATTAAATGTTTTTTCTATACTACTATTAAAACTTTTTTTCCACCCTCCTATTTCTCCTTTTCTAAAAGTTCTTGACCGCGAAGAATCTGTACCTTTCGCTAATATACCAGCAGCCCTCTTGATTGCATAAATTGACTTTAAATCAAGGAAAATTAAAATTTTCATCATTGTTTCTTGCGATACTTCTGGATTAATAATCTTTTCAAAAGGGATAGTTAAAGAGTTTTCATTTTTTAGCCATTTTTCGTAAGCTCCAAATACTAACTTTACATTAGGTATTGATTCAGGACTAGTAATAAACTTTCCAACTCCTTCTCCGAAACCTTCTATCAGGTACTTAAACCGATCCTGATGACTTTTCGCAATATCCATATATAAATCATAATATGCATGTTTCTTTTCAGCATCTCTCGTTACATAATGACTCAAAGAAACTATAAAGTCTCTAGGGTCTCGGATAACGAAAATTTGTTTAAAGTTATTCTGTTTTAACCAATTATTAAAAGAATCTGAATAGGGAACATGCCCGACATACAAACCCCCTTTCACTATTTTCTTCTCTGGCTTTACCAACTTCTCAAATGCCTCCTCTGGATCTTCATAAGTATGACACATCGAGTAATCATTAACATATTCAATACCAGGTATAGCATTTACCAAATTCATCATCAAATTAGTCCCGCATTTTGGAATACTATTGACAAATATTGGATATTTATGAATAAAATATCTTTCATCTTTTAATTTTTCAAACATCTTTTAAGCTCCATTTTAAAATTGGCCTAACCGCTCCTGGATATGAGCCTATATGACTTTTCCTAGCTGAATTACCCGTTAAATTATCTATTACCTGAAAAGACAAAACATCTTTTAAATCAATATGAATTATTGGCTTAGCATCCTTTACCGGTTCCGCAATAAATGCCCTTATAAAATAGGTTTCTTCCGCCAAAATATTTCCGGGAATCTTACAAATAGAGGAATAGGTCCCTTTAACCTTATTAAATCTATCTACTTCATAAAAATCTGAAGAAATAAACGTTACAGACCCATTAGAACCAGATAAAAAGAAACCGCAATAAATGCTCTTATCTCGAACCAATGTGTAATTAAATTGCAAGTAAATATCTTTTTCAATATCATTGACCAAAGAGCCAGAGGTATTCAAATCTTGTGTGACTTTTATTGAATTTAGAGCTACCCCTCCACCTTCTGGTGCATTTTTTATCCATTTTTTCTCAGCATTATTAAATTTATCACCTGAAATATAATACTGAACAACTGTATCTACCTCTCCTGACTTTACAACCGTTCCATTTTCTAAAAGTATGGCTCTACTGCACATTCTCGTTATGGAGCTCATGTTATGCGACACAACAATTACTGTTTTTCCATCCTTAGCTACATCTTGCCATTTTCCCAATGCACTTCTTTTGAAAGCTCGGCATCCCCAACGGCTAATACTTCATCCACAATCAAAATATCTGGTTCTAAATGAGCTGCAACAGCAAATCCTAATCGGACTTTCATACCACTTGAATATCGCTTTACTGGCGTATCAATATATTTCGAAACTCCAGAAAAATCAATTATTTCTTCTATTCTTGAGTCAATTTCCTTTTTATTCATTCCTAAAATAGCCCCATTTAAGAATATATTTTCTCTACCTGTAAGCTCCGGGTGAAAGCCCGTACCGACTTCCAATAACGCAGAAATTTTCCCCTTAACTTTTATTGAACCAGTTGTGGGAGTTGTAACTTCGGACAATAATTTTAATAACGTGGATTTACCCGCTCCATTTTTACCAATAATCCCTAAAACTTCTCCTTTTTTTATTTCAATATTAATGTCGGACAAGGCATTAATATATTCACCTCCTTTTACCTCTCTGTCATTTACTTCTCCAACTTGTAAAAAAGGATCTTCTTTTCCCCTCACCAAATGCCACCAACGTTTTAAATCATGACTCAAGGTGCCAGTTCCAACAAGTCCTAATCGGTACTGTTTGCAAACATTTTCTATTTTTAAAACTACTTCGCTCATTTTTAAACCGTATCAATAAATGATTTCTCTACCTTATTAAAAACCACTAATCCCAGAAATAAAATACAAACTGCAAAAGCACAGCTATAAAGCAGGTTATATAAATCAAACGAACCAGTTCCCATAAGCGCATGTTTAAATGTATCTATTATGCTCGTCATTGGATTTAGCTTGATAAGCCATTGATGCTTTTCGGGCACCGTAGAAATTGGATAGATTATAGGGGAAGCATACATTAATAGCTGCACACCAAATCCGATTAAAAATGTTAGATCTCGATACTTGGTAGTTAAAGCAGAAATCACCATACCAAACCCTAGTCCTAAAGCTGCCATAATAATAATTAACAGAGGAAAAATAAGTATATACCAGTTAGGCTGCATTGTATCAGTCGTTACATAAAAATAAGTCCAAAACACAATAAAAAGGATTATTTGGATTCCAAACTTTAAAAGGTTGGTAACAATAATAGAAAGCGGAACAATTAACCTTGGGAAATAAACCTTACCAAACAATCCTTGGTTTACGACAAAAGTATTAGAGGTTTTATTTAGGCAATCAGCAAAATAATTCCACATAGTAATGCCTGCCATGTAGAATATTATTTTAGGCATCCCATCTGTCGAAATTTGAGCAAAATTTCCAAAAATAATCGTAAAAGTGATTGAAGTTAAAATAGGTTGTATAAAAAACCACAATGGGCCTAAGATAGTTTGCTTGTAAACCGAAACAAAATCTCTCCAAACAAATAAAAACAATAAATCTCTAAATTTCCATATTTGGTTTAAATTTAAATCAAATAGTGATTTCTTTGGTGTAATTTCCTTATCCCAATTTTCCATTAACTATTTCCCTTTAGAACCATCTCCACCGTAACCATATCCATATCCATATCCATATCCATATCCATACTTACCGTAATAGTATTTCCAGCGTTTCAAACGCACGCCATTCAATACGATACCTTTATTGATTAATTTACTTTTTTCGACGATCTCTTCCAAGTACTTCAAACCTTTTCGATTGGCCATTTTTGTATTCATTACAAACACAGAAGCATCTACATGTTTCAATAAAACAATACCGTCGCTAATATAACCAACCGGTGGAGTATCGATAAATATATAATCATAATGCTTCTTTAAATAAGTAAACATTTCTTCAATACGGTTTGACAACATCAACTCAGATGCGTTGGGTGGAATTGGACCACTTGAGATTACGTCTAAATTTTCTTCAACCTCTTTTTGAATAATATTTTCTATTTCTGTGTTTCCTGACAAGTACACCGAGCTTCCAATAGAGTTATCCAAGTTGAGAACCTTATGCACTTTGGGCTTATGCAAATCAAAATCAATTAACACAACTTTCTTTCCGGATCGTGCATAAATTGAAGCCAGGTTTTTAGAGGTAAACGTTTTCCCTTCTCCTGGATGAATGGATGTAACAAGAAGCACCCTTGATTCTAGTTCTGCATTCATGTAGCTTAATGAGGTTCGAACACCTCTCAAAGCTTCAATAATGTTAGATTTAGAAGATTGCAGCACTCCCAATTGAATCTCATTTTCTTTAACAAAAGGAAGACTACCTAGTAAAGGGATCGTTGTGTTAGCTGCCAATTCTTTTGAATTTTCGAAAGTGTGGTAAAATAAATATTTCAATAAGGCAACTCCGCCTGCAAGCACAAACCCAATCATTACAAACATCATTAAAACGGAATCTTTATTCTTACTAACCAAACCGCTAACACGAGCCTTTTCAATAACCTTTGTTTGGGGGACAATACCCGATTTTGCAATATAAGTATTCGCTCTTTTCTCTAGTAAATACATATACAATTTCTCGTTTACTTGCATTCTTCGCGTAATGGATAACATGTCGCTTTGAGATTTTGGAATTTTCTTCACCAAACCTTCATAATAATCCAATTGAACCTTCACTTCTGCAATCTTTTCTTGTATGGCTATCCTTGTATTTTCAATATAGATTAAAATATCTTTTCTTTGAAGGTTCATTTTTTCGTTCAATTTATCCAACCCCATATGCCCTTCTTTCACATCGTATTTCAAATTAATTTTCGTTAACTGTCCTTCATAAAATTCGCTCAAAGCTTTGGCTAAGTAAACGTCGTTTTTTAACACATAGAAGGAAGGAGGTAAAAGATTATCCTCCTTCGTGTTGATTATGTAATTCTTTAAATTATCCATAGATTGCACATCAAGCTGCAACCCTTTGAGGGTAGACTCAGCAGTTACCATTTCAGAAAAATAAGCTGAAGATTCTTTCGTCAAATCTAAAATACCCTTATCCTCTCGAACACTATCCACTTCCAATTCGATAGAATCTAATACATCAACAACCTCATTCAGTTGTTTGTTAATATATTCTAAAGTGTTTTGATTGACTGTAAACTCACTTTTCAACGTATAATCAATATACTCCATAGCTAATGTATCCAAGAACATTTTTGCTCGCTGTGGAACTTCATCTGTTAGCGCAATGTCTAAAATGCTTGTATATTCTAGATTATTTATTTTCATTCCTGACATAATTCTGCTTACCCAATAACTTGCAGCATGCACTTTAATTCGGTAATTAATGAGAGTCAAGTTATCTATTGAAGCCTTATTTATTTGATCACTACTTTCTACCTTAATAATGTAATCATTTGTGATTGCCGTTTCATTAAATTTGTGCTGTCGAATAACCTTCGATTTTTTCAACATAAACTCCAATGCAAAAGTTTCTTCATCAATTATTTTAATTTCAATTGGAATTTCATAAATCTCATCATTGATTACCTCAATATCAACAAGGAAAGGCATATTCTCAAAAAACTCTTTTGTGTTAACGCGACCTACGATATAATACGAAACATCGAAATCCAACTTAGCAAGTGTTCTTTCAATTAAATCATAGGAGCTTAAAATTCGTTGCTGTGTTCTAATATCTGTATACGATTGAGCATACCCTACACTTTTCTGTATAGAGGATTGGTAGTCATAAACGTCATTTGATTTAAGAAGAATTTGAATCTTAGCAGAATACTCTGGAGTAATTCTATACGAGTAAAAAAATCCAATTGCACCTACAATAATAGGCATTAAAATAAACAAGTACCAACCTTTTGCAATTGCACCTCCTATCCACTTTAAGTCTTCTATACTTATAAGTTTCTCCTCTTTTATATTTTGTAATGAGTCTCCCAATCGTATTACATTATGTCATTTCAACTACAAATATAACATTGCTTTTTAACCTTAAACAAAATTAACCTCCATAATCGCAATAAACCTTCTACTTTTGTTTAGAATTCAATGTTATATTTCACGTAGAATGCATATTTGTAAAGAAATAGAAACAATGCTTATCCAATATATTATTGTTTTGCAGAAAAATAAGTTTATTTGCTACCAAACAATTATATTTGTAGTCTATTATGATAAGGAATAACATAAAAACATTATTGACACTATCGCTTCTATTGTTGGTTTTCGTTGCGCTGGGACAACCTGGAGGAGGAGACCCTCCCAGTGGACCTGGCGGTGGAGAACCTCCTTGTTGGCCGCCTCCTTGCGTTCCTGTTGATGGAGGGCTTAGTTTTTTAGTCGCAATAGGTGCAGCTTTTGGAGGAAAAAAGGTTTACAGTGTATTAAAAAAGAAATAAATTCTCTCAAGATTCTTTTGTAGTGAAAAGATATTTCGAAAATCCATTTTTAAAGTTTATTATTATTTTTTCTGGTCTTGCCATATTATGGTTTAGCCTTTACCATAACATATATAAGCTGGATCAACTTTTTTCATCTGACTCCAATCATTTCAATATTCAAGCAAGCATTTCGATTCGCTTAGCTGAATATGCAAATATGTTTGTAAGCATATGTGGTTATGAGCCAACTTTAGATGCATCTACTGGATTAGTAATTACATCTGTAAAAGGAGATTACCATAATCATGGTGTTTGGATAGGAGAACCATGCAACGGGGTTAAAATATTTGGACTGTTTACATTATTTATACTTGCATTTCCTGGTTCCTGGAAAAAGAAACTTTGGTTTATTCCATTAGGAATATTTATAATTCATACTGCAAATGCTGTTCGAATAGCCATACTTACTATTATTTCTGCTGAAAACCCAAAAGCTTTGGACTTTAACCATAACATCACTTTTCAAGTAATTATTTATGGACTTATTTTCCTTCTGTGGTATTGGTGGGTTCAGAAATTATCGGGAATAGTAAAAACAAAGAATAAAATCTAAAAGACTTAACGTGATTTCGAAAGTGAAACCCCAAGCGAACTACCTATGAAGATATATTTCTAATGAATAAAACACTAAAAATATTTGCACTTATTTTGTTGGTATCCTTTTTATTTTATTCTGACTTCATTCGAGATTATGTTTTCAAAAACGTGCAGTATCAAATTCATTATTTAAGCCTATTTAGTGCAGAAGGAACTCCAATGGTAGAGAACTATACTGACTCGTGGATGGAAAAGTTACTTAAAGGAAAATCTATTACCGAATTAATAAATCTGAAATGGCTTTTCACATTGGCTTTTACTTTTTACTTTTTATTGTTTAGTATCCTTATCCCTTTTATACTTTACAACAAAAAAAGAATAATAAAATATGCTTTAGTTCTCTATGGTACTATCTTTTTTTCAGCCTTAATTATCTATGGATTACGGTTTATTTCTTCTGATTATAATTGGCAGGAAAACACTTATTTAATCTCTTTAGGTTTGATGCATTTTCTCCAATCTTCATTACCTGCTTTGCTCTTAGTGTTAGCATTTAAATTGCACTTAAGTTTTAATGACGAAAATCGATAATTCGTCCAGAAAATTAGCAAATAAACCATTAGGCTCCTTGTTATTCTAAAAAGAAAAATTGCGAAGCTTTAAAAGAAAAAGAAAAGTTCGAAGCTAGGCAAGATTTCATAGCAAATAATTAAATTTGTACCTAAATTAATTTAGAATGCAAAAAGACACGCAAATCTTTGATTTAATTGAAGAAGAAAAAAAAAGACAAATCAACGGAATCGAATTGATTGCCTCTGAAAATTTTGTAAGCGATAGTGTTACAGAAGCGCAAGGTTCTATTCTTACAAATAAATATGCAGAAGGACTTCCCAACAAACGCTATTATGGAGGGTGTGAAGTTGTAGATAAAGTAGAACAACTAGCAATCGACAGATTAAAAGAATTGTTTGGAGCCGCTTGGGTAAATGTTCAGCCTCATTCAGGATCACAAGCGAATGCTGCTGTTATGTTAGCTTGCTTAAATCCGGGTGACAAAATCTTAGGTTTCGATTTATCGCATGGAGGTCATTTAACCCATGGATCATCCGTAAACTTTTCAGGAAAACTATACGTTCCTTCATTTTATGGTGTAGAAAAAGAAACGGGTATTGTTGATTATGATAAAATAGAAGCGAAAGCTATTGAAGAGGAACCCCAGTTAATTATATGTGGTGCATCCGCATATTCTAGAGATTGGAACTACAAACGTTTTAGAGAAATAGCAGATAAAGTGGGTGCTTTATTATTAGCAGATATTTCGCATCCTGCTGGATTAATTGCTGCCAAAATATTAAACGATCCAATACCGCATTGCCATATCGTAACCACTACTACTCACAAAACATTGAGAGGTCCTAGAGGTGGAGTTATTATGATGGGAAAAGATTTCGAAAACCCATTTGGAATAAAATGGAAAAATGGGAATCTAAGAAAGATGTCAGGATTGTTAGACTCGGCTGTTTTCCCAGGTTCACAAGGTGGACCGCTGGAGCATGTCATTGCGGCCAAAGCAATTGCATTTGGAGAAGCGCTTTCGGATAATTTTAAAGCTTATGGAAAGCAAGTCATTTTAAATGCACAAACTATGGCTGATGCCTTTGTAAAAAGAGGTTATAAAGTTATATCTGGAGGAACAGATAACCATTCTATGTTAATTGATTTAAGATCAAAAAATATTACAGGAAAAGATGCCGAAAATGCTTTAGTGAAGGCAGATATTACTGTTAATAAAAATATGGTTCCATTTGATACGGAATCTCCATTTGTAACAAGCGGGATTAGAGTAGGAACTCCTGCTATTACTACAAGAGGCATTAACACAGAAGAAATAGAAACAATTGTTGAATTAATTGACAGAGTAATTGAAAACTTTGAAAATGATGCTATAATTGAGGAAGTTAAAAAAGAAGTAAATGCTTTAATGTGTCCTCGACCAATATTTAAATTTTAATACCATTAAAAAATGATAAAAGCCAATAATCCAAATTTGAAGTCATGGGTAAATGTACCCCCAAAGAGTGATTTCACAATTCAAAACCTTCCTTTTGGAGTTTTTTCTGTTTTAACAGATTCACCAAGAGTTGGAGTTGCTATTGGAGAAAAAATACTTGATTTAAAAAACCTTTTTGAATTAGGATACTTAAACGATACTCCTTTTACATTAGCAGACTTTGATTACAATTTTCTAAATAAAATGATGCAGCATGGAAAAATGGCTGTTCGTCAACTGAGAAATAGAATTTCTGATTTACTGGATGAAACTAATCAAGAGTTGCAACAGAATGCGGAAGAGCTGAACCAAATCTTATTCAAACAATCAGATGCCAAGATGTATCTTCCGGTAAAAATAGGTGATTATACCGATTTTTACTCTTCAGAGCAACATGCTTACAACGTTGGTTGCCTTTTCAGAGACCCGAACAATGCTTTGTTACCAAACTGGAAACATATTCCGGTTGGATATCATGGCAGATCCAGTTCTATTATTGTTTCAGAAACTCCCATACATAGACCGAAAGGACAAAAAAAACCTCCTACAGCAGAAATTCCAGTATTTGGAAATAGTAATTTACTAGATTTTGAACTGGAAACCGCTTTTATTACTTTTGATGCAAACCCTCTAGGGAGTTCAATATCTACCGAAGAAGCAGATGATTATATTTTCGGTATGGCATTGTTTAATGATTGGAGTGCAAGAGATATTCAAGGATGGGAATATGTGCCATTAGGACCTTTCTTAGGTAAAAACTTTGCCTCTTCATTATCGCCATGGATTGTCACCTTAGATGCTCTGGAACCTTTCAGAACAGCAGGTCCAGTGCAAGATCCTAAAGTATTACCTTACCTAGAATATGAGGGTGACAAGCACATAGACATAAACCTAGAGGTTTTAATTCAACCAGAGGGTGGTGAAGAAGTTTCTGTAGGTAAATCCAATTACAAGTACATGTACTGGAACATGAACCAGCAATTGGCGCATCATACAATTAATGGCTGTGACATTAACAACGGAGATTGTTACGGTTCTGGTACGATTAGTGGTCCGGAAGAAGGGATGTATGGTTCTATGTTAGAAACATCATGGAAAGGAACTAAACCGTTTCCAATGCCGGATGGTTCAGAAAGAAAATTTATCAACGATAATGACACCGTAATTATGCGAGGGTACTCTGAAAAAGATGGTATTCGTGTTGGTTTTGGAGAAGTTTCAACTAAAGTTTTACCAGCAAAATAAATCTAAAACCAAGCCTCTATGCAAATTGATGAAGAAAAAGAGAAAAAAGAAATTCTAAACGCATATAGAGGTTTATTGCGCTCAATGAAAGTTGAACGCACCAAAGAAGACACAAAATTTATCCGTAAAGCATTCGATGTTGCGGTTGAAGCACATAAAGAAATGCGACGAAAATCAGGTGAGCCATATATCTTTCACCCTATAGCTGTAGCAAGAATTTGCGCATCTGAACTTGGTTTAGGTGCAACTTCTATTGCCTGTGCATTACTTCATGACACGGTTGAAGACACCGATATTACCCTAGACGACATTGAATCGATGTTCGGCATAAAGTGTCGAAAAATTATCGACGGTTTAACAAAACTTTCTGAAGCATTTGATTTGAGTAAATCTGCTCAAGCAGAGAACTTTAGAAAGATGCTTCTTACCATTCCTGAAGATTTAAGAGTGATTTTAATAAAACTCGCAGATCGGTTGCACAACATGCAGACGCTTGGATCGATGCGTGAGGATAAAAGACTGAAAATTGCTTCCGAAACTTCTTTTATTTATGCGCCGCTAGCGCACAGGCTTGGATTAAACGGTATTAAATCTGCTCTGGATGATCTTGCATTGAAACATACTCATCCAGAAGAATACAATGAGATTGAAGCTAAATTAGAGAAAACAAAGGAAGTCCGTGAGCGGTTCATTCAAAAATTTTGTGGACCTATAAAAAAGGAATTAAACGCACAAGGGCTAGCTTACACAATTAAAGGCCGTCCAAAATCTATCCATTCTATTTGGAATAAAATTCATAAAAAAGAAGTCGAATTTGAAGAGATATTTGACGTTTTCGCTGTCAGAATAATTATTGATGCTGAAGCCGAAAATGAAAAATCTGAATGTTGGAAAGCTTATTCGATAGTAACAGATAATTACAAACCAAACCCTGAAAGACTAAGAGATTGGATATCACATCCAAAACAAAATGGCTACGAATCTTTGCACACTACTGTAATGAGTCCAACTGGAAAATGGGTAGAAGTGCAAATTCGGACCAAACGCATGGACGAAGTTGCTGAAAAAGGTTTTGCTGCACATTGGAAGTACAAAGAAGAAAACGACAAAACAAGCGGGTTTGATAAATGGATAAGCCAAGTTCGTGATCTTATCGAAAATAAAGATAGTGATGCTTTAGATTTTGTAGATGATTTCAAGTTAAATCTATATACGAAAGAGATTTTTATTTTTACGCCTAACGGTGATTTAAAAACACTCCCACTAAATGCAACAGCCCTTGATTTTGCTTTTGAAATACATACGGAAGTAGGCTCTAAATGTATTGGTGCTAAAGTCAATCATAAATTAGTTCCCCTTAGCCACAAACTTAAGAGTGGAGATCAAATTGAAATAATAACTTCTAAAAACCAAACACCAAAGGAAGATTGGTTGAACTATGTAGTTACATCAAAAGCGAAAGCAAAAATTAAATCTTCTTTAAAAGACGAAAGGAAAAAAATTGCCAATGATGGCAAGGAAATTCTAACGCGAAAACTGAACAGTTTAAAAGTACATTTTACAGAACCAAACATTAAAGAATTATTAAAACTTTATGAACTGGTTGAACACACGGAAATGTACGTTCAAATTGCTTTGGGAAAACTAGACTTAAAAAAGATTAAACCCCTGGTAATTAAAGGTGGAAATCTTAAACATGGCTCTATCACCAAAACAATAAAGGAGTCCTTCGAAGCACTGTATAATAAGGTAGCAGGGAAAAAAGAGGAATTAATAATTGGAGAAAACATTGGCCAAATGGACTATACTCTTTCTCCTTGTTGCAATCCAATTCCTGGAGACAATGTATTTGGCTTCGTAACCATAAGCGATGGAATTAAGATACACCGCAATAACTGTCCTAATGCCAAACAAATGCGAGCAAATTATGCTTATCGTGTAATTAATGCTAGATGGAAAAGTAAAGAATTAGCAGACTTTTTAACTGGCATTCGATTTACAGGGATTGACGACATTGGGCTTGTAAATCAAATCACTTCCATCATATCCAGTGAGAAAGGCGTGAACATGAAAGCGGTTAGTTTTAATTCAAACGATGGCATCTTCGAGGGAAAAGTAATGCTATACATTAGTGACATCAGTCATTTAACGGAACTAATGAAAACCCTTAAAAATATCGAAGGGGTTAACACCATTGAAAGAGTTGATGCAACAGAAGAATAATCTTCCGTTTTATAAAGTATCTTTAAGAATTTGATAATAAAGATATTGTGCAAATCAAGTCTAAAGTAATTCCTAGCATAATACGATAAGATTTCCACACTTACCCAGTAAAGAAAGCTTACAATACCCATAATTGGAAAGATAAATGTGTAAAACCCCTTATTTTCTTAATATCTTTTAAAATAAAAAACACGGTACATCCTCCTCGATAGCTTACCTTTACCCTATTGATTAAAAATCAATTTTTTCATAAATGAAAGAAGCACAAGTAACGTCAACTGTTCAAGAAAAAGTAGAAGCAATTTTTTGTGATTACCTGGAAGAAAAAGGCCACAGGAAAACTCCCGAACGATTTGCGATACTAACGGAAATTTATGATTTTACTGGCCATTTTGATATAGAAGCGCTTTATGTCAATATGAAAAACAAAAACTATAGAGTTAGCCGGGCTACACTTTATAATACAATGGAGCTTCTTCTAAATTGCAGCTTGGTGAGGAAACATCAATTTGGGAAAAACATTTCCCAATTCGAAAAAGCTTACGAGTTCAAACAACATGACCACATCATTTTAGAAAATGGTGAAGTAATAGAGTTTTGCGACCCAAGGATTCAACAAATTAAACAAACACTAGAAGACGTTTTTGAAATTGAAATTGAAAACCACTCTCTCTATTTTTATGGTAAACGTAAATAATCAAATTGATATGGATAAGTTCTCATTTACTATAACAGAGGAAAACTCAATTGTGCATTTAAAATTAAGTGGGAGAATTCTTGACAACGAGCAAACCAATAGACTATTAAAGGAAGTGGACAACACTATTTCTGATAAAATCAATAAGATTGTTTTAGATATAGAAAATATAGAATATATTAACAGTAATGGCTTGAATTGCTTTATTAAATTGCTTACAAAGGCAAGGAACATCGGAGGAGACGCTGTAATTGTAAATGTTCCTGAAAAAATAAAAAATTTATTACTTATCTCTAAGCTCAATACTGTGTTTACCATTAAGGATAGTATTAGCCAAGCAAATGAAACTTTAACTAACTCATTATAATAAAATTTAAATGGCGGTAGATGTACTTTTAGGTCTTCAATGGGGAGACGAAGGAAAAGGAAAAATAGTTGATGTTCTTACTCCAGAATACGATATAATTGCTCGCTTTCAAGGTGGTCCAAATGCTGGACATACACTTGAGTTTGAAGGGATTAAACACGTATTACACACCATTCCATCTGGCATATTCCACAAGGGGGTAAAAAACGTTGTTGGGAACGGTGTAGTTATTGATCCTGTTATTTTAAAAATAGAGATTGACAAGTTATTAAAAATGGGAGTTGACGTTAAAGAACAAATGCTTATTTCTAAAAAAGCACACTTGATTCTTCCATCGCATAAATTACTTGACAAAGCATCTGAAATGGCTAAAGGAAAGGCTAAAATCGGATCAACTTTGAAAGGAATTGGGCCAACCTACATGGACAAAACTGGTCGTAACGGGTTAAGAATAGGTGATATCTTTGAAGCAGGTTTTCAAGAAAAATATTTAAGTCTTGTTAAAAAGCATAAAAACATGTTGAACTTTTATGACATGGACTACAATCTTGATGACATGGAAGTTGAATTCCATCAAGGAATAGAAACAATAAAAGAATTAACCGCTATTGATAGTGAGCATTATTTAAATAAAGCTATCAAAGCTGGAAAAAACATTTTGGCTGAAGGTGCTCAAGGGACTCTGCTTGATATTGATTTCGGAACCTACCCTTTTGTTACTTCTTCCAACACCATAACCGCAGGAACATGTACTGGTTTAGGAATTGCTCCAAATAAAATTGACCGCATTGTTGGTATTTTTAAAGCTTACTGTACGCGAGTTGGAAGCGGACCATTCCCAAGTGAAGAAGACAACGAAACTGGAGAAAGAATCAGAAAGCTTGGATTTGAATTTGGCGCAACAACAGGTAGAGAAAGAAGGTGTGGCTGGATTGATCTTCCAGCGTTAAAATACGCGATTATGATAAACGGTGTTACTGAATTATCAATGATGAAAGGAGACGTACTAGATTCTTTTGAATCTATTAAAGTTTGTACGCATTATATTCATAACGGAGAAAAAATAGATTATTTCCCCTACAACATTAACAATAATGTTGAACCGGTTTATATTGAGAAAAAAGGATGGAACATTGACACAACCAAAATCACATCTGAATCTGAATTTCCTAAGGAATTGGTTGACTACATTGCCTATTTAGAAGCAGAATTAGAGACACCAATCTCTATTATTTCTGTTGGACCGGACAGAAGCCAAACAATCCAAAGAGACAGAGTATTGGCTTAAATTTATATAAAAAAAATTAAAAAAGGAATCTGAATAATTTCAGGTTCCTTTTTTTTATTGCCATTTACAGGGCTTATCGGATATGCCAAAATTTGTACCTTTGCACACTAAAGGGAAGGCTACCGCGTTTTTCGTCTTTATACAACATTGAAACATACTCTTCACATAACATTTATTCTGTTTACCATTGGTAACCTTGCCGCCCAAAATGAAAGCAATAAAACCCAGGTAATCATTAAACAAGCGGATAGACTATACAGAGATGAAAGAGTATCTGATGCTCAAGTATTGCAGGGAAACGTAATTTTTGAACACGATGGGGCATTAATGTACTGCGATAGTGCACTTATTTTTCAAGAGGAAAACTCCTTAGAAGCTTTTGGAAACATCAAAGTTAATCAAGGAGATACTATCTCAATAACAGGAGATTCACTATTCTATTTAGGTGATGAAAAACTTGCTAAGTTAAGGGGAAACATATTTTTCAAAGAGAAAGATTTAAAACTAACGACAAACATATTGAATTACGATTTAAATTCTGGAATCGCTACCTATTATTATGGAGGGACTATAGTTAGCACTGAGAACAACAACAATCTTTCTAGCCAGACTGGATCCTACAATAGTAATACAGAATCCCTTTTTTTTAAGGATAGTGTCCGGCTAATAAATCCTGAATACACAATAGAATCAGATACTCTCACCTATAGCACTATTTCGGAAGTATCTTACTTTCACGGACCTACATTCATTCGTTCTGATGAGAATCTTATTTATTGTGAGCATGGATGGTACGATACGCAAAATGAAATTTCTTCATTTTGGAGCAATACATATATCATTTCTAAAGAGCAAAAACTAGAGGGAGATAGTATTTATTACGATCGAAATATTGGAGAGGGTAAAGCTTATGGAAATGTACAAATAACAGATACAACTAATAACATAATCATAAATGGTGATATAGCTATACATTATGAAAAAAACGATTCCTCATTGGTCACAGGTAATGCAATTTTTACGCAAATAGAAAAATCAGACACTTTGCACTTGCATGCAGATACCTTGACATTTAAAATTGATTCTGCAACTAAAAGGCAATCTTTCAAAGGTTTTCATAACGTTGCATTATTCAAAAAAGACCTTCAGGCTAGATGCGATTCAATAGCATACAATGAACAAGATTCATTAATGCACTTATTTATTAATCCAATTATTTGGTCTGATGAAAACCAGCTTACAGGTGAGACAATAACGCTTAAAACTAACGGGGGAAACATAAGTAATCTGTTTATCAATTACAATGCGCTAATAGTATCCGAAGTTGACACAAGCAACTACAACCAAATAAAAGGTAAGACCATAACGGGTTATTTTAAAGACAATCAACTGGATCAAATCTTTGTAAAAGGGAATGGAGAGACGATTTACTTTTTAGGAAATGAGGGGGAGCCTTTAACAGATATGAACAGGTCGATTTGCACCAATATTAAAATAAAATTAGACAGTAGTCAAATTCAAACTATTAAATTTATTACTGACCCATCGTCTAATATGGCTCCTATTTCAAGCTTATCAAACGAGGATAAAAAACTAGCAGGCTTTATTTGGAAAATATCTGACAGACCTAAATCAAGAGAAGATTTATTAAAGTAAGACCCTATAAATCTAGTGTCTTTTATTTAAGAAAATAGATAGATCCAATTTTCACAAAAACTGGTTTAGCCAAGTGCTTTTTATAGCCAATTTCCAAGAACTTTTAAATTCCTTTTTAGTTGCTACCAAACTATTAAACACAATAGTTTCACTTGATATTTTATTATCTGACAGCAGTTGTCCTAATTCAGAAAAATGAAATGACTTTAACTCATTGTCTTCTTGGTAAAACACTAACATTCTATCGGTTAGCTTGCCTGCAACCACATCCTCTAACTCTTTAATCAATCTCATTTGAGCATCCTGCGCTTTCCCACACATAGCGTCTTCATCACTAAATGCTGAAATAACGATAAAACGATTATCGTAAACGTCTATAGAACCATTAACAGGCAAGTTATGACTCTTCCATTGTTCAAGAAAAAAATCCCCAATCTCTTTTATTTGTTCTAAGTCACTATCAGTCAATTCTAAACTTGATTGATACACCCACACTTTGGCATTATCTGGTTGCGATGCTAATTCGACCTTCATATTATAAGTCCATGGCGTTAGCAATCATTTCCGCAACATCGAGTACTTCAACACTCTCTTCCTTATTGAAATGCTTAATTCCATCCGTCATCATTGTGTTACAAAATGGACAGCCAGTTGCAACAATATTTGACTTTGTTTCCAACACATCTTCTGTACGCTTTATGTTAACTTCTTTATCTCCTTTCTCTGCCTCCTTAAACATTTGGGCTCCTCCAGCTCCACAACACAAACCTTTGGCTTTGCAGTTTTTCATTTCAACTAATTCCGCATCTAGTTTTTGCAACACCTCCCTTGGTGCTTCATAAACATCGTTTGCTCTGCCTAAATAACATGGATCATGAAAAGTAATTTTCTTGCCTTTAAAATCACCACCAGACACAGAAAGCTTCCCTTCCTTTATCAATCCATTTATAAGCTGAGTATGATGAATCACTTCATATTTACCTCCTAACTCTGGATACTCGTTCTTGATTGTATTGAAACAGTGCGGGCAAGCAGTTACAATTTTTTTGATCTCATAACCATTTAATACCTGAATATTTTGCATTGCAGACATCATAAAAGCAAATTCATTTCCTGCTCTCTTCGCTGGATCCCCAGTACAAGATTCTTCCGTTCCTAAAACCGCAAATTTTATTTTACAGCCGTGCAATATCTTTATAACAGCTTTGGTAATTTTTTTTGCCCGATCATCAAAACTCCCCGCGCATCCAACCCAAAACAAAATGTCAGGAACCTCTCCCGTTGCCATCATTTCTGCTACTGTAGGTACTTTAATCTTTTCAATCATTTTATTCGATTTTAATCTTCATCGGCCCACTTCAACCTATCCATCGGAGAAAATTGCCATGGAGCTCCATTATTTTCAATATTTGTAAGCATAGTAGCCAATTCGGAAGGAACTTTTGATTCTTCCATAACCAAATACCTTCTTAAATCAATAATAATACTTAACGGGTCTATATTAACTGGACAAGCTTGCACACAAGCATTACAAGAAGTACATGCCCATAGTTCTTCCTCAGTTATATAATCACCTAACAATGACTTACCATCATTATGCTCTTTACCATGCTTACGTATGTTTTTACCAACCTCTTCTAATCGATCTCTTGTATCCATTATGATTTTACGCGGAGAAAGCTTCTTTCCTGTTTGGCTGGCAGGACACATAGACGAACATCTTCCACATTCCGTGCAAGTGTAGGCATCCATCAAACTTTTCCATGTAAGGTCAGTCACATCTTTTGCACCAAACCTTTCCGGCTCGCCTACGGGCTCAGTTGGAGCTGCATACGGATCCGCGTTAGGATCAAACATCGTTTCAACCTCTTTCTTAACAGCGTCCATATTTGTAAACTGTCCTTTATTTTTCAAATTCGAGTAATACACGTTTGGAAACGCGAGTAACACATGGAAATGCTTTGAAATGGGCAAGTAATTTAAAAAGGTAAATACCATAATGATATGACCCCACCACCCTATTCTTTCTAATATTTCCAAACTTCCTACTTCCATCCCACCAAAAACACTAGGGCCAATAATGCTCGATATTGCAAACCCATAAGACCCCTCTAACCTGTGTGAAGCTACATGCAGAACCTCATCCGCACCATTCATGGTAAGAATAAAGATTACCAAAATAATCTCCAGATAAAGAATGATGTTACCATCTAACTTTGGCCAACCTGTCATTTCACTCATATGAAACCGAGGAATTTTCAATAAATTTCTTCTTGCTAAAAAGGCGAAAGTTGCTACCAAAGCAAGTACAGATAGAATTTCTATAAAACTTATAAGAAATGTATAAAACCCTCCCAATGAACTCGCAAAAACTCGATGAGACCCAGAAACTCCATCAACAAAAATCTCTATTAATTCTATTTGTGTAATTACAAAGGCTGCATAAATTGCAAAATGAAGTAATGCAGGAATAGGACGTTGAAACATCTTTTTTTGACCTAAGGCAACTAATATCATAGTTTTCCATCGCTTACCTTTTTTGTCTGAACGATTAAGATCCTTTCCTAATAAAATATTCTTTCGAATACGCATTACATTTCGCCCAAACCATGCGGTTCCAACAACAATTAATACAATAAAAATAATACTTGCTACCATGCTGATTTATTAATCCATTCTATCTCGAAGTGTGTCTTTAACCCACTTCTTAACTATTTTTTCATCCTTAGAGCTCAAGAAACCTTTGTCTTTGCCTCCAAATATCGCAAACTGAAGATACCTATTTGGATGTTCTTGAATATTTTCCACTAATCTTCCGGCTTCCTCAATCATAATATTCATATTCTCGTATAACACAGAATCCTGCATCAACTTAGTTAAGGTTCCGTCCCCATTCTGAATTTCATCCAAAAGAATATTTACACCACTAAGGGCAGCCCTCGCATCATTTACAACTCCAACTATTTGTATTTCTTTAATCGTGTCAGTAATATCATTTACATTAGTCAGGATAGAAGTTATTTTCTCATTACTTTCTTTAAGGTTTCCTGTTATCGAATTTACATTAGTAAGGATTGAACTAATCTTATATCTACTAGCTGACATAGTTATCATCAATGAGTCCAGCTCATTCGAAATACTTTCAAAATTTTCAATTGTTCTTTGCAACCCATCGAATGACTCATTTAAATTGTCCGTATTATTACTAAAAATAGATTGAATTACAGTTATCGCCGTATCTGCAGTTCCAACCAATTGATTCATTTTAATCATTAAGGGTTGAATTCTTTTATCAATTTCACCTTGCAAACTTTCCTGCACACCAACAGAAAGGGTGTCTCCAACTTCATGAAAAGTGGTTTCGTGCTCTTTATAGTGTAATGTTATAAAACCTGTACCTAACAAATCAGCTTCTAATTTTGCTACAGAACCTAATGGAATCCTAACTAGTGTATCTTTAATTTCAAATCGAACAAGCACTTCCGCTGGGTTTATTGGATATATACCAACTTCGGAGACTGAACCAACATTAACTCCGTTCAATGAAACCTTGCTGCTTGTCGTTAAACCATCGGCCTTAGGAAAAATGGCATAATATGATTGTGTAGTATTCCATAAAATTTCTCCTTTGAGGAAGAAAAATCCTAAAATTAATCCTGAAATTGCAATTGAAGCAACAACACCAACAATAAATTCTTTTCTTATTTTCATATTACCCTATTTTCATATCCCCTTTATTATTTACAAATAGTATAGAATATGGTATAATGCAAAGTTACATTTTACTTTTTTCAATTGCTTTCTGCAAATCTAACCTTTTTCCGTTTTCAAAAGCAATTACAAAGGCAGATTCGTAACCAATCTTGCGTACTTCCACCTGCCTCCTTTTTGCATCTTCAATTGAACTATAGTTTCCAACAATATATTTGTACTTGTTACCACTCTCAATTCTATCTACATCTTGCATTCCTTTAAAATTAAATGGTTTCAATTCAAGTTTAATTTTAGAAGTTGCTACTTGAACTCTAAATACAATACTTTGGTTACCTTCAGAAAAATCAACTTTGTCATTCTTCTTTGCATTTAAAGGTTTCGATTGGTTTTCTAAATCCGATTTAAGCGTGCCATCCACCTTATCATTTTGTTCTTTATAGGTAGCAAATGCATCAAATAACTCTTTTGCCATGGAACTTCTACCACTTTTACTCGCTAAAAACTTTTCCTCCTCTACATTAGACAAAAAACCA
This sequence comes from uncultured Flavobacteriales bacterium, assembly GCA_943787535.1. Taxonomy (GTDB): domain Bacteria; phylum Bacteroidota; class Bacteroidia; order Flavobacteriales_D; family Parvicellaceae; genus CALSMU01. Next base: position 147,225 of record CALSMU010000007.1, on the reverse strand, counting down.
AGTTCAACCAGTACTGAAGGCATAGTTGTTTTATATAAAACCAAAAAGCCGGCTTGTTTCACACCCCTATCAGGCCTTTTCAAATCTCCTACGCAATTTTCTTGGAAAAGATGTGCTAATTTTAGGCTTTGATCTAAAAAAGCATTTTGTCGAAGTGAAAGTGCTATGTATGCATCAGGATCATTTGGATCAAAACTTTCATATTTTTGTTCATGATCTTCCTCCATTAGAATAGAGGAATTTTCCCATTTTGCTACCTCCAAAGCCGCTTCCGATTTGTGCAGTCCAAGCACAAATGACTCAAAGCCTTTGGCGGATGTATTGCCTGCAGCATTTGAATGAATTGAAATAAATAAATCAGCACCTGAGTCATTCGCTATTTTAGCTCTTTTACTCAATCCGACAAATACATCGGTTGAACGCGTATAAACTACCTTTACCTGGGGAAAACTTGCGCTTATTAGCTTCCCTAACTGAAGACTTACGTCTAACACCACATCCTTTTCTTGCAGTTTTGTTTTAGCAACAGCTCCGGGATCTTTTCCTCCATGGCCAGCATCAATCACTACCGTTTTTATTCCTAAACCTGTTTGTGAATATGCAGAAGTTGAAAACAGCAAAGCAATACTGATAAAAAACGTCAAAAAAATACGTTTCTTCGCATAAGAATTATTTAATAAGTTCGTTTTATACATTATTCTGATTTTGTACGCATCGAAAACAAAACAAAACACCAATTTCAAATGTAGCTTCAAACTACCTATGATTTTGTATGCTCTGCGGTTAATTATTATCGGTGCATTGTTAACAATCAACCCCACCAATTCCTTTGCTCAACCTCAAAACGACTCTACTGTTCATCTTGAAAGCGAACTTGAATCTCCGTTATCCTACAGTGCAAAGGATTCGATAGTAATGGACATGCCTAATCAAAAAGCACGCCTTTATAGTCAAGCGCACATTGATTACGGTGAAATAATACTCGATGCATGTTATATTGAATTTGATTTTGAAACAAAAGAAGTTTTTGCCAGATTGTGCATTGATTCTATTGGAAATAAAGTTGGCATACCAGAACTAACAGACGGTGACACCAAAACCAAAGCAGATAGTTTACGGTTTAATTTCGAGTCAAAAAGAGGTATCACCTATCAGGTTAAACTGCAAGAGGGCGAAAGTTATATACATGGTGTTAAAGTCAAAAGACAAGGAAATGGGAATATCCATATTGACACCGCTTTATATACAACTTGTGATTTAGACCATCCTCATTATTATTTTAAACTGAGAAAAGCAATAATAAAACCAAATGATAAAATTATTTCAGGACCCGTTAATCTATTTATTGCAGATGTTCCTACCCCACTTGGTTTGCCATTTGGATATTTTCCAAACAAAACAAAAGGAGCGAACGGAATCGTTATACCAACTTATGGTGAATCTGCGCTTGGGTTTTACTTATTGGGAGGTGGTTATTATCATAAATTTAAAAATGATAAGCTAGCAACTCAAATACTCGGAGACATATATTCCAAAGGAAGCTGGGGCATAAAAAACATTACTACCTACAAAAACAAATACAAATACAACGGCAACTTCAACCTAAGCTTTAGAGAAGTTCGACAGGGCGACCCGGAATTTATGGACTTTTCCAAAACTTCGGAATTTTTTATTCGGTGGAATCACATTCAAGATGCAAAGGCAAAACCAGGAAAAACATTCAGTGCTTCCATCAATGCAGGTACATCTACCAATTTTCAGAACGACTTCAATAATGTCAATGCAAACGATTATCTGTCTAATAATTTCAACTCCAATATAACCTGGGGAAGCAAAGTAAATTTATTCAAAGGAAAAATCCCATCAAATTTATCCATTAACGCAAGACATAACCAGAATAACAGCACGAACAATATCTCTTTCACATTACCAGAAATAACCTACAATATTAATCGCTTTTATCCTTTTAAATTTATTAACTCCAAAAAAGCCATTGAAAGCGGATTTAAGAAGGAATTAAACAAAATAGGATTGAATTACAATACAACATTAAAAAACGAGCTTTCATTGAAAGATACTGATGTAAGCTTAAATAATTTAGGCACCTTCCCAGACAGTTTGCGTAACGGAATGCGGCACAATGTTAATGCTTCCACCTCTTTTAAGTTCCTCAATAAAACAGTTACGTTTAACCCTTCGTATCAATTGACATCATTGTTTTATTTGGACCAAATTCAGAAAAGCTGGAACCCTGTGCTAACTCAGGAAACCACTGATACAGTTCAAAAATTTTCAACACCATATTGGCATAGCTTTAATGCAAGCTTAACATCAAAAGTTTATGCTTTCTACCGTTTTGCAAATTTCCTAACCGGAGTGAAAGAAACTAAATTCAGACACACCATTACTCCAAACTTAAACTACTCCTATCGGCCAGATATCAACTATATGGATACTTACCAAATAGATACTATTCCTTCAGTTGAAGAGGTCGAATACTCTCCTTATCAAAATGGAATATTTGGCAGACCTTCTAGTGGGTCTTCAAATAGAATTGGCTTCAACTTAATCAATGCGATTGAAATGAAGCAAAAAAATCTAAATGACACCACAGGTAAAACCCCTTTCAATAAATTCAAAATATTAGAAAACATAACATTTAGTTCAGCTTATGACTTTAACAGAGATTCTTTAAAAATGGATAATATATCTATATCTGGAAGAACCACTCTTTACAAAAACCTAAGCTTACGTTTTGGAGGAAATGTTGACCCCTACGACTATAAAAACGGTACAAAAAGAGATGAGTTTCAATATAACATTAACGGAAAACTAGGTACTATTAAAAATTTAAATCTAGCAGTAAATCTAAGGTTTAAAAGCAAAAAGGGACATAAGGGTGCTTACGCAAGTAAAAAAGGAACAGAAACAGATTTAGACATGATCAATATTAACCCGGATGCCTATTTAGATTTCAGTGTTCCATGGACAATTGCATTTAATTATAAAATTGACAGAAACAGAATAATCTCTGAAGGAACAGACACAATAGTTCTCACGCAAACCTTAAGCATCAGCGGTGACTTGAGCCTTTCCGAGAATTGGAAAATAGAATTTGGAACCAATTATGATTTTACGAGAAAACAATTTAGTTATTCTTCTATCAATTTTACGAGAAATCTACATTGCTGGGAAGCTAGTTTTAATTGGATACCATTTGGATACATGAAAAGCTACAACATTCAAATTAACGTAAAATCCTCACTTCTCCAAGACCTAAAACTTCAACGAAGAAGAACTTGGTACGACACTGGAGTGAGATAAATCAAGAAAATTATGAAAACTATAATAAATTCTAAAAATGCACCTGCACCAATTGGCCCATACAGCCAAGCTGTTTTAGCAGGAAACACTTTATTTGCCAGTGGTCAAATTGCCATCAACCCAGCAACAGGAAAATTAGACATATCGACTATTGAAGATGAAACAGAACAAGTAATGCAAAACATTCAAGCCGTTCTTGGAGAAGCAAACATGTCTTTCGAGAACATCGTTAAATGCTCTATCTTTTTAAGTAGTATGAATAGTTTTTCACGAGTAAATGAGGTTTACGGAAAATACTTTCCTACAAACCCTCCGGCAAGAGAAACGGTAGAGGTTTCTTGTTTACCTAAAAGTGTTAATGTAGAAATTAGCTTTATTGCAATTAAATAACCATTCGATGAAGAGACTTTTATCATTTACATCAATTTTAGCCCTACTAAGCCTTTGCTCGTGCGAAAAAGAATGTACAACACCTAAACCTTCAGGATGTAATGATGAAGTACCTACAGGAGTAACATGCATGGCCTATTGGGAAAGCTGGCTTTACAATGAGAATACAACCTCATGTGAATTTACTGGATACAGTGGATGTAATGCAATTGGTTTTGAAACCAAACAAGCTTGTGAAGAATGTGAATGCAATAATTAAAAAGTTTACTTCCTTTTATAAAAAGCGAAACCACCTTCCTCATATATAAACTCACAATCAGGTTTATCAGTAATTTTATCTTGATGATGAACTCTAACTACAAAATAGGTAGGCTTATCAACTTCGCCAATCATTAACCAATTTACAACTTGAGAGTTAAAAATGGTTTTATCCTTTTGAGGTAAATCATTAAAGGATACTGCATCGTGTTCTAACAATAATTGTTTTTTATAAGTTGCCAAAGCACTTCCCTCTTCCAGAGGCTGAACCTCAGAATAAAAATACTGAGCATAGCTCTTCATATCTACTGGAGTAACATAAACGTCTTTTCCTTTTAAGTTTTCATAAAATGCAATCATTGGACCTTGCGAAAAACTTTCAATCTTGGGAACCATTACTCGCGTAAAAATCAACAAACAAAAGGCCGTACTCAGGGAAAACACCAATACAGATTTAACAACTTGTAACTTCGACAATAGGTACAATCCAACGACAATAGAAATAAAATAGACCACTCCTATCAAGAATTCCCACCCAGCAATTGGAATATCAACCGAGAGTTGTGCAGCTGCAAAAGGATCTTTTAAATTTGGAATTAACCATTCATCTTTGCTCTTCAGAATAATTGGAAGCAATGTTAAAAGAGAAGAAAAAACGAATCCAAAAAAGCTAATCGTAAACAACATCCATTTTTTTATCTCCAATTTTCTTGCGTGAAGTTTAAACAAATAAGTTGCAGCCAAAAAACTAAGTGGCAAGTATGCCATCGAAGAGTAGTGCACAATCTTCGTTGTTGAAATACTAAACAAAATCATTACAACCCAAAACAATATTTTCATCCACTTCTCAAATCCGATATCCATCGGATCAAAAGTATCTTGTTCCTTTTTATTGAAAAATCTCGGAATTGCTATTATTGAGAGTGGAAAACAACCAATTAAAACTACCACAAAATGGTAATAAAACGGCTGCAAATGTCCTGCAACTGGTGTAGTAAATAAATCTATTTGATACTTTACAAATTCAACTATAAACCATGGACCATTCTGGATTAACTCAAATCCAAACCAAAGAAAAGACACTGCAAATATTGTAAGGATAAAAATAAAAACACTCTTTACAGAAGCTATCTTTTTGAAACGACTCAGCGCCCAATAAACTCCGAACACTAGCATCAACAACAACAACCCGACAGGCCCTTTTGTAATAATTGCCAAACCAATAAATACACCAGATAATACAGCGAATTTATCCTGCTTTTTTCCTTTCTCACTATTAATCAATCTTATCAAATAATAGATAGCGGTAAAAATAAAATAGTTGAAAACTGGGTCGATAATTCCTGATTTATAATAAAGGTTGGGTAAAAAAGAACCAAAATATATCAGAGCCCAAATAAAACCAAACAACTCAGAACGCAGTGTTTTTCCAATCTTAAAGAGCGTTAGCATCGTTAAAACTCCAAAAATCGCATTGGGAAATCGTGCAGCAAACTCGGTAACACCAAAAACACCCATTGAAAGCGATTGCAACCAGAAAAACAACGGAGGTTTTTCCATAAAAGGCTCGTAATTTATCTGAACCTGAAAAAAGTTTTTTGACACTAACATCTCTCGAGATGACTCTGCAAAATTTATTTCATCCCAATCGAACAAATGGACACTACCTAAAAACGGAAGAAAGAATACCAATCCAATAATGGTTAGAAGAAATTGATATCCATATGGCCTGTCTAGGAATGATTTCATTTAAGATTCAATAGTGATTTCTCACCCCAGTTTCCGAAGGTTTTATTTTCAAAATATGAAAATATCAACAAAGATCCGATTGCACCGATTAAGGAACCGACAAAAATATCCTCATAAAAGTGCTGACATAAATAGACCCTTGAATAACCAATCAACACGGCAAAAACAATCGCTACAAATCCAATCCATTTATTTTTACTCAACAAAGCCAATATGCAAAATATACTGAAGGCAGAAGTTGTATGCCCACTAGGAAATGAATAGTGGATTAATTGGTCTGCTTCATCCAAAACTGTATGCAAAGTTCCATCATGCATCTGTTCCCACATTTCTATTAAAGGTCTTTTAACATCGTGATAAATTATCTTCTTTAAAAATTGTGTAATAAGGGCTGTTGTTCCAAAACTAACGATAGCAATTACGGCATATTTAAATTTCCAAAACAATAAGACAAGCACTACTATAGAAGCCATCCAAAAATCTCCCAAGTATGTCAAATACTTGTACATAACATCCTGAAAAGGTGACCAATATTGATTGGCCCAAAGTGTTGCATCTGTTTTTGAGTACTTGAAAAGAATAACAAATAAAAACACCAAAAAAACAGCGTAAACCAAAAAGAAAAAGAGTTGCTTTTTAATGTTTTTTAGTATGGATAGGATCACAATTTATTTTTTATTAAGCAAATTCCATTTGTAAACGCCAATCCTTGTAAAAAAGTGTTTAAATGATGTCCCCAAAACTCCCAATCCGTAAGTTACACTTCTGCTGAAGTTAATTGATGACGCCTCTTCGAAGTATTTAGTTGGACAAGTAACCTCGGCTATTTCAAAATCATTGAATATAATTTGAGAGAGCATTTGGTTATCAAATACAAAATCATCTGAATTTTCATTGTATCGGATGGTCTCCAGCACCTCTTTAGAAAATGCTCTAAAACCAGTATGATATTCAGATAATTTTTGACCAACAAGAATATTTTGAGACAAAGTCAAAATTCTGTTCGCAACATATTTATAATAAGGCATCCCTCCTTTCAATGCTCCTTTTCCTAGTATTCGAGACCCCAAAACAACCGGATAAACTTCATTTGCAATCAGGTAAGACATACTATGAATTAATTGAGGAGTATATTGATAATCCGGATGCAGCATCACCACAATATCAGCTCCAATTTCTAGAGCTTTGTTATAACAAGTTTTTTGATTTCCACCATACCCTTTATTTATATCATGTCGAATAACATGGTTAATTCCAAGTTCACGCGCTAATTCTGCTGTATTATCGGTTCCATGATCATCAACCAAAATAACTTCGTCCACTATTTCAAAAGGAATTTCCTTATACGTTTTTTCCAATGTATCTGCTGCATTATATGCAGGCATTACTACTACTACTTTTTTTCCTTTGATCATGACATGCTTTAAGGTGCCAAAAATAAAACTAATCATCTAACCAAACACCAATCTGTTCGATAAATCACCAACAAACCAATTTACATATTAACAAATATCTATTGTGCATTTGAAACATATCTGACATTACGTTATAACTTAATCTTATACTTTTGAGAGATGAAATTATCAAGAAAGCATAAATCAGACTTAATTTTTTGGGCAGGATTTGGATTAATACTAGCATTCTTATACCTCACACCTTGGGGAGGATCCACAAGAACCTGGATTGGAGGACTTTTTCTATCATCTCCAATCATGGAAAAGTATGACACTAAAGACAATTTCCTATCAACCGACTGGAATCTTCAGCATATTAACAATGAGAAAATATGGTTATCTGATACCGACAAGCCAATTTTCATTAATATTTGGGCAACGTGGTGTGGACCTTGCAGAACCGAATTGCCGTCAATAAATAGCTTACACGAGAAATATAAAAATGATATCAAGTTTATTCTTGTTAGCCCCAACGAATCGATTGAAATTCTTAAAGAATTTGCTCAAAATAATAATTATAAGCTACCTATATACACAGCCATAACCGAAACTCCTTATCAACTTCAGACAAATAGCTATCCAACAACAATTATTATAGACGAAAATAAAATGATTACACATAAAATGAAAGGAGCACATGACTGGAATACAGAAGAAGTCTATTCAATTTTGAATGAGTTAATTAATAAGTAGTATTTTTGTGTCAAATTCAGACTTACGGGATGTATAAAGCGATTTTAAGACCTTTTTTCTTTTTATTTGATCCAGAAAAAATTCATTACTTTGTCTTTAGATTAATTCGATTTTCTAATGCCATTCCGGGCGCTGCAGCTATCAACAAAAAACTCTACAGTATTGAAGACAAAAGGTTAGAGACAGAACTATTTGGCCTAAAATTTAAAAACCCCGTAGGAATTGCTGCTGGATTTGACAAAAATGCAGCGCTAATTAATCAATTGGAAAATTATGGCTTCGGGTTTATTGAGATAGGAACTGCAACACCAAAACCTCAAGATGGGAACCCTAAACCAAGAATGTTTCGCTTAAAAGAAGATGAAGCTCTAATCAATAGAATGGGATTTAATAATTTAGGAGTTGATGCAATAGTCGAAAACCTAAAAGGGAGAAAAACCAATTTAATTATTGGAGGAAATATTGGTAAAAATACTGCAACTTCAAATGATGATGCAATTGCTGATTATGTGTATAATTTTAAAGCGTTGCATGATGTTGTTGATTATTTTGTGGTGAATGTAAGTTGCCCGAACGTTAAGAACCTAACCAAACTGCAAGACATTGACTTTTTAACAGAGCTATTAGGTGAATTAAAAATAATTAATGGTACTAAAAAAGTTCAACGTCCAATACTTTTAAAAATAGCACCAAATTTAGACTACAATGCTTTGGACGAGATAATTGAACTTATAGCCAGCACAGGAATTGACGGAATCGTTGCGACCAATACAGAAACAAGCAGAGATGGACTAAAAACGGCAAAGGAAACTGTTGAGAAAATTGGCAATGGCGGACTAAGTGGAAAACCTGTAAGAGAGAGATCCACTGAAATCATTAGATACCTATCGACAAAATCAAATAAAGCATTTCCAATTATCGGTGTAGGAGGTATTCACTCTGAAGAAGATGCTTTAGAGAAAATTGAAGCTGGGGCCGATTTAGTTCAGATATATACGGGCTTTGTATACGAAGGTCCAAATCTTGTTAAGAGAATTAACAAGGCTATTTTAAATAAGAAATAAAATTTTTCCATTCGAATTAATACACCCATTGTAATTTTAATATCAGGGCACAATCTCCATCAATAATTGTCGCACTTGCTTCTTCATCCAATGAATACAACGCAGGATTAAAATTTAAAACAGAAATTAATTCATCTGTGACTCCATCTTCATCCAGAACATTTAGTAAATAATCTGAGTTGAATGGAAGCTCCACCGGAAAGTCATTATAGTATACATAAGACTGATTAAATAACTGATTCTGACCAACCTCTATTCCATCCAAATAAGTAGTCGTCCCATCTACTATCTGAAATCTAACATCCGGTAAACCTTGAATATCCCATAAATCACCATTCCAATTCAATTCTGGAAAAGAGGACAGAACAATTGAGGTTATTGCAACAGATAAGGGGAGATCTTTAACTATTATAGTTTTGTAATCCGACTCAAAAGATTTGTTATTTTTAGAATAAACTTTTAATTCTACCGTATAAATTCCGGAGGAGGTATAGATATGTTCTGGATTTTTATCTTCTGAATTATTTCCATCACCAAAATCCCAACAGTAACCAAAATCATTCTCCGAACAATTGGCTACAAAAGCAACCTTATCTTCTACTTCGTATTTCTCATCCATGCTGCTAATACAAGCAATGGGCTCATTCTTTTCACATGAACAAAATAAAAAGAGCACGAATAGTAAGGCTAAGCATTTCATAAAAATAGGTAAGGATAAACTATAAGTAGTCCAAATATACCTATTAATTTAATTCATTCAGGTTTCGCTTACTAATCAAAAATAACGCACCAAAGGAGAGCAGCGCATTGTAAATTATAATCTCAAAGCCAAACTTGTAGTAACCAAAAATTCCTGGCATTTCCTTAATTAGCTCACCTTTTTCATTTAAGATGTTTGCAACTCCAGGCGCTCCCGAAGAAAAATACCACAACACCCCAATAGTTATAGGAACTAAAAGACATACGACAACAACCAATTTATCGTGTAGATCTCTTTTTGTCAAAATACCAAAAAAGAACAGCCCGATTAAGGGACCATAAGTGAATCCAGCAAATTTCATTAACAGTCCTATTGCTGACTCTTCTGTTGAATATTTCAATATAATTACCGTCAAAATAATAACAACAGATACCCCAACATGAACCCATTTCCTGATCTTTTCTTGCTGTTCCTTTACTTTTGATTTTAGACCCATGAAATCTATTGAAAATGATGTAGTAAGCGAGGTCAAGGCAGAATCCGCACTGCTGTACGCTGCCGCAATTAACCCTAGTAGAAAGAGTATTCCAATTACCGACCCTGTTGATTCATCCATTGCAATACTAGAAAATAATAAATCCCCTTTTATCCCGCTCCCTAAGCCTGTTTTTTCAGCATACATATATAGTAGCGCTCCTAACCCAAGAAAAATTAGGTTAACCACTACCAGAACACCTGCCATTGTTATCATATTTTTTTGCGCTTCCTTTATATTTTTACAACTCAAATTCTTTTGCATCATATCCTGATCCAAACCAGTCATTCCTATTGTGATAAACATACCACCTAAAAAGTGTTTTAGAAAATGATTGCTTCCCATTATATTATCGAAAAAGAATATTTGGGAATATCCACTGTGAGAAACTGCAGTTACTAAACCTTCTTTTTCAGACAACCCTAAAGCATCGCTAATTAGCCAAACAGTGAATACTACGGCTGTTAGCATAAAGCTAGTTTGCAATGTATCAGTCCAAATTATCGTTTTTATCCCTCCTTTATTCGTATAAATCCAAATTAGCAAAACAGAAATAACTACTGTTACCCAAAATGGGATTCCCCAGTCATCAAACAATATACTTTGCAAAATATTTGCAACAAGTAACAATCGAACTGAGGCTCCTATTACTCTGGATGCTAAGAAAAATGATGCTCCAGTTTTATAACTCCAATTCCCAAATCGCTCTTTTAAATATTCATAAATGGAGGTCAAATTCATTTTATAGTAAATAGGCATCAACACATAGGCCACCACAAAATAACCAATCAAGTAGCCAAATACGGCTTGCATATAGCTAAATTGATTTGCTTCATTGCCAACCCAACCAGGCACAGAAATAAATGTCACACCTGACAATGAAGCTCCAATCATACCAAAGGACACAATGTACCATGGTGATTTTTTCTCGCCTAAAAAGAAAGTACTATTATCTGCTTTTCTACTTGTTAGCCATGCAATAAACAGAAGTACTAAAAAGTATATGATTATAACAGATATGATCAACGTATTTGACATGCAACAAAGAAAAGGTTTTCTTATGTTTGTAGAAAACCGTTGAAAATTAGATTTCCACGTAAGACTATTAGTATCAACTATGAAATTAGAAGATCAGCTCAAACAACTCGAAAAATCAGCACGACAATTGGACTTAACTTCTGATGAAAGAAAAGAGTATGACACTGCCATAAGAGATTATCTATTCAACTTCTTGGATGAATTGGAAGGTAAAAACTCATGGGTCGCTGACTCCGAACCTAGTAAAGAAATCTATGACTTTCCTATCACTGAAGACGGATATAAATTAGAAAATTTGCTTCGCCTTTATGAGAGATCGGTGAATAGCACTGGATTGCAACCTGCTTCTGGCGGACATTTAGGTTACATCCCAGGTGGTGGTGTCCCACTTGCTGGATATGGAGATTTAATCGCTGCGATTACGAATAAATATTCTGGAGTATACTTTGGGAACCCAGGAGCAATTAGACTGGAAAACCATTTAATTGATTGGACAGCCAAACAATTTGGTTTTACGGGAGAATACGGAGGAAACCTTACTACCGGAGGAAGTATTGGAAACCTGATTGCAATTGTTTCTGCAAGAGATGCGCACAACGTAAAAGGAAAGGACTATGAAACAACGATAATATATGGGTCGTCTCAAATGCACCATAGTCTTAACAAAGCAATCCGGATTGCCGGCTTAGGAGAATGTATTTACAGAAATATTCCACTGAAGCAGGATTATCATTTGGATACTGATTTCCTGTCTCGTCAAATTGAAAAAGACAAATTGCAAGGGCTAAAGCCATTTTTAATAATTGGCTCAGTAGGAACAACAGATACCGGGATAATTGACGACCTAGATAAATTAGCTGAGATCTCACAGCAGAATGATTGCTGGTTTCATGTTGACGGCGCTTACGGAGGATATTTCTATCTCATTGACGAACTGAAAGATAAGTTTAAAGGAATCGAAAACGCAGATTCGTTAGTAATTGACCCACATAAAGGGTTATTTCTACCATATGGAACAGGAATGGTCTTAGTAAAGGATAGAAAAGCAATGTTGCATTCTCATTACTACACGGCGAACTATATGCAGGATGCTTACAAAGCACCTGAAGAATGGTCACCTGCAGATATTTCACCGGAATTATCTAGAAACTTTAGAGGATTAAGAATGTGGCTACCATTAATGGTTCATGGATTAAAACCATTTAAAGATGCTATTTTAGAAAAATATATTTTGACAAAATACGCTTATCAAAAACTAAAAGAAACACCCTATATCGAGGTTGGTCAAGAGCATGAGCTATCTGTACAAACTTTCCGATTTTGGAAAAAAAACACTTCTGAAGATGATTTAAATAAACTCAACGAAAAAATACTTGAAGGTCTTCACAATGATGGAAGAATATTCATTTCGTCAACTAGAATAGATGGTATTTACACTTTACGTTTTGCAATTTTATCATTTCGAACCCACAAAAAAGAAATTGATTTGATCTTAGAAATGATGGATGAGCAAGCGATAGTATTTGGGTTGAAAAAATAGTTCTTAGTTTCTAGTTTTATTTTCCTATTGCAAAAATTTTTGAATAATTGTTCAAAAATAATCCTGAACGAGAAAGAAGAACAAAATATCGTTAATAACATTTGAAACTTGTTTATTATTCCACCTCAATATCAACTATTTTTGCGGTATGGATTTCCATTCTAAATTATTAAATAATGCTGTAGAACAGATGGCTACACTGCCAGGTGTAGGAAAAAGAACTGCTCTGCGATTAGTCCTTGATATGTTGGATAGGTCAGAAAATGATGTCCAAGCTTTTACAATGGCAATGACTCGTTTGAAAAATGATGTGAAATTTTGCAAGAAATGTAAAAATATCAGTGACACAGATCTTTGCAATATCTGTAGTAACCCGCAAAGAGATGAAACAACAATCTGCGTAATTCAAGACATTCGGGACATCCTAGCAATTGAAGCAACGCAACAATACAAAGGACTTTACCATATTCTTGGAGGAATCATATCTCCTATGGACGGTATAGGACCTGATGACTTGCATATCAGCAGTTTAATTGAAAGAGCAAGTGCTCCGGAATCCAAAGAAGTTATTTTAGCATTAAGCGCAACAATGGAAGGAGATACTACTAATTTTTATCTTTTCAGAAAACTTAAGGAATGTAATGTCAACGTGAGTGTAATAGCAAGAGGTATAGGAATTGGGAACGAATTAGAGTACACAGATGAAGTTACACTCGGCCGATCTATTCTTAACCGCTCTCCTTTTGAGAACAACTTAGCGCGCTAAAGTTTGCTATAAGCCGCACCGAACTTCATTTGACTTTTAGCAATTTCATACTTAACTGACTTGAAAAAACGAATGAGCTTTGATAAATTACAATTTACTATAACAATAATCCTTTTGGCTATGCCGGGATACACGCCATGTTTTGTACAAAACACTTCACTACCCTAGAAACAAGCATAACCGTTATTATTCGCTTGATGAGTTTTTTTTGAAAGCAAGAAATAAACACAAGTAAAAACCGTTAGAGGAATTGTTATATTTGCCCCAACACCAGATTATTAATATTTGAAACTTTCGGTAATCATAGTCAATTACAATGTTGAGTACTTCCTAGAACAGTGCTTAAACTCGGTTAGAGCCGCCTCCCAAAATTTGCAGATAGAAACATTTGTAGTTGACAACAATTCTATCGATGATTCTGTTGCGATGGTACAAAAGAAGTTCCCTGAAATTCAATTAATTGCAAACAAAGAAAATACGGGTTTCTCAAGGGCAAACAACCAAGCTATGCGGATTGCCAGAGGGGAATACGTGTTGTTGCTTAATCCAGATACGGTAGTGGAAGAAGATACATTTAGTAAGTGTATTGAATTCATGGATGCCAATCCGGATGCTGGTGGTCTAGGTGTTGAAATGTTAGATGGAAAAGGAAAGTTTTTACCCGAATCAAAAAGAGGACTGCCGACTCCAAGTGTTGCTTTTTATAAAATATTTGGACTTTCTTCTTTGTTTCCAAGATCAAAAAAATTTGGAAAATATCATTTAGGTTACCTTCCGCAAAATGAAACAAATGAAATAGAAATTTTGTCCGGTGCATTTATGTTAATGCGAAAAACTGTATTGGATAAAGTTGGTTTTCTCGATGAAAATTTTTTCATGTATGGAGAAGATATTGACTTATCCTATAGAATTATTTTAGGAGGCTACAAAAACTACTACTTTCCTAAGACCAGGATTATACACTACAAAGGAGAAAGCACAAAAAAAAGCTCCGTTAATTATGTTTTTGTATTTTACAATGCCATGGTCATTTTTGCTAAAAAACACTTTTCAGAGAAAAATGCCAAAACATTTTCTTTACTAATAAATCTTGCTATTTACTTAAGGGCTTCAATGGCTATTACAACTCGATTTTTAAAAAAATTAGCATTTCCCCTACTTGATTTTTGCCTTGTGCTTGCTTCAATGTTTGGAATCACAATTGCCTATCAACTTTTTTCTGGCAAGGAATTTCCTCTTGAAGTTATAGCTTGGGCGCTTCCCATATATAGTTTTGTTTGGGTGCTAGCTGCGTTTTTATCTGGAGCACATGACAAGCCAATAAAACTTGTAAAACCATTAATTGGGGCAGTTGCTGGAACCGCACTTATTCTCATTATTTATGGCTTACTTCCAAAATCTGTGCAATTTTCAAGAATCGTTATTTTATTAGGAATAATGGGCACCACCATTTCCCTTTTGTTTTCAAGATTCGTGCTACATTTAATTGGAGTTAAAGGGTTTGAAATTGGAAATATAGGTAAAAAACGATTCGTAATTATTGGAGAAAAAATAGAAGCTGAAAGGATTCATGCCTTATTAACACAAACAACCAAAGTTGGCTACAAAGCAATACTAAATGCGCACAATAAGAATTCCGATGAGTACGATGGGACATTAAATCAACTAGCAGATTTCATCCATATAAACAAAATTGATGAAGTTATCTTTTGTGCAAAAGATATTAGTGCTCAGGAAATCATCGAGCAAATGGCTACAATCAAATCTAATCGCGAAGTCGATTATAAAATTGCTCAGCCTGATAGTCTTTTTTTAATTGGGAGTAACTCCATTAACACCTCAGGAGATTTATATTTATTAGATGTAAACAATATAGATAAACCTAACAATAAACGAAAAAAACGAATTTTAGACTTCTGTTTGAGTATTATTTTTCTTTCAATATTTCCTTTTTTAATGTTTTTAGTCAAATCTCCTATTAAATTTTTGGGAAATATTTTTTCTACCTTAGTTGGCAAAAAAACTTGGGTAGGATACAGTAAAAACAGCAAAAATCAGCAGCTCCCGTTAATAAAAAATGGAATTATCAGTTTATTAGATAATGTCAAGATCCACTCTCCTGAAATCGAGAAAAAACTAAACCTTATTTATGCCAAAGATTATGCACTCTTAACAGATTTCAAAACCATTTATAGAAATATAAAAAAACTAGGAAATTAATCCTATTATTACGGCAATAAAGTTCTTGTTATTCCTATTTTTTTAGCCTATTTTTGCAGCATAAATCTTTTAAAAAGACATGGCGGATATAGAGGTATTACTCCCTAAAATGGGGGAAAGTGTAGCAGAAGCAACCATAACTGCTTGGTTAAAGGAAGTTGGAGATACAATTGAAGAAGATGAACCGATCGTGGAGATTGCAACTGACAAAGTTGACTCCGAGGTTCCTGCTCCTACTTCTGGAATACTAAAACAAAAAGTTTTTAATGACGGAGATGTGGTTCAAGTCGGAGCTGTATTTGCAATAATCGGTGCTGAAGGTGAAGAGACTATTGTTAATGCACCTACCATGACGAAAACAGAAACTGTTGAAGTTGTAACTGAACAAATCCAAGAAGAATTGCTTGCTCCAATTGAAGTTAGTCAAAATGGTGTTGGTGTCCCAAAAAATGGGCCTAGTGGAAGGTTTTATTCTCCTTTAGTTAGAAGTATTGCCAAAACTGAAGGAATTTCTATTGGAGAACTAGAATCCGTTACTGGAACTGGTCAAGAAGGCAGAGTTACTAAAAAAGATATTTTAGGTTACATTGAAACCCGCACTGAAGACCAGGAAATGATAGCAACACCTGTTAAGACTGTGACAAGCCCTCCAAAGGCTTTAGTACCAAGTAATAATCAGGTCACTCCTATTCACAAAGCTCCTCCAGTTCCAATTGGTCCAAATGACGAAATAGTTGAAATGGACCGTATGCGTAAAATGATCGCTGACCATATGGTTATGTCGGTACACGTTTCTCCTCATGTTACTTCCTATGTTGAAGCTGATGTTACAAACATTGTAATATGGCGAAAAAAAATGAAAGATGAGTTCATGAAAAAAGAAGGTGAAAAATTAACCTTTACACCTATCTTTATGGAAGCTGTAGTAAAAGCGCTAAAAGACTTTCCTAAAGTGAACGCAATGTTAGACGGCAATAATATTGTTATCAAAAAAGATATTAATCTTGGAATGGCTACTGCTCTTCCTACTGGAAACTTAATCGTACCTGTTATTCATAATGCAGAGCGTCTAAATCTAGTTGGACTTGCAAAACAAGTAAATAGCCTTGCTAATAATGCTCGAAACAACAGTTTAAGTCCTGATCAAATACAGGGCGGGACATATACGGTTACAAATGTTGGAACCTTTGGAAATGTGATGGGAACTCCAATTATAAATCAACCGCAAAGTGCTATTTTAGCTCTTGGCGCAATAAGAAAGAAACCTGCAGTAATAGAAACGCCGCAGGGAGATGCTATTGCAATTAGACATATGATGTTTTTATCACACTCATATGACCACAGGATAGTTGATGGAGCATTAGGTGGAAGCTTTGTAAAAAGAGTTGCTGATTACCTTGAGAAATTCGATATTGACAGAGACATTTAATTCATAGAAGAAAAACAAGTTTTGTATATTACGAACAATTATGATTAACAAAATAAAGTATAGTTTTTTTACGCTTCTTCTTTCGTTTTTGCTCTTTGGGACTAATTATTCTCAAATTGATACAGATGATTTTGAAAAAAACCTAAAAAATGCGTCTTTCAAACAAAAATTTGAAACCGCAAATTCATTTATGGAGGATTATCTATATGAATTTGCCACTAAAATTTGGTTAAATTTAATTGAAGAGCAACCTGCTAATTCGAATATAAATTACAAACTAGGCTTGTGTTATCTTAATTCTAGTCTAGAGAGAAATAAAGCGTTAAAACACCTTCTTGTTGCAGAGAAAAATGTTTCCAAAAGATATGATCCATTTTCTTCGGGTGAAACAAACGCTCCTTTTGAAACACATCATTACCTAGGACAAGCATATCATCTAAACGAGAGGTTTGATGAGGCCCTTTTGGAGTACCAGCATTTTAAAGAAGAAGTAAGCTCCAAGCATATACTCTTTACTAAAAATGAAATGTATTCCACTTATTCTACTAATGCGAAAATAGAAGTTGCAGCTAAAAAGAATTTTAAAATAACTAGCATAGGTAGCCCAATTAATAGTGAGTTTTCTGATTTTAGTCCGGTCATAACTGCAGACGAAAGCGCTCTGTTTTTTACTTCTAGGCGACTTCGAACCGATAGCAATCAAGTTTCAAATGAATTTAATTTTAGCCCACAAGATGGTCGTCACTATGAAGATGTTTATGTTGCATATAAAAACATTAAAACAGGAGAATGGGAAGAACCAGAGCTAATGGACTTTAGTAGTCCAAGAAGTAACCAGGCGACAATCAGCGTTTCTGGAGATGGACAATTTCTCTTTATTTACAAAGACAACGATGGAGATGGAAATATCTACGTCTCAGAAAGAGATGGTTTTGATTACGGTGAACTCAAGTACTTAGGAGGTGAAAACACGGAAGTAGATATTAACACACCCTATTGGGAAACGCATGCAACATTATCTGCAGATGGAAAAACGCTTTACTTTGTAAGTGACCGTCCCGGAGGTATGGGTGGTAGAGATATTTACAGAAGTGTAAAACTTCCGAATAACGAATGGAGTAAAGCGCTCAATGTTGGAGCTCCAATTAATTCCGAGCACGATGAAGATTCACCATTCTTTCACCCAGATGGTAAAACACTATACTTTAGTTCTAATGGAAATCAAAGTATGGGGGGATTTGACATTTTCTTTTCTAAGAAAAATGTAGACGGAACTTGGGGTAACCCACTGAACATAGGGTATCCTCTTAATACAGTTGGTGATGATGTATACTTCTCAACTACTATAGATGGGAAAAAAGGATATTATTCTTCTTCACATGAAGGTGGATTAGGTAGAGAAGACATCTACAGCATCAAGCTAGACACAGCCATTATTGAACCTGTATCTATTCTTAGAGGTTATATTGATAAAGGTTCGGAACCTGAATTACCAGCTGGAATAACAATTTGGGTTACTGATTTAACCGAGGATGGAGATCCTATTAAATATAAGCCCAATCGAAGAACCGGTTCTTACATATTTGCGCTAGTTCCATGCCATGAATACATAGTAGAATATATGCAAGGTGAAAACACTTTTCATGAAACTGATTTCACAGTTCCATGTAACTCAGACTATCATGTAATTGATAAAGTTATTACACTTGGAGATCTGTCATTAAACGATTCAAACCCAGATACAGATACAGATACAGATACAGATACAGATACAGATGTGACCATTACTGAAAACACCATAGATAATGTTGATGTTATTGAACCTATATCTTTCCAAAAATTCTATGGATATAACGAAAAAGGAGTAGAATCGGAGGAGCAAAGGTTTAAAACATTTTTAAGTGGAATACAAAATATACTAAAACAAAAAGGAGTTGTGAATATTGAAGTCGAAGGCAGTGCATCATATGTTCCAACAAAAACTTTTGGCTCAAATAAAAAGCTATCTACTTACAGATCTAATGAAGCCAAAGAAATGTTAATGAAGAAATTAAAAGCAGCTGAGGTAAACTTATCGGAAGTGAAAATTGTCGCTATTAATTCTGTTGTTCAGGGACCAAAGTATAAGGGTGACTTTAAAGACACAGAAAAGTATGGCAAATTCCAATATATTAAACTAAAAGCATTTTAGTTTTAATAATAAAAATACTTTTAAAACTCCTATTAAATAAAGACCCGTTTCGCAAATAGAAATGGGTCTTTATTGCATTTCGGAAGTAATTTACTTACTTTGTCATTAACGATGTACCAGCAATTTAAAATAGCGTTTATACTCATTTTATTAATTAACCCTCCGTTTTCTTGGTCGCAAACAACTGACCCTAGACTTGCTGATGATTTATTTAAATCTGGGAATTTTTTAGGAGCAATACCTGAGTATAAAAAACAATTAAAACTCGATTCGAAAAACGAAAAAGTATTAACGAATCTAGCTCTTTGCTACCTGAATAGCAACATAGACAAATCTGCAGCCATAAAATATTTGGAAAAGGCAAAAGATCTAGAAAAAAAAGACAAAGAAGTCCTATATTATCTTGCATTAGCTTACACGCATAGCAACAATTATAGCAAAGCTATAGAAACGCTAAAAGAGTATCAAAAAAATCCTGGAAAGCATGTCGAAGAAATACCCAACTTGATCGAAAACTATACAATTGCAATGGATATGATTAGTAAGCCAATTAATGTCTCCTTTGAAAATATGGGGCGATTTATCAATTCTGAATTCCCGGACTACTATCCATTCGTAACAAAAAATGAAAAGACTCTTGTTTTCACATCACGGAGAGAAGAAGGTAAGGGTTCAATCGAATTTGATGGATATTATCCCTCAGATGTATATGTGTGCTCCTTTAATGGACTTAAATTTTCTAAAGCGAAGAACTCTGGATCATTAAATAGCATCTATGATGAACAATGTGTTGGCATCTACGATGATGGAACAAAAATATTCGTGTACATAGATAATTTCGCAACAGGAGAGAAAGGCAATATTTATGAAGCTGAACGAAAAGGGGCTACCTACAGTAAAAAGCAAAAAATAAAAGAAGGAGTAAACACCAAATACCTTGAGACTTCTTCTTCAATTTCTAGTGACGGAACAGCTTTTATATATGCAAGTAACAGAGCAGGAGGAATTGGAGGCCTAGATATATATATGACCAAACAACTTCCTGATGGAATGTGGGCATTGCCACAAAACCTATCTGCAATAAACACCACTCAAAATGAAGATTTCCCTACTTTATCTCCAGATGGAAAAACACTTTATTTTTGTTCGAATGGACTTTCGGGTATGGGTGGCTATGACTTGTACAAATCTAGATGGGATAGCGAAAATAAAGAGTGGGGTGAACCTGAAAATTTAGGATACCCTCTTAACACATCCTATGATGAAAAGACTATAAGCTTTGCTGATGATGAAAAACACGCCTATATTACCGCAGTCCGAGAAGAAGGATTTGGTGATTTAGATTTATACCGAATCACTTTTGAAGAGGTTGAAATTAGGGAAGCATTGTACATTGTTCACCTCAACGATAATGCTACCAATGCTGAAATAGTGGGAGGAATTATTACTATATTTATGGAAGATGAAGATGAACCCAGAACCTATATAAGTAATAAAAAAACGGGAGAAATAACCATGATTCTTGATCCTGGCACATATGAATTAGAAATTGAAGCAGATGGTTACGACTTAAAAATCGTTAAACTTGTAGTTTCTGAATTTGACGCAGATAAAGGCGCCATCAAAAAATTATATAAACTTTCAAAATAATACATGAATTTACAATTGAGCAGACCACTTGCATTCTTTGACTTAGAAACAACTGGAACAAACACAGCCAAAGACAGAATAGTTGAAATAGCTATAGTTAAATTAAATCCAGATGGGTCTAAAGAATCTTATTCTCAAAAAGTAAATCCGGAAATGCCAATCCCTATTGCTGTATCGGAAATACACGGAATCTACGACGTTGACATTTTAGAGTCGCCTAAATTTAAAGACATTGCTGAAGAAATAAAAGCTTTTATAACTGATGCTGATTTGGCCGGTTTTAATTCCAATCGATTTGACATTCCTTTACTTGTTGAAGAAATGTTAAGATCAGGAATAGATCCAGAATTTGACAAAAAAAAGTTTGTTGACATTCAAAATGTTTTTCACAAAATGGAGCAAAGAACACTGGTTGCAGCTTATAAATTTTACTGCAACAAAGAACTTACTAATGCCCACAGTGCAGAAGCTGACACACTTGCTACTTTAGAAGTATTGGAAGCACAAATAGAAAAATATGACAACATACAAGGTGATGTAGACTTTTTAAGTGAGTTCTCAACCATGGGAGCGCGTGCATTAGACTTTTCTAAAAGAATTGCAATCAACCAGGAAGACATACCTGTTTTTAATTTTGGAAAGCATAAGGGGGTACCTGTGGTGGATATCTTTAAAAAAGAACCGGGATACTTCAATTGGTTAATGAAAGGGGATTTCACACTAGACACTAAAAATAAATTTAAGAAAATTAAAGAAGAAATGTAATCATGAAAATATTCTGTATTGGAAGAAACTACGCCAAACATGCTAAAGAATTAGGAAATACTGTGCCTACAGAACCTGTATATTTCATGAAACCTGATTCTGCTTTACTGCCAAAAAAACAGCCTTTTTTTTATCCAAACTTCACAAAAGACCTTCATTACGAAGTTGAGCTTGTTATCAAAATTTGTAAATTAGGTAAAAACATTTCTAAAAAGTTTGCAAGTACTTATTATAATGAAATTGGTTTAGGAATTGACTTTACTGCTAGAGATATCCAGCTAGAATGTAAGGCAAAAGGTCTTCCATGGGAAAAAGCAAAAGCATTTGATTATTCCGCGCCATTATCAAGAGAATTTATTCAAAAAAGCGAATTTAAAAACCTAGATGATATAGCTTTCTCATTAGAAAAAAATGGAGAAATAGTACAGAAAGGAAATTCAAAAGATATGCTTTTTAATTTCGATCATTTAATCTGTTACCTCTCCCAATTTATGACGCTGAAAATTGGTGACTTAATATTTACAGGAACGCCTGCTGGTGTAGGCCCAGTGAAAATTGGAGACCAATTAATTGGATATATAGGAGATAGAAAAATGCTTGATTTAAACATCAAATAACCACAATAGTGGTAGTTGCTCTATCTCCCTCTGCAGATTCAATTTCAATAATGTAACTCCCCGAAGGTAACGCGTTTAATTGACTCAATACAAGTTGATTCTTTCCTTGTAAAACTGTCTCCGATACTGAAACTATTAAATCTCCTTTCTCCGAATAAATTCGAATTACTATTCCCTGACTGACCTTACTAACGAAAATTATATTAACCAAGTCTGTAACAGGAATAGGAAATACATCTTCAATTAGATCTTCTTTAGGTGGGCTATAAAGAACTCCCGTTTCTTTACTATAAGCATCAAACATATTTGGCAATCCATAACCCAATAAACTATCAGGACTACTAAACTGACTAGAGCTCTCCTCTACTAATCGCATTATCTCCATATTCGTTTTATTTGGCAAAGATTGCCATAAACAAGCGGCCATACCTGTTATCATTGGAGCACTGAATGAAGTTCCATTTCCCCGCATAACTTCACCTGTAAATGGAGATATTAAGTAGGTATTCCATCCAACCGAGGCTACGTTAGGTTTTATATCATTGTCTGCTGCTGGGCCAACACTGCTAAAAAAGGCATATGTGCCATTACTATCAACCGCAGCAACGGCAAGGACACTATCTGCATCCGCTGGAGTACTTATATATTGCCATGCAGAAGCACCGGAGTTCCCAGCACTAATACATAATAATATCCCTTTTGATGCGGCAATATCTGCAGCTTGCGCAATAACAGTAGTATTACCATCCAAATCAGCATATGTATGGTTCTGAAGAGTATCATCAAATGTTGTATATCCCAATGAGGTATTAATTATATCTACTCCCACAGAATCAGCATATTCAGCTGCGGCAATCCAATTATACTCTTCCAATAACGTCTCAGAACCCACGTCCTCAGATCTAAGTAAATGAAAACTAGCCAAAGGAGCAGTTCCTTTAAACTCACCATCAATTGAGCCTGCAATTACTGAAAGCACCATCGTTCCGTGCTGGTGGTCTTCATAAACAGATTCCCCTCCATTGACAAAATCACGAGTAGACAATATTCTACCTTCATTAAAAACATCTTCTAACGCATTTAATTCATTTGCTCTGAAAAAACCTGCATCTATTATAGCTATATGCATTCCTTGCCCACTAAACCCCAAGTCTTGCAATTTATCAGCTGAGTGCAATGCCAATTGATTATAGGAATATCCATAAGGATAATGTGGAATACTCAATAAATTAATTTCATTTTTTGCAATTGCAATATCTTCGAACTTATCGATAATTTTGTTTTGCTTTAAAGATTTTACTTGCGCCACATTAGCAACAAAAGAGTAATTTAATATAGTATTTAATGATGTCGTATCATCCGTGGTAATAGCAATAGCATTCAACCATTTAGAAGCTTGTAATAGTTTAAAATCACCAGAAACCAATATAGAATCGATATAAGTTTCATTTACCGGAAGATCGTTTGGTAAAATAGAAATACCTGCATTTGTTCTTCGTTCAATACTCTTCTGTGATAGAAACTGAGATGGTTGATTAACGAAATAGGGAGAATTATTTTTATCTGTAAAAGATATCCAAAAACTTGAACTCTGAGAAAACAAAGAAAAGGGGAAACAAATAACGAGAACTAGAGTTATTTTCATTTACCGTATGCTGTTACAGTCATTTCCAATTCTCTCCCGCTGTTTATATCTAATATATTAGATAAATTAATATCCAAATCAATATGACTTTTATAAATCAGTCCTATATCAACCGCATAAATCTCTTTTACTTTTTCATATTCCACAACATTTTCATTATCTCGCTGAACTACCGTAATTGTTGAATCGAAACTTAGGTTGTTTATTAATTTTGGCTCATGTAAACTATCGTAAAAATACTCCCATTCTTCGAGAGTGTTAAAAGCATTTCCATCCCAATATTTTGAAGTATTTATTGGGAAAACCAATTTTGTAAACCGCACATTTTCTTCCACTTTCTCAGCAGTTGTTTTTGTTTTATTGCTAAACCAAACATCTTTAATACTCCAATTAGCGTTACTATCACCTCTCCAGTATCGCTCAATTCGATAAGTTAATCGACCTTCATTATCCAAAAACTCCTCAGCAGTTATTTCTTTCAACTGATATTCTGCTGTATCACTTCCCGATTGAGAATGAATAATATCCACAACGTCATATTCTATCCAAGCACCTACATCCAAAGGAAAGTAATTATAATAATACTTAACTGTTTCATTATTCGACTTTTTACATCCGAATAATAAAATTATGGATGCAAATACGGTATAAAATAATTTATTCATTATAGCTAGGTTTTTGTACTGCTTTTGCTTTCCTTAAATTCTCTAGATACTTGTCTAATGCATCCCCTTCTATGACCGTACCATTTCTGTAATATACTTTTCTTCTTAACTCTCCATCATTTTCATAGTATTTCCAAAAACCATTTTTCACAGCATGTTTATAATATCCATCTATCTCTATTTTTCCACTTGCATATAACCATTTAACCCTTCCATCAAAATTTCCATCTTTATACACACCTTCTGCTTTTATTTTACCTGAATCATAAAACTGAATCCACTTACCGTGCTTTAAGCCAGCTTCATAATTCGTGATTTCATATCTTTTTACTTTTCCTTTTGACGGATCACTAGGATAATAAACGATGCTTTCTCCATTTAGTTTTCCAGCTACATAATTTTCTTTACTAATGATTTCTTTTCTATCATTAAAAGACAACCACGTACTATCTTTCTCTTGATTTAAATATTTTCCGGCTGCCATTACCTTTCCATTCAAATGATACATTCGAGTATATGCAGTCATATCATTAATAAAATCTGTAACTGCTGAAACTTCTCCGGTTAGATAGTAATACGTAAACTTCCCAATTGGAATATCATTTTTAAACGTTCCTTCATACCTTTTCTTTTCAGTACCTTCATGAAACTTAATCCACTTACCTTGCTTTCTACCTTTTGAATCAAGCTTATTTGCATCTCCTTGAGGTTGAGTAAAACCCAATGACGTTATTAATAATAATTGAAAGACTAATACTATCCACTTCATATTTACAAATTTACATTATAATACCATCAAAATCAACAACCCTGCCGTTCTGATATCTCATATAATGAATAATTCATTCAATCGTTACAAAATAATAGCGCGGTATATATGCTATATAATATATTGCACTTTGTTCTTAAGCAGTAATATATTACATTAGCTTCAAGTTAAATTAATCTAAAAACTATTATGAAAAAAATTATTGTAGCATTTGGAGTTGTAGCTTTGTTTGCTGGAACTACTTCATGTAAAAAAGATTGGACCTGTACTTGTTCAGATAGTGTAAATAGTGTTTCATTCACAATTGAAAATGAAACAAAAAAAGATGCAGAATCGGCATGTAATGAGACAAACACCATTTATGTAGGAACTGGGGTAGGTTGCAGCCTAGATTAAACTCAATAAACTCTCAAAGAGCTCTCATTTATGAGGGCTTTTTTGTTTCTTAAATCTCTTGAACTTCCTCTTTAACATATTAGCAACTCTAATACTTCTAGCTTCAAGTATTACAAAGCTTATTTTTATTGAGCCCATAGTGTTTTCTTTAGTTGAAAGCAGCATTTTCAATTGGGAAATTGCACCTATAGCAATCAGCGCAATTGTTATCATAGAATTTATTATTGCAATTTCACTTTTACTCAAATCAATTCACATTAAATTACTCTCCCTATCAATTCTTTTACTTAGCGGTTTTTATTTAATTGACTTTTTTGGAAAACCTATTGATGGCTTATATGCAAATGAATTTACCTTTTTTTTATTTAATAAATGGATAACATTAGCAGGGGTATTTTATCTTATAATTTTTGCTATCAGTCCGAAAAAGCAAAGCAAGAAGAATTCATTGAGTAGATTGAAAAACATGACAATAAACTCCTGCTTAGTAGTAATAATTGGAATTCCCTTATTCATAATAAATCCTATTTACATTGATGATTTCCAAAAACACACAACCTCTATTGAGGATCCTACTCTTAACTGGGGAAATATATATAAAGAATGTTCCGACTCAGGAATCACAATAAAACCTGAAGTGTTTTTCGCCTTTTTAAGTACTTCGTGCTACTATTGCAATCTTGCAGCAATTAAACTAGGTGTTTCGAAAAGAGCTAAATTAAACGCTACTCAAATTGTACTAGTTTTCCCAGGAAACATAAAAGATACCGAAGCATTTATTGAAAGAAACAGATGTGACTTCCCTTACATTCGAATTTCCAAAGCTGAATTTAGAAAATTAGCAGGCAACGAGTTTCCAGCATTTTTTAAAGTCAAAAACAAAAAAGAGACTAATTTTTACACAGGAAGAACATTTAATTATCGAGAACTAGACAAACTATTTCAACTAAACTAAGGCGTGTAGAGCATTTCTAAATGAGGAATATTATCCTCTAAATACTCCTTCCCTGTTTCTGCAAACCCAAAGGATCTGTAATATTTCAAAAGATATGTTTGAGCAGAGATTCGAATTGGAACCTTACCAAAGTGAAGCTGCACAAACTTCATCGACTCCTCCATTAACTGCTTACCCATTCCCATTCCTCTAACAGTTGGAGAAGTAACTACTCTACCAATAGCAACCTCATTATAAGATTTTCCTGGTTTTAAAATACGCGTGGTAGCGACAATATTTCCTTGGTATTCTCCAAACACATGCAATGCGTCTTTATCCTTGCCATCGACATCTAAATATGGACAATCTTGTTCAACAACAAATACAATTTCACGCAATTGAATTATGTCATGAAATTCATCTAGCGACAACTCTTTAAATGCCTTACAACTCCATTTCATATTCAACTTATATTATTTTTTTTAATCGAATGCAAAGTATTAACTTTAGACCAAATGAGTGACGAAAGTATTAATAAGAATTTTCATTTAAAAAAAAGAAAGGAAATTTCGTTGGAAAAATATGTTGCTGGAATTTTATCTAGAGACATCTCTTCGTTAAGTGCTGCAATAACGCTTATAGAGAGTGCAAATCCCAGGCACAGAGAACTTGCTGAACAGATAATTGAAAAATGCCTACCCCACAGTGGAAAATCCATTCGCATTGGAATTACGGGTGTTCCAGGCGTTGGCAAAAGTACATTTATTGAATCATTTGGAACTTTTCTAACAACTCAAGAAAGAAAAATTGCTGTTTTAGCAATTGACCCTAGTAGTCAAAAAAATGGTGGCTCCATATTAGGTGACAAAACCCGAATGGAGGAGTTATCGACCAATAAAAATGCCTATGTAAGACCATCACCAGCTAAAGGTTCCTTGGGAGGTGTTGCAAGGAACACAAGAGAAACTATAATATTATGCGAAGCTGCCGGATATGACACTATCCTAATAGAAACAGTTGGTGTAGGCCAATCAGAAATTGCCGTAAACGGAATGGTAGATTTTTTCTTACTATTGATGCTTTCGGGTGCAGGAGATGAATTACAAGGCATTAAGCGTGGTATCATGGAAATGGCTGATGCCATAGTTATAACAAAAGCTGATGGTGACAACATTGAAAACGCTAAAAGAGCCGCAACCGAATATAAAAATGCTTTACACTTGTTTCCGGCAAATGAAAATAGCTGGATTCCAAAAGTAGGTGCTTGTAGCGCATATGATAATTCTGGCATAAGCGAAGTTTGGAAAACCATTCAATCTTACCAGAACCACACTATAACAAATGGTTTTTTTAATAACAAAAGACAAAATCAAGCGAAATATTGGATGCACGAAACGATCAATCAAGAGTTGAAAAGAACATTCTTCAATGACTCATCTGTATCTAAAAAGATTAAAAAACTAGAAAAAGAAGTTACTCAAGGAACACTAAGTCCTTTTAAAGCCGCTCGGCTCTTGCTGGGTAAAAACTATAAATTATGAGTTTGATTAAACGATATTCCAATCATTCTCTAAAAGAATTAGTTATCATTATTGAATCCGGAAATGATTACACCGATGAAGCAAAAGATGCTGTTCGCACAATTATAGAGTTTAAAGAACCATCTGAGGTGGAACTGAAAGAAATTGCATTGGAATATTGGAACAACAAAATCAATAATAATATAAGATCGCTTTTGTTGCAGAACCAGAAGCCTAACAGCGAAATTTTATCGAAAGAGGAAATCAAAAAAATAATGATTACTGCTTTTGAAAAATACCAAGAGAAATTACAACTCTTCCAAATTGACACAACAAAATATTGGTTTGTATAACAAAAAAGCTCCCTACCTTTCGATAGAGAGCTTTCCAAATAATTTTGTTCTGGTATTAAACCAATCCTTGGTCTAACATAGAGTCAGCAACTTTTACAAAACCTGCAATATTTGCTCCTTTAACGTAATCTACGTAATCACCTTCTGTTCCATACTCCACGCATTGTTGATGGATACTTCTCATAATTGCATGTAATTTCTCATCTACTTCTTCAGCTGTCCAAGAAAGACGTAAAGAGTTTTGAGACATTTCTAAACCTGATGTTGCCACGCCACCAGCATTAGAGGCTTTTCCTGGTGCAAACAATATTTTTGCTTCATCAAATTCAGCAATGGCTTCTGGTGTTGAAGGCATATTTGCTCCTTCAGCGACGCAAATACAACCATTTGCTAATAAGGTTTTTGCTTCAGACTCATCTAATTCATTCTGCGTAGCACAAGGAAGAGCTACATCGCATTTTTCATTCCATGGTCTACTACCCTCAATGAAGCTGGCTCCCTCAAAATGATCAGCATATTCCTTAATCCTTCCTCTCCTATTGTTTTTCAAGTCCATGATCCAAGCTAATTTATCCGCATCAATTCCAGCAGGATCAATAACATAACCTTTAGAATCACTCATTGTGATAACCTTTGCTCCTAATTGCGTTGCTTTTTCACAAGCATATTGTGCAACATTTCCAGAACCAGAAATAGCAACTGTTTTTCCCTCAAAGCTATCTCCTTTGGTATTCAACATCTCTGCAGCAAAATAAACTGTACCATATCCCGTAGCTTCCGGACGAATCAATGATCCTCCCCAGTTACGGCCTTTTCCAGTTAAAATACCTGTAAACTCGTTTCTTAATTTCTTATACTGACCAAACATGTAACCGATCTCACGGCCTCCAACTCCTATATCTCCAGCAGGAACATCTGTATTAGGTCCAATATGACGAGCCAACTCAGACATAAAAGATTGACAAAATTTCATTACTTCGTTATCTGACTTGCCTTTTGGGTTAAAATCAGAACCACCTTTTCCTCCACCCATTGGTAAAGTTGTTAGCGAATTTTTAAATACCTGTTCGAAACCTAAAAATTTCAAAATTGACAAATTCACTGAAGGATGAAAACGTAACCCACCTTTATAAGGTCCTATTGCTGAGTTAAATTCAACACGGTAACCTCGATTAATTTGAGGAACACCTGCATCATCTAGCCAAGGAACTCTAAACATGATTGTTCTTTCTGGCTCAACCATTCTTTCAAGAATTTTGGCATCCTTGTATTTTGGTTTATCAGCGATAAATGGAATAATTGCCTCAGCCACCTCAGTTACTGCTTGTAAAAACTCTGTTTCGTGCGCTTGTTTTGCTTTAACACCATCGATAAAAGCATCTATTTCTGATTGAAAATCTGACATTTAATTTGTTTATTTTATAATTAAAATATAGGTTGGGCAAATGTATTCTTTTTTTAAATTTTGGATAAACCTTCTCGCTTTTTTTTGCTATTTTTTTTTAAATCAAATACTAAGCTAAAGTAAGCATCTCATCCCAAAGTGCATCAGAAGGAGGGTTAGCTGTAATCGTTAGAGGTTTATCTTGAATCGGATGGATAAAATGAATACTTCGTGCATGCAAATGAATCGAACCATCTCTATTGGTTCTTTTCCCTCCATACTTAACATCTCCTTTTATAATGCAACCTATTGTGCATAATTGAACTCTAATCTGATGATGACGTCCAGTTTTGGGGTCAATCTCTAAATAATAATAGTTTTTACTTCTACCCAAAAGCTTGTAATCCAATTCAGCTCGCTTACCTCCTTTTACCTGTTTATCATATCCACGTGATTTATTTTTTTCTTGGTTTTTCTTTAGGTAATGGACCAATGTTTCCTGAATTTCTGGTGGTTTTGACTCTACAATTGCCCAATATGTTTTCTGAATTTGTTTCTCCTGAAACAGCTTATTCATGCGAACCAAAGCTTTACTTGTCCTCGCAAATACAATAACCCCTCCTACAGGTCTATCTAATCTATGAATAATCCCTAAATACACATCACCTGGCTTATTGAACTTCTTTTTTATATAAGCTTTTACCTTATCCGCTAAAGTCTCATCCTCAGTTTTATCAGCTTGAACCAAATCTCCTGCTACTTTTTGCACAGCAATGATATGATTGTCTTCGTATAATACTTTTAACCCCATATTGAATTTGTAGAACGTATTAAATAGAAAGTAATATTGAGATAACTTATTCCTTTGTAATTAATACAATTAATTAATACTGCTCCTTTTCATTCGGAAAATCCCCACTCTTCACATCACTAATATAATTTTTAAATGCACCTCTCATCTCTTCATATAAATTATGGTATCTTCTTAAAAATCTTGGAGAAAATTCTTGCGTAATTCCCAACATATCATGCACCACTAATACTTGTCCATCAATGTTACCACCAGCTCCTATTCCAATAACCGGAATCGTAACTTCTTTGGCTACTTTTGCAGCTAATTCAGCTGGAACTTTTTCTAAAATTAAAGCAAAACAACCTGCCTCTTCTAGAATTTTAGCATCTTCGATTAAAATCTCTGCCTCATCCTCTCCTTTTGCCCGAACGGTGTATGTCCCAAACTTATATATGGACTGCGGAGTTAATCCTAAATGTCCCATTACCGGTATTCCTGCAGATAAAATTCTATCAACCGAATCTTTAATTTCACGACCACCTTCCAATTTTACGGCATGCGCTTCAGCTTCCTTCATAATGCGGACAGCCGAACGTAAAGCTTCCTTCGAATCTCCTTGGTATGTACCAAATGGTAAGTCTACAACAACCAATGCCCTATTTACAGCTCGTATTACAGAAGCTGCATGATATATCATTTGGTCTAGCGTTATGGGAAGAGTGGTTTCATGTCCGGCCATAACATTTGATGCAGAATCTCCAACCAAAATTATATCCATTCCAGATTGATCTACAATACTTGCCATAGAATAATCATAGGCAGTTAGCATTGATATTTTTTCACCACGATGCTTCATTTCTTGCAGTACGTGGGTTGTTACTCTTTTCACTTCTTTATGAACCGACATTTTTTGAGTTTTAAAATATGCCGCAAAAATAAACTAATTTGCATTTACGGCTATTGTTTTAACAACATAAAACAATATGCTCCACTGCTTTATATTAGCATTGACATGAAAAATTATAACGAACTTTATCTATTCCTTTATTATCTGTAGAAATTATACTTTTTTTGTAGGACATTAAGATGATTACTCAATTTGCAAATAAGAAACTAGAATACATACAACTACTTTTAGGGATTATACTGTTTTGTATTTTTATTTCTTATAGTTTAATCCATGCGTTTCCAATGTATTCTACATACATAATAATCCTAATAATATTTCAAGCTGTTACAGTATTAATTCTCATGCGACAAATGATGCAAAACAAAACATCAGTAACACCTTATTTCGCCTGGAAAGCAAATAAATACAAATCCCTTCAATTTAACTATTCACTTAAGATAATGGGGGTTTTTTTATTGGGTGGACTAACTGCTTTACACTTTTATATTGACTACAAGTACAAAGGAAACATAATGCCCCTAATTTATGATTATGGCATTGGTGGCATTCTTGCCCTTACTTTAAAATTTACAGTGTTAGAACGAAACTGGAACCTTGGACTGAGTGATAAAGGCATCATTTTTGGTTCTAAATATGATACCAAACTAATAATATGGAAGAATATAGCTAAATATGATGTTGACAAAAACAACAATCAAATTATTATTACATGCAAGTCCAATCAACCTATAAAAACGGTTAAACTGCAGGTAGGAAAGCAACTGAAAAACTCTATTTTGATTCTCGAACAAGCCATTTCAAAATGATTGCTGAGCAAGTCACTAAAAATAAAAACACAATTACCATTATTGCATTCGTATTAGTTTGTGTCGTGCTGAATCTAGAAAATATTGCTTCTATCTTCCATGTCCCATTGCCAGAATTTATCAGAAAATATGCCCATTTCTTCCCCTTTGTTTTTGTTGGTGTGATTTTTTTACAAAAAAAATCACACCAAATAGAAATATATGATGATAAATTTTGGGAAGTTAAAAAAAACAAAGCGCTTAAAATCAATAACACAAAATCAATACTAAGGTATATAATGGTAGCTAGTGTTGGGTTTATTTTTCTATTTAGTAATCTTTATAATTCTAAACAAGTAATCTCCGGATATAATAAAACAATACTTTTTTCCCTTGCTTTAATGATCGTTATTACGCTAATTTATAATTATCTCAAAACAGGTTTTCTAGTAGGGTATTGTAGCAAAGGAGTTTTATACGGATACCCTTCTAAAACAATGCTAATTATTTGGGATGATCTAGCTGATTTTGAATTACATGAGAAATCTAAAACGATAACTATTTATTGTAAATCACAATTATCTCTTCAAAAAATAACGTTAAAGAATGAGGAACATTTTGAAGCAATAAAAAAGCTTGCAACTGAAAACTTAACCTACAAGAACGTTACAAAATTATTGACCGAAGACTAACTACCAAGCTCCGAATTCACAACCTACATGATACATTTCTGCTGCTTTCTTGTCCCCCATTAATTTAGCAATCTCGAAGTTTTTACAAGCTTCATCAACCTCTCCTAGACCTTCATAACAAACCCCTCTATCATAATAAGCTTTGTAAAATGTATAATCCATTTGAATTACTTTATCAAAATCTTTAATTGCTTCCTCGTATTTACCCAAATCAGCATAAATCAATCCTCTAACAAAATAACCCTCTAAATTATTTTTATCGATTTTTAGGGATGCTTGAACATCAGCCATAGCTTCCCTCTGTCTTCCAATTTTGGCAAAAAAGGCTCCCCTCATATTCAATGCAGAAGTGTTTTTTGGGTGCAGTTCAATCGCTTTATTCATATCCTCTATCGCCTTATCATTTTGCCCTAGATTTAAATAAATTTCAGCCCGACCTAAAAGTGCATATAAATCAGATGGAACATCTCTCAATCTATTGGTATATTGATTTAAATGGGTTTTGACACCTAATTCCTCTTGATTTATTCTCCATTCTGCATCTACTAAAGTCATTTCATCAACTAAGTGTTTAGCACCAGCATATTTGTCCATTACCCAGAGCACAAACTTGATATCTACCATTATATTTCGACAAATCTCTCCATCAAACATTAAATCACTCATTGTACTTTCCCAACTTCTATCAAAATTAATCCCTACCAAATGTCCCTCTCCATTAATTACGGGACTTCCTGAATTACCTCCAGTTGTATGGTTAGAACCTAAAAAACAAATACGTAAGTCGCCATTAGTTGCATAAGGTCCATAATCTTTCTTTTCCCATAAGTCCCTTAATCGAGATGGAATTTTAAAGTCTGCATTACCCGTATTGTTCTTCTCTATAATACCATCTAAGGTAGTAAACCAGGTATAAGCCATTCCGTCTCTAGGAAAAGTTCCTTCCACCTTTCCGTAAGTTAACCTTAAAGTACTGTTAGCATCCGCCCAAAAAGTTTTTTCTGGAAAATATTCTTGCTGTGATTTTACAAACTTTTTCATTAGAGCATCTATTTCAACATAATGTTGGAAATACTGTGGCTTAATATTTATTTCGTTATTTTCCATTATTGCTTTAGAAAGGAAATAAGCCGGATCTTTTGCTAATTTCTTTTTCATTTTAGTTTCGCTCAAGCTTAAAAACTTTTCCACCTTTTCCTTCGAAGTAAAATTTGATTTTTTGTATAAATAATCAGCGTATGCTTTGTAATCATTTGCATATTTTGAATTAATTTCTGGCTTTAAATTTTCGGGTAACGAACTAACATACATGTCAACCAGTTTGATAAATATCTTTTTGTCTATTACTACATCATAATTTTTGAAGTACGATTGAATATTTTCTTGCTTCTCTGCAACTAATTCTGTAAATTCAGATCCTTCTAGTTTATCAAAACTATTAGAAAATCGAATTATTTCTGGACCATAATACCATATTTCCCAAAACAAATTAAACGCCACTTCAGAACTTTCAATATCTGCTTGCTTTCGTTTAAGATCTGCTAATACATTTTTATAAGGACCCTCTTTTGGAACTCTTTTCATATACTCAGCTTCTAAAGCCTGCTTTTTACCAACAGCATCTTTTTTCTTTAATCCCAAATTTTGACCTATCCATTTTTTATAAGCATTACTAATTCTAGATTGCTTTGATGCATATTGAATTTTAGTATTCTCATCTGATGCCATAGCAGCATCAATTATCGCTAAACTTTGCTCTCGCATTGCTATCCGCTTTGGGTTAACTTTGTTGATATAAGTATCCAAAGCATATGAAGTAAGATATTGCTGCGTTCTGCCAGGAAATCCAAATACCATTGTAAAATCACTTTCTTCAACGCCTTCCATAGAAACTGGCAAATGCTTTTTCGGAGAATAAGGAATATTAGCATCAGAGATTTCCGCTGGCTTATTATCTTTACCGGCATATATTCTGAATACAGAAAAATCACCCGTATGTCTGGGCCAAACCCAGTTATCTGTATCACCTCCAAATTTCCCAATTGCACTCGGGGGGGCACCTACTAAACGCACATCATTATAGGTTTCTGTTACAATCATGTAGTAATCATTTCCATAATTAAATGGCTTAACAACAGCTTCATATCCAGTTCCTTCAGTAGCTTCTTTAGCAATTTCCAAACTAGTTTCATACCGCATCTTATAGGCTGTTTGCGCATCCATGGCATTTGTAATTCCTCTACTTACTCTTTCTGTAACATCTTCGATGCGAACAATAAATGTTGCAGTTAATCCAGGGTTTTTTAATTCCTCCGCAGTAGACATCGCCCAAAAACCATCTTTTAAAAAGTTTTTTTCTAAGGAACTATGCTGTTGAATCTGACTAAATCCACAGTGATGATTTGTAAGAATTAATCCATTTTTGGATACAACCTCGGCCGTACAACCTCCACCAAAATGAACAATCGCATCCTTCAAACTTGATTGGTTAATTGAATATATATCTTCGGAAGTCAATTTCATTCCCTGCGCTTGCATGTCATTTTCTAATGCTTTCAATAAAGACGGAATCCACATCCCTTCGTGAGCAAGACTATTTAAGGAGAATATAAAAGCTGTTATAATGATTGATAACTTTTTCATTTGTAGTGTTTTCAATAAAGTTTTTTAAATAATAATTATGCTAATGTACCTATTGGTTTTCAATTATATTACTCTTAGCTATACCTTTTTCTAAAATTGATTTTTGCTTTCGCTTTTTAAAGGTATTTTTGCTCTCCATGGAAATATTTAATTACATATTCTTTTTAGGAATTATCTTCATAGTTTTTAGCATCATTTGGTTTTTTATTGCCTTGTTGCCCAAATTTGTATTAGGAAACAACGATAATAGCGCGCAAAATGCAATTCTAAACTATATAATTAAAGCCGCTCAATTCTATTTTCTTGCCTCTTTAACCGCTATTAAAGCGATTGATTTTATTAAAAAAGAAAATATTGACCCAAAGCAAGGGCCACTATACATTATCGTTGGAGGAATTGTTTTGTACTTATACCTAGCGGGCAAACTTGAGAGAAGCAAAATGATGTTTCAATTCCGTTCAAACCTTGGAGGTGGAAACTTCCAAAACACTACTAAATACGCACCACACTTGGTAGGTTTAACGCTTATTTTTTACGCGATTTCATTTAACTACCCTTTACTCATAGACAATTCCATAAATCAATGGTTTTTGGAAAGCATTAATGATTTTTATGATACAATTATTATCGGTTGGATAATTGGTTGTATTGGGTTTTTCTTTTTGGTTAATATGATTTTTAAAGGTATTAATGCTACAGGATTTTTATTCCAAACGATAGTAGCATTATTAACCGGAAAACCAGCTCCTAAAAGGAAGCCTAAAAACCCATTGGGGAAATTTGGAAACATGGGCAAAAACAATCCATTTGGAGGCAATTCACCTTTCGGAAATAGGGAAGATTCTTTCCCTCAAAATGAATCCGAAGAAGCAGATGTGGATGATGATATGTATGTCGATTTTGAAGTGATGGATGAAGACGAAGAGGACGAAAATAAAAACGATGAATAACGCTGTTTTATGAAAATGAATTTAGTTGCTAGAACCTATGCTGGACTAGAAGAAGTTCTTGCAGAAGAATTAACTCAATTAGGCGCAGAACACGTTAAAGTGGCCAAAAGAGCAGTTGAATACGCAGGTGACAAAGAAATTCTTTATAAAAGTAACCTCTGGCTAAGAACAGCTTTAGACATATTGAAACCCATACATCAATTCAAGGCTAAATCAACCGAAGAACTTTACGCTGGTGTTTCAGAAATTGACTGGACTGGGTATTTAGACTTGAAAAAAACTTTCTCTGTTCAAGCGATAGTTAACTCATCTTATTTTAATCATTCGCAATTTGCTGCATTAAAATGTAAGGACGCCATTGTAGATCAGTTTAGAGAAAAAACAAATGACAGACCTGATATTGACAAATATGATCCGGATTTAAAAATTGTTATTCGAATCTCTGAAAACAAATGTTCTATCCTGTTAGAATAGTTCTGGAACACCACTTTTTAAACGTGGGTATAGAAAAACAACAGGAGATGCTCCTATCAATGAGATTTTAGCTGCAGGAATGATACAACTTTCCCAATGGGATGGAAAAAC
Organism: uncultured Flavobacteriales bacterium; assembly: GCA_943787535.1. Lineage (GTDB taxonomy): Bacteria > Bacteroidota > Bacteroidia > Flavobacteriales_D > Parvicellaceae > CALSMU01. The sequence goes on along the minus strand of CALSMU010000007.1, from coordinate 109,818 downwards.
TCCATTTATAGACCCTATGTGCGGCTCTGGAACTCTATGTATAGAAGCTGGCATGAAATCGCTAAATATTGCTCCGGGTATCTTAAGAGATGATTTTGCTTTTCAAAAATGGAGAGATTTTGATGATAGAATTATGGGACATGCTCTATTTTGAAGCGAAAGATGCTATCAAAACTAGCGATGTAAAAATTTATGGCTTTGATATTTCGGGGCAAACAGTAAGAATTGCAAAAAACAATATGTCTTCTTTTAGGGAGCTTCGAAAAAACATAACATTCAACCAAGCCGACTTTTTTAGTCTAGAAAAGCCTGCTGAAAATGGAATCATTATAATGAACCCTCCCTACGATAAGAGAATTAAGCTACAAGATGATGTTACATTTTATAATGATATGGGTAGTCGTTTAAAACATTTCTGGGAAGGACATGATGCTTGGATAATTTCTTCAAATTTATTTGCACTCAAAAGAATAGGTCTGAGACCAAATAGAAATATTATTTTGTACAATGGACCTGACGAGAGTAAACTAGTGCATTTGCCTCTATACAAAGGTAAAAAAGGTCATAAAGCATGATATTAGATCTCTTATTATTTGTTATACAATCAGATAGTCTTATTTTTGATAATCAATCAAATTCACTTTGAGTAATTTATTTAAACAAATACTAGGTAATGTAACGACTAGGATAATGTTCCTCATTTATTTGAGTATTATAGGCATTACTACCTTTTTCATCATTTTTGGATATATAAACCAATTGAGTTTATATGAAGAAGAAGAATATGAGAAATTACAAGCCCTTGCCTCTTCATTAGCAATAAATATTGATGGTGACGTGCACAATAAGTTAATGAAAGATCACCCATGGAAAGATGACATAACATCTGCAGATGAGAATGCTCAATATTTTGAAATTCATTCAATGTTAAGAAAAGTGCATGAGCAAAATAAACTGAACACACCTCTATATACTCTTATATACAATACTGAGGAAGAAATTTTTTATTACGGTGTTCGTTCAGACACTAGTGTGTATTTCCGTCATGAATACGAAATGTTCCCTGATATCCTATTAGAAAAAATGAATAAAGGAGGAACAATCCCAAGATACAAAACTGAAAATGGGGAATGGTTGTCCGCTTTTTTTCCTATAACAGATTCAAATAATCAAACTGTAGGTCTACTTGAAGCAGATGTAGAATTCGGTTACTTCAGGAATATGGTTTTTAACCAATATAAAACACAAGCACTGATTTCATTAGCTGTTATACTTTTAATGGCATTGCTATTAATTCCCTATGCTAGAAGAATCTTACGTGAAGAGGACAAAATAACTCAATCTATTATTGAGAAAAATAGAGTTATTGAACTGAAAAACAATGACATTACAGACTCCATAAACTATGCACGTAAAATTCAAGAATCTCTTTTACCGCATACGGAACAGATTCAGGATGCTTTACCTAATTCTTTTGTTTATTATAAACCACGTGATATTGTATCAGGAGATTTTTATTGGTTCAAAGAGATTGATGGTAAGCTAGTACTTGCTGCAGTCGACTGCACGGGCCATGGTGTTCCAGGTGCTTTAATGAGCATGATTGGTTTCTCCAAACTAAATGCAATATCTCATAAAAAAAAATCTGACCCAGGATATATTTTAGAAAAACTAGACGAAGCTGTGCTGGAGGCACTAAGTTCAAAAAGATATGACCAAGAGAGTAAAGATGGTATGGACATGGCTCTATGCTCCTTCGATTTAAAAAATAATAAAATGCAGTATGCGGGAGCTTTTCGCCCACTAATTAAAATCAATGGAAAAAATATCGAAGAAACAAAAGGCAATCGATATCCTATTGGAGGTGGAAGTTCTTATAGTAAAAATGGTTTTACAACCCATGAATTTGACATTAATAAAGGGGACTGTTTCTATATGTTTTCCGATGGATTTCCTGACCAATTTGGAGGTCCAAAAGATAAAAAATTCATGAATAAAAAGTTCAAAATACTGTTGCAAGAAATTCAATCTTTATCTCCCAATGAGCAAATATCTAGGCTCGATACCGAACTAGAAAAATGGAAAGGAGACACTGAGCAAGTAGATGACATATTGGTTATCGGCGTCTGTTTTTAAGCCCTTTATTATGTCCTTCATTAATGATTATAATAAACAATTTACATATATGAATAAGATGTGCAATAAAATTTTTAGCCTTTTATTTTTTATCGCTAGTTTTTCAGTCTACGCTGGAGAACCATTCGTTTTCAATGAGAAAACACAATCAATTCAACTTGATAAAAAAATCTATATTACTCCAGTTACTGAAACGGATAACCTCTCTGAATTAAATTATCAGGTAGTAAACAAACAAAATTCGGGTATTAAGTTCTTTTTGGATCAAACACCTTTCATTTATGTTGATGTTCACGACGTAAACATCAATTCAAAAACTATTGATTCCACGCTGTTAAATTTTGACGGATATGAATTTAGATTCAAAGGATATAGTAACTTTTTCATTGAAGGTTTATCAAAAGGAGATCATGAAGTAGAAATAAAGTTTATGCATCTGGATGCTAATGCAAAAGAAAGCTCTATTAATTTTGAATTTAAGACAATTGAAGCAACACCACTTTTTACGAATGACGCTATCGTTATTGGATTACTGTTATTTTTACTGGCAATAATTTTTTACACTTCCAACCTTCCAATATTTAAGAAGTTTTATGGAATTGTACCTGCGTTACTTTTGTGTTATTTTTTGCCTGCTTTCTTAAACTCTTTTAATATTATTTCTGGTGATTTTAGCAATTTATATTATGTTTCTTCCAGGTATTTATTACCTGCCAGTTTAATATTACTCTGTTTAAGTATAGATTTAAAAGGGATTATGGGCCTTGGCCCAAAAGCCCTAATTATGTTCTTTGCAGGGACTTTGGGAATTATTATTGGAGGGCCAATTGCACTGATGATTGTTGCTTCAATTGCTCCTGAATGGTTAGGTGCTGATGCAGGAGAGATATGGAGAGGGCTCGCAACCGTAGCAGGCAGTTGGATTGGAGGAGGAGCAAACCAAACAGCAATGAAAGTGGTTTATGAAACTCCCAATGATATATTCTCAAAAATGATAGTTATTGATGTGTTAGTTGCAAATGTCTGGATGGCGGTATTACTATACGGAGCTGGAATTCATGAAAGAATTGACAAAAAATTTAAAGCCGATTCTTCTGCTATAACCGCTCTGAAAGAAAAGATGGAAGGTTTTGCCGCTAAAGTTTCTAAAATTCCTAGCACAACAGATTTAATGATAATAGTTGGAATTGGAATTGCAGGTGCCGGGTTAGCACACATATTGTCTCAAATCATTACTCCTTATTTTAGCGAAATAAAAGATACGCTTGAAAAAATTGGATTAACCTCGTTTGCTAGCGGATTTTTTTGGTTGATTGTATTTTCAACCATAATTGGTGTTGGATTATCATTTACTAAGTTAAAAAATTATGAAGGAGCTGGAGCTTCCAAAATGGGAAGTATTTTTCTATATGTATTGGTTGCCGCTATAGGAACTCACATGAATTTTACAGAAATTTTTGAAAGCCCTTCTTGGTTTTTAATTGGTGCTATATGGATGCTGATTCATGCGATTATCATATTGGGGGTAGCTAAATTAATTAAAGCGCCTTTCTTTTTTGTTGCTGTTGGCAGTCAGGCTAATGTGGGAGGAGCGGCATCCGCGCCAGTTGTCGCATCTGCTTTTAGCCCTTCTTTAGCTCCCGTAGGAGTATTATTAGCAGTACTAGGATATGCCGTTGGAACATTTGGAGCCATGCTTTGTGCTGAACTAATGAGAGTAGTTGAAATAGGTGGTTAATATAATTTTGTATAAATAATCCATTCGGAGTAATTTCGCTTCGCTTAATTGAAAACCTTTTGGTAAAATGAATAAAATAGAAATATTGACAAAGCTACTAGCTTTGATAAAGACTGGTGAAATTCTTGAAATTGGCTCTGAAATTGATAAATTAAAAAAGGCATTCGAAGCAATATATAACAGTGAGCAAAAAGAAAGTGATTCTCAAGAAAAAGATACGAATAATGATGAAGTTAAAGCAGAAAGCGAAAAACTAAACAAAGATATTCGAGCAGCCTTCGAATCTTATAAAAAAAAGAAAAAAGATTACTATACCTTCATTAAGATGGAAGAAGAAAAAAATCTAATCTTAAAAAAAGAAATTATTGCGGACTTCACTAAACTGATTGAAAACGAGGAGAATTTAGGAAAGCTATTTGGCACAATTAAAGAAATTAGAGAACGGTGGAATATTATTGGAGCAATACCACAAGATAAGCACAATAAAATCCAAGCTGAATACAGTAAATTAAGTGAAGAATTCAGTTACAACATAGACATTTATAAAGAGTTAAAAGAAAATGATCTAAAGAAAAACTACTCTTTGAAGAATCAAATTATTCATCGAGCAAAAGCTCTTTTAGAAGAAAAGAAAATCAAAGAAGTAGAAAAGTCTTTGCGCAAACTGCAAAATGAGTGGGACGAAGTTGGACCAACATTTAAAGAGCATTGGGAAAAGTTAAAAGAAGAATATTGGTCAACAGTAAAAGAACTGTATGCAAAAATAAAATCACATTACACAAATCAAAAAGAATTCCAAAAAGAGAACCTAGTCAAGAAATTGGCTCTCATTGAAAAAGTAAAAGAAATTGTTTCAAAAGAAGCTCTGGAGCATAAAGAATGGGATAAACTCACGAAAGAATTATTGGAAATTCAAAAAGAATGGAAAAATATTGGCCAGGTGCCAAAAGACAGTAACCAAAAAGTATGGAATGATTTTAGGGGGTTATTTGACACTTTTTTTGATGCAAAATCTACTTTTTATGCAGCTAGAAATGATGTTTTCGATAAAAAGAAAGAACTAAAAGCCAAATTGATTGAGAAAGCGGAAGAATTATCCAAATCTACAGATTGGAAAAATTCTGCTGACGCACTCAAAAAATTGCAAGAAGATTGGAAAAAAATTGGGCATGCAGGACAGCATGCTGAACAAAAACTATGGAAATCATTTAGAAGTAAATGCGATGCGTTTTTTACAAATAGAGAAGAACATTTTAAGAAAATGGACGCCGACAATGAAAATAACTTAAAACAAAAAGAAGCTTTGATTGAAAAAATAAGAGCATATAAACACAAAGCAGACCCAAAAGAAGTAATAACCGACCTTAAAACATTTTCGACTGAATTCGCCGAAATTGGAAATGTTCCATTTAAAAAGAAGGATGCTATTTACAAAGCATTTAAAAATGCTATTGATGCGCATTACAATAATTTAAAAATGGACGATGCTGAAAAAGAAAAAATTCTTTTTGAAGCCAAACTAGACAGCTTAAAAGTTAGCGGGAATGCAGAAAGGTTATTCCAACAAGAGAAAGAGAAAATTAGAAATAAAATAAATGACATCGTTAAAGAAGTTGCTAATTACGAGAATAATTTAGGCTTCTTCGCTAACTCTAAAGGAGCTGAAACACTTCTTAAAGGTGTTAATGAAAATATTGAAAAAGGGAAAAATGAGATTGACAAATTAAAAAGAAGGCTCAAATTATTTCCAAAAGAATAAAGATTATGAAAAAATTATTGTTTTTACTATTTATCACTTCTTCAGCTATTGCTCAAGATAAAGACTTAACAATTGAAAGTTCCGTAATGGGTTACTACCAGGGGTTATATCCTAAGTCATTAAAATGGGCTCAATGGTTAACTGATGCAGATAAATATGCCCATGCCAAAGAAAACACTTATTTCATTCTACCTGCTACGGCACTCCCTGATGCAAGAATAGCGGAACAAATCACACTAAAAAGTATTCAAGAAAACATTGCTGATTTAAAACACCTTCCTTATACCCAAAGAATTTCTTCAGAGCAACTTGTTTTTGATCATAATGGAAATAAAATTATTTACAATTACAAAGGAGATAACAGAGGAAAATTTTCTTCTATTCATTATCCAGAAAGCGCATTAAATAATGATTTCCATTTTAACACCAAGACAATTGCCTATACCATAGACAACAATTTATATTTGGCTACGGAGAAAGATTCTATAATAGCTATTACAACTAATATTGATAAGAACATTGTTTCTGGACAAGCAATTCATCGTTTTGAATTTGGAATATCAAAAGGGACATTTTGGTCACCTTCAGGAAACTCATTAGCTTTTTATCAAAAAGATGAAACTAATGTAGCTGATTACCCATTATTAGATATTACAACTCGAACCGGATCTTTAAAAAGCATTAAATACCCGATGGCAGGCGAAGCGAGTGAACATGGTAGAGTTGGAATTTATAATGTGAAAAACAATAACACTATTTATCTGAAAACCGGTGAACCAATAGATCATTATGTATCGAACGTGACTTGGAGTCCAGATGAAAAAACAATCTTTATTATTGAAATGAATCGAGGTCAAAATCATTTTTGGTTCAACCAATATGATGCTACTACTGGTGTAAAAATAAAAACACTTTTTGAAGAAAAACACCCTACATTTTTACAGCCTATTTACGAACCTTATTTTATTCCTGGAACGGAAGACCAGTTTGTTTGGTTGAGTGAAAGAGACGGGTATTTCAATATCTATCTATACAACACAGAAGGCGTTTTAATTGACCAATTAACTGATTTCAAATGGGAAGTTACCGGAATTAAAGGTTTTAATAACAAAACCAACTGCCTACTTTTTGAAGGAACAAGTGCAGATGGAAGAGAGTTACATGCATATTCCGTGCATATAGAAACTAAAAAAGTAACACAGCTTACCAAAGCTAAAGGTGTTCATAATATAAAACCACATTCGAACGGCAGGTATCTTTTGGATAGTTATTCAAACTTGACTACTCCAAAACAAGTTGATGTTATTGGGACCAAAAAAGGTGGAATTTCAAACCTTTTCAGTGCTCCAAACCCACTATCAGCGCATAAAACTGGACGAATTGAAATGGTTGAACTAAAAGCAAAAGATGGAACACCTCTTTATGGAAGAATAATAAAACCAACTAACTTTGATGAAAACAAAAAATACCCTGTCCTTGTTTATGTCTATGGAGGCCCAGGGGTACAACTTATTACAAACAGTTGGAATGCTGGAGCTAGCTTATGGATGAACTGGTTAGCAGAGCAAGATTATGTTGTTTTCACAATTGATAATCGAGGAACTTCTAACCGCGGTAGAAAGTTTAAAGAAATTATTCACAGGCAATGCGGCACCATTGAAATAGAAGACCAATTAGTTGGCGTGGAATATTTAAAATCTCTTTCGTTTATTAATAGTGATAGGATGGCCGTTCATGGATGGAGCTATGGAGGATTTATGACAACTTCTTTAATGACTCGCACTCCTGGCACATTTACAACAGGTGTTGCAGGTGGCCCCGTTATTGATTGGAAATGGTATGAAGTAATGTATGGTGAAAGGTACATGGATACTCCGCAAGAAAACCCTGAAGGTTATAAAATAGCAAGTCCATTAACCTACGTTAATGATTTAGAAGGAAAACTGCTATTGATTCATGGAACTGTTGATGATGTTGTTGTAATGCAACATAATTTAGCTTTTGTCCAAAAATGTATTGAAGAAGGAGTGCAAATCGATTTCTTCCCTTATCCAATGCACCCTCATAATGTAAGAGGAAAAGACAGAGTTCATTTGATGAGGAAGGTATTAAACTACATAATGGAAAATAACAAATAGCCCGTTTTTTTCCTTTCACTCAAGAATCAATACCGTATATGTATTAATTATAAGTCCGTTGTTTTTTTTAATTCGTTTATTCATAAAATAGCTTAATTTTGATTTCTATAAAACCTAATTTCTTAATTCAGAAATGAAGAAAGCAACCAATACCATTTTAACTTTTATTTTCACGTTTCTAATATGCTCAGTTACTATTAGTCAAACTGGAACCATTAGGGGAACTGTCATTGAAAAAGAATCAGGGGATCCTGTTATTTTTAGTAGTATTTTAATAAAGGATAAAGCGTATGGCGGCACCACAGATGTAAATGGCTTTTATCAAATTTCAAAAGTGCCAGCTGGTACATATATTTTAACTATTGGATCAATTGAATACGCCCCGATAGAAGTTGAAATAATAGTAAAAGCAGGAAGAATAACTAGCCAAAATCTTTTTTTAGAGAGTGTACTCGAAGAAGTTGAAATTAATGCAAGTAGAATAGAAGATAAAACTAAGGTTAAAATTTCTGTAATAAAAGCCACCAAAAAAGATATTAAAGCAGTTCCTTCAGTGGGTGGTGAATCTGACATTGCCACCTATTTCCAAACAGTACCGGGTGTTGTAACAACTGGTGATCAGGGTGGACAAATGTATGTAAGAGGAGGTTCTCCGGTACAAAATAAAGTATTATTGGATGGAATGATAATTTACAATCCTTTTCACTCAATTGGATTTTTCTCTGTATTTGATACCGAAATAATTCGAAATGCGGATATATACACAGGAGGATATAGTGCTACATATGGAGGGAGAATTTCTTCAATTATGGATATTACCACGAAAGATGGAAATAAAAGAAAGACAACAGGAAGAGTTGCTTTTAATCCATTTGGAGCAAAATTAACTTTAGGAGGCCCTTTGCAAGGCAAAAAGAAAAGAGAAGCGAATGATGGTAGAGCAAATATTACGTACCTATTTTCTGGAAAACATTCCTACTTAGATCAAAGTTCCAAATTGTTATACAGCTATATAGATACTGCAGGACTGCCTTATGGTTTTACTGATTTATACGGAAAAATATCTATGCATGGAAATAACGGGAGTAAATTCAATGTATTTGGTTTCAACTTTAGAGACAATGTTACCTGGCAACAACTCTCTACATTAAAGTGGAGTTCTTTTGGAATAGGTACAAATTTCGTTGTGGTGCCCGAAGGGAGTCCCGTGCTGATTAGTGGTAAATTTAATTACTCAAAATATGGAATTGGAATGCGAGAAAGTTTTCCAGATCCTACAAAAATGGTTTTACCCGATTCAAGTACAGTTAAAGGGTTTAGCGGAGGATTTGATTTCAAGTACTTTTTAGAAGGAGATGATGAAATCAGATATGGAATATCTTTAGAAGGTTTGCGTACGGAATATTCTTTCTTTAATTCTGCAGGAAGAGAAATTGAACAAACGCAAAATACAACCGAGATTTCTACCTATATCGATTACAAAATAGTTAGAGGAAGACTTGTCTTAAACCCTAGTTTTAGAATGCAAGTTTATGCAACATCAAAAGTAACATCGCCTGAACCTAGACTAGGTATTAAATACAATGTTACTGAAGGTTTTCGTTTAAAGTTTGCCGGAGGATTATACTCTCAAAACCTTACAAGTGCCAACTCTGATAGAGACGTGGTAAATTTATTTTATGGTTTTTTAACGGGTTCTGAAGATTTGCAAGATGAACTTACTTCTCCAAATGGAAAGACTAAGGATTTAAAACATTCTCTTCAAAAAGCGACACATGCAATTGCTGGGTTTGAATATGATTTAGGTAAAAACTTATCTCTTAACGTGGAAGGGTATTACAAATGGTTTAACCAATTAACGAACACCAATAGGAATAAAATATATGATGATTCTCCAAGCACTGACCCTTCTATTCCAGATGTTTTGAAAAAAGATTATATCGTTGAAACCGGTCAAGCATATGGTGTTGATTTAGTCCTTAAGTATTCGACAAATAAAACATATATTTGGTTTGTTTACTCCCTCGGAAAAGTTGACAGATGGGATGGAATTCAAACTTACGCACCAGTTTTCGACAGAAGACATAACATAAACTTTATTGCAACTTATTTCTTAGACAAGAAGAAAAACTGGGAATTAAATGGAAGATGGAACCTCGGTTCTGGATTACCATTTACGCAAACCCAAGGATATTATCAAAACATTGATTTTTCTCAAGGTATAGGAACGAATATAACAACAGACAATACAGATCAATTAGGAATTTTATATGCCGATATAAACAATGGAAGATTACCTTTTTACCACCGTTTAGACATTACTTTAAAAAAGCATATTGAATTAAAAAACAAGAGCAAGATGGAAATTACCGCTAGTGCAACAAACGCATACAGTCGTGAAAACATTTTCTTTGTTGATAGAATTACAAACGAAAAGGTATACCAACTTCCATTGATTCCTAGCCTAGGATTTAGTTGGACATTCTAAGCAATTCTTTCTACTTAGCTATTGTTGATTTTAAACTAGATTGACTTATTTGAAAACTTTTGAGAAAAAATGGCTGTTAGAAAGTGATTCTGCTATATCTTTACGTTCCGTATTCATAAATATTCAAGATACGGCATGTCAGAAACAACAAAATACATTTTCGTAACAGGAGGTGTAGCATCTTCACTCGGAAAAGGTATCATTTCAGCTTCATTAGCAAAACTTCTTCAAGCAAGAGGATTTTCGGTAACCATTCAAAAATTGGATCCCTACTTAAATGTGGACCCAGGAACATTAAATCCATACGAACATGGAGAATGTTATGTAACCGAAGATGGTGCAGAAACAGATTTAGACTTAGGACACTACGAAAGGTTTTTGAATACACCTACTTCTCAAGCAAATAATGTTACTACAGGAAGAATATATCAATCAGTAATTTCTAAGGAGAGAAGAGGTGATTACTTAGGTAAAACTGTACAAGTTATACCGCACATAACCAACGAAATTAAAGAGTATATTCAACTTTTAGGAAATACTAAAAAGTATGATTTTGTCATTACAGAAATTGGAGGAACCGTTGGAGATATAGAATCGCTTCCATTTATTGAAGCTATACGTCAATTAAAATGGGAATTACCAAAGGATGTATTGTTTATTCATTTAACATTAATTCCTTACCTAGCAGCTTCTGGTGAGTTAAAAACGAAACCAACGCAACATTCAGTTAAAACACTTTTAGAGTATGGAATTCAACCCGATATTTTAGTTTGTAGAACTGAACATCACCTAAATTCCGAAATCAAATCAAAAGTTGCCCGTTTTTGCAACGTTGACATAGAAGCAGTAATTGAATCAATAGATGCAGAAACCATTTATGATGTTCCCTTGTTAATGCAAAATGAAAAATTGGATCAAGTTGTCTTAAAGCATTTAAATATGCCTGTTGAAGGAGAACCGAACTTGACTATTTGGAAAGATTTTCTCACTAAATTCAAACATCCAAAATCACAAATTACGATTGGATTAATAGGTAAATATGTTGAACTGAAAGATTCTTATAAGTCAATAGCAGAGGCAATTATACATGCTGGAGCTATCAACGAATGTAAAGTAAATGTAAAATGGATTCATTCAGAATCACTGACAGAAGAAAATATTGATAAAAAATTGGGTGATTTAAAAGGTATTTTAGTTGCCCCAGGGTTTGGAACAAGAGGTATTAACGGAAAAATATTGGCAATTAAATATGCACGAGAGAATAAAGTACCATTCTTTGGTATTTGTTTAGGTATGCAATGTGCTGTAATCGAATTTGCAAGAAATGTCTTAGGACACAAGAATGCAAATACTGTAGAAATTGATAAAAACACTGATGCTCCTGTTATCGATATTATGGAGGAACAAAAGAACCTTCAAGAGATGGGAGGGACCATGCGTTTAGGAACTTATACTTGTAACATTAAAGATGAATCGAAAGCTTATGATGTCTATCAAAAACATGACATTCAAGAAAGACATAGGCATCGTTATGAATTCAACAGCAAGTACTTAAACGAGTTTGAAACGAATGGCATGGTTGCCACAGGAATTAACCCTGAAAATAATTTAGTAGAAATTGTGGAAATTAAGGAACACCCTTGGTTTATTGCTGTTCAATTTCATCCAGAATATAAAAGCACTGTCGAAAATCCGCATCCATTATTTGTAAACTTTATTAAAGCTGCAGAAAAATGGAAAATAGAATCAAAAACAACTGCTCAAGAAGCTTAATATCAAATGGAAAAACCTTCAGCCTTTGCTATCGTCAATAAAATGTATCAAAACGATTTATTTAGCAAATGGCTAGGTATTGATATTATAGAAAAAGGAATCGGAAAATCCAAACTTTCAATGACCATTAGGGAAGAAATGCTAAATGGCTTTGGAGTTGCTCATGGAGGAATTACTTACTCTTTAGCGGATAGTGCACTGGCTTTTGCATGCAACTCGCAAGGAAGGGAATCTATGTCAATCGAGACTTCCATATCTCACACAAAACCATGTCATGTTGGAGATGTGTTAACAGCTGAAGCTATTGAGGAAAGTTTATCCTACAAAATTGCTATTTATCATATCTCTGTGAAAAATCAAGACAACGAAACAGTCGCCTTATTTAAAGGAACTGTTTACAGAACAAACAAGGATTGGGAGCTTTAATTAAGCATTTTTAATTAATACTGTTCTTATTTTAGTTAATTTCAATTTTTAAAATACAATCTTACATGAAAGACACTTATATAATAGATGCAATCAGAACCCCAATAGGAAATTTCGGAGGCACATTAGCTGCGGTCAGGACAGATGATTTGGGAGCAATTGTAATGAAGGAATTGGTTGTAAGAAACCCATCTCTGAATACAGAAGAAATTGAAGATGTATTATACGGTTGTGCAAATCAAGCAGGTGAAGACAATAGAAATGTAGCTCGTATGTGTTCTTTGTTAGCAGGACTTCCCTACTCTATTGGCGGAGAAACGGTTAATCGACTTTGCTCATCTGGAATGGCCTCCACTATAAATGGAGCTAGGGCTATTCAAGTTGGAGATGGAGATATATACCTTACAGGAGGTGTAGAGCACATGACTCGTGCGCCTTGGGTTATTTCTAAAGTATCTCAGCCATTTGGTAGAGATGCTCAAATGCACGATTCGAGTTTCGGATGGCGTTTTATCAATCCTAAAATGAAAGAATTGTATGGTGTGGATGGAATGGGGCAAACTGCCGAAAATTTGGTTGACATGTATAATATAAGCAGAGAAGATCAGGATCAATTTGCTTTTTGGTCGCAAATGAAAGCTACTGAAGCACAAAATAGCGGCAGACTTGCAGAAGAAATTGTTCCTGTGGTTATACCACAACGAAAAAAAGATCCTATCATTTTTGAGAAAGATGAATTTATAAAACCTACAACAACACATGAAATATTAGGTAAATTAAGGCCTGCATTTAGAAAAGAAGGTGGAACTGTAACAGCAGGAAATGCATCTGGATTAAACGATGGAGCTGGTGCAATTTTGCTTGCCTCTGCTGAAGCCGCTAAAAGGAATAATCTTATACCAAAAGCAAGAATAGTATCATCTGCTGTTGCCGGTGTTGAACCACGAATCATGGGAATTGGACCTGTAAAGGCTTCGCAAAAAGCATTGAAAAGAGCTGATTTAACTCTAGACGACATGGATATAATTGAATTAAACGAAGCATTTGCTGCTCAAGCATTGGCGTGTACTCGAGAACTTGGGTTAGAAGATAATGACCCAAGAATTAACCCAAATGGTGGAGCAATTGCGATTGGTCATCCACTTGGAATGACGGGTTCTAGAATATTGCAAACAGCAATGCTTGAGCTTCATAAACAAAATAAAAAATATGCATTGGTTACCATGTGCATCGGCGTTGGACAAGGGTACGCAACCATAATTGAAAGAGTTTAAAAACTACTAATTATGATATACGAATTTAACGGTTTTAAACCCGTCATACATGAATCTGCATTTATACATCCACAAGCGAATGTAACTGGCAACGTATTTATTGGCAAAGATGTTTATATAGGTCCATTCTGCGCTATCAGAGGTGATTTTGGCAAAATAATTATTGAAGATGGATGCAACGTGCAAGAAAGTTGCACAGTTCATATGTTTCCAGGAACGACTACGACATTAAAAAAAAATACGCACATAGGCCACGGAGCTATAATTCATGGAGGCACTTTGGGTGAAAACTGTTTGGTAGGAATGAATGCAGTAATTATGGATGATGTTGTAGTTGGAGAAGGATGCATTATTGGAGCTCTTTGTTTTGTACCCGCTAAAACTGATATACCCGCTCGAAAGATTGTAGTTGGAAATCCAGGAAAAATTGTAAAAGACGTTAGTGAAGAAATGCTAAAATGGAAAACTGAAGGAACAAAGCTTTATCAGAAATTAGCAAATGATTGCCACACTATTTTAAAAGAATGTGAACCCCTTCGTGAAGCTGAAGCAAATCGACCTGAGCAGGAATCAGCATATAAGATTTGGAAAGATTCTTAGGGAATTTGACGATTTACTTAGCGACCCATTAAAAAGACAATGTGAAAACTACTCACTCAGACTGCCATCTTCATTCGTATCTTCAATAGAATAAGAAATATTTGCTTCAATCATTTCTTCTTTTAAGCCTTTCGGTAATTCCACTTCAAATGCTTTAATAATTTCTGCACAAACACCCTGTTCAACACGCCTTTTCCTTTTGCTTTTGGACAAAAGTACCCCTGCCAATAAATTCTGCCATTCGCCTTTATGTGCCTTAACCACTTCCTCAACGTTGGTTACATCTATATCTATTATTATTCGCATACTTTTATTTTTGATTAAAGCTTGACAATATTACTAGAAGTAATTTAAATGCATAACACTTCTACTTTATTTTTCTGAACTATATTCATTTATTGACTTATTATTATGATTCATTCTAAATGAAACTCCTTCTACCTAGGAGTAAGGAAATTACAAGAAGATCCTGTCTATCTTTCCATACTCAACGGAATTCTTATCTTTAGTGGCTCAAATCAGAAACAAAAATGAAAATACAAAATTATATATTAGGAAACTGGGAAGATGGACAAGGTGTTGAGCTGGAACTGCATAACGCAATTACTGGAGAGAATTTTGGATCTGTTTCAAGCGCTGGCCTGGACTATGCGTCTATATTAGAATATGGAAGAGAAAAAGGTGGATCTGCTTTGCGCAAAATGACCTTCCAAGAAAGAGGCTTAATGCTAAAGGCTCTAGCTCTTCATTTGATAGAAATTAAAAACAAGTTTTATTCATTAAGCGCCGCAACCGGAGCTACAAAAGTAGATTCTTGGATTGATATTGAAGGCGGTATCGGAAACTTATTTGCCAATGCTTCGCTCAGAAGGCAATTCCCAGACTTACCTTATTATGTGGACGGAAGTGCTGCACCCATGTCAAAAAATGGAACTTTTATTGGGCATCATATTATGGTTCCAAAAAAAGGAGTTGCAGTGCATATTAATGCCTTTAACTTTCCAATTTGGGGAATGCTTGAAAAAATAGCAG
The DNA here is from genome assembly GCA_943787535.1 of uncultured Flavobacteriales bacterium. Taxonomy (GTDB): domain Bacteria; phylum Bacteroidota; class Bacteroidia; order Flavobacteriales_D; family Parvicellaceae; genus CALSMU01. Next base: position 94,454 of record CALSMU010000007.1, on the reverse strand, counting down.
TAAACATTATGGCAGGGGTTCCGTCTGTTGTTAAACCATCTGAATTTACGAGTTATTTGACTGAGCTAATGGTTAGAGAAATTATTGCTTCTAAAATACTACCTGAAGGAGCATTGCAATTAGTTTCTGGTTTAGGTCGTGGAATTATTGACCATGTTACCAACCAAGATGTGATAACATTTACAGGCTCTGCTGCAACAGGAAAAAAACTAAAAGGACTACCGCATATTATTGAAGAGTCTGTTCCATTCAACTTAGAAGCAGATTCTCTAAATGCCTGTATACTTGGAGAAGATGCAGTTCCTGGAACTCCAGAATTTGACATTTTCGTAAAAGAAGTTCAAAGAGAAATTACGGTTAAAGCGGGTCAAAAATGTACTGCGGTGAGAAGGATATTGGTTCCAGAAAAATTAATGGAAGATGTTCAAACTGCCCTTTCTGCGAGGTTAGCTAAAACTATTATTGGTGACCCTGCTACCGAAGGCGTTCGAATGGGAGCATTAGCAACAAACCTGCAAGTTGAAAGGGTAAGAGAAAATGTTGAACTTTTGATGAAAGAACAAGACATCGTTTATGGAGATTTAGATAATTTTGAAGTTACCGGAGCTGACAAAAACAAAGGTGCTTTCTTCTCTCCTATTCTTTTTAGAAATGACAATCCTTTTGAAAAAACTGGAGCCCATTCAATTGAAGCTTTTGGACCAGTATCTACGCTCATGCCCTATAAAAATTTAGATGAGGCAGTAAAAATTGTAGAATTAGGAAAAGGGTCTCTAGTTACTTCGATCATTACAAACGACGATAAATTAGCTAGAGAATTTGTTACAGAAGCTGCACATATGAACGGTAGAATATTGGTTCTTAACGAAAGATGTGCTAAAGAAAGTACTGGACATGGATCTCCAATGCCTTTATTAACACATGGTGGACCTGGTCGTGCCGGTGGTGGTGAAGAAATGGGGGGAGTAAGAGGTGTCTTACACTACATGCAAAGAACAGCAATTCAAGGACATCCAACTACAATTTCTAAAATTACACAACAATTTCAGGTTGGAGCTGATATGCCAGAAGCTAATCCACATGTATTTAGGAAACATTTTGAAGAATTAGAAATCGGCGAGACTGTTTTTACACACAAGCATACGGTTACGACTACAGATATTGTAAACTTTGCGAACGTAAGTGGAGATAATTTTTATGCACATATGGATGAAACCTCTTTAGATGGAACCATTTTCGAAGAACGCGTAGCACATGGTTATTTTGTATTAGCAAAAGCTGCAGGTTTATTTGTTGAACCGAAAAAAGGACCCGTTCTTTTAAATTACGGCATCGATGAATGCAGGTTTACAAAACCCGTTTATGCAGGTGCCACAATAGGTGTTCGTTTTACAGTTAAAGAAAAAATAAACCAAGAAAAGAAAGACGAAGATGATATAGCTAAAGGAATTGTAAAATTCTTAGTTGACATCTATGACCAAGAAGGAGAAACAGTTGGATTGGCTACGATTTTAACAATGGTACGAAAACTAGACCAATCAAAGTAGTAAGTAAGTATAATTTAAAAAACAATAATATGAAAAATTTACTAATAGCAGCAATCATTTCAATCTCACTCCTTTCTTCTTGCGTCACTGAATGCGAAACCTCAACGGTGCAAGGAGCAGCAACTTGCTTATGCGAAGTCGGAGATGAAATATTAATGAACTCTGATGACAAAGAAAAAGTAAAAGACTTGCTCGAAAAACACAGTGCTTACATGAAAGAAATCGAAAAAGCATATGCTGATGGAAAATATACTAAAAATGAAATAGAGGCTATACTTAAAGATAGAAACTGTTATCTTTAAGATACATTATTCACTGATAAACTGAAAGGCCCAACAGAACTGTTGAGCCTTTTTTAATACTATATAATAAGGTAGTATTACAACCCTAATAAAACTTCATGAGGTTCTTTTGAACCAAAAATAAGTTTAGAAGGATTTTCCAACATTTCTTTTACTTTTACCAAGAAACTTACCGATTCTTTTCCATCAATAATTCTGTGATCGTAGGAAAGTGCTAAATACATAATTGGACGTATTTCTACTTTACCATTAATTGCAACGGGACGTTCTACAATGTTATGCATTCCTAGTATAGCTGATTGAGGTGGATTAATAATAGGTGTACTCAACATGGAACCAAATACACCACCATTTGTTATAGTAAACGTACCTCCTTCCATATCTTCGATAGCTATTTTTCCATCTCTTGCTTTTATAGCTAATCTTTTGATTTCAGCTTCAATTTCTGCTAAACTCATCCTTTCTGCATTGCGCACTACAGGCACCATCAATCCTTTCGGAGAACTTACCGCAATACCTATATCTGCATAGTTATGAGCAATCATATTATCGCCATCAATCATCGAATTGACCTGCGGAAACAAATTTAACGCTTCAGTGACAGCTTTTGTAAAAAACGACATAAAGCCGAGATTTACTCCATGTACTTCTTTAAACTGTGCTTTATATTTTTTACGCAAGTCCATAATTGGCTTCATATCAACTTCGTTGAATGTAGTCAACATTGCTGTTTCATTTTTTACTGCAACCAAACGAGAAGCAATTTTACGACGAAGCATTTTCATCTTTATCGTTTCCTTATCTCTTGTTCCTCCCCAACCTTGCGCATTTGAAGCATCTAATCCACCTGCCATAGCAGAAACCACATCTTGTTTTGTAATCCTTCCGCCTTTACCGGAGCCGTTAATCATTTGCAACGGAACATTATTTTCGTCAGCTAATTTTTTGGCAGCAACAGAAGGATGACCCGCAGCATACGTTTCCTTTGCAGGAGAATCTTTCTTAGCAACTGGCATAGGATCTGGCTTAACCTCAACCTTTACTTCTTCCTCAATAACAGGTGCTTCTTCTGCTACAGAATCGAAACCAGCAGGTTTTTCAGCAGCAGTATCAATCAAACAAACAACAGCACCAACGTCAACTGCATCGCCATTTTCTGCTTTTAATGTTATCACCCCGGATTCTTCAGCTGGCAACTCTAAGGTTGCTTTATCTGAATCAACTTCTGCAATAGCTTGATCTTTTTCTACGTAATCACCATCTTCGACCAACCATTCTGCAATCTCCACTTCTGTGATAGATTCTCCTGGACTTGGCACTTTCATTTCTAATACTGACATTCTCTAATTGTATTAAGTATATTATACTTTTTCTTTTATGTTACTCATTAATTCATCCAAAATAGCTTGTTGGCGTATTGCATGAACTTTTGGCGAACCGCTAGCTGGACTTGCTGAATCCAACCTAGAAGCTACTTCCAAATGAACAGTTCTATAGTGTCTCAACATATGTGACCATGCGCCCATATTACCGGGTTCTTCTTGAGCCCATATGTATTTTGCATCCTTACCATATTTGTCAACGATAGCATCCAGTTGCTTATGCGGCACAGGATATAATTGTTCAACTCTAATTACTGCTATGTTTTCTCCCGCTCCAATTTTCTCTTTCTCTTCGATTATATCATAGTAAAACTTACCTGAAACAAACACAACCGTATCAACATCTTTAACTTTTGCAGAAGAATCGTCAATTACTTCTTGGAACGCACCATTTGCTAATTCCTCAACAGTGGAAACTGCTTTGTTATAGCGCAACAACTTTTTCGGTGTAAAAACTACCAATGGCTTTCTAAAATCTCGATGTAACTGGCGACGCAAAACATGGAACATATTAGCAGGAGTAGTGCTGTTTACAATTTGCATATTTAAATCTGCACATAATTGTAAATACCTTTCCATTCTTCCACTAGAATGCTCTGACCCCATACCTTCATATCCATGAGGCAGTAGCATTACCAATCCATTTTGTGTATGCCATTTATCTTCGGCAGCACTGATAAATTGATCTATCATAATCTGTGCGCCGTTATTAAAATCTCCAAACTGCGCTTCCCAAATGGTTAATCCATTTGGCGTATTAAAAGCATATCCATAATCAAAACCCAAAACTCCATATTCTGACAATAATGAATTATATATTGTGAATTCCGCTTGTTTATCAGACAAATTATTTAGTGTAATAATTTCCTCTTCAGTATCTTCTGTTTTGATTACAGCATGTCTGTGAGAAAAAGTTCCTCTTTCCACGTCTTGACCAGAAATCCTTACCGGATAACCTTCTTCCAATAAAGTAGCATAAGCTAGCATTTCCGCCATACCCCAATCAAGAGTATTGGTTTCTAGCATACCTACTCTATCTTTTAAGAGTTTAACAATCTTTCTGAAGTATTTTTTTCCTTCTGGAAGCGTTGCTAATTTATGCCCTAGAGCTACTAATTTCTTTTTTGGGTAACCTGTTTTCGGTGAAGAATCAAAATCTTTTTCTATTGCCGGCCTAAAGCCTTCCCATCTTTCCTGAAGAAAATCCGTTACTTTTGCCTTTTTTATTTGTTTAGCATCCTCCAAACGATCTTGCAGCATGTTGTCAAACTCTTTCAACATATCCTTACCTTCTTGGGCACTTAGAACTCCTTCCGAGATTAATCTTTTCAAATAAATTTCTCTCGGACTAGAATGCTTAGCAATAGCTTTGTAAAGTTTTGGTTGCGTAAACTTAGGTTCATCTCCTTCATTATGACCATACTTTCGATAACAAAGAATATCTATAAATACATCATTTTTAAATTTCTGGCGGTATTCTAAAGCTATCTGTACCGTCTGAACCAATGCTTCTACATCATCCCCATTTACATGAAAAACAGGGCTTAAAGTAGTTTTCGCGACATCCGTGCAATATGTACTGGAACGAGCATCTAAATAGTTTGTGGTAAATCCAATTTGATTATTGATGACAATATGCAATGTACCGCCTGTTTTATAACCTGCCAAACGAGACATTTGAATCACTTCATAAACAACTCCTTGACCTGCTATTGCGGCATCCCCATGAATTTGGATAGGCACTAACTTTGAATTATCACCCCCCAACTCAAAATCTATTTTTGATCTTGAAATACCACTAACAACTGGATCAACAGCTTCTAGATGAGATGGGTTAGGCGCTAACGTTAATTTCACATGACTTCCTGTATCCGCAACAACCTCACTTGTATAACCTAGATGATACTTAACGTCACCATCAAACAGACTGTCTTCGTAGACTTTACCCGTAAACTCACTAAAGATAGCGTCGTAGGTTTTGTTAAAAACATTTGCTAAAACATTCAGTCTGCCTCTATGAGCCATACCCATAACATATTCCTCTACACCAAATTCAGTTCCTCTTTCAATTAAATTATCTAAAGCAGGTATTAATGCCTCAGCTCCTTCAATTGAAAAACGCTTTTGACCTACAAATTTCTTGTGCAAAAACTCTTCAAAAACACTGGATTGATTCAATTTATGCATAACATGAATCTTTCTTTCCTTGGAAAGCTTCGGTCTATTTTTTAGTTCTATTCTTTCTCGCAACCACCTCACCCTCTCAGGATGACGTATGTACATATATTCTATGCCTATTGACTTACAATAAGTATCTTTTAGATGATCAATAATTTCCTTTAAGGTAGCGTTTTGTAAACCGATTTCTTCTCCAGCTTTGAAAACAACGTTCAAGTCAGATTCCTCTAACTTGAAATTCTGATAATCCAAAGAAGGCCTATACTTTCTTCGCTCTCTTACCGGATTCGTATCTGTGAATAAATGCCCACGACTTCGATACTCTCCAATCAATCTTATTACTTTAAACTCTTTTTGAACATTGTCAGGTATTGCTCCTCCATCTTCAAAACTTGTTCTTGCGAATTCAAATCCTTCAAAAAACTTTTTCCAGCTTTCATCAACCGAATTTTCGTCTTTGACATAGCTGCTGTATAAGTCTTCTATAACGGCTCCGCCCGCATTACTTATATATGAAAATTTATCCATTGGTATTGCTTACAATTTAAACACTGTTATTACAAATGTATAATTTTATTTATCCAACTCCATTTCATTTGTGCCCCATTTCGTTTATTTCAGTAATTTTTTATTTGAGACATCTTAAAAAAGCAGTTTTTATTTGAACCAAATTAATAACTTGTGCCCGAACTGTATTGTCTTTTTAATACTACTTTTTGTAATTCACGGTTTAAAATTAATCGTAAGAGGTTTTCTTGTGGCAGAGCGTCTTTCGAGTAAATACAATTTTGATCAACGTCCACTCGGTACAAAAAATTGAAGAGCACATCTTCATTTTCGCTTAGTGTAGTTTCTATCCAATGCAGTAGGGCCCGAATAAATGCGTTTTTTTCTGAGTCAATAGCAAATTCATATTCTAATCCGCTTAACATTAAGTCTTTGTTTAACTGCTCTATAACTTTCTGTAAAATATCCTCTTCTACTAATGAAACACCTTGATAGCTAATGTCTAAACTCATATAATTCTATATCTTTGGACTCAAATTTACGATCATTTAATACTAAAACATAATGAAAAAACTTTTATCTACGACAGTTTTCCCCTTGATGATGCTTACTACCGCTCTTACCAGCTGTGGCATCGGAGAGCAGACCAAAGCTGCAGAATCGGTAGCTGAAAAATTTTATAAAAACTTATCTGAAAAGGACTATGACAAAGCCATGAGTTTGATCGACGAAGAAAGTTTTGAGATATCAACAAAGGAGGAATGGTTAGCAGTAATAACCAACAAAGAATCTTCGGGTAAATTTTTGGGATATAAAAAAGACATAGGGTTTAATATTAAAACTAAAAATGGAATAACCACAGTTAAATTAGACTACATATGCAACTATGAACACCATACGCTTTATGAAAGATTGATAATGGTGAAACGTGGGGAATCCTATAAAATAATCTCATACCAATACAATACAGACAAAGGTAAATTAACAGAATAACTAATAACATCTTTAAATAGTAAAACCGAATTGATATTTATAGATGTTAATTCGGTTTTTTTCTAAAGAATAATCTGCATTTTTGCACCATGAAAGTTCTCATAACAGGTGGATCAGGTTTAATTGGAAATAGGATAACGCAACTGCTACTAGAAAAAGGTGTTGAAGTAGTTCACCTAACAAGAAATCGCAATTCAAAATCAGGTGTTAAAACGTATGAATGGGATTGGGAAAAAGGAACAATTGACTTAAAGTGTTTTGAAGAAGTCACACATATCATTCATTTGGCCGGAGCGGGGATTGCAGACAAAGCCTGGACAACCAAACGCAAGCGCTTCCTCATTAGAAGCAGAGTGCATACCACTCGATTACTCTTTAAACACATTGAGGCTTTGGATAAATTAGAAAGTTTTATTTCTGCTTCTGGAATAGGGTATTATGGTGCTAGAACTACTGAAGAAATATTCACTGCATTCTCTCAACCACATGAAGATTTTATTGCTAAATGCTGCATCCAATGGGAAAATGCAGCAGATCTTTTTAAACCTTACGCAAGAGTTGTTAAATTAAGAACAGGAATTGTACTGGACAAGAACAATGGAGCTATCCCAAAAATGAGCACTTCCATTAAAATGGGGATGGGTGCTCCGCTTGCCTCTGGCGAGCAATACATGCCATGGATACACATAGACGATATTGCAAATTTATATATCTATACATTAACTAGCGAAATGAATGAGGCATATAACGCTGTTTCTGGACAGCACGCAACGAACAAAGAGTTTACCTATGAAATAGCAGCTCAACTCAATAGAAAAATACGCATAAAAAAGGTACCTTCCTTTATTCTCAAAACGATATATGGAGAGATGGCAGATATTCTTTTAAAAGGAAGCAGAGTAAGTAATGATAGATTATTAAAATCTGGGTTTAAATTTGAATATTCAGATTTAAAAAATGCACTGCAAAATATTTTCAATTAGATTCACTACATTTGAAATAGGGTCATAATAGATATAAACCACATTGGTTTATTTTTGTATGGTTGGGCCCTATGTTGTCAACCATTTAAAAGAACTTAATGGCACTACAAGATAAAATCACTCAAATTTGGGTAAAAATATCAGGGAAAAGAATAAACCCAAACGATTTTAAGTGGTTAATTGGACCAATTGGAAATACAGATATTATTAAAGATAAGTTCATATTCGAATTAGCGGAAAAAGAGAATTTAGAAATTCAAAAAAACTTGCCGAATTCTGGACTTCTCAAAAAAATGGAACAAATCGGAATTTCTGACCAAGACAAAAACCGTTTAAACGACAAAGTTGCTGACTTTTACGAAAACACATCAAATTACGATTTTGAGGTTTGGTCTGAATGGAAAGGTATTTTTAAACCATTTGGTAAACTTCTTTATTTGCTTTTTAGTAAGCGACTTCAACAACTGAATTTACCTCTGAATTCAATTGACACCGCAAAAGGACTAAAAAGTGAAATAATCAAACTAAAAGACAAACAGACAAAGGAAATCAAATGGACAATTTGGTATAGAATAATAAAAAGTACAAACGATGTTATCTATTCAGGAATTTATACAACTTGTAAAAATCCGAATTACGAAACACCACTTCTAAAAGTGGTGTTTCCATTGCCCAATGGTAATGCTTCCGTGGTTATGACACAGAAAGTTGAAAAAGATGGTTCTCTTCTACTCTGCTCTGATGGAAAAAAATTCGGAGACAACGGATTTTACTTCACTCTGACAAATAAAAAAGGAGAATATTGGGCAAGATTTGTAAAATCAATGCACGAATGGATTAGAGTTTACGAAGATGAAGAAAATGTATTAAGAGCTGACCATAATCTGAATTTTTACGGAATTCGGTTTCTGAATTTACATTATAGAATGAATAAAAAACCCAATTACAAATCAGATATTTAAATGAAGTATCCAGTTATTGATCTGCATTGCGATTTGCTCGCACATATGTTAAACATGGCTAATCCAGACCCATTCAAAAGAGAGGGTATTGGTTGTTCTTTTCCAGCTTTGACTGAAGGAAATGTGAAGCTGCAGGTCATGGCTATTTTTACGGCTACTGAAAACGGAAGCACTGCATTAGCCTTGAAACAGAGTGAGATTTTTGCGTCCTTCCTCGCCCAATACCCGAATGATTGCAACTTGGTCCACGACATAAACACCTTGAGTAAAATTGCTGCATCGTCGAAAATAGGCATGATTGCAGCGATTGAAAATGCCTCCGGATTTTGCGAAGAGGATGAGCCGTTGGAAATTGGTTTAGAAAGATTGGAGCGAATCATCTCCAATACAAAACGGATCTTATATATTGGTTTTACACACCATACAGAAAATAGATTTGGAGGCGGAAATAATAGTGATGCAGGATTAAAGGAAGATGGAGAAAAATTACTTCAATACTTGAATGGGAAAAAAATTGCGGTTGATTTTTCACATGCCAGTGATGCCTTAGCTGAAGATATTTTGGATTACATCTCAAAATACAACTTAGATGTACCTATTCTAGCCAGTCATTCAAATTACAGAAAGATTTTCAATCATGTCCGCAACCTTCCTGACCACATTGCAAAAGCAATCATCGAGCGGGGCGGAATCATTGGAGTCAATTTCTTGAGGGCCTTTGTACATGAGGAAGACCCTAATGTTCTTTACGAGCATATGAGTTACGGAATTAAACTTGGAGGCATGAAATCCATTTGCTTTGGAGCCGATTATTTCTCTACTGGCAATCATCCCGATCCGTCAAGAGTTCCTTATTATTTTAAAGAGCATGAAGATGCCAGCCGCTATCCGGCGATTATTGAATCAATTTCTGAGCAGGTGTCACCGGATGCCATTGAAGGTGTCAGTAGTAAAAATGTGATGCGTTATCTCATTGAACTTTGGAAGTAAACCTAATATGCTTCCGTAATAGATTTTCAAGCTAACTATGGAAAAGGAAAAGATTGCGAAGGATTGTATTAAAACGAATAACATCATTCAAAAAACGAAAACTAACTTCAATAAATCGATAAATATCGAATTACAATTGGATTAGAATTATTTGAAGTCCAAACTAAAAATTACAAAATAAGACTAAATACATCCAAGTAAAAAAGAAAGGAAACTATATAAGCACTCGCTTTTCGATTGGATGTGGTTAAAACAACATTTCTCAATCTACAAGTGTTAGTAAAATTTAACTTATAAAAAACGTTATCCATCAAATGAGCAGCCAAGACATAACTGAGGAGAAATTAATCTTACAAGAAGCTTGCTTTTCTTATGCAAAAAAGATCATCGAATCCAGCCAAACACTGATTCCATTTGGAGCTTTTGTCAATATGCAAAATGAAATAATCATAGAAGACCCAGCACTTAACTTATACCTAAAGGAAAACAGAATTGAATACCTTTCCAATAAATTAAATCGATTGGCTTACATTAAGAGAATCAAAGCATGGACTATCTGTTTTGATGGTTTTCTAAATAAACCACAATTAAATATGAAAGACGCTATTTGTATTGAGATTCATGAAGCAAACCAACATCTGATTACAGGTTTATATTACCCCTACAAATGGAACAACAATAAAGTACTATTTTCAGAACCTATTTGTAGAAAAGAATAAGCGATTCATCCAATCAATGCACATAAAGAGATTTACTCAATTCCTAATCATTTTCTCTCTATTTCTTTTTCAGAGAAAGGATTTCCCAATTATTAGGTAAAAGAAATTTTATGCAACAAACGCTAAAGAAAACAAACTTGCCTACCAACCCGTTTGTGCTTAATTTAGCTAAAATATTTTTGGTGAAGTAATTAATCCTCTTATCCTTATATCAACTCAAAAAATGAAGAAAATCATTTCAATATTTATTGCAGTAGTCATGATTTTAGGTGCTATTGGCCATGTTGCCTTTCCTGAATTGTATTCAGCACTAATCCCGAGTTTTATTTCAGAATTTATAGCTCATTTATTAGCGATGATAACTGAATTAGGCATCGGTATTGCTTTGTTAATTCCGAAATATAGAAAGTATGGAGGACTCGCTTTTATGATTTTGATGATTATCTTTCTACCTATTCATATCTGGGACATGTTTAAAGAAGACCCCTTCATTGGCACTAAAACGATAGCTTTTGTGAGAATTGCATTGCAAGTCGTAATGATATATGGCGGGTTGTGGGTTTATAAAAAGCATAAGAATTGATTAACTTTACGAATCAAAAAAGAATTATTGGCTCATAAAACATAAAATAATATTTAATAAAATAGTTATCTTTTTTAGTATTTTAAGTTTTTTGTCATGCAGTGAACAAAAAACTGAAATTAATGGAACCTGGGGTTATATTGGTTGGGAAAGTTCAGAAAAAAAAGGGCTAATTTCAGGTGGTTTTGTTGATCAAGAAAAATATTGGGAATTTTCTAATTCTGAAATTTCAATTTCTGATAAAACATTCAAAAAATTAGGAACCATGGAATATACTTCTCATAGTGATACTATTTTAATCAAGAATAGAATTAAATACCTCTATGTACTTAATAATGACACATTAAAAATGAAAGAACTTTTTTCTGAAAATAATGTTTGGAAAATTTTAATTAGACAATAATTCTATTAACGCAGTACACTGTCCTAAAAGGTTCGATTCATAAGCCCTGCAGCAAATCCATGTAGATACTTTTTCTTAGAATCATCAATTTGAATAGCATCTAAGGCTTCTATTGATTTTTGGTAGTAGCCATCCATAACTTCATCCGCTTTTTCCTTTACTGATAAAGTTTCAAAAATTTCGGTAACCGCGGCAACTTTCTCAACACTACTCTGTTTTGAAAGCCAACTTTTTAGAAGGGTATTTTGACTTTCATCTGCATCTTCTAGTGCTCTCAATAACAAATATGTCTTTTTATTTGCTAAAATATCTCCACCCACTTTTTTACCCACCAAGGCAGCATCGCCAAAGACATCCAAAATATCATCTTTTATTTGAAAAGCAATTCCTAAATTCAACCCGAAATCATATAGTTTTTCAGCATCTTCTTTTGGTGCACCCGCTAAAACAGCACCTAATTTGAGGGCACAAGCAACCAACACAGAGGTTTTTAAGCGAATCATTTCTATGTATTCGTCAATACTTACATCATTCCTAGACTCAAAATCCATATCAAGCTGTTGCCCTTCACAAACTTCTACCGCAGTTATATTAAACAAATCCAAAACATCTCTAAGAGATTCATTTTTACAAGATGTGACCAAGGTAAATGCTTGAACAAACATTACATCACCAGAAAGAATGGCTGCATTCACATTCCATTTTTCATGAACTGCAGCCTGTCCCCTTCTTATAGGGGCGTTATCCATGATATCATCATGCAAAAGTGTAAAATTATGAAACACTTCTATTCCTAGAGCGGGTTTAATTGAATCAGAAACGATACCTTCAAATAAATCAGTTGCCAATAAAGTTAACACAGGCCGCAACCTTTTCCCCCCTAAATCAAGAATATAATTCACCGGTTTGTACAGCGAAAAATCTTTGTTTTCCTTTTGAAATTTCTCAATTTCTTTAAAAATAATCTCTTGATACTCTCCTATCGTTCTCATTACTCCTTTATCAAACTCATCAAATATTTACCATAACCACTTTTCATTAATGGTAGAGCTATTTCCTTTAACTGTTCATCATTTATATAACCTCTTGCGTATGCTACAGCTTCAATACACCCTACACCTAAACCTTGCCTTTCTTCGATAGTTTGAACATAACTACTCGCTTGCATTAAAGAAGTGAAAGTACCTGTATCTAACCAAGCTGTTCCTCTTTCAAGTGTTTGAACTTTGAGCTTACCTCTTCGCAAATATTCTTTATTAACATCTGTAATTTCATATTCCCCTCGAGAACTAGGCTCTAAATTTTCTGCAATCTCTACAACATCATTGTCGTAAAAATACAAACCAGGTACAGCATAATTTGATTTTGGATTTTCCGGTTTTTCTTCAATCGACAAAACCTTGTTTTCATCATCAAAATGAACAACGCCATATCTTTCTGGGTCAGAAACATGGTAAGCAAAAACAAGACCTCCATCTGGATTTTGACTTGACCTCAACAATTTACCCATTCCAGTACCAAAGAATATATTATCTCCTAAAACCAGCGCCACTTTCTCTTTTCCAATGAATTGTTTACCAATAACAAATGCTTGCGCCAAACCATTTGGTTCTGACTGAACAGCATAGGTAAACTTACAACCCAATTTTTTTCCATCACCAAGCAGCAGCTGAAAAGCATGCTGATCATGCGGCGTCGTAATTATTAAAATTTCATTTATTCCTGCAATCATCAATGTAGAAAGAGGGTAGTAAATCATCGGCTTGTTATAAACCGGCATTAGTTGTTTACTTACTGCTAAAGTCAAAGGGTGAAGTCTTGTTCCGGACCCTCCAGCTAATATAATTCCTTTCATGATTTATTTAATTTTCAGTTCTTCAAACTCTATATCTTCTTCTTCATCGAATAATTCTAGAAGAGGTTCTTTAAATGCTTTTGTAGTTATTCTTTTTTCAAGAGATAGCAACAATGAAGGAAGTAACACTAAATTAGCTAGCATTGCCGTAAACAAGGTAGTTGCTACCAATAACCCAAGTGCTTGTGTTCCTCCAAAATCAGATGCAACAAAAATTCCAAAGCCAAAAAATAGAATAATTGAAGTGTATATCATACTAACACCTGTTTCTCTTAAGGCAATAAGAACAGCTTGTTTAATATTCCATTTGCTTGTTTTGAGTTCCATTCTATACTTTGCTAAAAAGTGAATTGTATCATCTACAGAAATTCCGAAAGCTATACTAAACACTAATATTGTTGATGGTTTAATTGGGATACCAGCAAACCCCATAATAGCAGCTGTTATTATTAGTGGAACTAAATTGGGTAGTAGTGAGACTAAAACCATTCTCCAGGAGCGGAATAAAAAGGACATTAAGATCGCTATTACAAAAATGGCTATTGCAAGACTGATAAACAGATTTTTAACCAAATAAGTAGTTCCAGTTGTAAACTGAATACCCGTTCCTGTGATGTAATATTCATTTTGAGAGGATTTCACTACGCCTCTAATTAAACTTTCAAAACCCTCTACCCTATGAAAAGCATAAATCGTATCTTCCTCCTCTTCTGCATCAAACACATTTTCCAAACTAGGATCCTCTTCTATTAGCTTTTGTTTCAAATTATGGATTACATAAGTATAATCATTATAAAGGTTCTTCAAAACAGTATCTCGTTTATCCAAATCACTTTCCGTAAAAGCCTGATTTAACATATTAGCTTCCGCAAAAATTATTTTATCGATTTTCGCTTCAACCCTTTCCACTAAAGAAGACATAGAGTCTGTTCCTATATCAGCAATTTGCACCGTTACTCTTGTTTTATGCATGGTTGAATCCAAAAACCCATTTACCAATCTTCCTGAGGTATCCGATTGTGCACTTTTAATCTTAAATGTATTCTCGAAGTATCCTTTTTCCTTTATCTTTCCTAAGGTTTTAAGATCCAATCGATAATGCTTTTCTTTTCCCCTTTTATAAACTTGATTTAAATATTTTACAGCATCTACAATGGAAATGGATTTTGATAGCTTATCCTCTGTCAATAAAGTTTTCTGAACGGAATCGATTTTATTCAATAAATTCAAATCCTTGTAAATAGTATCTTGTGATTTAAATACTATTTCAAATGGCATTACGCCATTAAGCTGTTCTTCATAAAACTTCAAGTCCTGAACAACAACATCATGTTTAGGAAGATCATCTACAATATTTCCTGATAAGCGCATTTGCGACATCCCATAGATCCCTACAGTAATAATAGCAACAGTGATAGTATAAACAAGGTTTCTATATTTAGTAGTCCAAAGCACTAATCTATCTACAACCACATAAAGCCATTTTTTATCGAGGTGTTTAACGTGCTTTGCTTTTGGAGATCCTAAATAACTATATATAATCGGCACAATTAATATTGACAAGAAAAACATTGCTAAAATATTTATGGCAGCAATTATTCCAAACTCCTTCATCATATCTGCTTTGGTAAAAACAAATGTCCCAAAACCCATTGCAGTTGTAGCGTTAGTTAACAAAGTTGCATTACCAACTTTTCCAATCGCACGAGAAAGTGCTTTTGCCTTATTCCCATGAATTTTAAATTCTTGCTGATATTTATTTATTAGATAAATACAATTCGGAATTCCAATAACTATCATTAAGGGAGGGATTAGCCCCATTAAACCTGTTAACTCAAAACCTATTAATCCAATCGAGCCAACAGACCAAATAACACCAATAATTACAACAACCATTGACACTAAAACAACCTTTACAGATCTAAAGAACATAAAAAGCAAGAGAGAGGTAATTAATATGGTTAACAATATAAAAATGGATAATTCATCTGTGACCTTTTTCATCGTTACAGATCGGATATAGGGCAATCCTGAATACCTTAACTCTCCCAAGGTGTCGGTATACTCTTCCGCTATTGCAGCTATGTCAAAAACCAAAGAACCTCTGTTTTTTGAATTAAAAATAGGCTCGTTTACAAAAACCATCATAATATGAAGATTAGAGCTATCCTTGTAAATCATATTGCGATAAAAAGGAAGAGAATAAACCAAATTTTTAATACTATCTACCGCTTTTTGGTTTTTTGGAAAACTGGTAAATAATGGATTTAACTCGAATTTTTTGAGCGAATCATTTTTGTAAATGTTGAATAAATGCGCTTCAGAAAAAACGGAGTCAATTGCTGAAACAGAATCTTCATTTGGTGTTCCTTCAACATGTACTTTTAGTTTTTTCAAGCGATTACCTAGCTCATACCAATCCCTGAAGTTATCCTTTTCATAGAAGTCTTCACTTGTATTTGCAATTACAACAACCAATCCATCTTGACCGAAATCCTTTCTAAATTCCTGGTAAACAATATTGGTAGAATCTGTCTTTGGGAGTAATCCCCCAAATTCATACATAATTTTAATGGACTTAGTAAAATACCCCAGGAACAGCGTAAGACATAGAATTCCAATCAGAATTGCTAACCTATTTCGTAATATACCTTTTGCTACTTTCTGCCACATACGGTGTTTATTCTTTCATCAAGAACAGCTAGCAAATCTACTGAATTATTTATTAAAATCCGGTATAAAATTCACATTGAATTGTAATATTAAAATCCCATTGAAATAGTAATTTTATAGGTAAAATTGTCGCTCTGCTTATCTAGTAAATACGGACCGTACCGATAAAACATTCCAAAACCAAAACCTCCTGTTGATACGTGTATTATATTATGAATTTTCAGCCCGGACTCATAATACCCTTTTTCCATGGTTTTACCCTCAAGTTGAGAATGGTAATTAACTTTGGCCTTATCTCCAAACCCAACCCCTTGATAAATAGCTAATTCAGGCTGAAACATACCTTTCTTTAATAGTGTTCCAAAATTATGTTCCCAAAATCCGTTTATAAATGCAGAAGCATAAAATTCATTTACATACATCGTTTCGAAACTTTCGAAAACAGATAGTTCAAAATTTTCTTTTGTTCCTTGCTGATTAAACAAATAAGAGAAAGGGACATCTTGTGAAACTATTCCGCCAATAAGTGCAAAATTTGATTTACCTATAAATGGCAATGAAAAATTGTCTGTAACCTTAATCAATAAACGCTGAAATTCATTGGTAGTTATGTAAGGAACTGTTTGCTGAAAACTTAAATTAAAAACGGGATACTTTGAAGAAATATCAACTAATCTACTTCCATTATACATTACTTTTGAAAATGGAGAATAGCACAATTCAGCACCTATTAAAGAATAATAAAACTCAGAAGTTGCCAAAACTGTGTTTTCGCCCGTTATTTGTTCAAATTGATAATTGTAAAGTGGGGTTAATCGCTGGATTTTACCTGTAATTTTTGCCTTAACGCCCTTAACTCTAAATCGAAGGCTTGCTTTCCAATTAATATCCTGATCATAAAGAGTTGTATAAAAGCGATACAAATCTTGATTGCTCCCAAGTTTTTCATTAGTTCCGATCGCCATACTTCCTGCTTGACTGATATCATGTGTCAAGGAAACATTTAAGCCTACCCCTTTTTTTGGCCATAACTTCACGTCCAATTCACCTCCATATTTCCACGCTTTATCTTTAAATCCATAGCCAAAATAACCGCCTAAAGTCATTTTTTTCGTTAGTCGGTCATTTGTAAACAAACCAGCTCCTAATCGAATACCTTCGTAATTGCTATAGCCTAATACCTTTTTTATATCCAGATCAATGGCACCTAAAGGCAATCTCCCATCTAATAGCGACTCCATAAGTAGAATTTTTTCATCTAAATTTAATTCTTCTCCAATACTATCTATTACCTGATAAGTAAGACTATCTCTTAATGACAATGGATTATGTCTGGAATTAGAGAGTGAACTGTCATTTTGTATTTTATCTTTGATATCCATCTCCAAAGTAATATCTCCAAACTTTAATTCATCATCACTGGGGTTTAGATTGATATTTTTTAGGTAAGAAACAGACTTACCAATCATATCTAAACCTCCAACACTCAAATTCCTGAAAGTTAAATTAGAATTCAGCTGCTCTGGAAACCAAACACCATTTATCTTTTGGTATTTTTGATTTATTTGAATATCCATTGACCCTTTCGGGTTTACCGGTTTTGCAATTACATTTTTAACTCCATATTTATCAGAGGAGATATTTAAAACACCCTCCATAGCTTTAAAAACACGTTTTTCTTTTGGCCAAAACGAAACAACAAATATGGTATCATCATTTTCTATATAATCATCCAGTAGCTTGTAGTTATATTTTGAAAACCCCTCATTTGTAATAGGAGATATGTACTGAACATTGCTTAAGGTAAAAAAGGTATTGTAAAAACTAAAAGCTTGTAATTCGGTAGCCAACATTGGCACCATCGTATTTTGCAAGCCACTTGTACGCGTTGCAATTACAATATCTTTGGTTTTATTAGGTGCTTTATGATGCGTTTCGACCACGGTTTCAATCAACATCAAATTTTGTTTTCCAAAAAATTGTTGCATCATAAGATAACTAGAATCTTCGGAGGCAGATCCAGAAGAATCTAGTTCTGCACCAAGTGTCAACTTGTTATAACTTTCGTAATAGAAATCTAAATTTTTCTCTGGATTATTTGATCTTCTATTTCGGATTACCTTTTTGATAATTGGCAAAGCAGGATTATAGTCTGCATCAATTACAACTTCTTCTAGTCCAATTGAGTTTTTTGTCAAGTAAACAGTATTCTGAACAGCAACCTCTACAGTTTGTTCTAGTTTTTCATACCCGAGATAGCTAAATTCGAAATTTTCAATTTTTACATCTGACTCATATTCGAATACTCCATCAATATCTGTGGTAAAGCCATTTTGAGAACTTCCTATCCTTATGTTAACAAATGGCAAAGGCTCCTTCGTCTCGCTATCTATTACTTTACCTAAGTAAATATTTTGTCCCCAAAATAAATTTGAAAGTAAAATAAGAAAACTAAAAATGAATAATTTCATTGTAGTAAGGTAATTATTTTGCAATGAATATTGCATGTAAATATATAAATATCAGAATTATAAAGGAAAGATAGTGGCTTTTTTACAAACAAAAAAAAAGAAGTATTCGTCTACAAAAATATGCCTGTTTGTACTTCTAGAAATTAAAAAATGTAAATTTACAAACGTGTTTTCTAACAAATCAGACAATAACGCCATACTTAAAAAGCAAACTTTCAAAAAGGTTTCGAACATTATCAAACTCTATTCGAGTTTCGTAGTCTCTCGGGTATTTAAAACACCTATTAATTGGGGCAAGCCTTCTTCTATTTCTATCGAACCTACCACCGCATGCAATTTAGGATGCCCTGAATGTCCAAGTGGACTGAAGCAATTTACCCGAGCTACAGGTAATTTAAAACTTGATTTGAATAAGAAAATAATCGATGAATTAGGCGCTTATTTATCGTTTATCAATTTCTATTTTCAAGGCGAGCCCTTCATTAATCCCGATTTTTTAAAATTAGTAAACTATGCTTCGAATAGCGGAATATATACGGGAACTTCTACCAATGCACATTTTATAACAGAAGAAGTTGCAAAGAAAACGATTGAATCTGGACTTGATCGTTTAATAATTTCGATAGATGGCACAACTCAGGAGGTTTATGAGCAATATAGAATTCATGGAACACTGGAAAAAGTGCTTGAAGGAACAAGAAACATCGTCAAGTGGAAAAAAGAATTGCAATCTTCAACACCCCATGTGATCTTTCAATTTCTGGTTGTCAAACCAAATGAGCATCAAATTAATGATGCTATTCAACTCGCAGAAGAAATGGGAGTTGATGAAATCAAATTCAAAACTGCTCAAGTATATGATTATAAAAATGGAAATCCCTTAATTCCAGAACAAGAGAAATATTCAAGATACAGGAAGAAAAAAGATGGGACTTTTGTTCTTAAGAACAAAATGAGCAATCATTGTTGGAGAATGTGGAGTGGATGCGTAATTACTTGGGATGGAAAAATAGTACCTTGTTGTTTTGATAAAGATGCTTCGCATCAAATAGGGAGCATTTCTGAGCAAACTTTTTCATCGATTTGGAAAAGTAATCAATATAAACAGTTCAGAAAGTCAGTGTTGTCAAATCGAAAAGAAATTGATATTTGCAAAAACTGCTCTGAAGGAAGTAAAGTTTGGACTTAATTAACAAAGAAAATAAAAAGAACTATTTCTTTCTGAAAAAGATCCGAATTGGAACTCCCGTTAAATTGTATTTGTCTCTTAACTTATTCTCTAAAAATCGCTTATAAGAATCGGGAATATACTGCGGCAAATTACAGAAAAAAGCAAAAGAAGGTGAGTGCGTTGGCAATTGCGTAACAAATTTAATACGCACAAATTTGCCTTTATTAGCTGGCGGAGGAAACCTTTCAATTACCCCAAGCATATATTCATTTAATTTTGAAGTGGGTATTTTTTGTATTCTATTTTCAAAAACCTCAACAACCTTCTCCAGGGCTTTATGAATTCTTTGCTTTGTTAAAGCAGAAACAAATAAAATTGGCACATCATTAAACGGAGCAATTTTTGAACGAATATCATCTTCAAATTCTTTCATTGTATTGGTTTCCTTATCAATTAAATCCCATTTATTGACAAGCAAGACAATTCCCTTTTTGTTTCTTTCGATAACCGAAAAAATACTTAAATCCTGTTTTTCGATTCCATCTTGTGCGTCAATCATAAAAACACAAACATCAGCACTTTCAATAGATCGGATAGAACGCATCACTGAGTAAAACTCAATATCTTCATGCACCTTACTCTTCTTACGAATACCAGCTGTATCGACAAGTACCATATCAAAACCAAACATGTTAAGTCGTGTATCGATAGAGTCTCTTGTTGTTCCGGAAATATCTGTTACTATATTTCTGTCTTCTCCAATAAGCGCATTTGTAAAAGATGATTTACCAACATTTGGTTTTCCAACTATTGCAATACGCGGCAAATCTGCATCTATTTCTATAGGCTTATCTAACTCTTTAAGCGCATCTGTTAAACCGTCTAAAAGTTCACCCGTTCCAGAACCATTAATTGCAGAGATATTTACAACATTCTCTAAACCAAAATTATAAAATTCGTAGGTATCATTTATTCGCTCACTATTATCCACTTTATTGACAACAACAAAAGTAGGTTTCTTTGTTTTACGCAATAGTTTTGCCACGGATTCATCTAGATCTGTAATTCCTGTCTCTACATCCACAACAAAAACAACCGCATTTGCTTCTTCCAGAGCAATTACAACTTGTTTGCGTATCTCTCCTTCAAAAATATCGTCAGAACCTTTTACATACCCTCCTGTATCGATAAGGGAAAACTCTACCCCATTCCATTCTGCCTTACCATAATGCCTATCTCGCGTAACTCCACTTGTTTCTTGTACAATTGCAGCTCTAGACTCTGTTAATCGATTAAAAAGTGTTGATTTACCAACATTTGGGCGCCCTACTATTGCAACTATTGCCATTTTATTCTGAATATCTATTCGTAACCGTACTTCTTTAACTTCTTTTCTTTATCTCTCCAGTCTTTATCCACCTTCACATATAAATCGAGAAATACTTTTTTATCAATAAAAGCTTCAATGTCTTTTCGAGATTCAATCCCTACTTTTTTCATCTTACTTCCTTTGTGGCCTATCAAAATAGCTTTCTGACTATCTCTATTGACATAAATAAGGACGCGAATATCGACAATATTATCTTTGTCTTTGTAAGATTCTACAACTACTTCGCACGAATAAGGAATTTCCTTAGAATAATTTTGCAATATTTTCTCTCTAACAATTTCAGATATAAAGAAACGCATCGGTTTATCCGTTAACTCATCTTTTGGAAAAAACGCTTCTCCTTCGGGCAATAACTCAATAAGTCGCGGCATAATAAAATCTATGCTCAACCCATGCAATGCTGATATAGGTAAAATTTCAGCCCGTGGGATTTGCTCCTTCCAGTAATTTACCTTTTTCTCTAAATCTGCGGGATCCTTTGCTAAATCAATTTTATTCATCAATACAAGAACGGGTGCGCTATGCGTTTTTATTCTTTCGAGTGTCTCTTTATGATTCATTTCTGTTTCAAAAATATCTGTTACAAAAAGAATAATATCCGCATCTTGCAGAGCACTTGAGACAAAACGCATCATACTTTCGTGCAACTTATAATGCGGATTCAAAACTCCTGGTGTATCGGAAAATACAATTTGATGGTCATCTCCATTAACGATTCCCATTATTCTATGACGTGTGGTTTGTTGCTTTGAAGTTATGATCGAAAGCTTCTCCCCCACCAACTTATTCATAAGCGTAGATTTCCCAACATTGGGGCTTCCGACTATATTTACAAAACCTGATTTATGCATTTTTAAATTTTATTTCATTTTTTAATTGGATACAAAGAAACAAAAATTATCTTTGCACACACAATAGTGCGGGGTGGAGCAGTTGGTAGCTCGTCGGGCTCATAACCCGAAGGTCATAGGTTCGAGTCCTGTCCCCGCTACCAAAAAGACCCATTAGATTTATTTCTAGTGGGTCTTTTTTTGCTGTATAATGTACTAAACGGAATTTGATTTTAATACCAAAAGGGAATATTAGTCTGATACCCAACAACAAATAAAAATTCTGCTATTTTGTTTTCGACTCAAAAGAGATTAGAATAAAAAAATAAAGTTTAAGAAACCTTTCGCATATTTCTTTGATAATTTCCGGCTTCCGGGCAAAAATAAACATTAATTACAAGAGGAACCATCGGTATAATGAACACGCGTCACCTTTATTTTAATTTTTGTTGCTCCTTCCACCCAAACTCCCTCTAGATCTTTAAATGTTTCTTCATTTTCGATTGGCGATACAAAATTCCCAGAGGCCCACTCTCCTTTTCTTGTTCCTATATAATCCTCAAAGTTGTTGTAAAAATTCGCCTTCCATTCAACCGCATCAATCGTTTTGCCAGATTTGTTGTGAAATTTAACATAATAACCAACATTGACTCCTAAAACACTTTGGGTATAGCACTTTAACACAGTGAGACCACATGAATTACAATATTTTTCCAATGATAAACCAAAATTATCTTCAGACAGATATTTATCTTGACTATGCCCAATCAAAGTAATTACAATAAAAAGTGTCAGTAATATCTTCATAAATAGTGTTTAGTTAGTTAAAATTAATTTGATTTATTTATTTATCCAAATTAGAAATCATTGCATAGTGACCTAAGCAATCATTTAATCTGCCAAAGTCAATTATTTATACCTTAGTTTATAGTGTTTGAAATCCTTTCTTAACTATCTTGATTATTTAACTATTTTAGTAGTACAATAATCCAAAAGTATTTTGTTATTTATGAAAATAGAAAATATGCCTACAAATAAAAAATTTAAAGGGAATTTTGGAACATTAAACTTGTCTATTGAAAAAGATGGATCAACTTCCGGAAATTACCAAAAAAATAAAGGACAATTAAAAGGCACAATCAGCAATAATATTTTCAAAGGAACATACACTAACGCTGGGACACAAGGATTGATTGAGTTTGTTATTACAGATGGGGAATTAACTGGCAAATGGAAAAAAGGATTAAATAAAGGTGCAATGCGCGGAAAATGGAAGGGAATTGAAATCATAGATGAACAAAGCGCATCAAAAACAATTGAGCAAACAATCAAAGTTAAAGCCTCTTTCAATGAAGGCCCTTTTGCATCCGAAGCAAATGAAATATTTCTTGAAGAATATCTCTATCGCGACATCAAAGAAATTATTGTTTCTGATTTAGGTATGAGACCGAATCTTTTTGATAATGTTTACAACCACTTCTCTACAATTTTCAACCAGGGAAATGTGATAAAAGATTTTGACCCTAGTATGCCAATTAATAAGCTTAAAAATTTTAAGCATTCAATAATAAGTCAAAAGAGTTCATATGGAATAGATCTTCCTGTTTGGTTTACGATAAAAAATAAAAACAGACAAAAGATAATGCTCATTGGGATGGACCCCTTAAGGCAGAAGAGCACTGAAGGCGAAATTGGTAAGGTTGCATCTCTAAACACACCCTATAGTATTCATCATCGAGTAAGAAATAATTATTACCCAAGCATTAGTTTATTGGCAAGCCAATATGATATTTACATAACCGATGTTTTTAAACTTTTTTTTAGAGAACCTGAAGATCCCGATTTTGTAAGTAATCAAAATACTTCTTTCACAGAATTAGCAATCCATACAAAATTATTACAAAAAGAAATTACCGCATTTTCTCCAGACCTAATTCTGTGTTTGGGAAAACAACCGGTAAATGATGGGTTAGCAAAAATTGGATTAACAAGATTCATCCCCTCAATTGTAACAAAAATTGATAACATTAGCCTAACATCTATTCCTATTTATGCTATTCCCCATGCCACTGGTCTTGCAAGTAAGCATGCAAAAAGATTTATGGAAGAAAAAAATAGAGTAAAGCACAATTCAAAAACATATATTGTTGATGCTGTCAAACTAATATTAAATAAATGAAAAATACAAAACATAAAATAGGACTGATTTTAAACGATGATACTCCAGAAACTCCATTAAAGAAGAGGGTTGGTCTTTTTATTCTCTTTCTAATTCTGGTTTCTTCTTTCGAAGTTATTCTAGAATCAGTTGTTTCATTGAACGTAAAATACCACCATCATTTTTTTATCATTGACGCTGCAGTAAGTATTCTTTTTAGTATTGAATATATTCTTAGATTATGGACTTATCGAATTGACGGAGAAAAACCTACAATTAGGCAACGAATCTCTAACATCACCTCGTTCTATATGGTGATTGACCTCATAAGTATTATCCCTTTCTATTTATCTTTATTCATGCCTACAGGATATGGTTTTATTCGTATTGTAAGAATTCTACGCCTTTTTAGATTAATGAAGTTTGGTAGGTATATGAAATCCCAAAACTTGGTTGTAAATGCGATTAAAAACAAAGGGAAAGAACTAATACTATCCATGCAGGTAGTGGTTTTTTTAACGGTTATTCTTTCAGCATTGTTATACCACATAGAAAATAGCGCTCAACCCAATAATTTTGGAGATATTATAGATGCTTTTGTATGGTCGCTTTCTAAATTTATCGGCGGCGTTGGTGGTTATGGAGATTTTGAACCCATTACATTTTGGGGCCAAGTAATGGCAACCATTGTAGGCTTACTTGGAATTGCCCTATTTGCTGTTCCAGCCGGTATTATTGGTGCTGGTTTTGTGGAAGAAATTGAAGCAATTAAAGCAGATGATGATCTGAAAGAAAAAAACACAACACTTTTGAATGCATTTAATGTTGAGAATAAGTTCTCAGATATTAAGTACAAAAAAAATGTAGGTTTAGAAAAAATAAAACGTAAAAGCTTAACATTTGAAGATGCAATAATTAGGTTGTTTTTAACTGAAACAGATATTTTAGATATTGCCAACAAAGGGAAAGAAATAAGAATAAAGAATTATAAGGTACAGAATGAGCCAACCAGGCTAATTGAATCCTTCAGACATAACGCGTCCTATGGAACACTTCTGAATAAAAACGCAAACCTAACAATTGTATCTACTCATTCCCAAGACCAACCCTTTTTAGGACACTTCACATATGCACTTTCGGAGTATTTAAATACCAATTACATTAGTAATGAAATAACAGGTCCAACACATTTAAATTCAAAATACCGGATAAATTTGAGAGATCAAAAAGTATATGAAAATGATGAAAAATCGCCTTTGTCAATCATTAATGATTTTAGGAATGACCTAATGAATACAATAAATGAAAATAGTCTTATGATTAATTTTGTTTGTAGCAACGCTAAAAATGGTTCCATGCATATTTTGAATGGAGGAAAAAAAGGGGTTAATGAATTTACCGACTCTGAAAGTACATTTAATGATCTTGATAAATTAGAGAGATTCTATAATTCAATCGAAAAATCACTCAAAGAACTTGACTTAACCGAAGAAAAGCTTTATTCAAATGTTAGTAAGCACCAGTATTACGGAAATTATAGCAAGAAAGGATTTCAATGGATGTTAGTAAGAAATAAAAAAGTACAAAATATACAGATTTATGTATCAACCGAAGTTTTAGGAGCTGAGCCAGAGTACTACTACCCAATTATTAAAATTTTAGGAGATAATATAAAAGAACACTTAATTTAAATAAAATGAAAAACACAAACCATAAAATAGGGCTCATTTTAAACGATGATACGCCAGAAACTCCATTAAAAAAGAGGGTTGGCCTTTTTATTCTCTTTCTAATTTTGGTTTCTTCTTTCGAAGTTATTCTAGAATCAGTGGTTTCATTGAATGTAAAATATTACCATCATTTTTTTATCATTGACGCAGCGGTAAGCATTCTTTTTAGTATTGAATACATTCTTAGATTATGGACCTATCGAATAGATGGAGAAAAACCTACAGTTAGGCAACGAATTTCCAACATCACCTCTTTTTATATGGTGATTGACCTTGTTAGTATTATTCCTTTCTATTTATCTTTATTTGTTCCTACCGGATATGGTTTTATTCGTATTGTAAGAATTCTTCGACTATTTAGATTAATGAAGTTTGGGAGGTATATGAAATCCCAAAACTTGGTTGTAAATGCGATAAAAAACAAAGGAAAAGAGTTAATACTATCCATGCAGGTAGTGGTTTTTTTAACGGTTATCCTTTCAGCACTATTATACCATATAGAAAATAGCGCACAACCCAATAATTTTGGTGACATTATAGATGCTTTTGTATGGTCGCTTTCTAAATTTATCGGCGGCGTTGGTGGTTATGGAGATTTTGAACCCATTACATTTTGGGGCCAAGTAATGGCAACCATTGTAGGCTTACTTGGAATTGCCCTATTTGCTGTTCCAGCCGGTATTATTGGTGCTGGTTTTGTGGAAGAAATTGAGGCTATAAAGTCAGCTGAAGACAACACAGAAAAAAATAATGAATTATTGGGCATTTTTGAATTCGACCATTTAGCTTCCTGGAAAAGAGGTAAAAAAGAAATAGGTTTAGAACATATTAGACGAAAAGTACTAAAATTATCAGATGCTAAAATGAGACTACTTCTAACAGAAGATGAAATCATAAATATAGCACGAGGCGGAAAAGGAATACGTCTAAAGAACTTCGTAAGTGATGGAGTAGAACAATTGGTTATAGAATCGTTTTTAGAGAATACAAGTTACGGTACACTCTCAAATAAAAATTCAACTATTTCTGTAGTTTCGGCACATTCTGGCGGACAGCCTTTTATGGGACATTTTACTTATGCTATTTCCGAATACTTAAATGCGAATTACATCAGTGTAGAAAAAAGTAGTCAAAGTAATTTTATTCCAAAATACAAACTAGATATCCGAAAACAAGCGTCGTATTTAAACCATACCGAATCTGAGAATGAATTAGTCAATGACTTTAAAAATGACTTACTGTCAACGATTAAAGAAAAAAGTATTGTTATTTACTTTGTAACAGGAACAAAGGGGAAAGGAGATTTCCATTTATTAAATGGTGGCTTAAGTGGGACTGAAAATTTTATCGCAGAGAATAGTTTGTTTGAGCCAATAGAAAAACTTAGCGCATTTAAAAATGAACTCGAAAGAACGCACTTAGAAATTGAGCCTGAGAGCGTTATTAAAACTCACGAACGCTATGGCAACGATGATAAAGAAGAATTTCAATGGATGCTGAAAAGAGAGAAAAATGCTAATGTATTGTGTATTTATGTAACAGCTAAATTATTAAATTCAAAAGCCAACGTCTACTACCCTACTATACAATGCATTGGAGATGCAATAAAAAAGGAATTAATTTGAATAAAATAAAAAAAAACGTAAATTGCTAATACATGGGTTAATATTTTATTTTTAGAAAAATTAATAAACATACTTTTTAAACCAATCTATACTTATGAAAGTAGTTGGTTCAGTTTTACCTTAATAGGAAAATATGGAATTTATAGAAGAATTAAAACACGCTTGGGGAATAAAAAGAGGAGATACTGAAAACATAAAACCAAGAATATTAGAGAATTTTAAAGATAAAAATTACGAAAAAGTAGTAGAACTATCTTCAAAATTAGATTACAAGAAAGAACCACTAGATTCTGAACTAGGTTATGCTTTGTGCTATTCAATCTGGCATGAGCCAGGGAATGATTCTGAAGCTATGGGAATAGCTCAGAAATGTGCTGAGTACTATGATGAAGCAAGGTTTAAAGAAATTTGTTCTCGTGCTCAAGAACATTGGGCTGACACCCGTTTAAAAAACGCAGCCGATTTAAGGGCTTATCCATTCGAACAAGAGGTAGAGGAAAATGTTGTTAAATTGTATAAAAATGCTTTAACATGGCGACACGAAAATGACGCTTTGAAGAAAAGAATTTCAGAGAAAGTGCTAAAAGCATACGATGCAATTGGAGAAAAGTACTACGATAATTCATTAGCCGAAAATGATAATTGGAAGGATCGTAAGTCCAAGAAAGATTATGCTTCCTGGGCCATTCCACACTTTGAAAAATCAGGAAATACGAGTAGAGTCTCTACGATGCAACGAATAGTTAAAGAATTAGAAGAGAAGATAAAAGAAGACAATATAAAATTTGGCAAACCTTTGAAAGACTTTCCAGAAGCATCCGGGTTTTGCAATAAATTAATTAAAGCAGGCTATACTACACTTGGGGACTTTCTCAAGGCGAGTATTACAGACATAGACAACATTGAAGGAATGGGACCAAAAAAAATGACTTCAGTGAAAGCGTTTAGAGATAAATTTTAAAAAATATAAACTATGAGTGATAGATCATGGGAATCAATAGGTTCTGAATTTGGGAAAGTCTTAGAAAACACCGAATACAAAAAAAAGATAAAGAAAACGAAAAAATCCAGTATCATGGTTGGCCTTGGTGTTGGGTGCTTATTAATTTGGTTTATGGTTGCAAGGTGGATATACCGGGGCGTTACGGGAGCTGAGGAAAATGAAGCTAGAGAAGAGCTTTATGCAGACTGTGGATGTTCTTCTGTCGATGATTGCCTCGAAAAAGATAAAATTGATTGTGCCTGGGAAATTTTAAACAAAGATGAATATTTTGTCGATTTCCAAGACAAACTAAAAATCATCAAGGCAGAGAGTGTCAAGTTGGTTGAAAGCGGAGAATACAAAAAAGGATGGACTAAATTAGCAAAGCAAGATCTTGAATATTATCAAAATGATTTAATTGCTTATAAATACGAATACCTCAATTTAGTAATTGATGAGCTCATTGAAGAAGGAGATTTAAAGAAAGCTAAGATTTATGCCATGAAAGCATCAGATGAGCACAATACTGAAGGTTGGACGGAATCTGAAATGAATGACTTTGACAAGAATAAGACGCAACAAAAACTGTTACTTAAAAAAGTTGAGGAATTTGAATAAAATTCAGTTTACCATCAAGAAATAACAATTAAACTATCTCCTTTGGAGGGAGTAAAAGTCATACTTTTTTTAGGGTTAACCTCTAGTCTTTCTTGATCGTCAGTACTATCGATACTCTTAAACAACAATCCAACAGCATTGTGATTCTTAATAGCGGCAGATAAAACCACCTGTTTATAGGTAATCTCTTTATCCAATTCAACATAGAAGTCAATTGGAAATATATTAATTGATGAGTGCTCACTACTAAACAATTTCTCGAAAACTCTATATAGATGATGATTTTCAGAAAGCTGGGCCATAAGCAAAGCAGAAAGATTATCACTAATAATAATTTCCTTAGAATGGGTTATTTCAGTTAATTTCGATTTTGACGAATTCAGAATGTGGGTTAACACTCTACAATCAAACTTATTCTTTCGCATTATAGAATCGAGCTCTAAAGACTTGAGTAAAGTAAATGAATCTGCTTCATTAATTGAGAGTTTATCAGAGTAACCAATAATCATTACATCATCATAATCTTTATCCTTTAATTTACCTTCTAAATCAAAACCAGGAGTTACCGGTAAAAAGTTAATATCGAATGCGTATTCCGAATTAAAAATTGAGCTACTGCAATAATCGTCAATAAAAACGACATCTACGCTCGATTTATCATCTAAGAAACCTGAAATAGAATCTAAAATTTTCACTCCCAAAGAAGACCAACCTAGAAATAAAATACGCTTACCATTGGAGGAATCCGACAAATTAAAATCAGCAGGACTATGGCTAAATTCTGCAGTATTTTTTGAATAATGAATGGCAGAGTCATCAGCAGCAATGAAAATCAGCTCATCATTTTCAGAAATTTTATAATCGTTTGCAACTGCAAGGTTAACCTGACAATTATTACTAAAAACACCTATTACTGATGAATCTTCGAAAGACAAAATAGCCTCTAAAAAAGTACTCCCTATCAGTTCAGGCACGTGTTTAAAATATATTTCATCACCATCAAAATCTAAAAAATCCAGAACAACTAATCCTAACCCTCTTTGCCGCAATGACTGAGCAGCAACATTTGAAATGACATTTTCAGGCATGACTGGAATAATATTAAAATCAACAATGTTCTTTAGGGAATCATAATAGTACCTTTCCTTAATTGAGGATATAATTGGAATATTCTTATTCGTTAAAACGGAGCAAACTGATAGTGTTGTTGTAACCACAAAAGGATCTTTTTTTTCTTCGTTATTTAAAATTAAAATGGATTTAGCCTCATTAGGGTTAGGTATTTCAATTTCTGAAGGGTTGGATGGATCGCCGGACCTAGTTAAAATTTTCAGTGACTTTAATTTGGAAGTAATCAAACTTAGGTCATCTTGCATTTTAGTGTTCGGAATATCAGCAAAAATAACTACTTTCTGACCACGTTCACTTTCATTAGCAATATCTAATTCTTTCAAAATCGCAAATAAATTATTTGACCATCCGATAATAAGAATATGATCTCCACCTATTATAAAGCTCTTACCTCTGCTGATTTTATTAAAAAAAGTGTTAATTTTTGAGGATAAAAATCCAATTACTGTACCCGTAATAGCGATGCTTATAAACCAGAAAATAAATTCTATTAGACGATCTGGCCAAGAATCCCCTTTTCCTAAGTCTAAGATTTCAGAAACGTTAATCCACCAATTATCAAAAAATCCATCATCAGAATTTAGCGACAAAAAATCTTTTAGAAAAGACATTAATAGTCCTAAAATAAAAGATAGCAAAACAATATATAAAACAAAATTTGAGCTTTTGGAAAGTGCATTATCAAAATAGTAGGAAACAACTTTTTTGGAAAATCTCTTGTTCTCACCGCCCTTATTTTTCTTACTCGTACTAGATTGCCCTTTATCGTTTGTCATAAAAATTTATTTTGTATTCAATATAAAAAAAAGATCAATTATCTTCTCAAAAATCTCTAATATATTTAAATTTATAATAATTAAATTTAAAATTAAATAATCCGATGAAAATAGTATTTGTTACCATCTTTTGTTTAAGTATGCACGCAGGATTTAGTCAGTCCATTGTCAATACAGAGAAACTATTTAGCGACAACGAAGACGGTTTTGCGGCTTCTTCCGAATTAATGGGCAGCGCTATTTCTGGAAATGCCAACGTTATATTGGTAGAATATTCTTTGAATTTTCGGTACAAATGGAAAAAAAATAATTTAAAATTACTCTCAGGCGGAGAGTACATACAAGAAGACGGAGTAGATGTCTCGAACAACCTATTTGGACAACTGCGATACAATTACCATTTCAACGACAAAAATAGGCTAGTAAGCCTTTATCAATTGCAATACAACAAAGTATTACTTCTTAATCGAAGACAGCTATTAGGGCTTGGAATTCGTCATAGATTATTAGAAATAGGGACGGATAGTACAAATAAATTTAATGCTGATTTCACCCTAGGAGCTATGCAAGAAGAGGAACAACTCAATACGGAAACCCTTCAGGTAGGTGAAAAAAACTACACTAACTATACTAGGAGTATGCTTTCACTTGTATTATCCATTAATATGGGTGAAAACTTCACATTTATAAATACTACATACTTTCAACAGCACTTAAAAGAGCTAACAGACTATCGCTTATTTAATGAAATAAACTTACTTTTTTCTATTAATAAGTGGATGACACTGAGTTGCGATTTTGAAATCCGTTATGATAGTGAACCTCCCTCATCGCTTCAGGCAAAAGACTTCAACACCAACCTAGGGCTTTTGTTTACCTTTTAATTTTCCTGAGATTTTGCAAAAAAAAGAGCTTTCGTAAATGAAAGCTCTTTTTTTGTTTAATAAATTTGTCAAAAACATTAAACAAAGTTGTAACTTTACAGTAATTCAATTGAATAGATTAAAATCGCAAAACAATTGAAAGTCAATACAGCCAAACAAAAGTGGATGAAAAATAAAACACGTTTTACAGAACAAGAATTGGATCGAATTATCGAGATGGCTTGGGAAGACCGAACGCCATTCGAAGCGATATCCTTTCAATTTGACTTACCTGAGAAAGAGGTTATCAAGATAATGCGAAGCAATCTAAAAAATTCAAGTTTTAAACGTTGGCGAAAGCGCGTGAATAGCGGCGTTAGTCAAAAACACCTTTACAAGAGAAGCTCAGAAGTTACGCGCTTTAAGTGTTCGCGACAGAGAGCAATCACTGGAAATAAAATAAGTAAAAGATAGATGGGTTTATTTCAAGAAGAATATTCAATATTTCCAACAAACTATCAAGAGGTTCTGCAGCGAATAAGAAAGATAGACCCGGTTAAATATGGATCAACACGGAACTATCTAAACGGATCGGTTACCTATTTATCTCCCTACATTTCGCGAGGCATAATATCTACAAAATTTATTCTTTCTGAAGTTTTAAATAGAGGATACAATCCATCGAAGATTGAAAAATTTATTCAAGAATTGGCTTGGAGAGATTATTGGCAACAAATTGCTATTTCAAAAAAAACAGCAATTAATGAGGACCTGAAACATGCACAAACTCCCATAGCAAACCACAGCATTTCTGATGCTATTGTAGAAGCGAAAACAGGAATCATAGCAATAGACAAAGCAATCAGTAAATTT
Source organism: uncultured Flavobacteriales bacterium (assembly GCA_943787535.1). GTDB lineage: Bacteria > Bacteroidota > Bacteroidia > Flavobacteriales_D > Parvicellaceae > CALSMU01. Next base: position 61,759 of record CALSMU010000007.1, on the reverse strand, counting down.
TATGAAACCGGATACTTGCACAACCATGTGCGAATGTACATCGCATCCATTGCCTGTAATATCGGTCACAATCATTGGAAGAAACCCGCTGAGTGGATGTATTACCACTTACTAGATGCAGATTGGGCAAGTAATACGCTCAGCTGGCAATGGGTAGCCGGAGCGAATGCAAACAAAAAATATGTAGCCAACCAAGACAACATTAATAGATACTGTTTTACCAATCAAAAAAACACTTTTTTGGATATTCCTTACGAAGCCTTCAGCTCATTGGAAATTCCAGAAGTTTTGAAAAAAACCTCTTCGGTAAAGCTGGAAACACCATTACCAGAGCAAAAAGAAATAGAAATAAAAACATCACTACCAACATACATCTATAACTTTTATAATCTCGATCCAAAATGGGACAAGGATATTGTAGCAAACAGAATATTATTACTTGAGCCCTCGCATTTTTCTAATCATCCGATCAGTAAAAAAACGCTTGACTTTATCACAAAGTTCTCCAAAGAAAACATTGATCAAATTCAGCTCTATGTGGGAGAATTTGACGACCTCGTGGATAAATACCTCCTGAAAGATATGCACTTTAAAGAACATCCCTTGAATAGTCATTACAAAGGAGCTGAAGTTAATAGAGACTGGATGTTTGATGTGAATGGCTATCACTCCTCTTTTTTCTCTTTTTGGAAAAAATGTAAAAAGCAATTAGACTATTGAAAAAACAACCAGTAAATATTGTTTGGTTAAAGCGGGATCTTCGTTCTCAGGATCACGAGCCATTGGCAAATGTGGAAAAGGAGGGTATTCCATACCGTATTATCTATTTATTCGAACCTTCCATCATAAATTATGCGGATACCAGTTTACGTCACTTACAGTTTATATACTACTCTATTTTAGCAATAAACAAAAAACTAAAGCACTACAATAGATCCGTGGAAATCTTTTATGGAGAAGCAGTGGATATATTTGAATACTTGTCTTCACTGTTTGAAATAAAAACTCTTTTCAGCTACCAAGAGAGCGGAACCGAGATTACTTGGAAACGTGACAAAGAAATCAAGCTACTCTGCCAAAGGCATCAAATAACTTGGAGTGAATCGCAAAGAGACGGAATCATAAGAGGCATTAAAAACAGAGATAACTGGAATAAAAACTGGCATGATAAAATTCTTTCTCCCATACATAACAACCAATATTCTATAGCGAATAACGAAACGATTGAACACCCGTTTATACTGCCAAAAAAACTAAAAGAACAATACGAGATATATCCCGAAGAATTCCAACCAGCCGGAGAAAACAGTGCTTGGAGATATCTTCATTCCTTTGTAAGTAAAAGAGGGTTCAATTACCATAAACACATTTCTAAACCAACAGAAAGTCGAACTTCTTGCAGTAGACTATCGCCTTATTTGGCTTGGGGAAATTTAAGCATTAAACAAGTCTATCAATTTGTAGTTAAACACCCAAATAGAGCAGAAAACAAAGGAGCTTTTAGGGCAATGCTCACTCGTTTGCATTGGCATTGCCATTTCATTCAAAAATTTGAGGTGGAGTGCAGCTATGAAACTATTTGCCTAAATAGAGGATATGAACTTTTAGATCATCAGAAAAACGAAAGCTTCATAAATGCTTGGAAAACGGGCACAACCGGTTATCCTTTGGTTGATGCCTGTATGCGTGCGGTGAAATCTACAGGTTGGATAAATTTTAGAATGAGAGCTATGGTGGTCTCTTTTTTAGCATTTAATCTGGATCAAGATTGGAGAGATGGAGTGTATTTTTTAGCAAAACAATTTTTAGACTATGAGCCCGGAATACATTACCCTCAATTTCAGATGCAAGCTGGAACAACTGGAATCAATACCGTGCGCCTGTATAATCCTGTAAAAAACTCAATTGAGCACGATCCTGACGGATCTTTCATAAAGAAATGGATTCCTGAACTCCGCAATGTACCGGAATTAAATATTCATGAACCATGGAAAATGACTTCGATGGAGCAAATGTTTTGTGAAGTTACTCTAGGTAAAGATTATCCATTACCGATTGTAGACCTGCAGGAAAGTGCGCGAAAAGCTAGAGATAAAATTTGGACACATAAAAAACACCCTGCTGTACAAAAAGAAAAATGGCGCATACTGAATACACATGTAAAACGAAATCAGAAGAGCCTAGAAAAGAAGGAAAAACAATGAACTAATATTTTAGCGTGAAAAAAGAATATCTACCAGAAAAAATATGTGTCGTTTGTAAGCTGCCATTTACATGGCGAAGAAAATGGAAAAAAAACTGGAATGAAGTAAAATATTGCAGTGAACGTTGTAGAAGAAATAAAACAAAATGAAGCAAATAAATCTAATATTCCCGCATCAACTTTTTGAAGAATCTCCTCTTTTCAATGGTGAAGGACCGATATATTTAGTGGAAGAATACCTGTTTTTCAAGCATTACCCTTTTCACAAGCAGAAAATAGCTTTTCATCGGACATCCATGAAAAGGTATGCCGCTTTTCTTAGTAAAGAAAAAAACATTGAGGTAGTTTACATTGAAGCAACCGAAAGTATCTGCGATATTAGATTACTTATTCCCGAGCTGAAGCGGCGAGGTGTTGAGCATATCAACTATATAGAACCTGCAGATAATTGGCTCAATAAAAGAATAACTGCTGCTTGTTTAAAAAATGACATTTCAACAGAAATCTATGAATCCAAGTTGTTTTTGAATTCAAAATTAGAACTGACTGAATTTTTTAAAAGCGATAAAAAGAAATACCATCAAACCAATTTTTACAAAGAACAACGGAAAAAACGCAACATATTAATTGAATCGGATGGAAAACCAACCGGAGGAAAATGGACATTCGACACGGAAAATAGAAAAAAATATCCAGCCAAAAAGCAACCGCCAGCTATAATATTTCCTGATATCGACCCATATTATGAAGAAGCAAAAACATATGTAGAAAAGCACTTTAACAATCACTTAGGTAGCCTTACTGAATATCCGCTTTATCCAAGCAGTTTTAAATCTTCAAAAGATTGGCTCAATCAGTTTTTTGAACAACGCTTTTCTGAATTCGGGGTTTACGAAGACGCAATTATTGCCGAAAATTCCATTCTCAACCACAGCGTATTAACTCCAATGCTCAACGTTGGTCTAATCACCCCTAATGAAGTTATTGATTCCTGCTTAAAATATGCAAAGGACAACGATATACCAATTAATTCGACAGAGGGTTTTGTGCGGCAAATAATTGGCTGGAGAGAATTTATAAGGGGCATGTATGAATGCAGAGGCAGCGAAGAGCGAACAACAAATTTCTGGAATTTTGACAAAAAAATACCGAGCTCCTTTTATGACGGAACAACCGGTATACCGCCAATAGATAAAACCATAAAAAAAATTCTACAAACTGGTTATTGCAATCATATAGAACGCTTGATGGTAATAGGTAATTTTATGATGCTTTGCGAATTTGACCCAGATGAAGTTTATCGATGGTTTATGGAGTTATTTATTGATTCCTACGACTGGGTAATGGTTACAAACATTTATGGCATGAGTCAATTTGCCGATGGTGGACTGATGGCTACTAAGCCCTATATAAGTGGTAGTAACTACCTTATGAAAATGAGTAACTATAAAAAAGGAGAATGGCAAGCGACTTGGGACGGTCTTTTTTGGAGGTTTATGGATACACATCGTGCATTCTTTTTATCCAATCCTAGGTTGGGAATGCTGGTTAGAATGTATGATAAAATGCCAAAAGAAAAGCAGCAAAGTCATCTTGAAAATGCGTCAAACTACCTAGAGTCATTAAATATTCAGAACTAAAAAATAAAAATTATGCTATTCAACACAAGCTATAGAAACAAAGATTACGAAAAAAAAAGCAATGAAATGCTGGGTAAAGCCTATTCTCTATTAGAAAAAATAAAACTAAAGGGTATTGGCTCTGGCAGATTGGTAATAAATGAAATTAGCGCGTCTCTAAAGCCGAAAAACATGCAATCGACAGATACCAATTATGCAAATATTGAATTAAGGCCAAAAGGTATCATTATTCATTTTGCTAACAGGTTAGACCGATATTCTTGGACAATTCCCTATTATCGTTTAACGATATTCAGTACTGAAACATTTAGCATTCATTGTAACGGAGAGTTCATTCAGTTTAAAAAAAGTCGACATTATACAGACAACAAAAAGTTTATCAAGAAAATGATGAATTTTAAAAACGAAGCGCTAAATTTAGAATACTATGACGGTTAGTGCTCGAAACTAAGCAGAGACATTTATTTTGTAACGATTTGGAAAAAGAAAAAATGGAAAAAATACATATTGTAGGAGCAGGAATAAGCGGATTGATTGCAGCCACTGTTCTTGAAAAAAATGGATTTAACCCGGTTATTATAGAAGCTACAGATCGGCCCGGAGGAAGGTTAAAAACTGACATTGTAGATGGCTATCAATTAGACCATGGATTCCAAGTACTGCTTACTGCTTATCCTGCTGCTCAAAATTACCTTGATTTTGCATCTTTAGATTTACAGTTGTTTTTACCCGGAGCATCTATTTTTAAAAACAAGAGGCAAAAAATAATAGGAGATCCAATAAAAAACAAGTCTCTTTTATTCCCTACCCTTTTATCTGGAATCGGAACTTTATCGGATAAGTTTAAAATAGTAAAATTGAATAATCGATTGAAGAAAAAAAGCTTAAATCAAATATTTTCGGAGAACGAAAAATCAACACTCTCCTATTTGACTGACCTAGGATTTTCAGCTGAAATAATTACTGATTTCTTCCAACCTTTTTTTTCTGGGATTTTTCTCGAACCCCATTTGGAAACATCCAGTAGAATGTTCGAATTTGTTTACAAAATGTTCGGTGAGGGGCATGCTTCTCTTCCTAAATCGGGCATTGAGGCCATTCCTAAGCAACTTTTCAAAAATCTGAATAACACTACGTTTAAGTTTAACACAAAGGTAGTATCCATAGCAAACAACGAAATAACGCTCGATGACAAAACAAAATTGAAAACCAGCTTTACCATAGACGCTACCAATTTGCTTTCAAACTCAAGAACCCCGAGCTACCGGTTGGAAGTCTTGTCATGTGTTGTATTTTGAAACTGGTGATAAAATCATTCAAAAAAAATTGATTGGTTTAATACCCAAAAAAGAAGCGTTAATAAACAATATCTTTTATCACACCAGCCTGAAAACGCATAATAGAGGAAAAAAAGAGTTGCTATCCGTTACAGTTGTCGATGATAAAGATTTGGAGAAATCTAAAATTATTGAACGCGTAAAGAAAGAGCTAAAAGATTACTGCGGAATTGATTCTGGTAGATTTATTAAGCACTATTACATCCCACAGGCGCTACCAGACTTGAAGGACTTACAATGCTCTGTAAAACCACCGAAAACAGGTTTAGCAGATAACATCTTTTTAGCTGGAGATTCTCAATTGAATGGCTCTTTAAACGCCGCTATCGTTTCTGGAGAAGAAGCAGCAATCCGAGTTATCGAAAAGGTACATACTAATCTATCCCCAGTTTCTTAGCGTAATATAATACCTCATTTAAAGTTTCGGGATCATCCTTCATCGAAAACTTTGCTTTAATGATAATTTGCCTGCACTTGTTTTTCCACACCAGTGCAAATTCATTGTGTAATTTGTTTTTATCTGCATAACGCGTAAGGCAGTTACCTGCCTGCTTTGCTTTTGGATAGGCCAATGAAATAAACTCGAGAATATCGGCTTTTGTTGTCGGAATTGGAAAACTTGATATAATTTCCATTTTTTCTCGATCTATTTTGTTTGGACCAAGAGTTAAAGCTTTAGCATAAAAATTACCTAAAGAAGATAGGAAAGATCCTGAACTTTGCCTTCTTTTAGATTCAGCCTTAGTAAGTAAAAGAAATAGATGCTGAATAGATGAATTGGAGGCTCTTCCAACTATTGAATGGTTGCAATAACTACAAGTAGTTGAATAAGAATCAATGACTGCTTGGCAATTTGGACATTTATTAGACTTAACAGGTTGTTTTTTATATCCAGAAAAACTTTTTTGTATGTTTTTATTTTGATTATTTACTTCATAGATACGTGCATCTAAGACCATTTCAAATTCATCTTTAGCTATACCCAATTCGGCAGCTTTTCTTAGAAGAATACGTCGCTCTTTACTTGAAACTTTTCCGTCGATTACGGCATATTTGATCAACTTTTCTATTTCTTCGCTGTACATCTATTTATTTCTTAAAGCTAATCCGAAAACAAATATAAGTGCCTCTAAAACAAATAACCCAGCTAAAATTATAATTAACCAATTATTCTCTATCTCCGACTTTGCAAACAAACAAAGTAAATACCGCACCAATCCAGAGATTAAAAATAAAAACGTAAATACAGACTTGAAGGCGTTGTCTAAATATTTGGTATACAAAGCATAAATTAACCCAGCAGTAATAAAAATACTGACATCTGCTAACAACCAATTAAATGGCGGGTATTTTGTCACGATTAATCCTATCAAAGAATTGAACAAAATTGCCAAAATACCACCGACGAGAAAAATATTTTTCATTGTATTGCCTTATTATTTTAATTTTTCTAAAAGCTCTTTCTTCTTTTGAGCAAACTCATCATCTGTTAAAACGCCAGCATCCTTAAGCTCCCCTAATTGCTTGAGTAACTTTATTGCTTCTTCACTAGCAGAAACGGACCCCGCCTGATGCGCATTAGGAGTATTCTTCGCCATCATATCTCCCATTTGTTGAGCTATCGGATTCACCATTCCTAATCCGATCATTGTACCTATTATACCACCTGTTCCTCCACCATCGCCACCTTCTCCACCTCCGAGATTCTCAGCTGCTTTTTCAGTAGTATCAAAACTTCTCTCTACCTTATATACTTCTAAATTTTCAGCTCTACGTTTCAAACGCATTCGTTCGTCAACATCTGCCGCCATTATTTTCTGAAACTGCGCAACTACATCTTTTACCCGCTGATCTTCATCTATTACTGGAATCGATTCAATATTAAAAAGCTTAATCTCAATTCCAAACTCCTGCAAATGTTCATTAATTATAGATTTAACTGCAGTGCCTACTTCATAGACAATCGACTCTAGTTCAAGTGGGCTTAAGTTCTGTTCACGGCTTATTTTTGTAATTGTGCTCTTTACATTTTCCGAAATGACTCCTCGAAATAATTCTGATAATGTTTTGGTATTAAAATCTTTAACCGTACCTATCATATTGGTTAAGAACCGTTTAGAGTCCTTCACTATTAAAGCAAACGAACCTCTGCAAGAAACAGGCACAGGCACTTTAAAAGTTGGTTCCACCATATTAAACGGCATCAGACCAAACTTGGCATCCATGGAAACTGTTTTATTCACAAAATATACCTCAGCAGAAAAAGGAGTATTCCCTCCATAAACCAATCCCACTAATTTGGATAAGAAAGGAAGATTTTTAGTCGATAACGTGTGTGTTCCCGGACCAAAAACATCCAGTAGTTCTCCTCCTTTGAAAAAACATGCCTCCTGTGACTGATTTACAATTAACTGAGAACCCATTCTTAACTCCTCCTCACGAGAAGAACTTGATTCTGAACGCCATTTCCAAACAAGGACATCATTAGGACCATCGTACTTTAATACATCTATTATTGCCATAGTAGGGTAAAGTTAGGAAAATTATTTAATTATTCTTTTCCTCTATTTTTTTGCCTTTTTATTATCTGAAACATCAATTAAGTAGGCTTTAAACGAAAAAAGCTCCATCGTTATGATGAAGCTTTTTGCGGTCTGGACGGCTTATTCATTTCAATGTTTTCGGGCTTTCTTTAAGTTTGCTTAACTTTTCTATTAAAGCCTATCTAACAGCCTATTACACACTATTTCTGTTAATCAAAATCGCATTTGTGTTAACAAAAACAAAGTTGACTTGACCCTAAATTCGGTACCGAATAAATAAATTTGTTTTATCAATAATACGGAAAATAATGGGACAGGTAAAATTCAACCTTAGTAAAACAGCATCAAATGAATCTATGATCAATTTGATATTTAATTACGATTATAAGAGATTGAAGCTTTCAACCTCCTTAAAAGTTCCAAATAAATATTGGAGTACAAAAAAACAACGGGTTAAAGAATTGATGGAATTTCCAGATTACGTTTTCATCAATGAAAGGCTAGAAGAAATAGATAAGCTTATAATTAAACTCTATAGAAAATATCAAGCAGAAGGTGAATTCCCCTCGCCTAAAGGGTTTAAAAAAGACTTTATCAACCTTGAAACAAACCCACTTCCGTCAAAAAGAAAATTAAAGTTTTGGGATCATTTTGAAAACTTTGTAGAAGCTAAAAGAAAAGCATTTCATGACGTAAGACATTATCATTACAGTTTAAGAAAACATCTTTTAAAAACACAAGACAGAATGGGAAGAACACTCTCATTTGGAATGATAAAAAATGAAGATGACCTGTTTGTTAATACTTGGATGACCTATTTAACATTTGAGGCAATTAATGCAGAGGGTGATTATGGTTTATCTCCAAATACAATAGGTAAAGAGAATAAACACATAAAGGCTTTCTTGAATTGGTGTTTCGACAAAAATATAATTAGTCAATTCAGTTTAAAGAAGTTTCCCTCTATTACAATGGATGTAGATAAAATTTACATCACCGAAGAAGAACTTCAAAATATTGATGATTTAGAATTGGACGACTCAGAAGAAAACATCGTAAGAGATTTATTTTTAATTGGATGCGAGACAGGATTTAGATACAGTGATTTTACAAGAATACAAGAGAATGATATTCGAAATAACGAAATACACTTTCGTCCAAAAAAGACCTCAAAATCGAAGAACAATAAAGTAATTGTTCCTATTAGTGAAAGACTGAATAGAATTTTAACAAAGTACAACTATTGTCCTCCAGCATATAGAGCAACCAATATTACTGAGTTTAACAAAGTAATAAGAAAGGTATGCGAAAAAGCGGGAATGACAAATGACATTATTCAATACAGAAACATAAGAGGAATTGAAAGAAAGGAGGTTAAAAAGAAATTCAACGAGGTTTCATCACATACATGTAGAAGAACATTCTGCACTCTGAAATTTCTAAAAGGAATGCCAGCCCAAGCCATAATGAAATTTACTGGACATAAAACGGAAAGGAATTTTTTGAGGTATCTAAAGTTAGATGCTCAAGTTACAGCAAATAAGTATCGAGAGTTTTTCTAAAAGCTCAAAAAACGAAGCTATACCATGGAATAATTAGAAAAAACCAACCGAATAAATTCGATTAAAAGCGAACGGCTTTAAATTGAAACGAATGAATTCGATTTAAAGTGGATTAAAACGAATAAAACATCGATTCCCCTTCCTAACCCGATAATTCTGTCATGCTTTCAGCTGCTTTTTTCATTTTAGGGTCGTAAAAAAATGCATTTGCATAATCTTTGAATGCCCGTTGCTTTTCATTTTTTTTCTCATAACATATTGCTCTACCAAAATAGGCCTTAGCATATTCCTTGTCCAACTGCAATGCTCTGCTAAAGTCGTTAAGTGCTTCTTCATTACGTTTTAAACAATTAAAAATCATTCCCCTATGATAATACAACGAAGACCGGTCCATATCTGAGGCTATGGCCAAGTGAATCTGTTCAAGTGCATCTTCAAAACAGGACATATCATAAAGTACAAGACCTCTTATCTCGTAAAAAATAGAAAGGGATAAAGAAGGTAACGTTGCAAATGTTGCAGCTAATTCTTCAGACAACGAATACGTTTCCACAGAGTTCCCTATTCTATATTTACTTAACAGCATCTTTAACAGCATCGAATTATCGGAATAACCTTTTTCAAAAGCAAGATAAAAATCATCAAAGGCACTCAAAAAATCTTCCTTCTCATAATATACATTTCCTCTGCAAAACAAAACATAGGGGTCGTCTATAGACAGGGCATCTGCAAGATCAAGATCGCACAGCGCATTTTGATAATCGCCCATTTCATAATATACGATTCCCCGGTTCACATAGGCATCATCTTCGATTAGCTCAATACCTATAGCCAAAGAAAGGTCTTCTATAGCTCTTTCATATTCATGTAAATTAATATATAACATTCCTCTAATATTCAGCGCTTGATAATGATGGGGATCCCACTCTAGAATCAAATCAACCTGTTCGATCAGCTTTTGAGACGTTGTGCGGTCCAACTCACGAATCTTATGCTCGTGAATACATGCAAGAATATAGTTTGCTAGCTTTTTCTCAAGGTCAATGAACTGAGCCGATTTTTTCTTTTTCTTATCACTTGTGATCTGTCTAAACATAAATATAGCAAAATCAGAATTGCCTTTTTCAAATTCTTCAATTACATCTTCTATAGAATATTCTATTTCCATTAAGCCAATATTAAAAGGGAGATTCCACCATGTTGTTCATATCGTAATCCTTGCAAAGCAATTCGCCAGCTCTGATCTGAATTTCATCTCTTTTTATTTGATTGAGATGTATTCCATTATCATGCGTAGCAAAATGGGTCATTCCGTTTACCAGTTCCCATACAGTAGTTCCTGTTCTGGCATTTTTCTTTTTTGCTGCCGATAGCTTTCCTGTTCTTACCCCATGCTCTCGGAATCTGTTTTCGGTAGCTAAAAGAGGCACCCATTTTTCGAGACCCGAATCACGTACTCCACTGAGGGTTGTCAAGAACTTTGAAGCACTCTCCATTTCACGCAGTGAGGCAGGTGTATGGTGAGCTTTTATTACTTTCTCAGAAAACCCCACAGGTTTAAAGTCCCGTGCAGCTAGATTCTTTACTGAACTGTAAAACTGATGCACATTTTTGGGGTTCATCTTCGTCATCTTAAAAGTATCTGAAAATTTTGTAGCAATAAGCCCATTGGAACATACCAACCTGTTTAAAAATGAACTGAGTTGCATACCTCCCTGATAATCATTGGATATTGACACTCCCCCATTGAAAGTCTCATCTTTTAGATTTCCTATTTCCCAGAATTTATTACGATGGATAGCATTAATATTTACCTGCCCTTCATCTCCAAGAGAAAGTCCAGTTACATCCAATCCGTATTTATCGATAATCACCTCTGCAAGCGAGAAAAAAGTATCATTTCCCAGCAACTGAATTTCGTCTTTGACAACGCCTTTAAGTAATTGATTCTGATGATCCACTAAAAACAATAATTTTGCGTTATTGGCTCCGTCTGTAACCTTTGCTTTTCTTATGGTGTTTATAAATGTGTCCCTGTTCTTTTCACCTACTGTATCTGCAAGTAGCTTATCCATACTTTTATGAATGTGGAGTATCTTCCATATATGCTCCCTTGCTGTTTCAGTCATTTTTAAACCCATGCCCTTTAATTCCACCTGGTCGTAACCTACAAGATCCAACTCAGACATACTACCTTTAACCCTTAAAGGCTGTTTGTTAATGGCTTCACTTTTGAACTCCATTACTTTATTATGAGATATTGTTTTCATGTTGTATTGATTTTTTTAATGTTTATAGATTAGCTATTGCCATTTACAGTAGTTACCCAGTTGCCAAAAAGCGCATTTTCCTTTTCTAATTTTTCTTGATCGGAAGTACACTGCTTATCCGTATATAGGTCTTCATCGTATCTTTTTTCATCAACGATTAGTTTCCCAGCTTTATCGAAAAAATAATAGAGACGTTGATTGGTTTTTCCTGACCTATTCTTAGAAAAGGTAACAAAACGGTTCAGAGAATTTTCACCATCCTCATAATCTAGTTCCATCATCCCGTGAACCACATGCTTAAAACGGTTACTACCAATGAACTGATTGGACTTAGTGACCTGCTGTATTAGTAAAAAACTGGTATGATTGAGTGCATTGAAATAACTGAGTTTATCGATCAGTTGTTTCTCTATGGCTTTTCTGCTTTGTTCGCTGAAATAATGCTCCGATTCTATAAATTCAGCAATGCTGTCGAGCGACACAATATCATAGGCATTATTCTCCATCTGCAGGTAAAATGCTTCCGATGGATGAAAATAAGCTGAATCTGGATCCAAAGGGTCTTTTCTCAAGCCCTGCAGATAAAGAATATCCAGCTCCCTTAACTCAGGAAAACGATTAAAATAGCGCTCCATGTCTATCCTGTTCATTTCCGAAGAAACATACAAACACTTATAACCTGCTTGCTGTAATTGAGCCAAATACAGCAATACAAATGTACTCTTGGCAACACCCGGAGGCCCTGTTACCATATAGTTACTGGATTTGGGCAGTCCTCCCTCAAAAGAAAAAATCTTATCAATATGTGTTCCTGCATCATAATTGACTAGCAGGTCCGGGTCGATCGTTATTTCGTCTGCTTTTTTAGCTAGATTTATGTGTTTTTTGTTCATAGTTGTTTTTTATTATTCAATTTAGGAGTAGGCAACATAATTTTATTACGATGTTAAATTCCCCAGCTCATAAAAGTTGACATTACTCCTCCCTTGAAGCATAATAGGTATGCATCGTTCTTAGAAAAACTCCCAGAATATAGGGCCATAGAAAAATATTAATTGTTCTAATAAACCAGTCAAATTGTACTTTATCTGGATTATCCGGATGAAAAAGATAATTATTCAATACATCAAAAATAAAGCTGAGTATGATGCCAATCAAGAAGTAAGAAGATATATAGGCTAGTATTTCCATAGTTTTTCGTTTTTGTTATTAATACAACGCAGAAATGGTAATTAGATAACAATCCTGTAGAAATTGTTTTAAATAATCTTTATATTTCCTAATTAATGAATAATGCTTTCAGTCATATATTGCACCAAAAACTATCCTCCGGCAGTTCTGCTAACCTTTGCCTAGTGGAACTCACATCCGGAAATTACCAGAGAGCTATTTCCCTTAGTGAAAACCTCATCTATAGCAATAAAGCTTCGGGATGGGCACTTAAAGCCATTGCTCAGTCCTGGCTTTTTGACTACAAAGCCAATCTTAATCTCTTAAAATCATCCATTCAGTCTATTGAGAACTTCAGGAAATCCACCCGGCTATCTGCTGCGGATGTACTAACAATACAGGCAATATTTATCAACTGTCTGTTAGAGCGAACCAACTTTCTGGTAAAAGAACGCCTGAATGAGATTGAACAGCTTAAAACCAGTGCTTCAAGAGAAAGAATGAAAGGAACCATCGCTTCCATTGCGGCTGCAGTCAGTTATATTGCAGGAAGCAATGCAGAAACCAAAACCGGAAAATACCTGGGTTATGGCGGTGCCATTGCAGGTGTTATTGCCAGCCATCATTTTAAATCCAATGCACAGCTTATTACCAATTCTGCCAAAGGGGTTTTTGCTGAAACCGTTGCCAATATTGCCATGACGGTAGAATTTGCCATACTTTTAAAAGACAACATTGCCAATATTGACCCTTCAGCTAAAAACGAATCAAAGCTCATTGTACAGGAATACATTTCTACAGTTGCCACTATCTACCAGCGGGTAATTATCAATTATGGAACGTATTGCAATACCATCAGGTTAAGCAATCCATTTACGCGGTATTTTTACATCAACGCCATAAATATTGGCGGATCTACCGAAGGAAGTCAGTTTCTGTATTTTTCGAAGACCCTCAAAATCAGCAAATCAGTTCCGCAGTATACGCACATTCATAACCAAATCACTGCCCTGTCTCGAACCGATTTGGAAGAAGTAAAGAAAGATGTGTTTAAAATGCACATGATAGCAGGCGGGACATTACTGGCAGGAGTGATAATTTATTTTATGACAAAGGATGCGGGTTACCAAACCAATCCCGGAACTGTAGTTTCAGGAATTGGGCTTCTGGCATATCTCTATTTTCGTTTTTTCCCTGTCGGAAAAGTAAAACAACTTAAAACAAGTGTAACAAACTTCTCCCGTTCGGTGCAGAACTTTAAAGTTGTTTTTCATGGAATGGTTAAATAAACTATAAAAGGGTATCGGAGTCAACCTCCCAGTGATCATATTGTTTTAAGAAATCTTCAGTGCCAATTATTTTTTTTAGCTTAATAATGGCTCTTTTTATATATACAGCACTATTGGTAATTCCTATGATCTGATCGATCTCTTTTATGCTTTTGTTTTTCATAAAACGCAGTATGATCATTTGCCGGTCTTTTTCATTGAGTTGTAAAAGCGCTTTTTCGAGGTCAATGGCTTTTTTAGAGCGGGTAAAATCGGCAGTTGGATCTTTAATTACCTCTAGGTAATGTGCCTCCATTCTTTTTAATGGTGATCTTTTTTGTTTACGAATCATGCTGATACACTCATTTCTAGCAACAACTGCTACCCATCCCTTAAGATTTCCTTTGTCTTTGTATTTATCGTGATTTTCGTAAAGCCGGAGCAATATATTCTGAAAAGCATCCTTAGACATTTCCTTATCCGTAAAATACACCCTTACTATTTTCCATATATAGCTATCAAGGCGCCTTAGTATCTCGTTGATGAATGCTTCTCTTTTCACAACTGAAGATTATAGAAGTTGAACATGATTACTTATATCAACCGCCTGGCTGATACCATCATTTGCAAGGTGCCATAAAAAACCACTGAGTTCTTTTTGAAGTTCTTTCTCATTGGTAATGATCAGACCATTTTGAAAAGAAGTTTTTGCACTCTCCTTAAGATCCTGGACCTGCCTGTCTATATCTTCAAAACCATGAAGAACAGGAGGTAGTAATAAAAGATCTGTATTGCCGCTATCAAATTTAGGAACAGCCATACTATAGCGATGCTCCAAAGCAGTTTCCAGTAGCTCAAGCATAGTATCCTGTGTAACTTCCTTTGCTGCTCCCGTATCAAGCGACTGCACAAGTAGTTCGGAAGGATCACCAATGATCAGCAATTTATTTGCGTTTACTTTTTCGTTTAAATAATGATAGAGGGGCATGTGAAGGTCCTCTACAGAATATTGTCTTTCCGAAAAAGGAAAATACTCATCCAGAACAGTAAGATTTTTTAAATCCGAATCGTACTCACGTCTTCTGTCGTGTACAAGAAAATGCTGGTCGAAAGAATCCAACGCATGCTTATCTATAGATTCTGCAAGAGAAAATGCACGATCTCCTATCCAAAGCAATGTTGTTTTATTTTCGGGTTTTGTGGCCATGTTTATTTAGAAACTTCTCAAAAATACTAAAAGCATTGGTTTGTAAGAAATAACAGTCGATTCAATATTTATTCGTTAAATTTACTATAATAATTAATAAAAAGGATGCATAAAGAATTAATAAGTTTCATAGAAATATGTCTTAGAGATGGTGTTATTACTGAAAAAGAAAGAACCGTTATTTTAAGAAAAGCTGAGGAGTATGGAGTTCCTCAGGATGAATGTGAAGTAATATTAGACTCAATGCTATATCAGAAAATATCTGGAAGCGAAAACAAAACTCTGCGCATCCAAGTTCCAGAAATTACTAACCGAAAATTTAAAGAAAAAAAAATAAGAAAATTAAAAAACCCAGACTTCAACTCAAAACTTCGTGAATTAAAGGATTTTTTGAATGAAAAAATAACTGCTAAAAAAACTTTAAACACTAACTTACAAATTATAGATGCAACTATTACTCAACAAAAAAATGATTTAAAAGAAATAAGAAACAAAACAATTCAAAAAATTAAGGAAGATTTTACAAAAAAGATAAAACTAGTAAAAGAAGGTGATGAAGTGCAAGTTGGTCCAAAAACTTTGAAAGTAAAAAATATAATTACTTCAGAGCAAGATTTAACTTCTTTTAAAAAAATATCCGGAGAAATATTAAAGTCTAGGAAGGTTATAAATAAGAAAAATGAAGGGTTGGGAAATAAAACCTCATTTTGGGGTGGTAAGCCAAAAGAGATTTTCAAACCTCTATGGAATCAGTTAAGGTTTGGGAAAGATAGTGGAGATAAAGGCATGGGTATAATCCCCGCAGCAATTGCTATGGGATTTATCTTATTTATATTAGGGCCTATAATTATTATTGGTATTCTTCTTTTTTTGGGACTATGGTTACTTGTTTATCTAGGTAGACTTGATAGTAGTATTCCAAATTTTAACCCCAAATTACCACATCCGATTTTTACAACCTATAATTACTTTATTAAAGGGTATGAAACAGAAGTAGATATAAGTAATGAACTTTTTACCGGAGGATCGAAGGGCAAAACTAAAATGTCAGCATACATTGCTTCTAAATCGATTCATGGTTTTGAATTTCTCACAAGTCCAGTGAGAAATTCAATAATAGCAGAACAGATTAAAGAATGGGGGCAACCTATTAAACATATAATTACAGAAAATGTAAATTCTTGCGATTACATGATTGTAGTATGGAGCGAAAAATATTTAATCCTTGAGTTTAAATATACCATAACATCAAAAAAAATAGATTATGTAAAATCCTGGTTTACGCTTAATCAATTTACAAAAAGTTACGGCTTGTATTTTCATTCATATACAACAGTAGAACATGTAATATATGATGATTGCATGCAATTATTTAGTGAAGATAAAAAAACCCCATTACTCAATGATCTTGGTTTAAGCAAAGAATTAATAGCAAGTGAGAAAAGGAAAAAAATATTAGAGAAAAATATTGATGTTATTTTAGAGAAAATTAACACAATAAATGCATCAATTAATATTGGAGAAAGATTAGCTAAACTCCCAAATCAAGGGATTGGGTCAGTTTATTTTTATAATGAATTAAATAAAAAAAGTAATCTATATAGTAGCAGTGGCCATCTGGATAACATTGAAAGATTTTATAGTCTAATTGAGAATATAGAAAAAAGATATAGAAAAGTATATTTAAAATCTGCTAAGAATTTTTTTTCAAACCCCAGCTTACCTATTTATGATGAATGTTTTGAAATAATCAACAAATTATATTATTGTTATCGGTTATCGATAGGCTTAATTGAAGAAATTGATAGAGATAAGATACTTTACACAAGGATATATAACAAATTAGAAGATCAGGGTGTCTTTTTAAGTAAAATTGAAATTTTGAAAATAGAACAACTTATATCAATAAGTAGCGAACTTGGTAGCATTTCAAAGGAACTAAAGGATCTTAATGCTTCAGCCTTAAATATAAATTCTAGTATAGAAGACATTTCGGTAGAGTTAATGTGCTTAAATAGTACTTGCTGGGAAATTGAATCTAATACTATGAAATAGATTATAAAAACAAGTATTGGACTAATGAAGCCAAATATTCATATTACGGCAGATGCTGAACTCAAAAAACAAGTTTCTATTGGGGAACTTGAAAAAACCATGTCTTTAATACTGGCATCATTTAAGGAACAGTTCATAAAGACCAATGTGCTTTTTGAAGGTGATTTGCCAAGTATTGAAGTGGTGCTGAACAAAAAAACATCAGCTTTAAGGCAGGGCTGTTTTTTACCCAGATTATCGAGTCATAAAATATTAAAATTCCAACTCTTTTATCCGATAGATAAGAATGAAATGGATGCGGTTATCCTCCATGAGTTAATGCATGGTGCAGACCTGAGTAATCTAAAAGAAAAGCTCGGTACATTTGATCGTTCAAAAGAGTTTTACCTGTGTTCCACGCTGGAAGATCAGCTGAAATACATTGAAAATTCGGGAATTCAAAACTTTAGCATCCAGTGGGTGTTTTTGCATTTTCTATCTACTTTCCGTGACGAGGGAATTGCCATTCTGGGAGAAAAACTATTGGGCAAAAAAACTGGCGCTATAAGCTTTGAAAAGGCCTTTTTTAATTTCCAAAAAGACATCAATCAAGTAACCCAACTTTGTTGTGGAATGAAGTTCCATAATCGGATAAACAGCAAACAGGTAAGAACAATATTTGAAGATACAGCCATTAACGCCTATCAATATGCCGAAGTAATCATCTATGAACTCCTAAAAGGAAGTATTGCAGGTCTGGAAAAAATGAGTCTTCATGATCTTTTAGCGAATAATGTTCTCAAAGAAAAATTACAGTTACTGAAAAGTGCACTGCAATTGGACCTTGCAGAATATATCCGGGAACTAATGAAACTCAAACACAAGAACACACCACTAATCAACAGCGAATTGTTGTTGAGTTATTGCGGGGTCATTCAGGGAGGATCCAGCGAACACCCTGCCTTTTTCCGCCAGTTGTATCTTGTAAGCCACAACAACGACAAGACTGGATTTACTGAACTTATAAGATCGGTTTGTGACCGTAAAATGCAACCTGGTGAGATCAAAGAAAAACTTGACCTTTTCAATCAAACATCCTTTTCCAATGATCTCAAAAGTGAGGTCCGTAAACTGGCTAATGAGGTGTTTGCAAAAAGAAATAACAATAACAAAGAAGTGAGCGATTGGGCCCTTACCTACCTGCTAAACAAGGAAGACCTGATCTACGACCAGCTGGATTATCTTGGATTACAGGACGACTGGATGGTGATGGAAGCAGCTAGTAGTTTTGAATAATAGGAACATACCAAAAACTAAAAAACACCCTTTTTTTTAACTAGAAATTTTCGAGTTCAAGGATTCTGTATTTTTTATTGGATGATATACACATGTACTTACTGTCGCTAATCTTAAAAACCTTTTCTACTCCCTCAAAAACATAGGTCATTAAACATTCAGTGGTTTTAAGGTCCCATAACTTTATAGTCCCATCTTCAGACCAGGAAAGTAATGCTTTGTTATTGTTTATTAAAAGAAGATCTAAAATGGTTGCTTTATGGCCTTCCAGCTTCTTTTGTTTCCCTGAAACAATATTTAAAATCGTCACAGATGATTGTTTATTAACAACTATTAGCTCTTCGCTATTCAGCTGCACTACATTTGATGTACCCGCTAACTTAAAAACAGAATCAGTGCCTGCAGAAAGATCCCAAAAAGTAATGTTATTTCCTGTCCATGAAACAAGTCTGTACTCATCGATCGATAGAAAATCGATGATATCAAAAGGCGATTCCCTTTCTGAATTTAAAAATTCAAATTCTCTTTCCGCTACCACATCAAAGTCCCAGAAACGAATGGTACCATCATCGGAATAGGAAATGTATTTTTTTTCTTTAAAGTGAATTACATCATTTACTTTTTTTATATGCCCATTAAACACACGTGTTTTACCAGTAGAAAAATTCGAAATTTGAATTGTAGTATCTTCTGACCACGAGACAATACCAATTTCATAATTATATAATATATCTACTACTGGAAATGAATGTTCTAAACAATATTCTTCAACTGTTCTGTTATTAAAATTAATTTTAATAACTCTATTAAAACTTGCAGAATGAAAAAAATATGCACTATTAATTTCACATACGTAATTTAATCTTGAACTTGGATGCTTAGATGCTCCTCTATCAAATTTCAATGATTTTTCAATTTCTCCATTTGCAACATTCCAAAGATCAAATACATAGTGGTTAACATTATTACAAGACCATGTTATAAGCTTATCAGATGAAATAAATTTTATAGATTCAAAGCCTTTCTTTTCAATGGTGGAATAAATTTTAGAATTGACTTTTGCTGAAACTTTTAAAGCTATAAGTGACTCATCCAAACCTTTAGAAACATATTGTATCTTTTCATCTATATAATTTATAACATCATTTTCATTAATTCCGCAGGCTAAATAAAAATTTAATTCTTTCCAGATCTGATTAACAAAAAATGAATCATTTAAATGATCAATAATTGTATCCGCATGTCGGCCCATTTCCCTTTCCCAGATAATTTCCATTGTTCCATCAACTAGATTCCATTTAGTAATGTAATCTTGATATTTTACAAGTATCTCGCTCTGAATCAAAAATGTAACATCGCTTTCAAAGTCCTCTTTGTCAGGAAAGAAAAAATCATCATACTTATTTTCGTCAATAAAAAATATTTTTGAATTCCCTGATTGCAAATCCCACAGGCGCATGTAAAGGTTACTCATCATTAGCATCTTTTTCTCAGAAAAAAAATGGACTGCAACTAAAGAATTCCCGGTTGCACGCGTGAAAATGAAAGGTGATTTAGTCCAGCCAGGTTCCTCAAAATCCGTCATTACTGAAGTTGAACCAGTTAATTCAACAGATCTAAAATCATTTAAATTCCAAATTCGTAATTTACCATGATGAGTCCAAGTCAATAATTTATCTGGGTTAAGTAATTTTATACCCATAATTGAATCCGTATGCTCTGTAAGAGTTTTATAATTCGGATTTTTTCCACTCCCTTTTTTTCGGTTGAGCTGCTTCATCCAGGGCCAGTCTACAGCCTCTTTTTTTATAAGGTCTTCTGCCTGCTCACTTATAGATGAGCCTTCTCCCTCTTCATAAGCCAGCTGAAACAACAACTTGTCGGCTTTGCCTGCACGTTCCTCTTTTTTTAATAAATGCTGGTTGGCACTGAAAAAACTTTTAAACCGGTTAAATAATTCATTGTCTTTCATAAGCTCTGATTGTTTATCGTAATCATTTAAAACAGCATCTACGCTATCTCTCCTGAGCCGGCCTATAAGACCGTTCAGACTTAACAATACATTGGTATTGTCTGATTGTTTACTGCTCATCCAGCATTTCGTAATCGCTGAGTATCTCCATTACCAATCCGGTTCTGGCCTTGCCCATTAAAAAAGTAAAATCTGTTAACAGCTCTTCTGCTACATCTCTGCTGCCGCTCATTAAACGATGATAGGGTAATTCTCCAAAGCCTCGAGCGTCGTGACCTGTAAAATGAAATTTATCGTGCTTACCTTCGGCATGTTCGTGAAAATATTGAGCCAGCAGTTTATGATAATAATGAACATCCTCCTCTTTGGATAGATAGCGGTTTTTCACTGCCTTGGAGAGCTGGCGGTGAAAGAAATCGATAAGGCCCATGTACTCGCGACTGTTGTCATTTTTCTGGCTTGTTTTTCCGGGACTTCTGAAATAAGAACTTACTCCCAGAAAAATTGCCGACCACCTGGTTCGGGGCAATTCATAATTTTCATTTTCGTCCTGGATAAGCCCGGCAGCAAGCGCTTCTTCAACAGATGGTTTTAAGAGCTGTAACATTTCTGTTTCCAGCAATCCAAAACGGGAGCATTCAAACAGGCACATGGCTTGTTTCACCAGCTGTGGGTCGTTGTCTTTTTCTAGACGGTCGAACACCTGTTCAAATAAACCCTCAATGTTTTGGGCAAAACCCTTGATCTTGTTATTGATTTTTTCGTACTCTCCGAATAACCTGAGTTCTTCGGCAACAATAGTTAAATACAATGGTTTACCCGATTCCTCTTTCTTTAATATCATGTCCATCTGCTCATCACTTAAATTGTGTTTTCGGTAAGGCTCAAGCCACCCTAATACAATCTCTTTACGGTGTTTCATTTCCAGTGCGCCTACCTCAACACGAGGCAATTGCATAGCTGTAATACTTTCTATTACTTCTCCAGGCAAAGCACTTACTACTATTTTTACATTATTGGGTAACTGTTCGGGTAACCAATCGAGCTGATGCGAATTTCTGGATCGACTAAGCTGGTTCAATGCATCTATAAAAATGATCACACCTCGTTTTTCAGCTGACTTTGAGAGAAGATCACTAAAACACTCTTTCAGCTTGTTGTAATCATCGGGGATGCCATCTTCCAGTTCAATAGCAAATTCCCGCACAAGTAGCTGACAAAAGTGATTAAGGGTTCGGTAAATGTCTACCGAAATCGGAGAGCAACCAACAAAATGTGGAATCACATAGGCATCTTGCTGCTCTGTGCAATCGATAAAGGCCCGGGCCATAAGGGAAGACTTACCGCTACCCGCCTGCCCTATTACTGCAAGAGGAGAACAAACATCTCCCGAAATATAATCGGAAATACTTTTTAATTCTTCTGTTCTCCCTACAAAATTGCGGGTTTTGTCATCTGCAAACCGCTCGTGCAATAAGGTTTCTAAATTAAGTGGATCTTCCTCCTGCTCATCTTCTGCAAACTCATCATAAATGGAAGTAAGCAAGTCCTCTTTTACCTGTTCACCAAATGCCTGAAGCGATTCCAACTTAAGATAGGGATGAGCGTGTTCAAAAATCTTATCGCGAAGCTCTCCTGAAATAGCCTTTAGTTCTTCATTATCTATCAGATTATCTTTGGCGTACTCTTCCAGCAATTCCATATCCTTCTTATTCAATGCGCCAGACTGTTTTAGCTCTAGCCAGTTAATCCGAAGGCCATCGTAAACAGGACTGTAGTTGTTCAGGTTTTCCGGCAAATCGGCATAAGTCGATTGAATGCGCTTTTTTAATTCTTTTAATTTTTGTTGCTGCAACGCATCTGTATCTTTTACATCGGCTTGTTTTTCTGTAGGAATATCGCTAATAAAGGCATCGTCTCTGAAATAAAAGAAAGACCTTGGTTTTTGATCGGTGTTGTTCAAAACCCCATGATAGATTTCCAATGCAGTAACCGAATGTTCGCCAGACTTGAGCTTATTTTCCCATTTAAACCGATCTTCTTCGCTGTTGATCATTGCAGCAGGCGCCTGTTTGGGCACCCAACCATAGCGATGCCCCAGTATGCCAATAAAGAAGGGGCGGCTGTTGTGGATCTCATCCAGACATATCTTGAGCGTTTCGCCTTTTTCGCTTTCTTCTTCGGTGATGCCCCATCTGAGGTCTACATCTACCAGATAAATTCCACGGTGTTTGAGAGTTTCCCTTACTTCCGGGAAAATTACTTTACTCAAATAATCCCTTTCGGCATGCATGTCTCTGAACGTAGATGAAATGAATACCCTAGCTGTTTTTTGTTTCCCCATTTGATGTTTGTTTTATCTCATTATCCATAATTTCTAAAAACCGGTGCTGGCCATTACTGGCAAAACACAACAAACGGTTGTTGCCAATATCAAATACTTTTTCGATGCCTTCAAATACATATATGTTTAAGAGTTTTTGGGTGGATAGGCACCACAGTCTTATGGTAGCATCTTCTGACCAAGATATAAGCTTATTTTTAAAGTTAATGAGGACTCCTTTAATTAAATTATAATGCATATCAATGATATTAGAACTATTATTTTTTAAATCCCATATAATTATTTTACCATCAGCTGAATATGAAAGTAACATGTGATTATTTATAATAAGGATTTCAATTATAATATCTTTGTGATTGGATAATGATTTTGTTCGATTATTTGAAAGGTCTGTAACCAAAATTTCGGGATCGGTTTTATCATAAGAAATTGTAGCTAAATATTTTTTATTTATTCTATAACATTCTTTCACATCATGAGAATGATATCCAAGTGGATGGTATTTTAATTCTTTGAAATCCCACAAAAAGACTCGTCCATCTGATTGCCAAGCAACAAGCTTTTGCTTATTAATAAGTTTAACTCCATTGATGATCTCCTGGCCAAATGACTCTGTATCAACAATAAGATTTTCTACATTGTTGTAAACACCTTTAAAAATTTTATACTCCCCATCTACGCAGTAAGTCGTATCTGCTAAATATAAAACATGGCCATTGTTTATATTTAAAACACCAATAGTGTCAATATAAAGAAGTATTAACTCAGATTTATTTGCCAGAAACACGTTTTCCAATGTCCAATCTATACCATTACCTAAAGAGGTTCGATTTCTATTAGCAATATTTAATATTTCAATTTGATTAAAATTTGAGACACAAACTATTCTATTATAATCTAAATAAACTACAAAACTCAATAGATAATCAAAATCAAATTGTTCATAGTTGGATTTTTTCAAGTCCCAAAAACAAACTGAATGCTTTTTGTAAGCAATTATATGATTATCATCAATGAAAATTAATTTAGCTGTTATATTTGTTTGTATCTCTTTTAGATATACATTTTCAGGCTGAGGGTTTAATATACAATACCCTGATTTTGTCCATGTTAAGTCTTTTGGATTAAGGTGTCCGTTTATAGAAAGGCTTTCACCAATGTTACTTTCAAAAGATAACTTGTTTGAATTAATTAAAAATGCAGTAGCGCCTAATTTAGTTTTATTACCATTAAACAAAATTTTAAATTTGGTTTTTGAACCCATATAATTATGGGGATTATTGAACCCTCCTCCGTTTTCCTCTAATAGCGGTTCGTTATTAAAATTAGTATTGACTACATCCAAATCCCAATAACGTAAAAAGGTAGAATTCTCACTCCATGTTAATATCCGCTTATTATCTACTAAATGTACTCCACTTATTTTATCTGATGTTTGCCCTTTGATATAAGACAACACTCGTTTTTTGTCCAAGGACAATGCCCAATTTGAGTCTAATAAATGATCTCCACTAACCGATTTTGTATGAGGATTATAATGATAAGAGAATCCAATTGAAAATCTTTTCTTATGAGAGAGGCTTTTAAATAGCTTTTTGCTTCCATCTTTCAAGTTCCAAATGCTTAAAGCAGTGTCAAAAGACCACGACAACACTTGCGCACTGCCATCTTTTAGGTTCCATAGACTTAAACAGTTATCACCTCTTGGATCTCGCTGATTGTGTTTTCCCAAGGAATGTGAATGTATTAACAATTTTTCATCATCTATTAACTCAAAATCCTTAATTAAACCATTAAAAATTTTAAAAACTTTAGAACTATTCGCTTCCAAGTTCCAAATTATAAATTCAGTACACCATTCATCATTTGCAAAGTTACTGGCCCACGATAAAACTAGCTTATCACCCAATACATGAACCTGATCAACATTACCAGTATGACCATTGAGTATACTAGAACTATCATCTTTTAAATCCCATAAACTTATTGTATCTGCTGACCAAGATATTGTACGATTTGCACTTAAGAACTTTAACCCTTTAATACTACTCTTATGTCCTTTAAAAAATTTGAAACTAAAGTCATTAACTTTTACACAAATAATAAGTTTCTCATTTTCTAATCTATTATTTGTAGGGTTATGCTCCATGCTCTGATTACAATGAGCCAATAAATAAGAACTATCTTCTGAGAAAAAAACATTTTCAAAAAATCCGTGACACTGAATATTTAAGGTCATATAATTCGGATTGGGCTCGTACTTTTCCTTTCTGTTGAGCTGTTTTAACCAGGGCCAGTTCTACCCTGCCGTCTTTCAGGTACTCTTCTGCCTGCTGGGTTATAGGAGAATCTTCTGCATGTTCGTAGCCAAGCTGGAAAAGGAGCTTTTCCTTGCTCCAGTTCTTGTCATCCTTTCCCAGTAAATGTTTATTGGAGTTAAAGAACTCTTTGAAGATATTTAGGTTTTTGGAGTTCATGTTTGTTTTATCTCATTATCCATAATTTCTAAAAACCGGTGCTGGCCATTACTGGCAAAACACAACAAACGGTTGTTGCCAATATCAACTACTTTATCGATGCCTTCAAATACATAAACGTTTAAGAGTTTTTGGGTGGATAGGCACCACAGTCTTATAGTGGAATCAGCTGACCAAGACAATGCTCTTTCGCCATCCAGTAATTGAAAGCCTTTAATCGATTTAGTGTGCCCTGTAAAAACCATAGAGCTGTTATGAACTAGCATCTTTCAGGTTACCAAATACTAAAGTTGTCATTGCCGATTAGCATAGACTAATGCTCTATTCGCTATCGAGGTAGCAGAACGTAGCCAGAGTTAGAACTATAGTAATGCCCTTTAGAACATCAGGTTCGAGACTTACCATCTATTTAGATACCAAAGCCGTAAAGTGGAATCATCCGACCAAGACAATGCTCTTTCGCCATCCAGTAGCTGAACTCCATTGATCTCATCAGTATGCCCTTTAAACACTTTCGAACTACCATCTTTCAGGATCCAAAGACGTAAAGTGGAATCAGCTGACCAAGACAATGCTCTTTCGCCATCCAGTAGCTGAACTCCACTTATCCTAGCAGTATGCCCTTTAAACACTTTTGAACTACCATCTTTCAAGGTTCCAAAGACGTAAAGTGGAATCAACCGACCAGGACAATGCTCTTTCGCCATCCAATAGCTGAACTCCCTCGATCGATTTGGTATGCCCTTTAAACACTTTTGAACTACATCTTTCAGGTTCCAAAGCGTAAAGTTAAGTCACCGAATAAGACAATCTCTTTCGCTATCTAAAGCTGAACTCCGACTGATCGCATCAGTATGCCTTTAAACACTTTTGAACTACCATCTTTCAGGTTCCAAAGTCGTAAAGTGAAATCACTCGAATAAGACAATGACCTTTCGCTATCTACAATATAACTCCATTAATCCATACTGTATGCCCTTTAAACACTTTTGAACTACCATCTTTCAGATTCCAGAGTCGTAAGTTAGTCATCCGAATAAGACAATGCTCTTCGCTATCCAGTAATGAACACCTTCGATCATCTGTATGGCCTTTAAACACTTTTGAGCTGCCGTCTTTCAAATCCCAAAGACGTAAAGTTCGATCCTGACCAAGGACAATGCTCTTTCGCTATCCAGTAGCTGAACTCCCTGTATCCCCGGTATGCCTTTTAAACACTTTTGAACTACCATCTTTCAGGTTCCAAAGACGTAAAGTACATCCTCGAAAAGACAATGCTCTATTCCCATCCAGCAGTTGTAATCCTTCAATACCAGCAGTATGCCCTCTAAACACTTTTGAACTACCATCTTTCAGGTTCCAAAGACGTAAAGTGGAATCTTCCGAATAAGACAATGCTCTTTCGCTATCCAGTAGCTGAACTCCACTTATTCTAGCATTATGCCCTTTAAACACTTTCGAACTATCATCTTTCAGGTTCCAAAGTCGTATAGTTGAGTCCATCGAATAAGACAATGCTCTTTCGCCATCCAGTAGCTGAACTCCCTCGATCGATCTGGTATGCCCTTTAAACACTTTTGAACTACCATTTTTCAGGTTCCAAAGACGTAAAGTTGAGTCATTCGAATAAGACAATGCTCTTTCGTCGTCCAGTAGCTGAACACCATAAGATCGATCAGGTATGCCCTTTAAAACACTTTGGAACTGCCATCTTTTAGGTTCCAAAGACGTAAAGTGGAATCTTGCCCATAGGACAATGCTCTTTCGCCATCCAGTAGCTGAACACCCTAGATCGATTCGGTATGCCCTTTAAACACTTTTGAACTGCCATCTTTCAGGTTCCAAAGACGTAAAGTTCTGAATCTTCGCCCATAGGACAATGCTCTTTCGCCATCCAGCAGATGAACTCCCAAGATCACGATCGGTATGGCCTTTAAACACTTTTGAACTACCATCTTTCAGGTTCCAAAGACGTAAAGTGGAATCAATCGAATAAGACAATGCTCTTTCGCCATCTAGTAACTGAACACCGTTGATTCGATCTGTATGCCCTTCCAATACTTTTGAACTGCCATCTTTTAGATTCCAAAGACGTAAAGTAGAATCCCTCGACCAATACAATGCTCTTTCGTCGTCCAGAAGCTGAACTCCTTTGATCAAATCTAGTATGCCCTTTAAACACTCTTGAACTACCATCTTTCAGGTTCCAAAGTCGTAAAGTAGATCTCTCGAATAAGACAATGCTCTTTCGCCATCCAGTAGCTGAACTCCCATAGATTGATGAGGTATGCCCAACCAAAGTCATATAATTCGGATTGGGCTCGTACTTTTCCTTTCGGTTGAGTTGTTTTAACCAGGGCCAGTCTACCCTGCCGTCTTTCAGGTACTCTTCTGCCTGCTCAGTTATAGGAGAATCTTCTGCATGTTCGAAGCCCAATTGGAAGAGGAGCTTTTCCTTGCTCCAGTTCTTGTACTCCTTTTCCAGTAAATGTTTATTGGAGTTAAAGAACTCTTTGAAGATATTTAGGTTTTTTTTCAATGAATGTTGTAACTAGTTTAGACTAATAAGCCATTAAAATAAAGATTTCTTTTATATTTAAGAAAAATATTGAACAAATGCCTAAAATTATCTCCAAAATAAAGGTCGTTGTAATTGTAGTATTTTTAATTGCTGCAGCAACTATGATTAGCTACGGACTAATCTATCAGCTGAAACCCGAAGGTGTTTCCTGGACGCTTTCGGATTTTACCGATGCCTTTATTGAAAGTGCTATCGGTGGCGATTATTTACTGCTCACCGATGCTCCAAAAGAAGATATGTGGTTACTGGGAATTGGAAAGATTCTCTTTAAAATTGCAATTGTACTTATCGGGCTTAGCGGCTTGGATTACTTTTTCAATCAGCACCTTACTGTATTTTCATTTCAACTAAAATCTTGGTTTTTCAGAAACAAAAATAATCAACATGTTCTTATTCTTGGCGTTGGAGACAGAGGTACTGCGTTGGCACTAAAACACATTGATGCAGGCAAAAAAGTAGTGGGCATTGAAATTGACCAGCAAAACCAAAACATTGCCGAACTCAGAAATAAAGGTGCCGTAATTATTGTAGGAGACGCAATGGATAACAAAATTATAAATCGTTTAAGGCCGCGTAGAGCCCAGAAAATCTATGTGGTATGCACTTCAGATTCTGCCAATATGGTTATTACCAAAAACCTGCTCACCTCCAAAAGTGCTTCTCCCAATACGGATATAGTTACCGCTATAGAATCTTCAGAAATGCGGATGTTCTTTCGGAATCGATTTACCAAGGACCTGAAAGAAAAAAAAGTGGACCTTCTCCCCCGTCTTATCGGTTTCAGGTATCAGGCAGCGCTCAACATCATCAAAGAACAATCCAAAAAACTGGCCTTAAAAACGCAAGTTAAAGAAAAAGGCGTTCATGCCCTGATCCACGCTTCAGATGATGTAAGGCAGGACCTGATAAGAGCTGCTGTGGTAATGCTGCAAATTTCGGGACACAAAACACCTAGTCTATGTGTATCTGGTAGCGATGAAAAAGATGCGCAACAATTCAATAATTATTTTCCTGCAGCTCCAATAGCTGTTAACTTAAACTGGAATTCGTTAATGGCAAAAGATGCAGTTACTCAGCTAGGTTGGGAACAGGCAGATCTGGCCTTATTTGCTTTGGATAATGACCCCCAAACTCTGGCACAGGCAGAACGATTTACAAAAGACTTTCCAAACTCAATAGTAATTGCTTGCCTTAGAGATAGTGGAGAACTTATACAGCTGTTAAAAGGCAGCGAACAAAAAGACAGTCGCCTGCACATAAAGAGCCTTTATGGACTGCTCGAAAAGAACCACAACTGGCATGACGATTCCATAGAAAACGATGCAATACACATTAATGATACTTATTATAACAATGCAATAAAAAATGGGAAAGCAGAAGGAAAAACTATTGAAGAAATAAAAAAGAAAAACTCCAATCTTGCTCTTTGGGAAGATTTACCTGAGCACTTAAGAGATTCTAACAGGCTGGCTGCGCAGCACAACCAAATTAAAAAGGAAATATGCAAAATCAACCCTTTTAATATGGATGAAAAAACTTTGGTAGATTATCTTTCGCGCACCGAAAAATTTAGGTGGAATGCCGAGAAAGCGATGGACGGATGGAGGGCCCCTATTAATGACAAAGAACGCAAACAAATAGAAGCAATGAAAGATGGTAGAAATTACGATCAGCTAATCCATCCTTCATTAGTAAGCTATGATGAACTTACTAAAAAAGATCAGCACAAGGACGAAGCAATAGTGCAAATAGTAAGAGAGGTTCTTGGTAAAACATAATCAGTTTTCAGCTCACAGCGCAATGCTGGTTACAAAGCCGGAGAAATACACAAAGGAAAGCAGAAAGCTAGTACAGAACGTATAGGTAAGCACATATACTCTTTGCGAGTAGTTTTTAAAGAACAGCCCATCTCTGAATAATCCATCCAAAAGGGCTCCTACAAAAAAAGTGCTGAAAATAACATTGGACCATAAGATGTAGCGGAAATACTTACTGTCCAAAAAACCATCGCTCCCAAAAAAGGTCTCTGTAAGCCACCCCTCCTGGATATCTACAAAAAAATAAACAATACCGAAAAGGCCCAACAATGCAAGATTATTACGTTCATCCTTTCTGAAAAAGAGCAATAATATTCCCAGGATAGTAGGCAAACATATAATGGTTATACCTACTACAAAAAAGATCAAAGCAATGACCAAAAAGATCAGAAATAAGATCGCTTCTCCTATCCCATTTTTCTTTTTATTTGTTTTTGTGGCTGACATGTTTTAAATTAACGAGCTTAATATATAAATTAAAATTATAAAATTATGGAAACCCCCAGGAATTACGATCAGAAATGCCCGCTTGTGCTTATTTTAGATGTTTCAGGCTCTATGTCTGGAGCCCCTATAGACGCACTCAACAAAGCATTAAATTCTTTGAAAGATGAAATAATTAAAGACACTATGCTGTCAAATAGACTGGACCTGGCTATTGTTTCCTTTCATGACCAAGCAGAAGTTGTGAAAGATTTTAGTCTTATTGATCCTGATACAAACATGCCTTTTCTTGAAACTGGAGGTCGTACCAATATGTTTGACGGAGTTAATAAAGCCATTGAAATTATTGAAGACAGAAAACAATGGTACAAAAATTCTGGACAACCCTATTACCGACCGATTATTGTATTATTTTCTGATGGCACTCCTACCAATACAGAGCAGGAAATAGAAGATCTGGACCAGAAAATACAATCAATGTCTGATGATAAGAAATTTATGTTTATGCCCTTTGGTGTAGGAGAAGGTGCTGATATACAAACCCTGGCTAAACTAGCCGCTCAAACAGAAGATCAAAGATTAAAAGAAAAAGCCATTGCATATAAGTTAAAAGACGAAACAAAATTTGCTGAGGTTTTTGCTTTTGTCAGTGCAAGTGTCAGTGCAAGTATGTCATCAGACGGTGCTGCAAATGTTTCGTTAGACCCTGATGTTGCTACTGCACATGTATTACGAATGGATCTTGGCACCTAATTAATACATGCATGAGTCTAGGAGTTACTATATTTCTGATCTTTTTTGGAATGGCTTTCTGGCTATTGCTTTTTTTAATGGGTTTTGCAGGATTATGGGCTCACTGGGGTTTATTATCAATAGTTAAAGCAAATTTGGCTAAAAGAGGTGCTGTGAAATTAGAAGAAAATGAAATAAGCAATGTAACCACTGAAGTAAGGGAATTAACAGTAAAAAAGAAGAAAAAAGAAAAGCCATTATCCAGGAAACAAACACATATTATCTCCTCTTTAAAAAAGCACAATGAATATTATGCTTTTGGACTTTCAGTGCAAGGAAAAAGTCATAAAAAAACAGACAATCCTATTCCCTGTCAGGATAATCATAGCTTTGATTCAGTAAATGAAAGGATTCACATTGCTATTGTTTCTGATGGTGCTGGTTCTGCAGAAAACTCACATTTTGGAAGCCAGCTTGCTACTAAAAAATTACTTGAATTTACTATTGAGCATATTAAAGAAAATAAATGGGTTGAACATAAAAAGCTGCCCTCAAATAAAGACTGGTACAAACAATCTATAGCGCTTTTTAAAAAAACCAGAACTGAACTGCAATTGCATTCTAAAGAGAAAAACATCCCTTTTGAATCTTTAAAATGCACCTTAATATTGGTAATCAATACTCCACATGGCTTTTTATCAGCTCAAATAGGCGATGGAAGAGCAGGTTTTAAATTAAAAGAGGAATATAAATCTTTAGTAGTTCCATTTCAGACATTTGTTGTTGGAGCAACAATGTTCCTGACAAAAGATAACTGGAATCAGTTTTTCAGAACTGATGCTATTGAAGTAACAGATCCAGATGCATTTTTTGTTATTTCAGATGGGTGTGATGATTTTTCATTTGCACAAAAAGGGCCTGTTGATAAAAATGAATCTGGAGTTTATGATATGGTTTACAACGAAGCAAGATATGACCATAATAAACCATTCCCAGGATTTTATAATTCTTTTATTGGAAACATGAAAGAACTGGTTAATTCAGGAGATACTGAAAAAATTACTAAAGTGGCAGAAGAAATTATTGACAAAGGAATATACAGAGGTTCTCCTGTAGATGGAATAATAAAAGAAGATGATGATAAAACTATTGTACTCTTTTTTAAATAATCATACCATTTTAAAATCATTATTTGAAATCTAAAAGCATATCTGTACACGATCTATCTGGAAAGATATATAACTTCACTGACAATCTATACATAACAGGAGGTGCTGCTGGTAAAATTTACAATGTAAAAAGTCAACCAAAACTTGTTGCAAAAATATTTAAGAAAAAACAATCAAAAAATGATTCCGATAGAATTAGAGAAATGGTTAACGACTATAAAGCTGGAAACGTTAAACTAGATCTTGTATGGGAAAACAATTACAAAACCAAGCTAGGCACTTGGCCAATCGATATTTTATCAGATCAAAGAGGTAATGTTATAGGATATTTAATGCCTAAAGCTAACGGAATTGAACTTCTTGAAATTACTGAAAATAACTTTCGTAAAAATCCTAACTATAAAAGCTTCAGCAATACTAAAAACAAATTTATTCTCTGTCATAGGCTTGCTGTTGTTTTTTCTAATTTTTATAAAGATGGATTTTATTCCAATGGTGATATAAAACCCCAAAATATTTTTATAGACATCAAAGGATACCCTATGATTTTGGATTTAGATAATGTAACTATTAAAAAGAAAAATAAAATTCTAAAACCAAAATTTGTACAGTTTACTCCAGAATATATGGCTCATGATTGGAATGGTGACATCTATTCAGATTACTTCTCCATCGCTGTAATTTTTTATGAATTAATGTTTGGAATCAAACCTTATGTAGGTTCATTAAAAAGTGGAAAATTACCAAGAATTAAAGAAAAAATCGATCACAGATACTTTGTTCATGGCAGAAAGAAAAGAGAATTTTCTGTTATCCCTAAACCGCATGATGCTTTCAATACCCTTCCAAGTAATCTCCAAACTCTTTTCCACAAAGCATTTGATTTAGATGACAAAACAAAAAGACCAAACATGAAAGAATGGTCTCAAGCTTTTTACCAATATCTCATAAATAAAAAAACAATAACTCCCACATACCAACCCAATGTAAAAACTACAAAAAAGAAAAGATCCACACGGATAAGGAAATCTACAGGAACGCTGTTTACTCCAAAAACCACTTCTGCAACTGCAACTGCAAATACCACTACTACTCCACAAAAACCTGCTTTTAACCCGCAACTATTCAATAAAATGAGAATTGAGTATTGGGTAAGTTGGCTGTTATTAGTAATTGGCTGTGCTTACTGTGGATTTACATACAGTTTCCTAACCCTTATGGTAATTTTAGGAGTATGGTTATCTTATTATGTAAATTACTTAAACAAGCGTTCGATTAAATATTTTGGTATTTCTTGGAACAAGCTACTTAAACAAAATCAAAAAAATAAAAAAACAAACCTCTATATTGGGCTTTCCTTGATCACAGTAATTGCACTTATTTGCAGTTATATCTGGTTTACAAAAGAGCCGGTCAAAACATCCAATATCGTCGGCACCTGGATCTATTATGATACGCAATTTGATGAATATGATGATGATATAGAACACTGGGTGGAACTGGAAATCATTCGCGTATCAGAAGGACAATACAAATACGAAATTACTGGAGTAATGGATAATTTAAGAAACGACAGATTCGATAAAAGATTTTATACGAACGGTGAATTTAAAAAATGGATACGAAGCAACCAATGGAGATTTGATAAACCGATTTCTGGTAATGAACCTATTTTTGGGGGAAGATCCAAGGCTGAAAATGCCTACATAGAAATTCCTCCAGATCATTGGGACAATTATAAACCAAGTTCTATTACTGTTGCTTTTGACAAAAACAGAGAGCTATTAATGTTTTTTAGGGACAGATTTTTTGCAAAGAACCTTAAAGGAAAGAGGCAGCGTGATTAAAAAATCATGCCATTTTAAAATCATTATATGAAATCTAAAAGCATATCTGCACACGATCTGTCTGGAAAGCGATATAACTTCACTGACAATCTATACATAACAGGAGGTGCTGCTGGTAAAATTTACAATGTAAAAGGTCAACCAAAACTTGTTGCAAAAATATTTAAGAAAAAACAATCAAAAAATGATTCCGATAGAATTAGAGAAATGGTTAACGACTATAAAGCTGGAAACGTTAAACTAGATCTTGTATGGGAAAACAATTACAAAACCAAGCTAGGCACTTGGCCAATCGATATTTTATCAGATCAAAGAGGTAATGTTATAGGATATTTAATGCCTAAAGCTAACGGAATTGAACTTCTTGAAATTACTGAAAATAACTTTCGTAAAAATCCTAACTATAAAAGCTTCAGCAATACTAAAAACAAATTTATTCTCTGTCATAGGCTTGCTGTTGTTTTTTCTAATTTTTATAAAGATGGATTTTATTCCAATGGTGATATAAAACCCCAAAATATTTTTATAGACATCAAAGGATACCCTATGATTTTGGATTTAGATAATGTAACTATTAAAAAGAAAAATAAAATTCTAAAACCAAAATTTGTACAGTTTACTCCAGAATATATGGCTCATGATTGGAATGGTGACATCTATTCAGATTACTTCTCCATCGCTGTAATTTTTTATGAATTAATGTTTGGAATCAAACCTTATGTAGGTTCATTAAAAAGTGGAAAATTACCAAGAATTAAAGAAAAAATCGATCACAGATACTTTGTTCATGGCAGAAAGAAAAGAGAATTTTCTGTTATCCCTAAACCGCATGATGCTTTCAATACCCTTCCAAGTAATCTCCAAACTCTTTTCCACAAAGCATTTGATTTAGATGACAAAACAAAAAGACCAAACATGAAAGAATGGTCTCAAGCTTTTTACCAATATCTCATAAATAAAAAAACAATAACTCCCACATACCAACCCAATGTAAAAACTACAAAAAAGAAAAGATCCACACGTAAAAAGAAATCTACAGGGACCCTGTTTACTCCAAAAACCACTTCTGCAACTGTACAAAAACCCAGTGGAAAATTATCTAAAAAGATCAATTACTTTAAGGTTCCCATGGCAATACGAGCGCTGTTACTTGCTGGCTTTATTATCCTAGCCTTCATGTATATTACTAACCAGGGCTCAAATTTATGGGATAGTTCAACAGATGTAAAAGAAGATCAATCCTATCAGGAATTTTTAAAAGATCATAAGGTTCTGCATTATTTTTTATATAGCAAACACGATGGAAGGTTTGACAATACTGGTAGTAGCTATGAACCCTTCATGCTTTTAAAGCGTGGTGCTGGAAAATCTGGTTTTGATATTGTAATATTGGAAACTACCGGAAATACCAAAACTATTTATCATAACGGAGGTAAATCTCTTAAGGATTTTACGTACACCAATAGCTATACTTATCACCCTACTCAGTCGCATTATGTAACCATGAAAAAGGAAGATTTCTACAAAGAAATGCTAGTTGAAATAAAATATATGGAAGCTGATTATGATTCCTGGCTGAATCAGGAAACTCAATATGCCTATATCAATGAATACTACCTTTACAATAGTGCTGATGATGTTTTTGGAGCGGATCCTCGATTGGATGTAAATGCTGAACTTCATCCAGAAAAAAACTGGAAATACAAAGAATATTTTAAGAATAGAGAATTGAATAAATATCAAGAAGAAATAGAAAAATTTGAAGAAGAAGTAGAAGAAGAAATAGAAAAATTTGAAGAAGAAATTAACAACATTGAAAAATCTCACTTAATTGAGGACAAGGAATTAGTTGAACAAATTAATAAGTATTGGGAAGATCCCCAAGAATACTTTGAGCAGAAAGATGAACCCGAAGAAGACGATGAAGTACCAATGGATGAAGAACCAGAAAAAAATAAGGAGGAAATACTCTTTGATAAAATATCTAGTCTAAAAAATAAAGGCTACAATTTTAAAAAGATAGGTACAGAATTAGGGATTACAAAAAAAGAGGCTAAAGCCATTTATAAAAAATACAATTAAGGATTACTTCTTACTAAATAGTCTCATAATAGATCTTCCGATTTTTCTATACCAACCGTCTTTGGTTGTGGGAATACCCGTTTTACGGGCAAAACTAGTTTTCATTCCTGAAATACCGAGCAACCTTCTCCAAGAAAATGAAAAGCCAAATTTATTCTTAAAACCGAACATTACTTGCTTGTTCTTACTATTGCTCCCCTACTCCAACGCACCCTTGTGGTTTTTCCGCATCCAGGACTATGCTGTTCACCTTTTTCATATTCATTAAAATCAGTTTGTGCACCCTGAATCTGAAATGACTGTCCGCAGTGCACGCATGTAATGGTTACTTTACTCATACTTTACTATTTAGAATTACTAATAAAGATATGAATTAAAATTTAAGTGCCTCAGCACACAACAGATTGTACATTATATGTATCTGCTTGCTTAGCTCTTTATTAGATGCAATAACGCTAGATTTACGTTACTTCTG
This sequence comes from uncultured Flavobacteriales bacterium, assembly GCA_943787535.1. Lineage (GTDB taxonomy): Bacteria > Bacteroidota > Bacteroidia > Flavobacteriales_D > Parvicellaceae > CALSMU01. The sequence goes on along the minus strand of CALSMU010000007.1, from coordinate 25,289 downwards.
ACCATTGTAAAAAAGTTTGAAAGTTGTATATTAGCTTTAGGCGAAAGGTTTTAGTAGCCATTTAAAGCACATAAAATATAAATAAAACCATGGGGATATTTGACTTTTTAAAATCAAACAATGAAGAATCTAAATACCAAAAAGAAAGATTCAAATACCAAAAAGAACTTGAAGCTAAAAGGAAAAAAATTAAATTTTCAAATCTAGATGAAGTTTCAACTATAATAACTCCCAATATTAAGAATAATGTAATTTGGAAAGATTTAAGAGGAAAGACCGTTTCAAAAATACCCATTACCTACAGAGATTTGTCTCATACTAAGTTTGACAACAATAAGCATAAAATTTGGTTTTATTTAGGATTAAAAAAATTTAAAAATAGTGAAAGATGGGTTCCGGTTAGGAAGGAGGAAGTAGACGATAAATTAAATGATATTAATTTCATCAATATTCATTCTGTTAAATCAAAAGAAGAAATATTAAAAGAACGAAGATTAAAGGAACAACAACGAATAGAAAAACTCAATAAATCTCGGAGTAATATTTTAAAAGAATTAGACTGGGATGGGAATGGAGAAGTTGATGTAATTGCGGGAAATGACTTTAATTTATTATTAAAAAAACATCAAAAAAGTATTATTGAAATAGACAGAAACTATGTTCAGCAATTCGTCCAAGTATCAAGTTATTTACAAAACAAGAAGAACGACATTCAACTAATTTTTAATTCAATAAAAGACACCTCCAATGAAGAAGAGTTAAATGAATATGTTGGGATTTTAAAAAATGAAGTTCATTCTTATAAACTAATACTCTTTAATTCATTAAATATGATAGTATCATTGGTTGAAAATGATGTGATTACTTTTTATAAAATACACGGTTCATTTGATAAGCTAAATATGTTTAACTCTAATTGGGAAAATGAATTGTCTGAAAAACTATCTAACATAGGAAATGAGTTAAGAAACATAGGAGAAGGGCTAAGTAACTTAATGTATTCGATTAATGAAATGTCAGAAAATATAGTTAGTGAAATAGGAGGTCTAAGTTATGTTACAGAGGAATCAAACCGTATGTTAAGTAACCAATTACAAGATATAGATTCTTCACTTCAAACCAACAACCTTCTCACCAGTATTCAAACCTATCAGATGTATAAGATCAATAAGAATACCAAGTGATTAATAGAATAAACTCGATTAAAAAAACTTAAGCCTATACAATAATTAAACAGAGAATAATAGGCATTTCTAAAAACATGAATTGAAATATTATCACCAAAAAATTATTATCTTGTTTTTTCTTAAGGTTTATTTAGGTAAATACAGCAGCATAAAGTAATTCTTAAGAAATAGAAAAATAATAGAGTTCCAAAAGACACCTCCAGATGGATATCTTTTAAAATATTGTTTAGCTGATCTTCAACCTTATATCTTTTATCATACTCATTAAAACCTGCTGTCAATTTTGTGCTTGGTGAAATTATACCATAAATATCTATGCATGGAAAACCATCATTATCCAGCGTTAAACGAAACTTGTCATTTTCACTCATCATAATACCTGATATACCTATAGAAATATTAGAATATTCCTGATACTCATCGTTCCAATCATCAAAACAACAATCATTTTCCCATTATATAGGTTCATTAATTATATTTTCAGCAAGAGTTTTGAATTCATTAAATAAACCCGCTAATTCTTCTTCATTAGAAGGTGATTTACCAGTTAAAAAAGAAATTAAATTCTTCATGTTTTAAATTTACGTTGTTTTGTGTTATTTAAAGTTTCTTTTACTGAGAATATTTCCTTTAGATTAATTAATTTAGTAATATGAAAATTCACTTAGAAGAAATACGAAACGATATTTTGGATGAGCAAAGTAATCCAGAACTCAAGTTTTTGTTAGAGTTTGAGCTCCAAAAAAACATGCATGTTAAAGTACCATTTTACTATGATTGTGCAAGCTCAAAGTTGTTTTTGACGGCCATTAGCCTTACGACCATGAAAGTTGAAAATAGACCTTTTGAATTTGGTGTTTTTTCAAAGAATAGTTTACTTAAGATGATAATGAAAGATCCGATTAAGGGAATGCCAGAATGGATTTCGGATTGGCACTCAGGAACTTTTGTTGAAAGTTATTCGGTAAAGAAATTCATGGAAGAAAAAGAAGTAGAAGAAACTAAAAATGCGCTTCAATCCTGGTGGGATACCAATGCAGACAAGGTGCTTTCTACTATTCAAGCGAATAAAGAAGACTACAACCAAATATTGCAATCTGCAATTTCAAAACTTAAAATCAAGTAGCATGGGTGCTAATAAGATTGAGGTCATAGAAACGTATTGGAAATCTGTTTGTAAAATTTCTCACGCTATTGGTCGATCCTTTCCAAAGGATGACTTCAGGTATTGGGACATTGAAAATTTTGAAATAGAATATAACCACTGGGAAGACAGTAATGAATCCGGAGACCACAAGCTATGGAACGAATCCGATCTTAACGAAACTCAAGTGAATGCCTTTTTTGAATGGGCGAGTTCCGATAATGAGGTAACAGGTGAATCCAACGGAATGGGGTATTTAAATCATAAATCTTAAGCAAGAGAAATTATAATATGGACATTAAACTGATCAAAGAAATAAGAACGCAAACAGGCGCATCTTTTGGCGATTGTAAAAAAGCCTTAACACAAGGCAATGGAGATTTGCAAAAGGCAATTGAAATTGCATCAAGTATGCTAGAAGCCCAAATGGGTCAAGAAAATGAAGAAGCCAACGCACAAACCCAAGAAGGAGCCATTAATCAGTTGAAGTCTGAATTTGACACCCTTACCGAAATTATTAGCGATAAAACAGACCCAAATAGCTTAAGAAAAGTTGCAGAGCTCATCAGTAATAAATATGATCTAGGACTTACTGAAGAAGAGAAGAAAAAATACTATGTTACCAGTACACTTTTGTCTCCTTTAGAATCTGTGCCAGAGGATATAAAAAGTGGGTTTATTGGTAGTTTTAATGAGCATAAAAAGCAACTTCTACATTCCGCTAATAGTCCAGAGCTAAAAAATTTAGAAACTAAAATTCAAGATTCCATTAATAAACGGCTTCAAAACCATGGGGCGGTAGACGGTCAAATTGATTGTTTACGCATTGATCCAATGCTGTTTTCAACAACAGTTGACTTAACAAAAGGGTATAATATACTTAGCACAGATTGCAAAAGCATCAACGAAGTCATTGAAACCTTATTTTCAGATTCTTTGTATGATGATGTTATTCTCCGTTATTCGGAAAATGGTACCGACTTGAATCAGTTATTTGATGAGTCCAACGGGACATTTAATCTTGAAAATGAATCACCAGACGGTAACTCATCATATTATGTTGCCACCGCAGCAATGAAAAGTTTAGCTGATGGACCTTTTGAACAATATGGCTTCAAAGGGCAATGGGTAGAAGTAGATGCTCAGGAATTGGATAAATTAACAGCTTTGAAAAGCAAAAGCAACATCGGTTCAAGTGATAATCTTTTTCTGAAGATTATTGAATTGTTTGTTCAAAAAATTCAGTAGGGAGTACTTGGTTCATCTTATTGGATTAGAATTTGACGATTAGTTTAATTCAGTTTTTCTAAAAAGGATTTGATTTCAGTTTCTATTTTACTTGAGGTTATACCATCCATCTCCTTTAATCCCTCATTTGAATTGCATACTGGGTTGTATTTCCATAGCAAATACGTCTCAACCAAACTGGCCAAATTCTCGTAGTATTCTTTTGTTTTAACAGAGTCAGGTATCTCGCCTTCTTTGTGTCCATTGAGTTGCATATAATGAAATTGAAATTTTGGTAAAACATTCTTTTCGAAGTTTGTTTTGTCTTGCTCTTTAAAAGTATGCCAATTATCTTTTGCAAATGCTAATCGCTTGACGGATGTGGAGTAATCTCCTCCTTCCATACGGCCAGCTTTTAAAACAAACGCTTTGTATTTATCTATGCCCTTTTCAACTAAAAAACCAATTTTTTCTAATAATTCATATTTTTTATTTTTTTTTTCAAATCCGCATACTCGATGCCCGCGATTTGTAATTGTGGCTATATGTTTTAGCCACCGGTCGGTAATCACATTACCCTTTCCATAGGGCATATATTTTCCAATGTATATGATCTCTTTTTTGTATTTAATTAGATAAATGCCAGAACCATTAAAAACCTTTTTTTTATCTCCTTTATAAACTTTTTTTATTTTTTTAAATTCAAAATTGAATGGGTAATCGTAATTTTTTATTTTACCCTTTGTCTTTTTGCTTTCAGTATCTAATATTTGGAATAATTTAGTAGAATTGTACTGTACGAATGTCATTATAAGCTTTCTTTTCAAATTTGAATTCTAATTTTCATTTTTATTAATCAAACAAGGTTTTTAAATTCTTTTGTTCCTCATCTGTAAAAGATAGATAAGGGGAGGCTAAGCTCAAATATACTCCTAAATCAAAATCATAATCTTTGAATTTGCTAATCCCTTCTAATTCATCCTTTGTTTTTTCACCAAATATTGATATGCGATTTGAATAGTCTATTTTGCCTTCTTTGTAAATCATTGCGTTGTGATTTTCATCAATTTCAAAAACTCTTGCGTCTGAGAGTTTAATTATTAGTTTCTTTTCACTTTCTTCATAGTCTTCAGAGTATTCAGGACATGTATAAACCGTAGTTGTCAAATAGCCAATGTCCACCAAATTTAAAACAGTCATGAGTGGTTCAGCAATGGTGTATGGATACAACGGGTTGCAATCAGAAGAATCAGAATCTAAATCTCCCACCGCCTGTTCGAATGTTTCAGAGATAAAAACACCATCGTCTTTAGTCTCGACAATGAGTGAATACATGTCTTCCCATTCATCATAAGGAGTGTTTTTATCGTTGTCGCGAAAAAGGTTTATTAAAGTCTTGCCAGACATATCGGTCTTATCAAGACTATCATTTTCCAGAATAGATTTCTTTGCTTTTAAATGTATTGTATCAATTTGTTGTCCTACCATATTTATATTTTTTTAATTTTAAACTTAAAAAAAAATGAGGACATAGCAAAGGAGCTTTTTGAAAAAGACAAAAAACGATGGCTAGAAGGATATGATTCTTTAGAGGCTTATAATGATGACTATACTGGATTTGAGGGACATTTACATGGTTATTTCTTGATTCTTAACCCAGACACAGGAGATGCATTTGATGATAAATTAAATAAGCTTGAAATGGAATATGGCATGGTCACCATTGCCCTGAACAGAATGTCGCTTATTCCTAAAGAAAAAAATGCACATTTAACAAACATTTTGCACCTATAAAGTAAACGAAACTACCATTTTATAACGTCCTCCATCACTTCTTTAATATTTCTAAATCTGTGGTCAGAGTCATATTCCTTTTTAATGTATTCGATTTTTTGTTTTTTTAAAAAATCTAACATGGCATCAAATTCCAGTACTTCGTCAGACTTTGAAAGGTGGATATAATAATTTCTTAATGAGGGGTTATTAAGATTCATTTTTACGAAGCTTTCAAGCTCTTCCAGTTGCGATAAATATTCTTCTTTGAACACCCATTTTTCTTTTGTTTTGAAATTTTCCAGCACTTTATCTTTATTATCAGCTAAACTTTTAGAAGGCTCCCAACTGGGGTTTATAGCATGTACATACAAAAAATCTTCACTAAATTTTGCTCTAAAATAATTAGCATAAAACCCTCCTAAAGAAGTACCTATAAGATGAACTTTCCTTTTCCTATTTTGCCTAATTATTTTGTTAATATCTCTTCGAGCTCTTTTTGGTATATAGTCTATGTGGGGAGCAATCAGTTGATATTTATCCTTGAGGTTTTTTTCAGCCAAAAATTCTTCGATTTCCTTCGCTTTATTTCCTGGACCGGAATTAAAACCATGTAATAATATAATCACATTCGGATAGGATTTAATACTGTAAGGAAGTCTTGGAGCCATTTATATAACTTTTACTGTTTTCTTTTTATGAATGAGAATAAATATACCTCTTTCAGTTTACATTTGGCATATTCTGCTTTCGATACTTTTGCTTAATTGGATTTTTGGCGCTCAAATGTTTTAAGTAATCACTTTGTCATTGCACTGAATGTTAATCTATACTCCCCACACATACTTTTTCATCATAGATTTCGCCTTCTTCTTCAAAGTAGTACCTCAAAAACACTTTGCCATTATGTTCTTGATTCTCATTCATAAAAACACCTGCCTCTGACTCAATAATTTCAAAACTTGAGGAATAATCATCAGGCTCATCATTTACGAGCGCATATGCTCCATAAATAAGGCTAGGCATAACTGTTTTATCAAACGTTGCAGAGAGATAAACCGAAATTGCATAATACAGTTGCGATCCGGGATCCCACATTTCATTACCAACAAATTCTATCTTAAGGTCATTATCAATACCCTTGAAGGCCTCTCCAATAAACTCAAAATTCAATTCAATGGTTCCGGAGGTCTCTGCATCACCACAATAGATTGTTTCAGTTACGTTATCTTTAGGGATAAAACCCCATGTCAATACTATTCTTTCCATACAACTTAGTATTTTATTTTATTTTATTGTATATTTCTTTAAAAAAAAACCTTTTAATATTTAAAGATATGAAAACTTATGAGTTTGATTACGAGAATTATGGTGGTATAGAAACACCATTAGACAATTTAGAACCTTCCGTTTGGGACAGGGGTTATTATTGTGAAACTGATGAAGGGGTATGGTATGAGCTGTACGTAAACGAAACGGTGAAAACAGATTATCCATCTATAGCGGAAGATTTTGAAAATATTGATTCTATTTCATACAACTTTAGAGGTTTTCATGGCTTGTGGCTGGGTGATTACGAAGAGAATTCCCAAATAACATTTTTTGTTCCAAATGAGGAGAAGTCATTTACATTTGATGAAATGACGGATATATTCATATAAAGTGCGAAAACCCGAGACACGATTGTAGTTTACTCAATTCTTTTTCAAGTTAATCATTACCAATACTTCAGTTTTTAATGATGTGAATGATGTCCATTTGGATGTAAGCTGCTATAATATTTTTTAGTTGCTGACAAATAAATGGTTTTATCATCAGCACAAGTTACAGGGTCCTCTATCTCACAAGCAGCATAAAATTGTTTGGTTTTTAAAATATTAGATTTAAATATACCAAAAGGAGTTCGTGCGATTTTCAATGTTTTTAATGCATTGTTTTTTACAAACGGTAATTCAGTAAAGGGGTTATCTGATATATCTAAATGCTGTAATTTAGGTAGCGAAAAAAGGCTATCCGGTAGTTCTGTTAACTTATTTCCCCTGAAATCAATTTCCTGTAATGAGGCCGGAAATTCAATATCAATATTAATTAATTTATTATAAATAGCAAGTTTTTTTAAAGAAGCAAGATTAGAAAAAGATGTGGGTAATTTTTTAATACTGGTGTCATTCAATAGCAATACCTCTAGTTGACCTAAATTACCAAAATCCTTTGGAAGACTTGTAACATGAACAGCAAGTAGTTTTAACTTTTTTAAATTAATTAACGAACAAAATGATTTATTTAACTTCAATTTACCACCTGATTTTGAAATATTTTGAAGTGATTTAGATTCAAAAAAATCATCACATATATCAATACAAGGAACACCAGTTAGATCTAAATCAACTAGAGAGCTATAATTTCTTAAACTAAAATTTGTGAAGTTATTTTTTAGCCAATCAAGTTCAGTGTAGGTTAAAAAATCTTCTAGCTTAACATCATCCCAATAAGCACTTGGGTTAATTCTTTTAACACTGGCTATAGAACTTAGGGAGTGTTTTTTTATTAAATCTGAAATTTCCATGGAATATTTTAAGTTTTAAATTATTAAATAGCCGTTTTTCATAAGGCTATTGTTAGTTTTAGTGGGGCAAGTAAGCGGTTGAGTAAGTAACGTAATTTCATGAAACACTTTTCCTCCGGGGGGCATTTTTTCATCTTGGTATTTTTTTAGCTAAATTTCTAAAATGACGTATTTCCATAAATGATTATGTGCATCATTGAATTCAGACCATTTAGCAGTGTAAGTATTATTTAGTTTTATATCTCCATTCTTATGAAGGAATTTTGGAAGATGCGAGCAATCTATTGATGAGAACTTAACCTCTTTACCATTAAAAAAATAATAAATTTCCTCATTAGCTTGAGGAGCGGCCCAAAAAGAAATTCTTTCTGTAATTAATATACAGAAGCAAGATTTAAAGCCATGTGATTTCAACTCTTCAGCAAACTTAACATCTTGAATAGCACGGTACATTTCCTTCGGAGTGCCACAATTCTCCTTTGGTAATTTTAATTCTATTAAGTATTTCTCATTCGATGGAGAAATCAAGTAAATATCCATCTCCTTTTTAATGAAACCAGGATTTGGACGGTAAACTCTGGTTATTGGATATTCCAGCCTAATAATGAAGTCGGGTAAAGCATTTTTCAAAAAAAAAGCAAACTCATGCTGAAGGCCTGCTTCACTGTATAGTTCTAGATTTAAATTATTTTTTTTAAAAAAACTATGAATCACATCTAACACATTGTTTTCATGTGATGTTTTTTTTTCATTCTTATTCCCCATATTATATAATTTATTAATTATTTAGATGAAATATTCCTCATTAAACATATCTACTGAAATTCCTGGTGGTAATATGTCAGGACCTCCATAACTATCAGCATCATTATCACAACAAATTCCTGTATAATTTAACATACTTTTTTTCATTTTCTGCTTTGTGACCATAATAACACCAAGCAGGTATCTTATTTTCTAAACAGTTCAACCAATCTTCAGCAGACTCCACTTGTTGAATTTCATCTCCATTATTAAAATGGTCTACATTCAAGTTTTCTGTTGACCATTATTGATGGCCTATTTTTACTGACTTCATATTGTTAATTTATAGTTTTAAACTTCTTTTATTAATCTAATTGAATAGCCGTTTCACTTTAGGCTATTGTTAGTTTTTAGTGGGGCAAGTAAGCGGTTAAACTTCAATTAATAAATAATGCATTTCATCTTTTATTGGTAACCATTCACCCACATATTCTTTATTTAATCTAATAGTGTATTCCTCACTTTCTATATTTTTACCAGTAGGTTTTTTGGTTTCTTTACAAATTCTAACATTTTTCTCTTTCCTTCTGAAATATTCATAAATGCCATCATTTTTACTTCCTCCTTGATAAAAAAGACTATCATCAACAAGACAAATAAAGAACCCTTTTGAAAACATGTTTATACTTTTCTTGTTTTTACTCGAGGTTAACCCCTCAAGAAATTTAACATCTTTTACAAATGAATACATTGATTCAGGAACTTGGCCATTTCTAGGAAATTTCAACTCAATTGAGGCAAGATTAACAGGTCCCTGGAATATAGAAATATCAATTTCTTTTTTTCGGACTTTCTTAGTACCAAACCTACCGTCGATTTCATCATCACTTAAATCAAATAGATCTTTAAAATTTCTTTCAAACTGAATTTTAAAATCCCCTGGATGTTGTTTTAGTTGATTTCTTAGAAAATATCCAAGTTCATGTTGGAAACTAAATTCATTATAGACTTCTATTTTTCCACTCTTAAGAAGACCAATAAATTCTTCTAATTTTTCTCTTATATTATAATTTTTCATCCTCTTTTTATTGAATAAGTGTCTATAAATTTATGTTCAGTTGCATGCAAGCTATTAAATTCCTTCTATACCAATTTTTGAAAGGTTAACATAGGCCTGAGATTTATTCCATTTATCCTTTATTTCTTTTATCATCCTTAAAGACTCATCCTTGTCTCCTAGTTCCATAAACAGTTTTGAAATATTAACGTAGACATGGTCAATATTGCCAAAGCCAATGAATAGGTCTGCTGAGCTCAGAGATTCTAACAATGCTTGTTTAGACTCCTCCTTTTTGCCAAGCTGCATTAAAACTTTTGAAATTTCAACAAAGGCTTCCGCTTTATGAGCATCACTAGCAATATTAGAGGCTATGCGCACTGCTTCCTCCTTATCTCCAAGCTCCATGAATCTCTTTGAAATCTGCATTTGGCCGAGCCCTATAGCAACATTGTCGTTCATTGGATGTTTCGAAGAGATTTTCGATACTATGCTTAGAGATTTTAATAACATTTCATTAGCCTCCTCTTTTTTACCAAGCTGCATTAAAACTTTTGAAATTTTCAAATATGAATCGTAACAGTCATTTCTAGTTATTTCAGAAGCTGATTGTTCCCATTTTTCGACAATACGTATTACTTCTTCATCCTCTCCAATCTCCAAAAATATCTTTGAAAGTATGCCGTAGTATTTGGATTTGCTTCCGGGAACTAGTTTTTCAGAAGAGACTAAGTGCAGAGATTCTAATAATGCATTTTTAGAATCTTCTTTTAAATCAGCATCCCATAACACTCTAGAAACAGCTGCATAGGTTAATACTTTAGTGTGTATGTCGGTAATATTGGAGACCATTATTAGAGATTCGGATAATACACGTTTAGCCTCTAGCTTTTCACCACGCGCCAGCAACAAACTTGAAAGATTAGCATAATTAATAGCCTTAATTTTATCATCGGGTATTTCGGAGGCTATTCGCAAGGATTCTTTGTTATCTCCAAGTTCCATTAATGCTTTTGAAATAGCATCATAGGCAGCTGAATCTTTATGTTGAAGCGGCATTATACCATTTGCTTCCGCTATATCTGTAGCTAAGTGCATAGATTCTAATAATGTTTGCTTAGCCTCCTTTAACTCGCCAAGTTCCATATAGCTCTTTGAGAGGTACAAATAAATGTAGATCAAATAATTATTAGCCCATAGGGTAGTTGCTTTCTCTTTAAAAATCATGGAGGATACGCTAAGGGATTCAGACAAAAGCTGTTTAGACGCTGTCTTCCGGCCACGCTCGGTTAATAATTTTGAGATATTAGCGCAGGTTATAGCTTTAATGGCACTATTAGTTATTTCTGAGGTTACGTTAAAGACTTCTTCTGTATCTCCACCATCCAACAACGCCTTTGCGACACTAACATAGGCATCTGATTTAGCCGAATTTGAATAAATGTTTCCATCCTCTGTTACTGCCCAAGTTACGAGTTCGTCTGGCATTTCAGAGGCGATACGAAGTGATTCTTTTGTATCACCAAGTTCCATAAACACCTCTATAATGGCAAGATAAAAGGGGCCCGGATTGTAATAACCCTTGGTCTTCGCAGCGGCTTTTAACGCTTTTAACGCTTTCAATAATGTTTTTTTTGCTTCAGCTATTTTCTTTTCTTTATCCATAATTCTTCTAATTTAATAAAATAAAATTCTATTGTTTAATTTACAACTCCCTTATTGCTAATTTCAAACCTTCTCCCACCCCTTCTTTACATTCTCTAATACCTCAGCGGCAAAAATCTCTTCAATCTGTTTTTTGGAATCTGACACCTTAATTTCTTTTTTAAGCATTTCCTTTCGAGTAGCGCTAAAGTCTGTATAATGAAATACATAAGCCGGGTATTCGCCAGTTGCCTCCTTATTGGTTTTCCAAACCATAAACTTGCGTACCATCTTCATCCCCTTACTTTCTTTTACATAAACTTCCCTTGAAAGGAGCTCGCTTTTCTTCAAATCTACTTTTTCAGCAGTATTTTTATCTAAAGAAATGATCTTCGTGATTTGAGACAAGCCTGCATCATCTGCATCAGGATTTTTGTCTGTACGCATTTTAACATATACCGGAGAGATTACACTGGCCATTGGCTGTTTACCCATGGCTGTGTAGGTGCCGTCTTTATAGCTCAAACACATTTTGGAAATAGTGCCTTTTGAGTTTTCGCCAAATACATCCAAGCAACTAAACTCCACAACCTGATTGGGTTCTACCATGGTGAAAGCTACATTAGAACCAGATACTTCAATGTAACCAGAATCTACTTTTTTCTTACCCAGTTCTTCCAGTAGGTTTTTGCGCTCATCCTCACTGTAGCCATTGCCTACTTTGGTTAACAGGATGTACTGATCTTTTGCTACGCACAACCCAACCAGCACTTCTTTTAGCATTCCGGCTCTGCTCCCTTCTCCTTCTGCGTATCCTAAAATAACAGCATCTAAGGTAATCAGTGGTTTTACCTTATACGTTGGTCCGTTCTGAGAACGCACTACAATCCCTTCCTTCCCTCCGTCTTCAACAATCTCCTTGTAGAGCGCCGCAATGTCCTTTCTGCTTTCTACAAAGCTGTTTTTTACAACATGCAATGCTTTTCCTCCAGACAACACAGCGTTAAGTTTTTCATCCAATGCTTTAATATCCATAGACATTTCCTGCCCATCAAGGGTAAGCAGATCAAATGCTGCAAAGTAAATATCTGCAGATTTATCATCTAAGGCTGCCGTCATATCAAAAGAACGGGTACGACCTTCTTCTTTATGTAGATATAATTCTCCTGCCAATACTACAGCTTTGCATTTGCCTTTAAGTAGCGCTGAAGCTTCTTTTAGAAGTGGCAAATCAGTTATGGTATTACCTCCATGGTTAATTAACGCTACTTTTTTGCCATCATAACTTAAGAGATAAAAGTGGCCATCGTGTTTGGTAGAAACACCGTAACATTCTGCTTCCATTATCTTTGAGGTAATCTCCTCTGCACCTACAGGAAGATACCTGGATGCAGTTTGGCGTTTGTATTTTTGTGCGGTTTCTTTGGTGCTCATAATATCTTTACTCTAGTTGTTATGTTGTTGTATTATCCTCATAGACTATTTTTCCCTGATCATCCTTTATCTCAATATATTCTACATTTACTTCATCGAGCTCAGCATTCTCATCATGATTAATAACTGAAGAGTCATCAATGCTTTGATAAAATGACGGATCAAAGTCATCTAAAAGGGTAAATACTTCATCTAAATCAGCTGCTGTTATTTCTTTGCTCTGAAAATCTTCCAGATCAAACTTCTCATCTGTATAATATGACCTTAAATGAAACTTAACTGTATATATTGGCATATTTTAATTTTTGTTTTTTTACACGTTAAAATCATAAACTTCACCGTTTTCTTTCCAAATTTTAACTATCCTATTCCCTCCCCAAGATTCATCAAAATCAGTATTTTCTAATTTTTTATTATTATAGTAAAAATCATCCATTAAGGTTATTTCTCCATCATCCAGTTCAAAAACAATTGAACTATAGGAAAAATTTTCAACTTTTAATTCATCATTAGTTTCAAATTCAAAAATTGGCCCTCCACCTTTAAAGTAACTAAATGACCCCAAACAATTATTATACTCCTCATTATATTGCGGTTCTGGACAAAAACAACTACCTCCTCCATCGCTTTGTTCTATATCTTTTGAATAAAACTCTAAAATCTTACTATCGCTATCGTTAAATATTTCAAATTTGACTTCATCGTCTATACTAATCTTTTGATTTTCAAAAGAAGACCTATCCAAGAGAAAGGTATGCTCTAATTCGTTATAATCCATTTCTCCAAACTCAATGTCATTAACTTCTATTTCCGCAATATTAGAAAACTGATAATGACAAAGTTTTCCTGATGTTTTAACTATATATTTCATATGTTAAGATTATACTCTTTAAAACAACTTAAATCTCATATGAGACTAACTAACTCCTGTATTTAAAAGATGATATTTTGATTGAAAAGTTCTTTCTCGTTTTTCATAAGAAAACTCTTCGACACTTCCGCCGGAAACAACCTGAGCATTATACAAAGGGCTTTTTGCATTATTACAAGTAAGTATTAGGTCATGTTCAAAAGAAGATATACTCTTAGAAATAAAAATCCCTCCAAATGCCCATTTAGTTTCTGAATTTTTAACTAATGACGTATATTTTGACCTAGGTTTAATATTAAATTCAGCATCAATTGTAAATAGAGCGACATCTTCATTCAAATCCAATGAACAATGACCTTTTTTTAAGTTTTCATTTGACAAATCGAAACTAACATTATCGTATTTCCATACATTTTCAGTGGGCGACAGTGCGTCAATTGATAAATAAAATTCTTGCGTCATAAAATGTGGCTTGATATTTATTAAGGAAATATTAGCTCCATTTATATCAATATGATTAGGTATCGATATTTGAAAATTTAATTTAACTTTTACATTCATAGTTTATAAATTTATAGTGGGGTTCAAACCCTATTTAACATCTTCAGTTGGTAATGGTTTCAATTCCTGATCGGTAAGGTGCAGGATCAGACAATATTTATCTCCTTTTATTCGGCCTTCTAAAAAAGCTCTGTAAGGTTTTCCGCCATCGTTCATCACGAGTGGTTCTTTTCCGGAAGCTCCTCCTCCCATCATCATTAAAGCATCTTTATCAGCCAGTTGTTTGGCCATGTCGAATAGAAAGTCATAGGTCAGGCCATTCACATGTTTCAATTGGTATTTTTTATTAAACACCAGTTTATTGTAAACCTTCGATTTAGGCATTAGCTTACCCGTCCAGTTAACAATACTCTCTCCTGTAATATTACTGTCGTTATATTTGGGTTCACGTTCTTCTTTAAGCTCAGCTTTGGGTGAAAAGATCTTTTCGATTTTTTTCACCCTAAAAACAGGCTTTTCATCCTCATTGATATAAACTCTAGATACATCATCAATGAATTTTCCACTCAACTCAAGATCTATTTCAGGATCTGAATTGACCAAGTCTTCTGACAATCTAGCTGCCAGCTGCATCTGAAAGTCAACACCCTCCTTTGGCTTTTCATCATACTTAGCAAGTAACGTTTGTGTGCTGGATTGAGAAGTGCCTTTTACAACACGTTTATTAATCACCTTATCACCCGTTTCCATAACCATGGTAATGGCAGGCTTAGGATTCAGGGATCTGAATGTAATCTCGGCATCCCTTTTTTTATCGTTGGCTAATTTTATATATCTAATCATTCTGTTTTATTTAAAACATGGCAAAATCCATGTCATCATCTTCTACTGCTTCGGTCTCTTCAGGAACTAATTCCTGTTCGTTATCTTCGAGCCCAATAAACTCGAGGTCAGCACTCATACCTGTAACGGCAAATGCGTCCGTTCCATTACTAATTAAAAAAGCATCATCGCCTTCATAATCTGCTCGGTAGTTAAATACAAAGTAGTATACCTTGCCATTGTTAAGCTCATTGAGCAAGGCTTCCTTATTTTCGTCAACCTGCAGCTGATATACTGATTTTACCGCCGTAGACAAATATTCATCTATGGTAGCTTCTCGGAGCATAACTTTTTCATCATAAATAGAAGGAACTTTTTCTACTTTTTTGCCATCGTTGTCTACACCTACCAACGTGCTCTTTGAAACCGCTTCTCCTTTTGCATTTAGGGTTACCAATGCAGTAGAACCAGAAGGCATCACAAACTGACCTTCGGCCAAACCAGCAAGCTTACACTTACTGCCGTTTTCATCAAACACCTCTATGGTAGACCAGCCATAAATCTTTTTTCGGTCTACTTTTTTGAGCTCCGCCATAATGCTTTGCCCGTTAATTGAGAATTCTGCTTTTCTTGCCATTTAATTAATAATTATCTATTTACCATGAATATTCCAAATTGGCTTTAATTTTTCAATTAATTCCAACTCAATTGTTGTTCTTAAAGTATCAGGCTTAACATGTATTACCTTAAAAGATATTTCCTTTCCATGATCTATTTCATGTTTCACTTTATCCCATTTAGAAATTGTACCATTCTGAACATTATTTTTATCAACTGAATAAGATTTGCCGTATAAATGTTGATCAAGTCTAGTTTTAATTCCTTTAAGTTGCCGCTGACCTATATATTTCAATTCATAATCTGAAAACAAAAAATATATATTTCCAACTGCTTTTAGCCTATTCTCCTGAGATCTTTTATACATTGGCGCATTTTCATAATTTTTTAATGCTAGTTTAACCATCCTATTAAGATCTTGTTGAAAATCCATACCTTTTTATGATTTAACACTAAAATCATAGTTTCCATTTTCACTGTCGTAGTAGGAAATTTTGACCTCCTGGCCAGGAAGAGCAAT
Organism: uncultured Flavobacteriales bacterium; assembly: GCA_943787535.1. Classification (GTDB taxonomy): domain Bacteria; phylum Bacteroidota; class Bacteroidia; order Flavobacteriales_D; family Parvicellaceae; genus CALSMU01. Next base: position 9,181 of record CALSMU010000007.1, on the reverse strand, counting down.
TTTCTTTACAAAATCGGCTACATAAATGGAGTCTTCTTCATACATATTTAAAATAAAGGATTTAATTAATGGAGAAAATGAAGCAAAGTTTTCATTCAGAAAAGTTTCTCGATTATCTAAAGGTACATCAGAAACACATAATTGATAGGTCTCTGCGATTAGACTTATTTCCGGTTTATCGGGACTCGGTGCAGCGAGAAGTTTTAAAAAAGCATCGCTACCTGAATAAAGATTATTTAACTCCTCTATATATTTCTCAAAGTTTTCAAAAGGATTAAACAAGCCTGTGCGGAATTCAATTCGATCGTAATCGTAATAATTACTTAGTATTTTTTTCATCTCTCATTCATTTAAAAGATTCTGAATTTCTTTATGCTCTTTACTATACGGTAAGGTTATATTCACCATTCCCATAAAGTGTGTCGGTACACTCAATTTTTATTATTTGATTGGGTTGTGCAATTCTTTCAATGATTGCGCTAACTGTAAAATCTTCATTTTCAATCATTGCACAGATAATTTCTGAACTCAGATCTGAAATCTTGTTATTTTTTAAATGGCTTTTTAACTGCTCTAGTTTCTTGTCTAAATTATCATAATACTCAAAATCGATACCTTCTACATTAAGGCGTAATTTATGTGTATCAGCTATCACTTTTATTTCATCATTTCCATGCACCGTAAACAAAGTAGGTGAATTTTGATAACTTTCATACATGTTATCAAAATCCGAAATGACCTGTTCAAAATTGTGAATTGGTACGAACTCACTTGTTCTCATTTGGTAAACACCTCCTTCCTCCAAACTATTCCAAAGTATTTTTTCCATTTTATTAAAATTTAATTTAACCTGATTAAGATATTATATTTTATATTTGATTTGAGTAAATAAATTTAATAAAAACTCCTAAACTATTTATGAATAAGCTATTTATCTTTTATTTTTTGATTTTTAACCTTTGCTTTAGCTTTTTGGTAACTCCCAAAAACTGCTATGCCACAGCTCCTGCAGATTCTTCTGAGAGCACATATAAAAAATTCAAAACCCACATTCATACATTGGATTACATCAGTAGAAAAACCAACAACAGCAAATATTTTTTAAATATGGCTGTGCAATACTGCGATTCTCTAATGATGATTGGAAAAGACAGCGCATGGGCTCAAGCATTTAAAGAAAAGATAGAACTTACCCTTATTACCTGCGAGAATAATATGAACCACCGAGTTCAACTTTTCCCTTACTTCACGGGGTTTCCTTCTTTTATGGGATTTGCAGACGACGCCATTGAATATGCCTATGACAATTCGCTAGAAGAACTTTTTAAAACCACATTTAAACAAATTCATAATGGCCCACTTTCTAATGCGAACATCTGTTCTATCATTACCAGAGGTAATTGTGATGATGAAATGTTTGAGATTGTAAGACAAACTATTATGGGTAACACCAGTCATTATGTAATTACTTTGGAGGAATTAAATAAAATTATAGGTATTGAAAAAACATCCTTGCTTACTGACGGAAATAAAGACACTGCCGTATTAAACAAAATCTGTTCTAGCTTAAACCTTGATAAACTAGGAGTTTTTTATGTTACCAATATGGATAATATAGATGAAAAAATCTGGCTTGTCCATAGTGAATTCAGCACCTACTGTCCTGAAGAAGGGCAGACTGAAGCAGTTTTCAGCAGAGGGTTTAGCCAAGATAAAAGAGGTGTGCTTGGCATCAATGTACTGCTATTATTATTGGAGTCTATATTGTTCATTGCTCTGATTGCTGTCTTTGATGAAAAGGTCATCAAATTTATAAGAACAAGAAAACTGTTTTCGCTAAAAGAAATGTTTTTCCAGTTTATAAAAAAGGTAAAATTTGTAAGTATCTGCTTTGCAACGCCTACCCTACTTTCGTTTGTAATGATCTACTCGCTTTCCTTTTTAACACCTGACCCAACCGATCATTATATGGAATCTGGTTCAATCTTATGGGTGATTGCACTAACACTTTGCATGAGCATAATACCAACGTTTATCAATTTATTTCTGATTAACCGCTTGCAAATAGATGGGTTTCATAACATACGGGGCTACCGTACTTTTGCCAATGCTTCGCTCTACGCAACGTACCTGCCTCTTTTTGTATTTTACATTACGCAGTTTGAGCATTACCCCAGAACAGCACACTTCCTTCTTGTGGTACTTACATTTGTGATAGGTGATTTGATTGCTCGATCTTATTTTCAATTTACCAGCAAAAGCAAACACAGTAACTTAAAAACACAAGCACTTGCTGGCCTTATTTTAGGTGTACTTGCACTTATTTTCTTTAACACCTATGCACTAACTGAAATATCTCCTACGCTATTTATAAGTAGCCTGATTTTTATTGCACCTCTTTCTTTGATACATTACGGAATAGGGAAATACATGGATAGGATCAATGAAAAAAAATTAGAATCTTCCAAAGAAGCAACACTTTTAAGCGAGTTTAATTTTATTAAAGATGTTATTGATCCAAGTAAAGATATTTATGAGCGTATCGATAATAATTTATCAAAAGACAAGCTGAATCTGATGCTTATTTCTGCTCCTATGGGAATAGGAAAAACCAGAAGCTTGGAGAAAGCAATGGAGGATTTTGAGGATAATAACTGGAACTGGTGTTATGGTGATTGTGACGAAATACAGGATGAAAACGCTATTTCATTTGAGCCATTTACTGAAGCATTTGCAGATTTACTCAAAGGAGGAGGGCTAACGGACCGGGCGCAGGACATGGAGGAAAAAATGCGTAAAGGCACAAAGATGGTAGCCGATATATCAGGTGCTGGTGCAGAAATAATCAATGAGTTTAAAAGAGATGAAAATCGCTCGATGGAGGATATGTGCGTCGAGATAATAGATAAAATAGCAGCCAGTAAAAAGAAAACTGTTTTTGTTATGGAAGACCTTCACTGGATCGATCCTCATAGCTATGACTTTTTAAAAAAATTTATAGAAACCATAAGCAGAAATGAATTTGTCCGAGGGAATCTATGTATTATCTTAACACTTAGAGACGATACGCTGAACAATTACAGAGGTGTGGATTACGAAACGCTCATGGGTGAGCTAAAGGATTTAGATGAACAACTTGAAACCAAAATTGAGTTTGTACCCCTAGAAAAAGATTTCAAGGTAAAAGATTTTATAAATCATCTCAGCAACCAAAACGATCAGTTTAAAATCCAGGAAGATTCACTGGCAGATATTAATTACAAATTCAATAGTGCTCTTTTGGATAAAAATGACCAATTAACAATTACCCCTTTATACATACTTAAAGTAATTGAGCAATGGATACAGAATAAAACACTTAAATATACCCCCGATGGTTATGTACTTATCAGCTCTATTGACTCGCTGGAACTGCCAAACACGGATGAAATAGATGCTTTTTATCATTCCAAATTAAATGAATTTGATAAAAAATGGATTCGTATCCTGGAGAGTGCCGCCAATATAGGTAATAAGTTCAATGCAGAAATTCTCGCAAAAGTATGGGGGTATGAACTCCTTGAAATTCTTGATTTTTTAGAAACCGCTGAAGAAAAAGGACTCATAGAGGATCTTTCTAATGAAGATAATATTTATAAATTCAATGATAAGAGGATTATTTCTGCCATAAAAAGTTATTTCCCCAGCTCACAGGAAACAGGTGTTAAGCAGATTATCATTGAATATAACAAAAGGTATCTTGAGCTTCAAAAAAGCATTATTGAAGACCCTTCTGAACATTCTATTGAAGAAGTACTGGCGGTTGTAAGGAGGCTTACACTAATGATGTCTAACCCACAGTATAATCAAAAAGCAAAGCGACTTATTTTTGAAATAATTGTGCGGCTGATCGCAGATGAAGAATTCGATAATATAGCTGCTTTTACAAGTTTTCTTAAAAACAGAAAGCTTACTGAACTAGCTGAGTTGATCTCTCTGATCAATAAAATTGCTGATCGGGATACTTCATTTAAAGATGTAACACAAATTGGAAATGAGCTGCTTAGCAAAAGCTATTCGAAAGATTCTGTAGAACAGGAATTAAGAATCTACGGGTTAATGTTCAAGCAAAAAAGATTTAGCTCAGAATATGATAAAAATGAAGATATATTCATTCAAGAACACGAGCTGGAAATTATCAAAGAAAAGATCAACAATACCTATAAAGGGGAAACTCTAATATCAATGGGCTTTTTATACTTGAATTGTATAGAATTAAAATTTGAAGAGAAGCTAGTTTTCCTGGATGAATTGAACGAAAAGCTAAAATCTTCAGCTGATCATCAGAGTTTCAATATCTACATTGAACACCTGAAGCTTTCTCTACTATTAAATGACACCTTTGATAACAATCAGATTGATGAATCATCGGATTTATTACTCCACAAAGCTATTGCAACGAATGACCTAAGATTAATAAAAATCTGCCTAAAATTGAGAATTAATATTATTACAACATATCTAAAAGAAAAGGGAAAAGCGGTTTCAATTTACAATGATTATATACACAAGTTAAGACCCAATAACACTATTAACATACACTGGGTATCATTCGTAGTTTATTTTTACTATCAATGGTCAGGAGCTATTTATTGTAAGGAAAATCCTAAAGACGCTAAAAAAGATTTAAAACGCTGTGAAGACTTTATTTACAAAAGACATAATAAAAATGATTGGAGTGAATTAATAGAAGATTGGTTTAATGCAAAAAAAAGTTTACTTACCGAAACAGGCCAATATAATGAATTGAAACAGCTTTGTGACATTCATATGGAGTTATTAATCGCTAATAACCTGAAAAATTCAAGCCATTACGCTCAGGCTTGTTATGAATATGCGGAATATTATAAACAAGTTGAAGATTATGATAAACTAATTGAATATCGCTTGTTACAAATAAAAACTTTAGAAAACATTTATACAAACAAGCCAAAACCATGGGCATTAAAATTAGCATATTCAAATACTTCAGTCTACTATAGAGTATATTTAAAAGATTTTGATAATGCTCTTAATTATGCTTTAAAAGCACTGGAAGTGGTTAAGAACTCTAAAGGAATCCCTGACCATTCTATTGCCTCCACTTACAATACAGTAGTTAAAGCATATACTGAACTTGAAAATTTTGATACTGCCATTGAATATGCTTTAAAGTATTTGGAACTTATTAAAAACACTAAAAATGTAACAGATATTAAACTAGCAGCAGCTTACAATCAGACAGCAAAAAAATATCAATTGGTTAAAAAATATCAAAAAGCACTAGAACATTTTGATCAAGCGATTACCTTTTGGAAAGAAACAAACGATGACCAGGACCTTAAACGTGCAAGAGCAGCGATCAATATAGGTTTGTGTGAGGTTCAAATACTTTTAAAAAGTAAACGTCCCGAAAAGGCAAAAGCAAAAAAAATAGTCACCACTTTAAAAAAAGGCATTAAAGAGATTAAAGCACCAAAGCTGGAAACACTGCTTACGGAAAAAACCAAAGAGCTTATTAAAGAAGCTGAATTGATTCTTTCATCTCTTGAAAAAAAGTTGGACTAGAACACAAACCTACACAAGATGCAATAAAAGAAGCAACTCGACTAGCTAAGGCAACAAACAATGAAATTCTTTTAGCTGAGTGGATGAACAAGTAATAAAATTATGCCTTTGTTTTAATTAAATAATTCGGGTTACAAACTAAAAACCAATCCAAAATTGGTATTAAAATCGGTGTCTTTTAATATTGATGGAGGTTCGCTATCGAACCTATATTCAACATCTAAACTAACAGATAGCCACTCATTGATGGAAAACATCAGATTGGTTTCGTTGAGCAATCTATAATCTGAAAAGTCTTTTAAATATTGCTGTAAATAGGTTGTATTAACAATAGTAAACACATCGGTCACCTCATACACTCCCACTAAAGAAATAACACTTCTTGTATAGTTGGTATAGTATTTTTCAGTAACTGGCAAATCGGTACGGTTAAGCAGTTCCTCTTCCTGCATTATACCCGCACTAAGGTCAATTTTAAAAACTCTTGTAGTATCCTTTTTCTTTTCAATAATGTTCTGTCTGAACCCTGCACCTCCAAGCAGCCTATGCTCCAATAATAATATCGCATTACTCTGCACCTGAGCAAAGGCAAACAAGCGGCTTTTTGCTGAAAAATTGTAGTTGTACCTGAGCTGACTGAACAAACTGTTAGATACCGTTTGATTATCTTCATTAATATACTCTCCCCCACTCAGCAATTTAAACGAGTTCTTTGCTTTTTTATACGCAAAATTTAGCGAATATTCCACCAGTAGCACTTCTGCATTCCCCTGTATAGAGCTACCCATTAACTCTGATGAAACTGCAAAACCATCTTCATTATCTATAAATAATTTTTCGGTATTAACAATGGACTGAGCCACAGAAAAGTTGTAAAACAACAACGCTATAAAAAAAAGAAAGTATCTGTTCATAATTATTTATTATCGCACACAAACTTGAAAAATTCCCAGATCATTACCATTGCAAGTGTATCGAGTTCGCAATATTTCAACAACGCATTTTTAATGACCTCTCTTTCCTGATCGCTCATATTGGTATATTGCAGTTTAGCATAGGCAGATAAGGCCGCACCGCCATCGCTTATGCGGTCAATACCCGAAACAGAATCTTTTATAACCGATAGGTCAACTGCTGGTAGCGCATCATAGGGAGAAACATCCTTTTCTTTTATCCAAATATGATTATCAGGAAAATTTTTGGAACTGATACCTAGCTGTCCAATCGTCTGAGAGTATTTTTGATACAGATGATCACTAACACGAAGCACGGTTGGTAGTACTTTCTTAATCGAATAGGACCCTTTCATGTAAGGATGATAAAAATATTTCTTTACTTCCTCACAAAGATCAATCATGTTTCTGTCTCCCTCCCACTTCTCAGCAGACTTACCAACAGATTTGGTAATAGTTCTTATAAAATCTCTCAACTCTTCTTTATCAGGCTCATTTGAGGCTCCAAGCTGAGTATAAATAGCATTAAGTATCGTGTTCTCATGTTTGGCGAATTTAAACACCGAACCATTATCATTTGATAATGCCTCTTTCAGTATTCTTACAAACTCAAAATTCGGAAAAACTCCAGCCTTATGATGAATATATTCGGATTGATGCGCAATACGTCCATCTTCATGAACAATATGATGAGAGAATTGAAAAGCAACCTGTTCATAAGGCTTTCTTCCTTTAGTATAGGGCAATGCGGCCTGACTGGTCTCAAAATCTATAAAATGAAGTGGGTATTTCCATTCGTTATTCATTACTGTAGATAAATTATCTATATCTAGGTAAAAATCCGCCTTTCCATTTTTGTTAAGCTCCAGTGCTTTTTCTACCTGTACCCACTGTCTTTCCTGATTGGTAAGATGATAAGGAGAGAAATCTGATCCAACATCTTCCTGTACAAGTTCTTCCATAAAAAATATACCACTATCCAGTAATTTAGCTTTTCTAAAATTACCAATTTCAAAAATATTGGGCTTTTTTAGGTCGCTATCGGTAAAGTTCTTCTGCTTTTTCCAGCATTCATCAAAACCACTTATAAGGTGCTGCGTTTCTTCATTGGTTTTAAACTCACATTTTTTACAATGCCATCCTATGGGCCAGTTAATCTTTTCATCTTTGCCATAATACTCTGAAAATGTGTCGATCATTTCATAAAAGTCCATGCTTTCTATTGCTCTTTGCTGACCATTATAAATACGGTTTAAATATTCATCAACTTTTAATAACCCTAATACAGAATCTCCGGTTTCTTCATGTGTCTTAACCATTACATCGATTCCCGTTCTATTGCCTTTATCGGTTTTCCGGAACATCTGATTGAGGCCGTCAACAGTAGCTTTTTTCGTTTTATCGGCCATTAATAAATAAGCAGACACATTCCACTCGGGATGACATTTTTCAATAACATGCTTCTGAAAAGCCACATCATAAAAGGTACTTATCCATCCGGGTTTTATCGATCCGTTCTTATTAAATAATTCAAGGTTCTTTGGGTCAAAAGACCTGGACTTTACCTCTATCAGCTTTATATCATTTCCTTTTTTAACCAGTATATCTGTGCGAATAAATAACTTTTCGTAAGAAAATGCTGCTTCATAGATCACTATATCATCACTCTTACTTAAAGCCCTTATAGTACTATCTAATGCATTCGAATAGTAGTTTTTTGAAGTCCTATCGTCTTCAATTAATGTTCCACCCGGGTAATGAAGCCTTGCTAGCTCTTCTACCTGAAACCCACCTGAAGCAAGTGCCTGCATAAAAGTATCTAGATCCTTTGTATTGGCATACAAATTTTCTTTTTTGGTATAATATAACTTGGATGGGCAATCTATGCCCAAACGGAATCTTGATTTAGTTAAATATCTCATTCAGAAAAATTATTATATAATATTAAAAAATATATGCAAAACATCTGCATTAATCTCAATATATTTAGTTGCAGCATAAATTAGGTACGTTGTTCACCGTCATTTGTTTATGGTGGTAAATTGTTTTGAATTATTAAAAGTCCTTTGGATTTATTATATTCGTTATTACACCATAGTAGATATAAACCAAAGGCAAATAACACGAAATTAACATGAACGATATCACAAGGAAATTAGATGAATTAACTGCTGGATTTACCGATGAGCAAAACAATCTTTTTATCGAAAATAGATTCCCTTACATTCTAGTCAAAGCAGACAGCTACATTAAATCAGGTCCTGAGGTGTACCGAAATGAAGACGCCTTTGCTATGCCCAGAGAAGAATGGTCAGATGAGGATCTTTCGCTTATCATGGATGGCTGTCTTCAGATTATGAAGGGTGTGGGTTACACAGCTGAGCAACCGTTTAAAAATTTGGGCATACGCGGTTTTAACCTTCTATTCACAATGCTTCATTTTACATCCGTAGGGCGCAAATCAAGCAGCTTAGGCCAAGGCCGAATGCAAGATGAAACAACTTTTGAGCACGCAATGGACAAGAGCAGAGTAACTTACTATAATCTGGTTGAGCGGTAACTTGTATTACCAAGATCCCTTTCTATAAAAAATATAATTGAATTCAGTTACTGATTTTTATTATATTTGGATAGGGACTATA